>JBBQEI010000015.1:0-78956 GCA_038320545.1 Bacteroidales bacterium
GCCCCAAATGACGTCATCGCCCCAAATGACGTCATCGCCCCAAATGACGTCATCGCCCCAAATGACGTCATCGCCCCAAATGACGTCATCGCCCCAAATGATAACGATATTTGCGACAATAAAATTGGGCAATTACAAAAAGGGCAACCGCAAGGGATTGCCCCTACGGTTGGCGATATTGTTGGTGCATACAAATCATTGGTATTTTATGGATGTTTGGAAATTTATAAATCCAAAAACCAAATGATGGGTAAATTGTGGCAACGCAATTATCACGAACACATCATCCGAAATGAACAATCCTATCAAACCATTTCGAATTACATCATTAATAATCCTGCAAAATGGGCAGAGGATAAATTTTATAATAAAATGAAATTTACCGAAGAAAAATTAGTAAACCGCCCCGCCAGATAAACTGACGGGGAGAGCCTTTCACACCACCGACCACTTCGACTAAGCTCAGTGTAACTTCCGGGTCTTCCCGAATCAAGTTCGGGACAAGCTGTATTCGGCGATTCGTTGGGTACCAATACCATCGCTCTTTACACTAACGGATACCTCTGTCTTTGTTTGAAATAAGGCTAGCAAACGAAACTAGATACAGACCTCCCCTGGTAATAGCTTTTCCGTTGTTCATGCCATTAATGTTTTTTTAAGGTATTCACGAGCTAGCTTCGCTCGGTTTTGCCAATGCCTGCGGGATCAACATATCTATCCTTTTGGTATTCGTTGGGTTGTAGCATATTAGCGCAGTGTCGTTTAACATTCCGGTAAAAATAAAATATCCCAAAATGGGAAACGTAAATTTATTTTTGTAGATTTGCAATATGAGAATTATTGCTTTTAGAACTCTAAGAGAGTTCTTTGAAAAACCACAATATTTTGATTCCGAAGTCTCATTGATAGCTTGGTATCATGATGCTAAAACATCTGAATGGAAAAATTCAAATGAGCTGAAAAAGCAATATAAAAATGCAAGCATTGTCGGAGACGGAAGAGTTGTTTTCAACATTAAAAGCAATAATTACAGATTAATAGTTGCGATTGATTATGAATTTCAAGTGATTTTCATAAGGTTTATCGGAACTCATAAACAATATGATAAAATTGATGCTAAAACGATTTGATTATGGATATTCGACCAATTAAAACAGAGCAAGATTACAATACTGCCATAAGCAGAATTGAAGAATTGTGGGGAGCACAAAAAGATACTCCGGAAGGCGATGAATTAGACTTGATGGTAACCTTAGTTGAATCTTATGAGATGAAACATTATCCCATTGCACCTCCTGACCCGATTGATGCGATTAAATTTCGCATGGAGCAAATGGGAATGACCAATTCGGATATGGTTCAATATTTGGGGAGTCAAAGTAGAGTGAGTGAGATTCTTAACAAAAGAAGAAAGCTGACATTAAGCATGATAAAATCATTATACAAAGGATTAAAAATACCAGCAGAGATTTTATTGACTTAAAAACAACGTGCTACACATCGAGTAGATGGCCGGTAGTTTTATGGCAACTATTTGACGTTTCGCCCTTCGCTGTTTCCGTGAAACCTCTACCTCTATATGTTGGCTCGTATCTTCAATTAGCCTCTGCTGACTTCTGTATGCCTGGTAGAACGGAACCAGATACAGATCTCCCCTGGTAATAGCTTTTCCGTTGTTCATTCCATTAATGTTTTTTAAGGTATTCAGGAGCTCGCTTTTGAGATAATAGTTGATATTGGTTATAATTTGATCTTACAAAAAAAGATAATGAATGATCCGAAAGAACACGATGCACATAAAGAATTTCTGAAATTGCTAATTTCAGGAAATCATTTAAAATGTTCTGAATTTATTCATCAGTATTCAGAAAATCTCACTATTCAAGAGTTATATGAAAATATAATAAAAAAATCGTTGTATGAGATAGGTGTGCTATGGGAAAATAATAAAATTAGCGTAGCTACAGAGCATTTAGCATCTTCAATTGTCGAAGCTATATTAAATGAGCTTTATACTAAAATTATTTCAGCAAAAAAGATTAATAAAAAGGTAATTGTAGCCTGCATTGAAAATGAATTTCATCAGATAGGAATAAAGATGATTAGCGATGTTTTTGAAATGAACGGATGGAATACCTATTTTCTTGGAGCTAATACACCCATACAAGATCTGATTTCATATGTAAAAAAAATTAAGCCTGATTTTCTTGCAGTTTCACTAAGTATCTATTTCCATTTACCTTTACTCGAAAATATGGTACAAGAACTTAAAGAAGAGTTCCCGGAGCTTAGTATATTAGTTGGTGGTCAGGCATTCCGACATGGAGGGCAAGACACCTTGTTGAAGTATGATAATGTAATTTATAAGACGGATATGAGAAGCGTTGAATTATTCATCAAAAATATAAACTAAAATGGATAAAAATGAACTATTAACAACTGCGAAACTTTTAGAACAAGTAAGTATCAAAACTGCTGAAGAGTATAATCAAAAATCGGATTTACTCATTTCTAAAATCAATTTCATGATGCTGGAACGGCCGGATATTGAGAGTCTGGTAGGCATGGACAATATAAACATGATGAAAGATAATCATTCCAATCATGTAAGGTTTATTGCTTCCATATTGAGAAACAACCATCCTGATGTATTAGTAGAAACCGTGTTGTGGGTTTTTAGAGCATATCGTAGTCATGGGTTTACAACTAATTACTGGGCTGCTCAATTGAACTCCTGGATAATAGTTTTAAAAGAAATCTTATCCACCGATTGTTATGCTGAGATTTATCCCTATTATGAATGGATGCAAGTAAATATTCCGATTTTTGTAAAGGTTTCAAATGAGGAACTTGAAGCACCAAATTTATTTTATTAGGTATGATGGAAGAGAAAATTATCTTTGAATGGTCTAAAGAATTTAATCATTCAATTATAGATAGCGATATATTATTTGTAGCATTATTCTCGACAAATAAAGAATTAATTTTTGCCAATAAAGCAATTTCGTTACTTTTCAAAGATGATCCTTGTCAAAATTTAATTAACCCAACCTTTGATGCCCTTTTATTATTGGACAATACGATTCCACTTATTTTTGATGGCTTTTTGACTTTAGGTGATTATTCTTCTATTAACACATCAATTTCTGCACAAATATACAGAAAAGAAAACAGACTACTTATTATAGGTGGCGTAAAAGCAAATCATCTTATAGATCAAAATATAACGATGCATAATTTGAATCGTGATTTAAGCAACCTTCAACGCGAATTAATAAAAGAAAAGCATGTTCTTGAATTAACATTAAACCAATTAAATAAAACCAATGATGATTTAAATAAACACAATGCAAATAAAGACCGATTTATTTCAATTTTAGCACATGATCTGAAAAGTCCATTTCATTCAATTCTTGGTTTTTTAGGATTATTGATTGAAAAAATTCATAAGGATGATACTAGTGAAATAGAGATTCAATTATCCATTATAAATAATGCAGCGCAAAGCACTTATAACTTATTAGAAGACTTGTTATTGTGGACAAGAGCAGAGTCGGGAAAATTAACCTATGAGCCTCAAAAGCAAAATTTAGCAGATGTTTGCATTAATGCTATGGAGCTCCTGCACTTAAATGCAAGGAATAAAAATATAACTATAAAATATTTTATAGAGGAGAATTTATTTGTTTTTGCAGATATAAATATGATAAGTCTGATATTTCGTAATTTAATTTCAAATGCAATCAAATTTACCCATAAAGGAGGGAGTATTAGTGTTTCTGCAATTCAAATAAATTCAGATGTTATTATAACTGTTTCTGATAATGGTTTAGGGATACAACCTCAAATATTAGATAAGCTTTTTAATATATCTCAAAAGATTACAACAAATGGGACAGATAAAGAACCAGGAACTGGTTTAGGTTTATTACTTTGCAAAGAATTTGTGGAGATAAATGGCGGAACAATATGGGCTGAAAGTGATGTTGGAAAAGGTAGTGATTTTAAGTTTTCATTGAAATCATATATTGGCAAATAGAAGATGAAAAGAGACCGCTACAAGCGGTTATAAAATAATTAACACTTCGACTCCGCTCAGTGTGACACTAATACCAGTTTGTAAGGCTGAGGATATAAAACTCTGTAATATTTCAAGAGTTGGTTCTACCGTAAAGATGTTAACTGCAACTACTGTATTGAAATTAGCTGAAGAGGGCAAACTTAACTTAGATGATAAAATAGCAGATTATTTGCAGGGTGATGTAATTAATTAATTGAAAATGCAGATATAGCAACCATAAGGCAACTGCTTCAACACTCCAGCGGTGTTTACAATTACATTCAGAATTTAAAATTCCAGACAGCATCGCTTAACGACTTAATTAGAGAATGGAAGCCCGATGATTTGTTAAAATACGCCTATAACCAAAATGCTAATTTTAAACCAGACGAAGATGTACAATACTCAAACACAGGCTATATCTTGCTTGGTTTATTAATCGAAAAAATTGAAGGAAAGCCTTTTTATAAAGTATTTGAAGACAAACTATTTTATCCACTTGGTTTAACATTAACAAAGTTTGCTGCTGAAGATCAAGTTCCAAATGGTATTGTAAGAGGTTATATTGACCTGTACAGCAAATTACAGGTGATAGAAAGTACCTATTTTAGTGGTTGGGATTACTATACTGCCGATGGTGGACTAATTTCAAATCCATATAATATGAGTATTTTCTTTAACGCTTTAATGAATCGTCAAATTATAAACTCAAATTCATTAAACGAAATGTTAACCTGGAAAGCACCTAAAACCAAGGATCCTGATTTTTTCACTATGTATTATGGATTAGGTATTTTTAAAATTGAAACGCCTATTGGTATTGCATTATATGCACAGCGGTGATGCAATTGGATATTATGCAAATATGCTTTATTTCCCGAGTGACAGCACAACCATTGTTTATGCCGTAAATAGTAATTATGGTAAGATTGACCCAATACGTTTCTACCAAAAAAGCTATGGAGAATATAATTTCAACAATTAAGGAATTACAAAAATAAGGGCTTGAAATACTGAATATAAGTATCCCTTCCCTTCACCCTAATTCCCTTTTAAAACCAGCATCACACAATCCTTACAGTTAAATTTCAGCCTGTAAGTGTTTTTATTATCTCTCAAAAATAAGGGCTCTTTCAAGGTATGGTCGTCATTTTTTTTTAACAAACATGCGTCGAGTTGATAACGGATACAGTGTTTTGTTTCCATTAATATCTTTTCCTTTACATTGCTATCCAGCTCATAAGCTTTCTCCAATATTTTTGCACCATGTCGTGTATAAAATTGTTCCGAAAGCTTATTCGAGATATTAGCTCTGTAATTAAGTTCATTTTGCGGAAAAGGAAAATCATTCGGTTCAATTGACGAAACAAGTTTCTCACAATTGCACATCCTTTCCTTTATCAATAGTTCTGTCGCTTCCCTTCTTAAATCATTTATTTGTGAAGCTTGTAAAAAAGGGACATTTTCAAAAGGTGCAGAATAATTCTTCAATATAAATGACGTATTTCCAAACTTCGAAAGCTGGTTTTGCAGCATAATTTCTGCTTTTTCCCTGTCATTTGCTTTTACTCCCTGAAGTTGTCTGGTAATTTGGACTTGATTTTCATCTTCATCGGTTAAAGTTAAATGAATTTGATGTTCGTTTCCTTCCAGATGCATTTTTATTGAAATTTTTCTATTTCCAACGGATTGTTTCAGCTGATTTTCAAAATGAATATCGAAATTCCTGTAAAGTACAGCACCTTCATAAGCATCGTTGGGGTTTGAGGTGATAAGTGCTTGTCCGTTTACTTTGTTCACATTAAAACCTGTGAGTTCTTCATTTTTTGAAAAAAAGCATATACCATCGCCGGCATTTAAGGTTTCTCCTTCATAAATTAATCGGCTTCCATCTATTTTTTTAATTACACCAACTTTGTTACCAAGCGACTTTTGAGTGAGGTACGATGCAAGTTTTTCATCTCGCCCATGGATATTATAATGAGTATAACCACGGTTAAAAGTTTTATCCGGGTTGGGGATAAAATCATATTGGGATTTACCAGACGATGATTTTTTATATCCATTGTTTGTTTCCAGGAAACTATCAATGGTTTGCCGGTAATCTGCCACTATATTTTTGATATAACCAATATCCTTTAGCCGTCCTTCGATTTTAAATGATGTGATTCCAGCTTTAATTAATTCCGGAATTTCTTTTGAAAGATTCAAATCTTTCATTGAAATTAGGTGCTTATTTTTAGTAATTGTTTTTCCATTCGCGTCAATCAGATCGTAAGCAGACCTGCAAGGCTGGGCACAATCCCCACGGTTCCCGCTACGGCCACAAACTGACTGGCTCATATAACATTGTCCGCTGTACGACACACACAAAGCCCCGTGTACAAACGATTCCAGATCAACATTAGTATTACTGTGAATCTCGGTGATTTGCTCTAATGATAATTCGCGGGCCAGAATAACACGTTTAAAGCCAGCTTTTTCAAGGAATAATACCTTTTCGGGGGTAGTATTATGTGTTTGAGTGCTGGCGAAAAGTGGGATGGGAGGGAGGGACATTTCTATAATTCCCATATCCTGAATAATCAGAGCATCAGCACCAGCATTATAAATACTGTGGATTAATGTGGAAACTTCGTCCAGTTCCGAATCAAAAAGAATGGTATTTAGAGCAACGTAAACTTTTGAATAATATAAATGAGCATACTTCACAAGTTCTTCTATTTGTGCAATATCCGTCCCGGCAGCTTTACGTGCACTGAACTTGGGAGCGCCAATATAAACAGCATCGGCACCATGATTAATGGCAGCTTTTCCATGCTCAAAATCTTTGGCCGGAGCCAGTAATTCAAGTTTTATCATCTTTCAAATTGTCCGCAAATATCTTAAACTTTTATAAAATTAACTATCTCAACGGCGTTTCCTTTATATTTGTGTAAAGCTTTATTATATGTTCGAAAAAATTAGCAGTGTTCAAAACCCGAAAGTGAAAAATGTGATTCATTTAGGAAAGGCTTCAGAACGAAAAGAGCAACAGCTTTTTATTGTGGAAGGTTTTCGGGAATTGAAGCTTGCAAATGAGGCAGATTTTATGTTTAAGTACGTTTTTTATTGTCCTGAAATAGGCATTTCAAAAGAAATAAAAGACCTGATAAATAAAATAGCAAGCCAATTTATTGTTTATGAAGTTACAGCCGCAGTTTTTGAGAAAGTGGCTTACCGGGGAAACTCCGATGGTTTGCTGGCTGTTGTGGTTTCAAAATATCTTAAACTGAGTGATCTGAATTTGGGTCCAAAACCATTAATAGTTATCCTTGAAAAGGTCGAAAAACCTGGAAATCTTGGAGCAGTTTTGAGAACAGCTGATGCCGCCCAGGTCGATGCAGTTTTGGTTTGTGATCCCTTAACTGATATTTATAATCCAAATGTTATTCGTTCAAGTATTGGTTGTATTTTTTCAGGTAAAATTGTGTGTTGTACTTCAATGGAGGCGATAGAATGGTTAAGAAAATCGAATATTAAAAGCTTTGCTGCGGCTTTAACAGCAAACAATTGGTATCATGAGATTTCTTTAACAGAAGCAACAGCAATTGTTATGGGCACTGAAGCTGATGGCCTTTCGGAATTCTGGTTGAAAGAAAGTGATGCACAAATTAAAATACCCATGTTGGGAAAAATAGATTCTTTAAATGTATCTAACGCAACAGCAGTTTTGGTGTATGAAGCCATGCGTCAGCGTAATTTTAAAAAACATTTGTGATAATCCTTATTATAAAAATGAAATGGGGATTTTATTGGTAAAAGGATCTTTTCTTTGTTTATTAATTAATTGGGAATTTTATAATGATGAAGTTTATAATATCACTGTTTCTGATAGTTTTTCAGTTAATTAGTATTCAAGCTCAAGATGTTATTCCTGAAAAGAAAAAAAAATCAAATCATTTTCTTGAAATTGGATTAGGATTAAATTATCATGCAATACGTGATAATGGAACGTCACCTCTGATGTATAAAGGATATCTTCCTGCAATTCACATACAATATTTTTGGACTAGCGAAAAATTTATTGGACTGTTGGATGAAGCATTTTCTATTGGATATTTGAAAACCCGTAATTTTTCTTCGACCGACAACAACAAAGCAGTTTCTTATAATAATGAATTATCGTTTACTGCTTTATATAAAATCAGAAATTTTTCAAAAAATACTTTTTATTTGGGTTGGGAATTTGGAACTATGTCAAACTTAAGAGTAAATGAGAAGTTTAACAACGCTAATTTAAATTACGATTTTGTTGCCTACCTAGCTCCAACTGCAATGTTAGAACATAATATTTCATGGCATTCAGGGAATGAAGTGGTATCTTTAAAGAAAAGAGAAAGAAACCTGAAATTTCAATATATCCTTTCTATACCTGTTATAAGTTCAGTTTTACGTCCGGGTTATGTTACTATCAGCGATTTTGTTGACATTAACACTTTACCCATAAAACTAGAAAACATAAAAATTACCTCTTTTAATCATTACTTTTTAATGAAAAATAAATTTATTGTCTATTATGTTTTGCACAACAATAACATGCTTAAATTAAGTTATGGATTTAATTATTTCAGCTTATACCGGAATTATAACCCTGTGAAAGGAATGTATTCAACATTCATGGCTTCAATTGTTTTTCGTTTTACGAATAATTAATTATGAAAAAAATTATATCAGCTATCATATTAATTGTCTTTGCATCGTGTTCTGAATTGTTTTTAGGAGAAGATGTAAAAAGTACACCGAGACAAAATTTTGAACAACTTTGGACTATTCTGGATCAGAAATATTCATTTTTTGAATATAAAAATATCGATTGGAATGATGTTCACGAAAGATACAGTAGCAAGATTACCAATAATATGAGTGATGTGGAATTGTTTAATGTGCTTTTTTCGATGCTCAGCGAATTGAAAGACGCTCATGTAAATTTGGTTTCGCCTTTCAATGTGTCACGATATGATGCAGTTTTTTACAAAGGCCCTGAAAACTACGATAGCAGGTTAGTTTTAGATAAATATTTACGTTCTAATTTTTTTGTTACCGGTCCATTAAAGCATACAACTATTGGATATGGAAGAATTGGATATGTAAGATACGAGAGTTTTTCTTCAACAATTTCATCCTCTGACATCGATTTTGTTATAAATAAATATAAGGATTTAAAAGGTATTATTATCGATGTTCGTAGTAACGGCGGTGGTTATGTGAGTAACGTTTTTACATTATGCAAAGCTTTGGCCGATAAACGTCGCCATGTATATACTTCTTACATTAAAACGGGGCCAGAGCACGAAGATTTCTCCGAACCTAATTATGTTTATATTGATCCGGCATCTAAAAGTCCGTTTGATAAACCGATAATTATTCTAACAAATCGAAGTTGTTACAGTGCTACTTCTTTTTTTGTACTTGCAATGAAAGCTTTTCCTAATGTACTCACTGTAGGAGATACAACCGGAGGCGGTTTAGGCGCCCCAACAGGAGCAGAATTGCCAAATGGATGGTCGTTTCGTTTTTCTTGTTCCCGTACTTTAAGTCCAGAAGGAAGAAATTTTGAAGATGGAATCCCTCCTGATAAAGTGAGATACTTAAAAGAAGATGATGTGAATAAAGGTTTTGATACTATTATAGAATACGCTGTTTATAAAATCATTAACTGGGGTAGGTGATTTAAGTCAACTATATTATTAAGGCATCTCATCTCTTGTATTAATAAAACTCACTGTATAAGCGACAAATTCACTATTAATACAACTTATATTTGTCCTGTTCAATTAGAGATTTTAAATTAAGGTTTTAAATTTCATAGGGTTTGAGTTAGGGTAGTTTTTCTTTTAAATTGGGTAGTTTAAAGGTTGCTCCGGAGGGTTGGTTCCTCCGGAGTTTTCTATTTAAAAGAGTTTCAATTTCAGGCTTTCCAGCATAAAGCATCATTTAAGGCTACAATAGCCTTACTGTAACTTTCCTTGTCGATTACAAACTGCATATTTACTTGGCGCATCGATTGCGAAAAACAAACAATATTAATATTATTGTCTGATAAGGCTTTAGCTGCTTTAAAAAGAAAACCGGGTTTTGCAATATTGGTTCCCATTGCACAAACCATGGCCACTTGCTTCACTGTAACTTCAAAGAAATTGGCTTTTAAATCTTCAATTAGCGAGTGAGCTTTTTTATTGTCCCAGATGATACATGTGATACAGTTAGCATTTGTTGCTTTAAGTATATAACTGATATTAAACTTTTTATAGTATTGCATCATACTTAAATCGAATCCTGATTCACCAACCATCATAGGATCATGTACTTCAATTGCAATAACTTTATCGGTTCCTGAAACTATTTCAATTTTCGATTCCGGACTTATGTAATTTTTGGAAATTACTGTTCCCTCGTGCTCGGGTTCAAATGTATTTTTGATTCTGATATTTATATTTGCCAGTTCCAGTGGTTTGGATGCTTTTGGATGGATAGCCTCCATGCCAATATCAGCTAATTGATCGGCTACCATAAAATTTGTAAACCCAACCGGAATAGATTTTTCAATTCCTACAATTTTCGGATCAGCTGATGACAAGTGATATTCTTTATGGATAATGGCTTCATCAGCTTTAATGTCAACAGCAATTTTACAAAATGTAACTTCTGAATAACCACGATCAAACTGGCGCATAATGCCTTCAATGCCTTTTGTATATCCGGTGGCAATCACAATAGTTTTGTCAAAAGGTATATTCGCAAATGCTTTATGAATACGCTGGTCGATTGTTAAAGATTCCGAATCGTCGAAACCGCATAAATCCACAAGGGTAGCATTGATTCCATGGTTATTCAGAATATTAACCGAATTAAAGGCTGAATGAGCCTCGCCAATAGACGATAATATTTCACGTGCCGCCAAATGTATGCTTTGACCATCAATATATCCTGATGCCAATACCTGGGCCATGCTATGAAGATAATTTTTGGCCTTTTCAATTCTGCTCTTAATAAATTCATCGGCAATTCTTAAATCCAGTTTAATATTCGCATACAAGCGATTAATTTCCTGAAGTTTCTTCAATAATTCATCAAGTGCACCCTTATAATCCTCATTATTCAGGAACTTTACATAAATTCCTGGCTCACCTGTTTTTTTATGCTCTAGTAACCAATTGGTTACATTGTTGTATGCCGATACAACAAATATTCTGTTATACAGCTCTTCAGGTTTACGCTTTCCAATTATAATATTCTGAACCACATCCTGAAAAGCAGACATGGATGTTCCTCCAATTTTTTCGACCGTTAGCATGGAATTATATTTGTGTTTTATAACAGGCTGCAAAGAAATTACATTTTTATGAAATATGAAACACTCTACGCTTTTTAAAACAAAAAAAAAGACCTCAGAGAGGTCTTTTTTGACTGCTTCAAAGCAGGTATATGGAGAATTAATTTATGCTTCAGGATGAAATTTAACTACTTCGGCTAACTCACTTTGGATTTCATTTAATGATAATTCATTTTCGTTTTCCAATGTATATTTAGCTGATAAACTAAGTTCTTGCAGAATAGCATTCATGTTATTACCCATTTCAACCATTTCACTTACATTAATAGAAGGTGAAAACTTAACTGTCAATTCTAACTCAGAGAGATCAATTACATTGTTTTCAGCAACATCAGAAGCATATTCAAAATTAGCTGCAGGTTTATATTGAATGGCTGCCTGAATATTTTTAACGTGGTATGCAATCTCATTAGAAACATTATTTAAATTTTCTTTCACTAAATGGCTCAATTTGTTAGTGAAGTTGTTTTCTTTCATCGACTTGGTGTTTTGAGCACTTACGGAGATTGTTAAAGTGATTGCTAAAGTTGCTATTGCTAATTTGATCATGTTTGTTTTCATCTTATTAATATTTTAAGTTATGATACATGATAATCAATGCATGTGCCAAACTTTACAATATATTGATATTTAAACATATAATAGAAGAGTTAAAGAAATTTAATATGTTTCAATATGTCCTATAAAGAACAGCGTTGTACGAAATCGTGCAATTACAGATTTTTATAATAAACCTGTGAATTATATAAGGTTTTTGTGAAGGATATGTAAGACAAAACCTGATCATTTCAGTTACCTTTCTAAAAAAAAGTTATGAAAGATCAAAAGACACAATCGGCAGAAGAAGATGATCTTCCGGGATATCCGGTTTATCCTGAAAGTGAAGATATTTACAATAATGAACTGAAAGTTGAGGATATAAATCCCGATTCTATTTCCGAAAGGATGCTTCCAAATCTTTCGGGTAATTCGAATGATCAGGTTCTAGATGAATTTATTGGTGAAAGGGATTTAGATATTCCGGGATCTGAACTGGACGATGAACAGGAAAGTATCGGAACGGAAGATGAAGAAAATAACTATTACAGTTTGGGTGGCGACAATCATGAAAACCTAGAAGAAAATAATGAAGGATTTTGAATCCTTCATTATCATTTATTTAATCATGATCAGGATAAGTGATATTACATTGCTTACGGATCTCATCCAATTGGTCAATCAGCAAAAGGCTGTCGGCCCATGACATTTTATCGCTTTGTTTATTCCCTTCCAGAAGACAATTAACAACTTCTTCAGCCTCATAATTATACCCATTCCCTTTAAATTCCATTTGAATAGTATTCCTGTTTCCATGTTCATCAATGTGGTGAAAAGAAACAGGAGTAAACCACCATTCATCGAATATAATTTTACCTTTTGTACCATGGATTTCAGCAGTTACATCTGTTTTTGCTACAACGCTGGAATATAATACCGAAATTAAATCCTTTTCATAGGAAAAACCAATACTGCAGTTATTGTCAACTTTAGTAACACCAATACCCGCAACCGACACACACGATTTAGGCTTTCCTAAAAGAAACAATGATAAAAAAACAGGATATATGCCTATATCCATGAGCGAACCACCAATTAACTGCCTGTTAAAAACCCGGTTTTTTTCATCAAAAGGAAAATTAATACCAAAATCGGCTTTAAGTAATTTGACATCTCCAATTAAACCCGAGTCGATCATTTCTTTAGCTTTGATAATATGTGGGATAAAACGGCTCCACATAGCTTCCATGAGGAATAGATTTTTTTCACGGGCTTTGGCTATCATCTGCCTTACTTCTCTGCCATTCACGGCAAATGGTTTTTCGCATAACACATTTTTACCTTTTTCCAGACACATCATGGTGTTCGAAAAATGAAGATTGTGCGGGGTAGCAATATAGATTACATCCACTTCCGGATCGGAAGCGAGCTCCTCATAAGAACCATAGATTTTGGAAATATTGTAATGATTTCCAAATTCCTGAGCTTTTTGAAAATTTCTGGAGCCCACGGCAAATAATTCAGAATTGGGAACTACTTTCAGCCCTTCGGCAAATTTATGGGCTATATTTCCTACTCCCAAAATACCCCATCTAATAATTTTATTACTCATATTATTTAGTTAAGTTGAACAAATATAGGAAAACTTGTATTCAACATTTTAAAACAATACCTGTTAATATATTATAACTTAATTCTGACAAAATGGACAGGAGAAATTTTTTGAGGGGATCGGCTGCTGCAGCAGGCTTGTTGACTGTAAATCCATTTAATGTTAACTCCATTGCTAATTCGGGCAAACGAATGTATGCCACCGATAAAGTAACATTAGGAAATACTGGTATTGAAGTATCGCGAATGGCCATTGGCACCGGAACAAATGGTTGGGGTAAAAATTCAAACCAGACTCGTCAGTTGGGAATTAATGGACTGGCCGATTTACTTCAGGCTGGATATGAGCAGGGATTTTATTTCTGGGATTCTGCCGACCAATATGGTACCCATCCTCACTTAAAAGAAGCTTTAAAGCGTGTTCCCCGCGAGAAAGTGGTAATTCTTACCAAAACACACGCTACATCCGAAAAAGAAATGAATGATGACCTTGATAGGTTCCGAAAAGAATTGGGAACCGATTACCTGGATATTGTTCTGCTTCATTGTATGACGGATAGTAACTGGCCAAAGCAAAAACAAGGAGCTATGAACATCCTTTCAAAAGCAAGAGAAAATAAAATTATAAAAGCTCATGGAGTTTCCTGCCATACATTAGGTTCACTAAAAGCTGCTGCAGCAACACCATGGGTTCAGATCGACCTGGCACGAATAAATCCGGCCGGTGCATCAATGGATGCCGACGTTCCAACTGTAGTTTCTGTTTTGAAACAAATGAAAGCTTCGGGAAAGGTCATTATGGGCATGAAAATATTTGGGGCCGGGAAATTATCCGACAGGGTTGATGAATGCCTTAAATACGCTTTGAGACAAGATTATATGGACTGTTTTACCATTGGCATAGAAAACCAAAAACAGTTGTTGGATTTGCAAAAAAGAATTCCGGAAGCGAGTATTTCAGTATAGAGATATCAGGTTATTAGACTATAGGAATCTAGGAGGAATTCAAAGCACAAAGACCCATGTTTTCCGGTATTAAGTTTTAAATAAAAAATAGGTTATGGGGCAGGATGAAAATTATTATTTATTATTTTTTCTGAATAAACCTTTTCGTTCATCGTCGTCATCCCTTTTAAAAATCCGATCTAATAAAGATCTTTTAGGTTCAATGTAATAAATCGAATCTTCCCTGTTGGTTTCTTGTTTCGAGATATAAAATTTGGCTGCTCCTGTGAGTTCAATATCAGGCTTTAAATTAATAGTGTCTGTTGTGGAAATTTGATTTCGGCGAAGCATAATACCACTTAACAATCTGAAATAGCCATTATAATGATCTCTCAGTTTGCCTTCATTGTCAAACGCATATTTGAACGCCTTTGGACGAGGAACAATACTGGAAAGGAACATGCTTTCTTTTAAATTGAGCTGGGCGGGTAATTTATTGAAGTAGAAACGGGAAGCTTCTTTAATTCCATAAATATCGGGTCCCCATTCAATAATATTCAAATAAACCTCAAACATTCTGTTTTTACCTGACAGCCTTAGATTTTCAATAATCCAGACAATTAACATTTCCTCTGCTTTTCTTTCAATGGTTTTTTTTCGGCTTAGAAAAACATTTTTTACCAATTGCATTGAAATAGTTGACCCTCCCCGGGCGAACCGCTTTTCAGCCCAGTTTTTGCTAATCGATTCCTTAAAGGCATCCTCATTAAAGCCCCGATGATAAAAAAAATCACCATCTTCAGAGGTTAGTATGCTATATTTTAAATAGGGTGAAATTTGTTCTAAAGGAGTGTAGTCAGGATTTTCGGGACCTACAATAAACGATCGGATAAAACGTCCTCTATCATAAACTTCATATCTAAAACTCCCATTCATTTTTCTAAAGTCTTCGGGACCATATTTTATTATAGAAAAGTCTTTTTTCTCCATCCGCGAATCGAGTGTGGCACTATCGGGAAAATCAAGGTTTAAAGATACATCCAGACTATATATTAAGTTGCCTTTGGTTTCCAGTTGCGAAATATTGTCAAATAAACCCTCAGGAAACGATTTGAATAATTTACTGGCTTCAAATTCCTGACGTATAAATTTTAATTGTACAATTCGATTTGGGTTCTTCTCAAACTTAAAATATGGTGAAAACTGAAAATTATTAAAAGCCAAAACTGAGGTACTATCAATTTCAAAAGCTCTTTCTGTAATCCTGACATTCAAATTTCCCTTTCCGGTTTTAGTAACAATGGCATTTGGACCAATGCGGTTATCCTTTACTAAAAAATTCTCTATGCCTGAGGTTAATTTCAGGTCTAAAACACCATTCCTGTATTTTTTTACTTCAAAATCGCCGTAAATACTATCGAATGAAACTAGTGATTGCCACCTGGAACCAATATATGGTATCGTAATTGGCTTTTTGTCAGCGTTTTTAACGGAAAAAGAAATTTTATTATCCGAATTATCCAGGGTTCCGCTGTAAATTATATTTTCATTTATTCGATTGTCACTGATATTTGCATTGCCCGAATATTTCAGTCTTTTTAGAAGAAAATTATTGATAGTGCTGCTTGCAAATATGGTGTCGCGCTGGTAACTAATAGTGAATTTATTAACTTTTAACTTTACGGGAACATTTTCAAAAAATGTATTAATGATTTTGTAAATGAACCTAGAATAGCTGATTTGAGATTTATCAATCAGTGAATCTGGAGTATTTGCCGATGTTTTCCTTATTTTACGAAGTTGTTTAATATCAAGAAAAAACTTTCCTTCCTGGATATTTATCTCCCTGAAAAGAATTTTGCCGGTTAAGAGCGGAAATATTTTTGGATTTACTTTTAATGTATCAATAAAAAGGAGGGTACTGCTATCCTGATTAATTTGTAATCCTTCAAAATATATTGTTTTAAAACCCGTAAACCTAACTTTTTCAGCTTTAAGAGAAAGTGCATAGCCATTATATATTTTATGCTGAATTTTTGAAAATACTGTTTTCAATATTGCTGTGCGGAAGCTGAAATAAAGCAGTATCAGCAATATAATTCCAGCTACAGGATATTTAAACTTTAGTAAAATGTTTTTCATAAAACAGTATTGTATATCAGCGTAAATCTTAATTAAGAGAATTTAATTCATAAAAATTTAACGTCGTGATAAATAATAATTTGCAAGAATTTGAGAACCTAAAGCTGAAAAAATATAAATTAAAAATATCGGTCCATTATTTCTTCCTGCTGCTGAAAAACCTATCATGGTAATTCCAACAAAAACCATAAACGCCACAAGAAGAAACATTCCATTCTGATGACTTTTCCTGTTGATATGCTGCATTGCGGCTAAAGGAAGGCATAAGGTTACGGAAACTACAGCCAGGTCGAAAAAATAAATTTTTTCGGTCGAGAATATTCCAATTATGCTTATCAAGGCAACTAGAAGGAGTAAACCGATAATTTTGGCATATTTCTTTTCATTTTTATTCAAGGCAAATCTTCCAAATTTATTGAACTGCAGGAATAAATTTGAAATTGGCATGATAAGCCATGTAAAAACTACAAATGAAGCATATAAATAAATTATTGGATAGAGAAATGGAGCTGCTCCGGGATTTGAACTGGCAGTAGAATCAATTATCCGTATTAAAATATATAAGCCAATAATAAAACCCCATTGTATATTACCTTTTAACCTAGAAAGCCAAAAAGCATATTGTAGAAATAGCCTGTAAACCAGATACCGCGATTTCATTGCTTCAATAATACCTCTTCGGGCCGAGTCGTTAGAAGGATTTAACCTCAATGCTTCACGAAAATGCACGAGCGAAAGTTGCGATTCTCCATTCTCGAGAAGTGCATATCCAAAAGTGGTGTGTGTTTGACTGTCGGATGGGTTATAACTTAATGCTTTTTCGATGGTAGCATAAGCGGCATCGGGATGTTTTAATTTCAAAAGTGCAATGCTACGGGCATTTAAGCAGGAGAGATTCTCTGCATCAATCGAGAGTCCGTTATTTGCAGCTTCTAAAGCTTCTTTAAACCGGGTAGTATGAATACGGATGTTTGCCAGAAGTGAAAAATATTCCGGTTCCAGTGAATCGAGAGCAAGTGCTTCCAGAATATTAGTTTCTGCCATTTTGTAATCGCTATCGTCGTATTTTATAAATGCCCTGATGTAAAAATGGCGGCCATTGCTTGGTTCAAGGGAAATTGCCGAATCGATATGCTGAAGGGCTTCCTTGGTTTTATTTTGCATCAAACAGCAATATGCCAATAAATTCAGAGAATCGGCATCATTTGGATTTTCTGCCAGTGACTGTTTCAACTGGTTTTCAGCCTCATCAAACCTTCGCGAGTTAATATAAAATTGAGCCCTTAATTGAGTATCGTCCATGTAGCTGTTACTTCAGATTTAAATATTTGGCAATGTCGTCATATAATCCTGTGTCGTTGGCATATAAAGCATAATTTTTTGCGGCATGGAACCATTCTTTTACAGAGGTTGGTTTATGTTTATCCAATGATTTTACAAGATCTTTTGTTTGTATAGGAGTTGGTACGCCTGACGTAAACGACTCTTTAAGTTTTTCTTCAACACAGATATCAATCAGTGCTTTTAAATCGGCTCCTGAATAATCAGTTGTTTTTTTTGCTAACAATTGGTAGTCGATGCTGTTAACCGGTTTTTTCTGTAATAAAATTTCCAATATGCTTTTTCTGCTTTCCAGATCCGGAGGCGGAACAAAAATTATCCTGTCGAACCGGTTTGGCCTGCGGAAAGCCGGATCAAGATGCCATGGAACATTGGTAGCTCCTAAAATCAAAACTCCGTCGTTATTGCTGCTGATGCCATCGAGTTCGCTTAAAAATTGATTGATCACATGTTTTCCTGCATGGTTTTTCATATCGTTACGATTGGCACCCAAAGCATCTATTTCATCAAAAAACAATACACAAGGAGCGTTCTTCCGTGCAGTTTCAAAAAAATTATGCAACTTTTGTTCCGAGGCACCTAACCACATATCAAATACATCGTGTATGCTTACATTGATAAAATTTGCATTTATTTCGCCGGCAGTAGCCTTTGCGATATAAGTTTTACCGCAGCCCGGAGGTCCATAAAGAAGAATTCCACCACCTATTTTTTTATCATATGCTTTATAAAGATCCGAAAACTTAAGAGGCTTTATTATCTTTAACTCTATCTGCTCTTTCACAAAGTGCATTCCACCTACATGAGAAAAGTTAATTAACGGCTTTTCAAAATTCCTTATTTCATCATCATCATCGTCGTAATCTTCCTCATCTTCATCCGTTGTTTTTCCATATTGCCGCAATCTAAATTCATTGTCCATTTCTTCATCAGCATACGAGGAATTGATTTTAAGCGCTCTTTGATAAAATATTTTTGCCTGATCTTTAGCACCTTCTTTATATAAAGCCTTGGCATACAGTAGCATAACTTCAGCATTGTTGCCATAATTATTCGATAGTTCTTCCAAAATTACCAGAGCTGTGGAATATTTTTGTTGAAGAAAATATATGCGTGCCAATGAAATATTTGCTTTTAAATGACTACGCTGCAACGATAAAACTTCTTTTAGCAATTGCTCAGCTTCTACAAACATGGCTCCTTTAATCAAAGCTTCTGCCAGCAATATTTTGAGAGGGAGATTTTCCGGCGATTGCCTGAGTGCTTCCCTTAATTCCTGAATTTCGTCCATATTAAAAAATAAAAGTGTAAAAATAGTGATTATACAGAGAACTTTATAAAGGTTTTTTTAACCCCATTATTCCAAGTATATTTCAAATCATTTATTTTACATTTTAAAATTATGTTTATGATGTTAATAACCTGGTTAATACCCTTGTTCTAAAAATAATCACTGAATAAGAAATAAACAGTAATTAGCCAAACAATATTTTAATATGAAAAAAATACTAGCAACAATACCGGAAATGGGCAAAAATGTAAAATCAATGCAATCGACTGGTTTGAATATATTGGACAAGATTAGAAATTATTTGTGTAAAACTTCATCAGGAACATTCTTATAATTAAGATGTTTTTATTGAAATCATTTACACTTCGGCATATTTTTTTCGGAGTGTTTATTTTACACTTATAATCTATAAACATTTTAAGTACACGAGAATATTTTCTAATATTGCATTTCTATCCACATTTATAAAACTAACGTATGGAAAAAATAGAATCAATAATTACTGCAATTAACAAAGGAGAAAATAAAGCCTTTTATGAACTGTATGGTAAAAATCCCTCAGTACTGCAAGCGCAAGCTGAGAGATATACTGGTTTGTTGAAAGATTTTCTTACTAAATTTAATAAAACTGAGGCTGAAGTTTTTAGTTCGCCGGGTCGTACTGAAATTGGCGGTAACCATACCGATCATAATTATGGTCGTGTACTTGCCGGTGCTGTTAACCTCGATAATGTTGCTATTGCAGCAAAAAACAACAGTAATATAGTTCGTATTGAATCTGTTGGTTATCCCAGAATTGAGGTCGATCTTTCTAATCTTTCCCCAAATAAAAATGAATACTATACTTCCGAATCCCTTGTTCGCGGTATTAGCGCCCGTTTAAAAGAACTTGGTTTTACCATTGGCGGATTTGATGCCTGTATTGATGGCGGTGTTCCAAAAGGATCAGGATTAAGTTCTTCAGCTTCCTTCGAAGTGTTAATTGGTGCAATTATTAGTGAACTGTTTAATAATGGTAAACTCGATCCTATTCAAAATGCCATAATCGGACAATATGCTGAAAATAATTTCTTTGGAAAACCTTGTGGATTAATGGATCAAACAGCCTGTGCAATGGGTGGTTTAATTACCATCGATTTTAAAGATCCATCCAAGCCAATTGTTAAGAAAGTGAATTTCGATTTCGTTGCTACCGGATTTTCTTTGGTAATCACTGATACTGGTGGAAATCACGCGGATCTCAACGACGAATATGCATCCCTTCCTACCGACATGAAAGCTGTCGCAGCTGAGTTGGGTAAAAAAGTGCTTCGCGAAGTTACATTGGAAGAGGTTGTTAATATCGCCCCAAAAATTCGTGAAAAAGTAGGTGATCGTGCTTTGCTTCGTGCATATCATTTTATGGGTGATAATCAAAGAGTGGTTGACCAGGTAGCAGCCCTTGAAAAAAATGATTTTAAATCGTTCCTGAACATGGTAATTGAATCAGGTTATAGTTCGTACATGTATAACCAAAATATTTTCCCTGTAAATAACGTGCGTGAACAAGGAGTTTCTTTAGCCCTGGCTTTAAGCGAAATGATACTAAAGGGCCAAGGTGCCTGGCGTGTTCATGGAGGAGGCTTTGCCGGCACTATCCAGGCTTTTGTTCCTCAGAATTTGCTTGAGAAATATGTAAGCACTCTGGAGCATGTTTATGGAAAAGGTGCCTGTCATAATTTGTTTATCAGGCAAAAAGGTTCGGTTAAAGTTGATCTGTAGATTTTGTAAATTATCAATAATTATAATGAAAGCATTCATGAGCTAAAAAGTTTAATAATTACTCATGAGTGTTTTTTTTATTAAAGCTAAAATTCTTTTAAAAATGAATATAATTAAAGAAGAAGCATTTAAGGGAACTCATAAAGGAAAGCTCACATCCCTTTATACCTTAAAAAACAAGAATGGATTAATAGCCCAAATTACAAATTATGGCGCCATTATAGTAAGTTTGTTTGTCCCTGACCGCAAAGGAAATATGATTGATATTGTACAAGGTTACGATACAGTCCTGGAATATATCAATGGTAACGATCCATATATGGGAGCTGTGGTTGGCCGGTGTGCAAACCGCATTGCCAAAGGAAAATTTACACTTGAAGGAAAAGAGTACAGCTTGGCTGTGAATAATGGCCCCAATCATTTACACGGAGGTAAAATTGGCTATGATAAAGTAGTTTGGGATGTAAAGAATTCTTCATCATCAATGGTCGAAATGCAATATTTTTCCAAAGATGGAGAAGAAGGCTATCCAGGGAATGTAAATGTTACTGTAATATTCACCTTAACTGATAATAACGAACTCCGGTTGGATTATCATGCAGTTACCGATAAAACAACAGTTTTTAATCTGGCAAGCCATTCCTATTTTAATTTGGCAGGTGAAGGGTCAGGAGATATATTCAATCAGGAGTTGATGATCAATGCTGATTTTTTTACTCCAATTGATGAAACCGCAGTGCCAACAGGAGAAATCAGAAAGGTCAAAGGAACCCCTATGGATTTTACTACACCAAAAAAAATTGGATCGTCGATTGATGCAGACGATGAACAAATTCGTTTTGGTTCTGGTTACGATCACAACTGGGTACTTAATCATCGTTCAGGAATTCTGGGCCTAGCTGCAGCAGCACACGATCCTCAATCGGGTAGGGTAATGGAAATTTTTACCACCCAACCTGGTGTTCAGTTTTATTCGGCAAATTGGGTGGATAACGAAAAAGGAAAAGCTGGCAAAAAATATGGAAAAAGATGGGCTTTTTGCCTGGAAACCCAACATTTTGCCGATGCTATAAATAAACCACATTTTCCTGGTACAATTTTATCTCCCGGTGAAGTTTATCAGCATTCCTGTGTCCATAAATTAAGTGTTAAATAGCATTCTTAAGATAGTATGCATTTGATTTAATAAAGCTATCTGTTTAAAAGTTGGCTTTATTAAATTAATGCCTTGTTAAAGGCTAAAAGTTTTACCTTAGCAAAAAAAAGAGGATTACTGCAATTAAGCATTCATGAGAAATTATTATTCTAACTACGACCGTCATTACGTTGCTGTTGACTGTATTATCTTCGGATTTGAAGATGGTGAATTAAAGTTGCTATTATTGAAAAGAAAATTTGAACCTGCAAAAGGTGATTGGTCACTTATGGGCGGTTTTCTTGAAAAAACAGAAAGTCTGGACGATGGCGCCCGCAGAATTTTACACCAGTTAACCGGGTTACATGATATATACATGGAGCAGCTTTATACCTATGGAGAAGTAAACCGTGATTCGGGCGAAAGAACAATCTCAGTTGCCTATTATGCACTCATTAAAGTTGTCGAAAACGACCGTAAACTGGCTGAAGCTCATGGAGCGCAGTGGGTTTCGATTAATAAAGTTCCTAACTTAATTTTCGATCATAACGCAATGGTTAAAAAAGCATTAACTACATTGAAAAGCAAAATAGTGCGTAAACCAATTGGATTTGAGCTTCTTCCTGAAAAATTTACTTTGCCCCAACTTCAAACTTTATATGAGGCAATTAATCAAGAACAATTAGATAAAAGAAATTTCCGCAAAAGAATACTTGAAATTGGTTTGTTGGATAAATTAGACGAAAAAGAAAAAGAATCGTCCAAAAAAGGTGCTTTTTACTATAAATTTAACAAGGAGAAATACCTGTTGTACACCGAAAAAGGATTATTATTTCATTTTAAGGTTAAAAAAGATAATCTGATAAAAGGAAATTCTTCTGAAGAATTAGTGTAAGTTTTTTAATAATATGTTTTTTTTATTAAAAATATTTTTACTTTTGAAAATAAGTATAAATATTACACTTAATAACAACTACTTTAAATACATCTAATTATGGCAACACTTGACTGGATTGTACTATTTATTTTCTTTGTAGGTTTATTTGTTATTGTTTGGTGGGTATTAAAACACAAAAAAGACAATACGAGTGATTATTTCCTTTCAGTTCGGAGTGAACATGGTTGGCTTTTGATGCCGCTATTTTTACCGCAAACATTGATGGGAACACTTGTTAGGTTTGTCTAGGTTCTATTTTAATAATGAACTCCCACTTTTTTATATTTTTCAAATTTCAAATTTTATACACGAAATCAATGAATTGGACTTCACGTGAATTTATTTGGCTCGACTGGCTCATTATCGCCGTCGGCATATTGGTTATTTCCTGGGCCGTTTGGCGTTCAATACAAAAACACAAAAGGACACTAAAGGGCGCCAGTAGCGAAGATTACCTGTTTGGTAAAGGCGAACCATGGTATATCATTGGAGCGGCAATTTTTGCTGCAAACATTGGCTCTGAACACCTTGTAGGGCTTGCCGGAACTGGTGCAAAGTCTGGTGTAGGTATGGCGCACTGGGAAATGCAAGGCTGGATGATTCTTATTTTGGGCTGGCTCTTTGTACCGTTCTACCAACTTATGAATAATAAATTGGGAAAAATCATTACGATGCCCGATTTCTTAAAAAATCGCTATACACCTGCTACCGGTTCATGGCTGTCTATCATTACCCTTATAGCCTATGTGTTAACCAAAGTGAGTGTAACAGCCTTTACCGGCGGTATATTCCTGGAAAGCCTTCTTGGCTTGCCTTTCTGGTACGGAGCTATCGGTTTGATAGTCTTAACCGGTATTTTTACCATTTTTGGCGGCATGAAGGGTGTGATGACACTGTCGGCCATTCAAACGCCTATTCTTATCCTTGGATCATTCCTTGTGCTTTTCCTGGGATTATCAGCCCTCGGAGATGGCAATATTGCTCACGGTTGGACTGCAATGATTGACTATTCAAAAACGCTGAATGTTGGAGCAGACGGCGTTGCATACGGTACAAACCATATGTTTCACTTAGAAACTGGCGACCCGATGTATGACGACTATCCTGGTTTTTGGGTATTTCTTGGAGCGTCAATTATCGGCTTGTGGTATTGGGCTACCGACCAACATATTGTTCAACGTGTGCTCGGACAAACAAAAGGTGAGCCTAGCGATGTTGTGATGAAACGGGCACGCAGAGGTACAATTGCTGCAGGTTATTTTAAATTGTTGCCTGTATTTATGTTTCTGATACCGGGTATGGTAGCAGCCGCATTGGCAGCACGTCCCGAAAGTGGTTTTACATTAGAGAACCCTGATACAGCCTTTGGTGCAATGGTTAAGTTTGTATTGCCCGCTGGCGTGAAAGGTATTGTAACAATCGGTTTTATCTCGGCTCTTGTTGCTTCTTTGGCGGCATTCTTCAACTCTTGCGCTACGCTGTTTACTGAAGATTTTTATAAGCCAATGTTCAAAGGTAAGAGCGAGGCCAGATATGTTTTGGTAGGTCGTATTGCAACTGTTGTTGTTGTAATACTGGGTATTATATGGATACCTGTTATGATGAGTCTTGGCAGCCTTTACGATTATATTCAAGGTATTCAATCGCTGCTTGCTCCTGCAATGGTGGCAGTATTCGTAATGGGTATTTTCTCCAAAAAAATTACGCCCAAAGCTGGTGAAATGGGTATGATCGTGGGCTTTGCGATTGGTATGGTGCGCCTGCTTACCAACATCTTAACAAAAAGTGGTAAAGATATAATGACAGGCTGGTACTGGGAATCTACCACCTGGTTTTGGCAGACAAACTGGCTTATTTTTGAGATATGGTTGCTTGCCTTCATTATGATAATGATGGTCGTTGTATCGTTTTTCACTCCTAAGCCTACCGCTAAACAGGTTGAGTTTGTTACCTTCACGGACGACTATAAGACACTTATCAAAAAAAGCTGGAATGTCTGGGATGTGATTGCTTCAGCCGGTGTGGTTATATTTTGTATATTATTCTATATCTATTTCTGGTAATAAAAAAATTCAGAGTTCAGGGTTCAACGGTTTAACCCTGAATTTCTGAACTTTTAATCATTATCTTTTAATCTCATGCTGGAAAAATTAAAAAAAGACGTTTACGATGCCAATATCGAATTGGTAAAAAAGGGATTGGTTATCTATACCTGGGGCAATGTTTCGGGTATAGACAGGGAACAAGGATTAGTTGTAATTAAACCCAGCGGCATATCGTACGATGAAATGAATGCCCAGGATATGGTTGTTGTAGATTTGAATGGAAATATTATCGAAGGTCAATACAAACCTTCAAGCGATACATCAACTCATCTTGTTCTCTACAAGTCTTTTAAGGATTGCGGAGGAATAGTTCATACCCATTCTGAATGGGCAACAAGCTGGGCTCAGGCTGGAATTGCTATACCTGCGCTGGGAACCACCCATGCTGATTACTTTTATGGATCAGTTCCCTGTACACGAAAATTATCCGAAAAAGAAGTTAGTGAGAATTATGAAGTAGAAACTGGCAATGTGATAGTTGAAACTTTTGCTCATATTGATCCCATGGCTGTTCCGGCAGTTATTGTGAATGGTCACGGGCCATTTTCATGGGGAAAGAATGCTCACGATGCTGTTCATAATGCAGTAGTTTTGGAGCAGGTTGCAAAAATGGCGCATCATACTTTAAGCATGAATAAAGTTAAAAATATAGATCAATACTTACTCGATAAGCATTATATGCGGAAACATGGTCCGGGTGCTTATTATGGTCAACATAAATCCAATAGTAATTAAAAAATTATGAGTAACACTAAATTTGTAATTGGGGTAGATTATGGAACGGATTCCGTTCGTTCTATCATTGTAGATGCTTCTAATGGAAAAGAAGTGGCTAGTTCCATTTTTGATTATCCACGATGGAAACAAGGACAATTTTGTAGTCCCGGGAAAAATCAGTTTCGCCAGCATCCGCTCGATTATCTCGAAGGATTGGAAAAGTCAATTAAACAAGCTCTGGCAAAATCGCCTCAGGGAACTGCAGCCAATGTTGTTGCCATTTCAGTGGATACAACTGGTTCTACTCCTGTAGCGGTTGATAAATATGGTATCCCGCTTTCTTTAACTCCTGGTTTCGAAGAGAATCCAAATGCTATGTTTGTTTTGTGGAAAGACCACACTGCTGTTAAGGAAGCTGAAGAAATTAACAATTTGGCAAGAAGCTGGGGTGGAACCGACTTTACGAAATTTGAAGGAGGTGTTTATTCGTCAGAATGGTTCTGGGCTAAAATATTGCATGTGCTCAGAGAAGATGAAAACGTTAGAAAAGCAGCTTTTTCGTGGGTGGAACATTGCGATTGGATTCCGGCAGTTCTTTCCGGAAATACTGATCCTTTGAGTATGAAAAGAAGTCGTTGTGCTGCAGGTCATAAAGCTATGTGGCATGAGGAATGGAATGGTCTTCCTTCAGACGATTTTTTGGGAAAACTCGATCCGGTACTTAACGGGGTTCGAAAAAATATGTTTGAAGATACTTATACCTGTGAAGTTTCTGTTGGTAATTTAAATAAGGAATGGGCTTCGAAATTAGGCCTTTCTGAATCTGTATCAATAGGAGTAGGAGCGTTTGATGCTCATTTAGGAGCCATAGGAGGAGAAATTAAACCTTATTATTTGAGCAAAGTAATGGGAACATCCACCTGCGATATGCTTATTGCTCCAACAAAAGAGGTAGGAAATAAATTAATAAAAGGAATTTGTGGTCAGGTTGACGGTTCTATAATTCCGGGAATGATGGGAATGGAAGCCGGACAAAGTGCGTTCGGGGATATCTATGCCTGGTTTAAACAAATATTGCTCTGGCCTTCGGAACAGATTCTTAAAAATACAGCTTTAATTGATTCAGATACCCGCGAAAAGCTTTTGAATGAAATGGCAGATAATCTGATACCTGTGCTATCGAAAGCTGCTGAACAAATTCCAATTGAAGAAAGCGGAATTATTGCCCTCGATTGGATGAATGGAAGACGAACACCCGATGCTAATCAAAATTTAAAAGGGGCAATTATCAATTTGAACTTAGGATCGGATGCTCCCCGAATTTTTAAAGCTTTGGTGGAAGCCACTGCATTTGGAGCTAAAAAAATTGTTGATAGGTTTATTGACGAAGGAATACGTATTGATGGAGTTATTGCTTTGGGCGGTGTGGCTAAAAAATCAACATTTGTTATGCAAACAGTGGCCGATGTGTTGAATATGCCAATTCTTATTGCACGAAGTGAACAGGCCTGTGCTCTGGGAACAGCTATGGCTGCTTCAGTTGTTGCAAATATATATCCTGACTTGGAGTCAGCTCAAAAAGCTATGGGTAATGGTTTTGAAAAGGAATATAAACCAAATCCTGTAAATGCAGCAAAATATAAGATTTTATATGAAAAGTATTCGGAACTGGGGGATTTGATCGAACATAAATTATAATCCTTTAGTGTTTGAAATAAAATTACTAAGCCTCGAACTGAGTTTCCGCCGTCAAAGGGATGTATGAGCTGACTTCAAATGGATGATAATAAGGTTGAAATCATACAACTCTCCAATGCTATTAAGGTTTAATAAACTGGAAATAAGGTTTTCTGACTTGAGAACCTTATTTTTTATTTGTTTTCAGGATGTAAGCCTGAGACATTGTTATTCTATAATCTACGCTAAATCAAACTCACGTTAATTAATTTAGCTTGAAGTCTAGGCCTATTAATTCGCATAATTACTTATTCAGCAGAAAAATCCCTGTAACACAAAGTGTTATTCCAACAATTTTGGTGAAGTTTAAATGCTCTTTAAAGAAGAAGAAGCCGATTAATGTAAGAACTACAATAGATATGGAAGAAGAGAAAAGCATTGCAGAGCTAAATTTCCAGCCATTTCGGTAAACAATTAAAAATCCTATTTCTATTCCAATTATTGCAATACCAACAAAATAGCTGGCGTAATTTGCTTTCTGAACTTCCATAAGAAATCCATTCTTAACCGGGAATATAAAAAGTAAAAGAAAAGAAAATACCAATGCTATTGCATAAGTGATTATTACAGAAACAATTGGATTGATATTACCTGAAATATTCTTCTGAAATATTTGGTAAGCAATAATAGAAATAATGACCAAAGTCATGGAACTGAAAAAATTCAACCCGGATGCATTGTTTCCCATAAATTAATTTGAAAGATTATTATTTGCTTCCTTTATGATTTTTAAATCCTTCCCTTTCCATATTTCCCCAGGTACGAACCCCTCTCATATAATCTATATTTCCTCTTATTGCCCAATAAACTGATAATGGATGGTAAAATATAGGTTCAATAAGTGCCATTAAAAACAACTTGAGGACTTCCCTGCGTTTTTCATATTTATGGAAGGTCATTTCTTCAAAGAGCAGTGCCCATGTACTTAAAGCTACTGCAAATGTATAAACAAAAACAAACAGAAGCAGGAAGAAGTATAAATTTGGATGACCAAAAATGAGCAGTAATATAAAATAGATTAAGCCTAAAAATTCTACAATAGGAGCCATCCATTCAAAAATCAACCAATATGTGTATCCAAGCATTCCAAAAATCCCGTATTTGGGATTCATAAAAAGTACCTTGTGCCTGAATAACGTTTCCATTGTTCCCCTGGTCCATCGGTTTCGCTGACGGCCTAAAACCTTATAAGTTGATGGTACTTCTGTCCACACTAAAGGATCGGGAATATAAATAATCTGGTATTTCTTTTTTTGTTCAGCCATGTAACGCCTCATTCTCACTACCAGCTCCATATCTTCGCCAACAGTACTGGTGCTATATCCGCCGCATTTAATCACAGTTTCTTTGTCGAACATGCCTAATGCGCCAGAAATCAATAACAAACCGTTAAGTTTTCCCCATGCCATACGAGCCATCAAAAAAGCACGGGTATATTCAAGAACCTGGGCACGTGGTAAGAATTTCTCAGGTAAATGGATTTTCTTAATCTGCCCATTTTCTATTTGACATGAATTTGCAATTCGGATTACACCTCCGGTGCCAATTACCTTTTTATGTGTTTCTTCCATAAAAGGTTTAACCAATTTAAGCAGTGCATCAGGTTCCATGATAGAATCAACATCGATACTGCAGATTAATTGGTTTTTTGAGATATTTATACCTGCATTAAGTGCATCAGCTTTTCCACCATTAACTTTATCAATAAAAGTTAATTTTTTAAACGATCTGTTTCTTGATTTGTAAACACCTCTTATGCGTTCACAGGGAATACGGTAATCGAAAAAATAATTTACCCTTTCCATGTCAAAAGCTTCAATCACTGTTTTAAAGGTGTTATCGGTACTTCCATCATTTACAACAGTAACTTCAAAGTTGTTATAATATAAGGCAAGCAGTGCACGGATATTATCGACTATCGATTTTTCTTCGTTAAAAGCCGGGGCAATAATTGAAATAGAGGGAGTTAGCGGAGCAAGAATTATGTTGTTATAATCAATAAAGCTGTTCTTGCGTAAATATGTTCTCAAGGCCATAGCAGACACTATACCCAGGATTAAATAAGTTGTGAAAATAATAACCGTTAATCCAAAAACAAAGTTATTTACTATATAAGCTAGTATATCAAAGAATACATCCATTAGTTGATTCTTTTGTCAAGAACATGTTTAACAATAATTTTATAATTTTTATAGTCTGAATTTAAAAGCTGGTTTAATGTGTCGGACCCTTTATCCCCAATTTTATTGATCGCAATGGCAGCTTCAATTTGCAACTGAACATCATCTTCCTTATCAAGCACCAATTTTAAGAAATTCAGCATACTCTCATCACGCATACTTGCAATTGACTGAATTATAGCAAAGCAATTTTCGTACGTTTCGCTTTTATATATTTTTTTCATATAAGGCAATGATTCAACCATATTTAGGTTACCCATTACCTGTATGGTTAGGTTGCGTACTTCGGGATCATGATGGCTTAATAAATCCAACATTGAATTAAAAGCTTTATTCAATTTAAAAACCTTTATCATACGAAGTGCAAACAGCACTATGGAATTGTTTTTTGAATAAAGCAGATGCTCAAAATCCGGTAATTCTATTTGGTGGAAAGTAATAGTTTCATAAACATTCAACTGCTCCCAAAGAGTAAATTTCTTTTCCAGAACATCTAAAAAAGTAAAAGAATTATCAGGATTTAGCCGAATCATAGCAAATTGGGCTTCCATTCTGAGAATATCATTTCGGCTGGAGAGACATCGAATAATTTCATCATCAGCGATATGGATATTCATAAAAGCCAATTCCCTGAAACCTTTAGCTTTAACATGCCATTTTCTTCCCCTGGCTTTTTTGCACGAATCTTTATCCAGTTTAAGATCGATATATAATAATTTTAACCGATGTTTTTCTTCACCTGTCAGGGTTATGCTTAAGTCGATCATTTGATTGATAAGAATTTTCCGGTTAAGGGTTGATGCTGTTACCATTTTAAAGCTTTGTACCAGTTCCTGGTTAATTTCTTTTGAAAATAGATAATTAATCAACATTGTTTGATATTCTTCCTTTAAAAACTGTGTTTTCTTTTCTAATTTAGATGTTCGGTCTCTGTTGAATAAAACAAAAAATAAGGCCAAAACCATGGAGACAAATGAAAATAGAATCACAAAAATTAAAGCTGAAATCAGAACACCCGGTTTGTTAAAATCTAATTCAACAGAACCAATATAATTGCTGGATTGGTGAAGCCGGGATTTTAACTGAACAATTCGGAATTGTGGGAAATAGGCACCCGGATTTATTTTATGAGCTTTTTCAAATTCTTTTAAAGCCAGGGAGTTTAAATTGAGGGAATAGAATCTTTCTCCCCAAAGAATTTTCTTTTCATAGGTTTTTCCCCGGATTGAAGCTTCATGATTTGAAGAGGGTAATTCTGCAAAAATTGTCGAAGGAAAACAAAAATAAATAACGAATATAAAACAAAAAAGGATAAGCCTTTGATGAACAGCGTTTTTATTCATGAGCTGGTAAAAATTACCCAATATTCTAAAATTTGTTATTGTTTGTTTTTAATTAGTAGTCTTTTTATACGCAATGCTAATTCATCCGGATTAAAAGGTTTTGTAACATAATCATCAGCGCCCAGTTCAAACGCATGTAATACTGTTTCTTCAAGACCAACTCGTGTTAGCATTATAATGGGCATATTGCTTTTAAGTTCACCCCGCACGAAATTGATTAACTCAAGACCGCTTAGTTTTGGCATATGCAAATCAGTTAGCAACAAATCTATATCTTTTTGTGTAGATATAATATCGCAGGCACTTTTTCCATCCTGTGATGTAATAATGTCGTAACCTTCCTTTTTAAGTTTGTGTTCCAATGCTTTTAAGGTCATGGTGTCGTCTTCACAAATCAGTATTTTCATATTGCTAAAAGTTATAGGTTAAAGTCGTTTCTTAATTGTTCCGAAACAAGTTGGCATTCACTATCTAATTCTTCAATTAACGTTACAATTTGTTCTAAATTTTCTTTCTTGAAAGAAAAATCTTCAATTTTATTAATAACAGGACGCATAGAAACCAAACCGATGAATTGTAATCCAGGAGCAAATTTATGTGCGTGTTCACCCAATGTTACCCATGATTGCTTCATTGCCAGATTTTTAAGCGTTGAAATCTCAGCAGGAGTATTCGTAATAAAAGTCTGTATCATATCCAGCACAAAATCCTCGTCTCCACCTGATATTTCTCTCAAATAACCCAGGTTGTAATTTCTCATTCCCATGACAACAGAATTTTTCCGTTATTTTAATTAAAATGCTTATTAAGAATCCCATTCAATAAAGGTACATAAAAATTCCAAAAAAATTCATTACTGTTTCCATTTGATCCTGTATGAATTTTATTCATAATTTCAGGTATTCCTTTGAAATACGACAAACAATCAACAGGTTTATTATCAGAAAAATCGCCTGAAAAATAGTAAAATTTATAATCGGTGTTGTTTTCTATAATCGCCGGAAAACTTTCCGAAAGTCCCGCATCCATTAATTTCTGATTACCGGAACTGTTCACGTCAAGTTTAAAATAAGCTTGTATTTTATTTGTCTTTTTAGTTTGGATGATATCGAACCAAAAACCATATTTCTGGACATCAGGTAGATTATACTCTTTTTTAGCTCCGGCTGTCGGAACAATACTGGGCATGGCCGATCCCATATCCACATTTTCTTCGAGTACAATTATTTTCCCATCTTCATTGATGAGAACAACTCCCGGATTTAAAAAATCCCATGTTTTCTGGTAATTTTTTTGATAGGAAGAAATTATCCAGGAAGGAATTTGATTTTTAGGTGTATTTTTAAGTGATTTAAAATAACGCCCTGTCCAGCCTGTCCATCTGAAATCAAAAAGGTCCTGAGTTTTTTGTTTTATGAGATCGGATGTTGGAGATCCTAATAAGTTGAATTCTGTGATAATCAGTTTCTTTTTTCTTTTCATCTCGCGTAAAAGCAAATAATCATTTTGATTTAATCCTCCATAAACCAGGTAAGGTCTTAAATTCAAACTTGAATCACTTAAATCGCTGCTAAAAACACCGTAGCTGTCAGTAAAATAAACCATGTCCAGTTGATCAGACATTGTAAGTACTTCGAACAACCGAATGCTTTTTATTTTATACTTATCTTTTTCGCCAGGTTTTAATGGTATAAACCCATAATAATCATCTGAAACTGTATATAGGTTCTTTTTTGGGGTAACTATATGTTTGTTTTTTAACACCCATACAAAAGAAGCGTGCTCCCGATATGTAAAGTCTGTTACTGTTTTGTCCAGAATAAATATATTAAGCTTTTTTTGCGGTTCAAAAAACCAGAATAAAAAGGATATAATAATAAAAGATATAATGATCAATATGCCAATAAGCAAATAATTCGTTTTTTTCATTTTTGTAAAAGTTCTTATCTATCTGGTTATTATTCTAATTGACGAATTTATTAAATTTTTAGTTCATCATAATTTATTTTTCAATATGTTATAATTGATTATAATAATAATTTATTTAAAATCAGTCAATTATGAAGGTTTATTTATAATTCGGCAAATGACAAACTGTTGAATTTATAGGACAAAACTTAAAAAATAATATTGGAAAAGGAACTTTTTTGAATATAGACCATCAGGAATTCTATTCAACGTATTTATAACCTACTCCTTTTATAGTTTTTATAAAATTATCTCCAATTTTCTCCCGCAGCTTTCTTATATGAACATCAATTGTTCGGTCCCCTACAATAATATTATCGCCCCAAACACTGTTAAATATATCATCGCGGGTAAAAACCTTATCGGGTTTTGAAACTAACAAAGCCAATAATTCAAATTCCTTTTTAGGCAATGATAATTCCTTGTTGTTCTGAATTACAATATATCTTTCCTTATCAATAATCAGTTCATGCTGTAAAACAACATCTTCAACTATACCCTGAGTGTTAGAAGTTGGTTCCACAAAACGTTTCAAAAGTGCTTTAATGCGACTTTGTAGTACTTTAGGCTTAATAGGTTTAGTGATATAATCATCACCTCCGGCTTCAAAACCAGCAATTTGGGAATAATCTTCCGATCGTGCAGTTAAAAAAGCAATTACTGTATTCTGTAATTCCGGATATGATCGAATCTCTTCACAAGTTTCAATTCCATCCATTTCAGGCATCATTACATCCAGTAATATCAAGTGAGGTATAATTTCCCTTGCCTTAATAACAGCTTCCTTCCCGGTTCTGGCAAGGCTTATATTATAACCGGCTTTTTTTAAATTATACCCAATAAATTCCAAAATGTCTGGTTCGTCATCCACCAGTAAGATTCTATAATTTTTTTGTTCCATTCAGAGTTAATATTGGATAAATATAATCAAAGAATTTAAAAGTAGTATAAACCCTGATATTGTCTTTGTTTGTTGTTCAAGAAATATTTAATACACTTTATTTATTCCCAGAGCTTGTATATATCCTTTATTAGGTGTACAATTTTTAAAATTGCTTAATTTGCAAAAGTCTAGCAAAGTTGACTGAACATGATCTTTTGGAGGTAATTTTAAAAACATTTTTTCGAATCCAATATTTGGTTCCTTTTCATAAGCGATTATCTCATCATAGAAGTTTGGTTGTGGAAATGAGACAATACAACGGGTATTATCCATTTTTTTATATGGCCAGAAACACCAGCCAATATTGTTATTGTCCAGCATTGTTCTGAATGAATTAATCCACTCATTTGTATTTTCACCCGATTCGCCCAACCAAATAGGTACGTTATATTTATTACGAAAATCGATTATGTCCTGAATTACAGAAACAGTTGTATCACTCCAATACCGATGGAATGTATAAACCAATTTCGGATCGAAAGGTCTGCCTAAGTGTTTAAAATTAGTATTCCATTGTGAGCCTCCGAGAAAAATAATGTGGTTTATATCAACTTCTCTTATAGCGCTTACAATTGCTCTGTAAACCGGCTCCAGTTTAGAATTCAACCTTGCAGTATCATAATAATGAGGAATAGGTTCATTTAACAAATCATATCCAATAACAATGGGTTCGTTTTTATACCTTCTTGCAATTTCTTTCCAAATTTGAGCAGTTTTCATCACACAGGCATCGTCTTCAAAGAGCCAGGGATAGCCATGCGAATCGTCAATATTTTGTCCGGTTTGGCCGCAAGGTGCGGAATGCATGTCGAGAATAATGTAAAGTTTCTCTTTTCTGCACCAGTGGATCAAACTATCAATTAAACTAAATCCAATTCCACGGTCATAACCCAGATAGTCCTCATCAGTAAATAGCTTGTAATGAAAAGGAACCCTGATAGAATTCATTCCAAGTGATTTTATAAATGAAATGTCTTTGCTTGTGATGTAATTTCCAAGGTATTGGTTCCAAAAATTTTTGGTGAATTCACTTCCTGAAAGTTCTGTAATCAAATCGTTTATTAGTCGTGCCGAAGATGCCTCATTAAATTTAAACATATATCCTTCGGGCACAAGCCAGTTTCCCAGGTTTATTCCTTTCAACAATATTGGAACACCTTGAGGATCAATAATTTCTTTACCAATGGTGGTATAAAATCTTTGTCCTGATATTTCAAATGAAAATGTCAGAATCGAAATGAATAACAGAAGTTTATACATTGTCGGTTTATTAAATATTTACAAAATTAAAACAAAGCATCACTTAATTATCCTAAATGTTGTGGACGAAGTAAATCGTTTATAGTTTTAACCGGATTAAATGTTGCAACCGGAACTTCAACAAATACCGTATTCCAGAAAGCCATAGATCCATTCCATAGTCCTGGCAGTTCTAATGCTTTAAGTTCTTTTCCATCTTTAGATTTTATGGAAATAAAACCGGTGTTATCGTCCCGGAATTGGTGCAAATTAAATTGCTTTCCATTGCAATCTTTGGTTGAACATATTAAATCGACAGGATTAAAGTGGGTAGATCCCTGAAAAATTTTTTTGTGATCAGGATTAATCATTTCAAATTGAGAGCTTTCAAGAATCTGAAGTGATAAGGATCCATTGTTGTTTTTCACCCAAAACGGACCTCCACCAGGTTCTCCCTGATTTCTGACCATTCCACACACCCGTAAAGGTCTGTTCAGAATATTTTTTAGATACTTTACCTGTTCTTCCTGCGAAAGTGAAGAGAAATTTGCTGGAAATAAATAGCCCAGATTTTCTGAAATAAAAAATGCAACTTCCTGAATTATTGAATTTCCGTTATTATCAAGTAAACCAATATATCGGAATATTTCTTTTTGTAATTTAATGAGTAAACCTGCCAATGCTTTTTTATACTGAATAGTGGGCTCTTTCAAACTATCAGGAACAACATTATCAATATTCTTAATAAAAATGATATCCGCATCAATATCATTAAGGTTATCCAGCAATGCACCATGGCCACCTGGCCGAAACAGGAGATTATTATTCTTATCTCTGAATGGCTCATTGTCAGCATCAGATGCAAGTGTATCAGTTGATGGTTTTTGTTCCGAAAAACTGATATCGAATTTTACATTGAAATTTTCTTCAAAGCTTTTTTGAATTTTCCCGATAAGTTTTACAAACCCTTCACGATGCTCGCTTGAAACTGTAAAGTGAACGATAACAATATTGTTTTTTCCCGACGCATATAAAACTCCTTCTACAAGATGCTCTTCGAAAGCTGTTCGCGCTGTAGTGTCATAAAGATGGAACTTGAGCAAGCCTTTCGGTAAGTTGCCGTAATTCAATCCTGAACTATTTAGTATATTATCAATAATCTTGAATTGAGTATCAGGTTTGTCTGTTTCTTCTGTTGAAATCCCTTGTTTTAAAAGAATTTCCTTTAATTCGGTGTAAAATGCAAAAGAATTGAGTTTTAAAAGCACTTCTTCAGTGTCTTGGTTTAATTTTTCACTTTCAAGAAATTCAAATAGAGACTTAAACATTCTGGTGGCTGCACCTGATGCTGGGACAAACTTTACAAATTTCCTACTAGTACGCTCAATATCATATATTTGCCAGCATTCATTCAATTCATCTGAATTGAGCTGTTTAATACCATCACCGATAATGGCAGGTTTATTAATGTCCAAAACAGGAAAACCATTGCGGAAATAATTAAGCTGTTCATTCACCTGAGCTTCTGAGATGCCTTTATTAGTCAGTAATTTAATGTCATTTTCTTTTAACATAAGCGGATTGTTGTTTATGGGAAATTTCCGAAAAAAAATAATATAATAAGAAAAATTGTTACTGTTTTACAGCCAGTCGGTGCCTAAATTATAAAAAGGCCAGGGTATTGCTGCAAGAATGATGAGGAAGCCAATGATATAGTACACCAAAATCCTGTTATATTTTTTTGTCTCATCTAAAATTCTTTTTGCAGAAGAAAAACCAATAGTTATTAATACAATGGCAATTAACATTGCAATTAGGTGTTCGACCAGGAAAAAGCGGGTTAAAGGAGCTTTCATGGATGAGCTGCTAAATATAACTTTAGGACTTACAAAATAAAGAATTAATCCCAAAATGAATTGCAGGTGTAAAACAATTAACGACACTAGGCTGAAAATTCTGGTTTGCTTAAATGGCTTCTTTTGAACTCTGCCAACTGCGGCATATAAGATAGTTAGAATTAATAAAATAGCTAATATCCATCGTAAGATAGAATGTGTTGATACAAGAAAATTATACATAGATTTTTAAAAGTTTGTTAATTTAACATAGTGGAGCTTTTAAAGTTCAGGTAAATTATCCGAATTAACAAAAAAACTGATCATGATTCTGATTCTGGCCTGAAAGTTGAATAACAAAAAAAAATCCAACACTTATGAAAGGCTATATTTTATCCTGGGTTAAGCTTCAATCAGCTTTAATAACAATTTTAATGTTTATAGCAATTAATGTCTTTCCGCAAGAGGTTAGAAAATTGAAAAATATAAAAATTGAATCCATAGATATATACCTGGACAGTACTTATGTCAGGTTGCCTGGTTATTCATTTCCATTCGCATTAAAATTAACAACATACGACCAAAAAACCATGTTTACCAAAGGGCTGGGAAGAGGAACGCTCCGATGGAATAATTTCGATATGTTGATAAAAGGAGGGACTTTTAATAATGGTAAAATTTTAATTTCTAATAAATTATCTCCCGGAGATTATATTGAAATAATTGCCATATGTAAAGACCAACTAACACTGAAGTTTTCAAAGATTGTAAGGATCAATTATCTTGAAAATATTGAACTTTTTCCTTTAGAAGCTTTTCAGAAGATTCCCGGAGAACGTTTTAATTTTGGATTGAAAATGAATTATGATAATGGCTGTAAAGAAACATTAACCGTTTGGAGTCAGAATAATAAATTGATAAATTCATTAAAACTGGACTTTATTTCTTATGGAGGGCAGATTAAAAATAACAGGTTTTATATTGACGATAACATAGATCAAATTCAAAAACATACAATAAGTTTGGTTGGCTATTCTTTAAAAAATCCTTACTTATTTGATTCTCTGGGAATATTATTGGATTATAAAGGAATATTTGAATATTACGCCAAAGCAGCCAGTGGAAGTTCGGGCATAAGTGGATCGGATGGTTCAAATGGCACTGGCGGATCGGAATCATGTGATGGAAGTTCAGGACAATCGGGCTCCGATGGAAATTCAGGTTTAGAAGGAAACCAGGGCTACGACCTTGAAGCTTTTTGCGATGCTTATTTTGATTCTGTTCTTAATACCGAGTTACTTTATGTAGAAATGAAAAATATTGACATCCAGCAAATTAAGAAATATTTGGTGAACCCCGATGGAGGTTCAATCAATATTGTGAGTTCGGGAGGTAGCGGCGGCGATGGTGGCAGGGGTGGAGATGGCGGTAATGGTGGTTCAGGAGGTTCTGGCAGATTTTATACCGAAACTATTTCAGATACCACAGGCACAAAAACCATTACACATCAGGAAAATGGAGGAAATGGAGGCAAAGGTGCTCCAGGAGGCAACGGAGGTTTTGGTGGTGATGGTGGCAGGGGTGGTTTTGTAAGTATTTATTATACTCCCAGAGCACAGAAGTATTTAGGATGTATTAAAGCTGTAAGCAGGGGAGGTTCCGGAGGTTTTGGCGGATCAAGTGGTAGTGGTGGAAATGGAGGCTCGGCAGGTTCACCTGGTGGCAGCAGCGGTGCAAGTGGCTCCTCGGGATCCTCAGGAAGTTCAGGGAATAGCGGATACAGAGGAGAAGTGGAATGGAACCTGGCCGGCGAATAGTTTTAAGTAAATGGTTAAGATTCAAAACTTAGTTTCAAAAGAACTGTAGTGTTTAATTTCACCTTCTTCAACAATAACCTCATCAACACTTGCCCGTTCCGGACCACGGTGACACCACCGGGTAAATTCCTTAACTGCATTATCTTCACCTTCAATTTCAATATAAACAGTATCATCGGGAAGGTTTTTAGCAAAACCACAGAGGCCTAATGACCTGGCCATAGATTTTGCCGTATATCTGAATCCCACACCTTGCACGTTTCCTTTTATATGTAATTGAAGATTTTTCATAAATGAATGAATGCAGTTCTACTTTTTATTCATAAAACGTTCTATTTCTTCAACTTGTTTAGGAACTTGCGAAGAAAGAATTTCATTTCCGGTATTGGTAATCAAAATATCATCTTCGATGCGAATACCAATATTTGCATATTTTTTAAAAACATGTGAAACTTTAGTCACATAGTCATCCATCTCTGCTTTACTTACCTTGTTTCCAAATAGTTCATAAATAAAATTCAGCATTTGCGGATTGATATAAATGCCTGGTTCAATAGTTAATACCATGCCTGGTGATAAATACCGGTTGTCAGTTGTTGAGAAATTTAAATCTCTGCTGTATCTGCCTGCGTCATGAACATTTAAGCCAAGGTAATGACCCGATTTGTACAAAATAAAAATCTCTTTTTGCCATGTTTTTGCGGTATCTGTTATAAAACCCAGTTTGTATAAACCCCTGATAAGTATTTCGTTACATTTAAGATGAAAATCCTTCACTGTATAACCTGGTTTCATTACCTTAATTCCCTCTTCCTGGGCATTTAATACAAGGTTGTACAAATCGAGCTGGTTTTTATTGAAGCGTCCATTTACTGGTATCGTACGGGTAATATCAGCTGCATATCCATTGTATTCTGCACCAACATCCATCAGCAATACTTCACCCGAATTCATTAGTTTATTATTGGTTTCATAATGCAGGGCAGTTGAATTAATTCCTGAGCCACAAATACTTGGAAAAGATTCTTTTAAACCATTTTTAGCGTATTCAAAGCTAAATAAAGCTGAAATTTCATATTCATAAATATTTGGACGGGTAATACTAAAAGCATTGGTAAGTGCGTTTGCAGTTACTGCAATTGCTTTTTTTATATTTTGAACTTCATAATTGCTTTTGATTACACGCATTTCGTGAATAAATGTATCTATATAAACTATTTTATCCGAATCTGCCTTTGTAAGCAATAGTCCTCTCAGGTTTTCCTTTAAAACATTGTCTTCTTTTAAAAGAAAAAGCTTTTTATCACTTTTAAGCAGAAGTTTTAGTTGTTTTTTAAAATCGAAATAGTTTATGGAATTAGCTCCCATTCTTTTGGCTTCCTCAGTTCCGGCTTGTTTTCCATTCCATATAATTGAATGGGGATTTTCACCGGGAATAAAAAGTTTAAAGTTGTTATCGCCGACATTTATAAAACAAGAAGCTGGTTTGCAATTCCAACCCGTTAAATAGAAGAAATTGTCGTCGGTTTTATCATTGATGTTAATAATAATTATCCCATTTACAAGTTTTTTACTCAGCTTCAGCCTTCTTTGCAAACATTCATTTGCCAGCAACAGGGTATCATCGGAATTTAACGGTTTTAAAACTTCAACATTCTGATTGATAATAGCTTTTTGACAATTGTTATTTTCAAAACAGAAGAATGTTAAGGAAGCCCAAAGAAGGCATTTCAGGTAGAAGTCAGGAATCATGGCGTGAAAATTTATCTAAAATTAAACTTTTATACGTTATTACGATGATAAAGATTTTCTTTTGAAATTTGTATTTTTGAATTTAAAATATCAGAATGACCCAAAACGCAAGCCCAACTTTGATTTCCTGGAGTGGAGGTAAAGACAGTGCTGATTTTGTACCTTTATAAATATTGTTGCTTTCACTGCAAATTCAGGTTTTATTTGTTTTTAAAGGATAAATAATTATTATGACTGAAACCCTGGAACTTAGATGGTTTTTCAAAGGAGTAATTAAAACTGAGATTTTACAATATTTTCGGGATAACCAAATTGCATTTATTGAGGAAAATCCTCGTACCGACTGGTATTTATTGAGCGACAAACTTTCTGGTATTAAACTTCGGGGAACCAGTTTAGAGTTTAAAAGACTAACTGATACTGTTAAAAATTATTCAATTGTACCTCTAATTACCGGTAATATTGAAAGATGGACGAAATTAAGCCTGGCACTGCAGCAGAATGACGACACAGCTCTCATTGAAAGAGGTAGTTTACCTGATTGGATAGCTGTTGAAAAGACCCGCTCGCTGGCTAAGTATAAAATTTCTGTTGATGGGATAATCGTACCTGTAACAATCGAAGAACGACCTGCAGAAGCTTGTGCTTTAGAAATATGTTCTATTAAAGTATTTCACCAGGTATGGTGGACCATCTGTTTTGAAGCATCCGGAACAAAGAGTTCATTGCAAAAAAACATGGAAATAACTTTAAAACAATTATTAAAGCAAAATAATCTGCCTTTCCTTAAAGCTGAAAATTCATTTGGATACCCTCAGTTTCTGATAAACCTGACTTTTCCTTAAAATTATACTGGAATTTCTATTGTAAATATTTATTTATCTTTCTGGTATAATGATCTTTCAATGATTTATATAATATTTTATTAATATTTAAAAAGTGTATAAACAGATATGAAAAATATGTTGCATTTTTACCATCAGAATTTTAAACCAATATAAAACCTGACGTTTAAATGTATCATTTGCAAAAAGCTGATCTTTCCATAAAAGTTCTAAGTATTTTAATATTCCTTTCCTTTTTAAATCCTGTAAGTTCCCAGCAAAAAAGTAAAATAAACCTGATGGAGAAATTTAAACCCGTCGGCATACCTGTTTCTAAACTTGAGGGAACTTGTCTTATAAATTTAACAGATAACAACTATAAACTTGTCGCATTTTCGAACGATTTAAAATATATGGCTGTTTCGAGAAGCTATGTACGGAAGGAAAGTGAGATAATGGATATTGTGCTGATTAAACTTAAAAATTTGAAAGAACATGTAGTTTTAGATACACAGACAATGATTCGTTATGGTCGCCCAAATGGATTTTTATACCAAATGTATTTTAACGATCAGAATCTTTTGACTGCATCTATAAGTGATGGTATGTCGGGTTCTTCAATTTTGACGATCGATCCTGAAAAAAAGGAAGTTGTTAAAGACGAATATATTGATGAATATAATGAAGATGAAGGAGATATGGAAGAAGAAGATTATTATTATGAGGATAAAATTGATGATTTAAAGAGGGTTTTCCCAAAAAAAGCACAAATTTTCCTTTCCAATCTTACATATAAATTACTAAATGTTGATACAGTGGGCTATTTAACCCAAGGTATTTTACCAAACGATAATAGCATTTTCTATTTTCCACATAAAACAGGTAAACTTAAACTTATACACAATCTTAGCGATTCAACACAGAACGATAATATTGACGGGGTATGGGGAACTTCATCGAATGCCTTCTATTTCCTGAAAGATAAACAATATAATTACTTCTTTAAATACGATATCAATTCGAATAAAGTGACCCTGTTGAATAAATATCCACCACACAGCCACTTCACATACATTTATACCAATAAACTTAAAAACGATGATGTTTTACTGAACTTCGAAGTAGAAATTAAATCTCCTGAAGCTGATGAAGCCATGAAATTATTTCGTTATAGCAATGGTAATCTCTTCGAAATAACTGAATATGCTTTGTTACAGGAGGTGAATTATTTATACGACAAAAATCTTCTGCTTCTTTATTATCTAAAGAATGGCAAACGTTGTCTTGATGTTCGAAATCTGAACTTATAATTACGATCGGGAAGCACTTAAAACACCTTTTACTTTTTTTAATCTGGCAAGCAGGTTCTCAAGGTGGGCGTTATCTTTCACAAATAACGATATTCTTCCTTCGAACATTCCATCGTTAGTATCAAATGATATTGAACGCATATTTACTTTGAGGTCGCGCGACAATAAATCGGAAATACGACTTACCAAACCAATATCATCAATGCCAACAACCCGGACATCAGCCTGGTATTGTGCACTTCCATCGTGACTGGTCCAATGGGCATTTACAACCCTGTAACCATACTTTGAAATCATCTGTTCCGCATTAGGACAGTTTACACGATGAATTTTCACTCCTTCGTTAATGGTAACAAATCCAAAAATAGGATCACCAAATATAGGGCTGCAGCATTTGGCAAGTTTATACTCCAAACTATCAACTTTATTGTCAATAATTAAAAAGTCATCGTTTTTGGATGTATGGCTCTTTACAATTTTTTCGACAACAGTTTCTTCAATTTTTTCTGGTAAACGCTGCGCGTCAGGTTTTTCCTGCAGAAGATCTTTAATAACAGCAAAATCAGCTTTGTCTTCTGCAATCAAAGCATATAAATCGGTTACATTTTTAAGTTTGTAATGTTTTATAAGCTTTTTAAGGTTTATATCGTTTAAGAGAACTTTCCAGTTTTTTAAGCGACGTTGCAGGATTTCCTTTCCGGCTTCCGAGCTTTTTGTTGCCTCTTCCTTAATAATCGTCTTTATTTTGTTTTTTGCCTTGGAAGTAACCACAAACGAAAGCCAGTCCGATTTGGGTTTTTGTGTTTTGGCAGTAAGAATTTCAACCCTGTCGCCATTTTGTAAAATATGTCGGATAGGAACACTTTTACCATTTACTTTGGCACCAACGCAGGAACATCCTAAATTGGAATGAATATCAAATGCAAAGTCGAGCACTGTGGCATTTATTGGAAGCTTTTTGAGATCGCCGGTAGGAGTAAAGACGAAAATTTCTTTTGTATACAGGCTTGGTTTCAAAGTATCCAGGAAATCCATAGCTTCCGATTCGGGTGCTTCCAGTATTTCGCGTACTTTGCCCAACCAGGTATCCAACCCACGTTCTGCTTCGCCACCTTTATATTTCCAGTGAGCTGCCAACCCTTTTTCGGCTATTTCGTTCATCCTAACCGTTCGTATCTGAACTTCCACCCATTTGCCTCCGGGTCCGATTACAGTGGTATGTAATGACTCATATCCATTTGTTTTGGGAATTGAAATCCAGTCGCGCATACGCAAAGGGTTTGGCTGATAAAAATCGGAAACAACAGAATACACCCTCCAGCAATCGGCCTTTTCATTTTTGAGGTCTGTATCCATAATAATCCGAATGGCAAAAATATCGTAGATTTCCTCAAAAATAACTTCCTGTTTTTTCATTTTATTATAAATAGAATGAATGGATTTCAGCCGGCCTTTGATTTCAAATTTAAAGCCTTGTTTTTCCAATTCATCTTTTATAGGCTGAATGAAATCTTTAATTAATTTATTACGGGCAACAGTGGTTTCTTCAAGTTTACGGGCAATATGCTGATAAATATCCTTTCCCCTGAAATAAAGGGAAATATCTTCCAGTTCCGATTTAATATTGTACAAACCCAATCGGTGCGCCAGCGGAGCATATAAATGATAAGTTTCAATAGCTACAGGGATATGCATTTCTTCAGGGTAATTTTGAAGATTGCGCATTACCTGAAGTCGCTCCGATAGTTTTATCAAAATAACCCTCACATCCGAAACCAGTGATAACAATAATTTTCTGAAGTTTTCGGCTTGTTCTGTAGTATTGGTGGTGTCGATTGAAGATATTTTGGTTAAATCGCCAACTAACTGGGTAACTTCAGTACCAAATAGTTCTTTTACTTTTTCCAGTGGTATAATTCCTTCATGAACAGCATCGTAAAGCAAACTACAAATAATCGAAGTTTTTCCAAGGCCTATTTCTTCAACAGCAATTCGGGCTATGGAAATACAGCGATTTATATAAGGTTCATTATTAATGTCAGGTTTATACTTTAAGGCATTATAAGCGAGGTTAAAAGCTTTTCTTATTTCCAATGTGCCGGTTGTACCAAGGTTGTTTCTTGCTACACGCAGCAATCCACGGTATTTGCTGGTAATTATATTTTCGAGATAAAGTTTTTCGTGCTCTGGTTTCATAGCCATATCATTCATTTGCAAATTTAACCAAAAGCAAATAAGAGTAAAAGCTCAAATAACATTTAAACCATTTTTATTGAAATAAAAAACCCCGGTTTTTGCCGGGGTTTTAAATGCTATCTGAAGCTAATGCCAAGTCCCGCTGTGGCGACCGAGTAATTAGCGTACGTATAATCGAAGTGCAGTGTGATTATTGCAAATTTAAACCTTACACCAGCATTTAAGCGAGGTTTGGTTTTGCTGCCATCCATGCTTTTCATTTCAATGTCGATAGGATCAGTTTTTTTATTTCCGTCTTTAACTATTACTTTAGTGCCTTCAACTGAAGGCATTGGATAATCACCCGAAAGGGTAAGGTTTGTATTTGTAGAGCTAAAACCCACACCAGCATAGAGCGCGATTACTGGAAAATCAAAGGATGCAAGAATATTTCCTGTAAAACCTTTGACCATTAATTCCATCTTTTGATTATCGTAAGCCAATGTAGATGCAGAAATGTCAGCATTTAATGATTGTTCATATACTTCGGGCTGAAGGTTAAGGTTCATATTGGTTTTTAACTGTGTATATCCTCCAAAAACCGATAAATTAAAGAAAGGAGTCATTTTAATGCCTGGTATCCATTGTTTCAGGCTGTGTTTTACACCAACTCCCCACATAGTCATGGATCCATAATCGCCAAAATTGGTCGAAGGCATATATCGGAATGTAGCATCTGTTCCTTTAATAAGCCCTATTCCAAGTTGAAGCATTGGCGATGGCACTATTCCTAATCCCGTACCTTTAGGCGTTTTAAATTTTGCTACGGTTATATTTCCGGTTATTGGATCTTTGTATGAAATTTCAGGACCAACCTTGTTCTCTCCTGCAACAGTTGGAGCCAAAGCCCCGACTGGCAATATTGTAGCCTTATCTGACAAACCGAGTTTAGAAGGATCAAAAGTTTTATCGGACGAGGGAACAATGGCAGCGCTTACACTTAAAGTTAAGTCAAAACCACCTAGTTTATGAACTTTAGCGGTGTTATACCATCCACCGTTTAAATTGGCACCAAAAGCATTGGCATAAGGTTTTAGATAAGCCTGAAAAAGTTTTTCTGCATCAGCTGTAGAACCTGAAAGCATATCCGGAATACTCTTTATTTGGGCATTTAACTTTAAAAAACTTGTCAGTAAAAATATGATTGTGGCTAAAAGAATTACAATACGTTTCATAACAGTAGGTTTTGTTTTTGGTTTATACTTTAAACGGTGGTTATTGTTTCAAAATTGCCTTATTTTGTAATCTGATATACAAAGAAAATTAGAGAAAATGATGTTAAATCAGCCTTTGGCCGACAGGATGCGTCCAAAAACACTGGATGATTATGCAGGTCAGCAACATCTGATTGGTCCGGGAAAAGTACTTCGCCGTATGATAAGTTCAGGAGGCATATCTTCATTTATTTTATGGGGGCCTCCGGGAGTAGGAAAAACAACTCTGGCCCAAATAATTTCAAACCAGTTAAACAGGCCTTTTTTTACGTTGAGCGCTGTACATTCGGGTGTTAAAGATGTAAGGGAAACGATAGATCAGGCTAAGAAGAATCAGTTTTTTAATACTCCAAATCCGATTTTATTTATTGATGAAATTCACCGGTTTAATAAATCACAGCAGGACAGTTTGCTCTCTGCAGTTGAGCATGGAACTGTAACTTTAATAGGAGCAACTACCGAAAACCCATCATTTGAAGTGATTGCGCCGCTTTTATCGCGTTGTCAGGTTTATGTTTTAAAATCGCTCGAGAAAAAAGATTTGTTAAATATTCTTGACCGTGTTATCAAAGAAGACGAATTTTTAAAAACACTTGAAATAGAACTTCAGGAAACTGAAGCATTACTGAGGCTTTCGGGAGGAGATGCTCGTAAGTTGTTGAATGCCCTGGAATTGGTGGTTCAATCGGAAGTGGATCACAATAATGAAAAGATAGTAATCACGGACAAAATAGTACTGGACCGCATTCAGGAAAACATTGCCCTTTACGACAAAAAAGGGGAAATGCATTATGATATAATTTCAGCATTTATTAAATCAATCAGAGGAAGCGATCCTAATGCTGCAGTGTATTATTTGGCAAGAATGATAGCAGGAGGAGAGGATCCGAAATTTATTGCACGACGGCTAGTTATATTGGCTGCTGAGGATATTGGCCTTGCCAATCCAAATGCATTACTGATGGCAAATAATTGCTTTCAGGCAGTGAATGTAATTGGAATGCCCGAATCGCGGATTATCCTTTCGCAAGCTGCTATTTACCTTGCTACATCTCCTAAAAGTAATTCCGCGTATATGGCTATTGAATCGGCAATTGAAAAAGTTGCTGAAACAGGCGATTTATCAGTTCCTTTAAATATTCGAAATGCACCCACCGGTTTAATGAAGGAGCTCGGCTATGGCAAAGAATATCATTATGCGCACAATTATCAGGATCATTTTATAGCCGATGAGTACCTGCCAAACAAAATTTCGTCAACTACATTTTATAAACCCCAGGAAAATCAGCGGGAGAGAGAAATTTCTTCTTATCTTCAACGCCTTTGGAAAGGTAAGTACGGATATTAATTTTTAAATTATGATTGAGAAGTTACCATTTATTAAGAATACCAATTCAGGAAATTTTTTTTTACTGGCCGGGCCCTGTGTTGTCGAAAGTAAGGATTTATGCTTTGAAATAGCTGGCCGGATAAAGGAAATAACTGATAAACTTGAAATACCTTTTGTGTTTAAAGCTTCTTATCGCAAAGCTAACCGATCAAGAGTCGATTCCTTTACAGGAATTGGTGATCAGGCTGGGCTAGAAGTATTACAACAGGTTCGCGAAACTTTTCAGGTTCCTGTGGTTACTGATATTCATTCGGAAGCCGAAGCTGAAACGGCAGCTGCATATGCTGATATTTTGCAGATTCCGGCTTTTTTAAGTCGTCAAACCGATTTGTTAGTTGCTGCTGCCCGAACTGGTAAATTCGTTAATATTAAAAAAGGTCAATTTTTAGCGGCTGATTCAATGAAGTTTGCAGCCGATAAGGTTCTGCAATCGGGAAATCCCAATGTTATGCTTACGGAGAGAGGAACTATGTTTGGTTATCAGGATCTTATTGTTGATTTTCGTGGAATTTCAGAGATGAAAAAATTTGGATATCCTGTTATAATGGATGTTACGCATTCGTTGCAACAACCCAATCAATCGTCGGGAGTTAGCGGAGGAAGACCTGATTTAATCGAAACTATTGCCAAAGCGAGTATTGCAGTAGGGGTAGACGGTATTTTTATTGAAACACATCCTAATCCTTCGAAGGCATTATCCGACGGTGCCAATATGTTAAAACTTGATTTGCTGGAAAGCTTGTTGCTTAAAATGGTAAAGCTTAAGAAAGTAGTTAACACATTTTAATGCCTGGAAAGGAAAATCTTAAAAAATTTCACTGTTATCCGGTAAAAAATAATTAGATTACCTTCGGTGAGAACGCTTTGCTAAGTTCTTCGCTTCGCCTGTCTGCTGCCAGGCAGGCTCTGAATGACAGGAGTTTTTCATTTTCCGGGTAGAGTGGCTTGGTTGGCGGAAAAGCCGGCCAACCAAGCCACTCACAGATCTAAACAACTGATTATCATTTCGACGAAGTGAGAAATCTAAATTCCGAAATTTTTATAAATGTTTACCGGACAATCATAAAAAAGTTTATTAAAAAGTTTCTATAAGCTTTTAGTTTTTAAACATATAAAGAATTTCCATTTTTTTTCCTGATTTTTTAGAACCAAATACATCAAATTGATTATAATTGTGGCTTTCAAATTAACAAAGATTATTTGCTCATTTGGTATTAGATACCCTAAATTATTTGATAGAATTTGTAACTTCTTTTGTTTAACTTTAGGAATTAAGTGAGGATAATTGTTATTTGAGATTAAAAAAAAGAAATAAAATTTTTATCCAACATGGAGTAAGAATTGGATTTATTAATTATAATTGTACAAGCGTAAAAACAGTTTATTACAATGGAAAAAAGAAAATTAGTAGTTAGTTATAAGAATGCATCCGAAGAGGTCCTTGAAGCGATCAAAAAGAAATATCCGTTGGGTTACAACGATTTTGTCATTAAAGTTAGTAAACCCAACAATGATTTTTTTTATGCTATAACTGTTGATACAGAAAACGCTAGTTATCTTGTTAAAGTTGATGTGAAAATCGATAATCTCACCGAGGAAGAATTTGAAAAAGAATTTGGAGAAGACGGAACAGCAAACAGTGAAGAAGGAACAATCGGTCGTGAAGATGATGCTATCGACAATAGTGAAAGTTCAGAAAGTTTTGAAGAATAAAATTCTATAAAATGCATCTTTTAGGGATGCATTTTATTACTCTGTTTTCCCTGTTTCCGGAGAATAATTCTCACCTGAACTTATATAAACCAAAATTCATTAACCAAACATTACCAATAATTGGTACCTTGTTAATTAATTCGGACTTACCCTTTTGCCATTAAGATAAGCTGTAATATAACCTCCTGTATTTTTCTTCTCTTTGTATTGTTTTGCCTCATTAAGGGTTGAAAAATCTCCTATTAAATACTTATTCCAACCATCCTCCTTTATCTCTTTGGCTTTTATATTTCCTTCTTTATACTTTTGAAAAGTTTGGAGATTTATTTGAATTTTTGAAGCTGCCACTTGTATCATAAAAATTCTTTTATCAGATAAACCAACATTATTTGGATTTGATTTAGGCTTTTCCTTTACAGCTTCAGTGGTATTCGGTTTAGTTTCCGAATTTGCTATAATTGGAGGAATTTCTTCTTTAATTACGGTTGGTGGAACTTGTTTTACATCGATTAATGGTTTTGGATCCTGCGAAACAGTTTTTTGAGTTACAATGATATCTTTTTTAATCAATTTGGCAGTATTTTGAATGGAGTCTTTTATCACCGGTTTTACTGGGTTAGATTTCACTAGAACAGTATCTTTTTTTACCGGAGTGGCAATGTTTTCAAAACTTGCAACGGTATTGGGGCTTGTTTTTAATTCGTTGTATGCAAAAGGAGGATTTAAATAGGCATAAAGAACTTTTATATAAATGATAATTGATTCTTTTTCAACTTGTTCTGCTTCAATAGTTGTAATTAATTTTTCTTCAGGATATACCAAATCATCGGCCATTTTTCTCAAAGATCGGGACTTTTTATATAATTCATTCGCTTTATCTTCATGGTTTTGAACGGTTGCATTTTTGTAAGCGCCTTTATTTTGCTTCCAAAAGCTTTTAATGTTATCTTTTAAAAAAAATATAAAATCATTATTTGCTTTATAATAAAATTGAGAAGCTTCTAGACGTTTGATATTTGCCTTTTTTTCATTTCTGGCCGATTCTTTATCCGTTGTTCCCGAATTTTTTATTTTGTCGGATTCTTGTTCAAGTGCTGTCCCTTTATTATAAATTGCTTCAAATTTTGAAATTTTGTTTCGTTCGGTTGGTGAAAGAAACGGTAGTAAGTCGTTTTTTCCAACCTGGGCATTGGATACCAGAGATAAAGAAATACAATAGAGTGTAACAATTATTTTAAAAAAACAGTTGATATGGAAGTAATTTTTCAAAATCAAATTTTTTATTTAGAGTTCGGGTTAAGAGTCTAAGAAAAAATAAAGATAAACAACCTTATTAAAAATATTCGAAATTAATCTATTGTTTTTAAATTTTCCCAATTTAACTACACCAATGGACTTCAATCCTTAATTCAGCTTAGTTATGGTGTTATGGTTGTTTAGTTAGTATTTATACGTTTGGATATTAATTTATTAAATATAATCTTCTTTAAAAAATCAGGTAGAAATCCATCTTTTTTATCTGCAGAATAATAACCTGAACCATATCCATATCCATATCCATATCCATATCCGTGCGAATACGAGAGGAATTTATTTCCGGAAGGGACATCATTGATAATAATATTTAAATTATTGATTTCCCTTTTCTTTAAATTTTGAATGACATTTGAAAATACTTTTTTAATTGTCAAATTATGGCGGATTACATAAATATTTATGTCAGAGTATTTAAGCAACAGTAAGGCATCGGCCACCATTCCAATAGGAGGAGTATCTACAAATATATAATCATATCTCTTTTTAAGCTGAATAAAAAATTCTCTGGTTTTTTCACCAGCAATAAGTTCCATTGGATTAGGAGGTATTGGGCCTGCAAGCACAACATCAAGGTTTGGAAATTTTGTTTGTACAATTACTTCGTCTAAAGATACACCAGAACTTAGATAAGTACTTATTCCTTTATCCGATTTGACATTTAAATATTCACCTAATTTGGGTTTTCTAAGATCGAAGGAAAGAACAATACATTTTTTGTTATTTAGAGCAAAGCTTAATGCGAGATTTATTGATATAAAACTTTTCCCTTCACTCATCATGGATGAAGTTATTAATACAACATTGTTGTTTTTTTCGTTCGTGACAAACTGAAAATTAGTTCGGATTGACCGAATCGACTCAGATGTAAGACACATTTGGTTATCAAACGCCACTGTCTTTATTTTGTCTTTGTTCCGGAGTATATACCCAAGAATTGGAAAGTCAGTAACTTTTTCAATATCTTCAGTAACTAAAACCTTATCATTGAGATAGTCTTTTAATAGTAATAGAGCCATTGGTATACCAAATCCTAATAAAAGGGAAATGATAAAATTTCGTTTTGAATTAGGGGCAACTGGCAAGAATTCAGTATCGCGTGCTGCATCAATTATTTCATTATCGGGCAAATAGGAGGCTTTTGCAATTTGCATCTCCGATCGTTTGGTTAAAAGAAAAGTGTAAATAGCATCGTTCAACTTAAATTTCCGTTCAAATCCAAATAATTGCCTTTGGGTTTCGGGTAGTTTATTAACACGTTCCGAGACGAGGGCTATTCGTTGTTCGATGTCGTTTAAGGAAATTTCAGAAGCATTGATAAGATTTTGAATATTTTCCAGAATGGTCTTTTTCATGGAGTTGATTCTCAAATCCATTGATGATAAGTAGGGATTGTCCTTTTTTGAATTAAACATCATCTCCAACCTGTCGCTGAACATTTTGGTGAGCTCATTTATCAGGTTATTTAAACTTGGATCGTCAATTCCCAGCGACGATGGGGCAACTAAGTCCTGACCATCCTTATTTTCTTTTAAATAATTTTTAAGGTATGCATAATATCGGGCTTTAACAGTAATTTCGGCCTGTTGGTTTTTAAAACCTTCAAGGGCAGTCATTGCTTGTTGGGCCTGAAAATCCATATTCAATACCCGATTTTGGGAACGGTAGTTCTGTAGCTTTGTTTCTGAATAGCTTAACGAGTCGGAGATTTCACCCACTTGGGTATCGATAAATTTAATTGTATTTTCTGCAATAAAGTTTTTGCGTTCTATTCCCTTTTTTAAGTATTCCGATGTTAATGCATTTTCAAAATCTACAAGTTTTGAAATATTTCCACCTTTCATTGAAATGATTAAAATAGAAGAGTTCTTGTCGGAAGATACCATAAAATTACGATAGCGCTTAATAAGCACATTTCGGGTATTTAAACGAAAAGAGAAATTCTGTTTTGTTATTAATTTTTCAGGAAGGTGATATGGTATTATGGTAAAAGCAAAGTCCCTGGTTTTAATTTTTTCGAAAAATTTATGTTTATTTTCATAAACAATTGCCGGAATATTCCCAACTTGTTTATCTAATTTAAAATTATATTGATTTACATTTTCTTCGATGATAGTTAAGATAAAATTATTTTCAGAAATGAATCGTATATTAAATTTCACATTTACCGGTTGGGAAACTGCAGAATCAATGATTACCTGGAACGGGGATGTCTTATAAAGCTCAGTTTCAAAAAACCTGTTTTCAACGAAATAATCAATATCAAATTCCAGATTTTCAATAGCCCTTTGTGTCAATTGGTACGACTTTAAAATTCCTATCTCATTCGAAATCCTGTATTGTGTATTATAAATGCCAAGACCTGATGAGAATCTTGAATCTAAAACTGTTTGTTCATCTTTAATTAATATTGATGTTTTAACTTCGAAGATTGGCTGCGACCATAAATTGTAAAGATAAGCTGCAACAACAGAAACAATTAGAGCAGCGACAAATAAATACCATTTACCTAAAAATTTAAATATCAGGTTTTTAATATCTACTGTTTCTTCGTTGAACGATTCTTTGTAACTATCCATTTTAAGTCAGAAACTATTTTGTTAAGTTTAGAAGAACAAAGATAGATGCCCCAAATGATAATATTGAAAGAATGGCAGTATAAGGGAAGTTCGTAACCATATAGCTTTTACCCATCATTGGTTCAACATATAAGACATCGTTTGGCATGAGATAATAAAAATCGGAAGCTAATAAAGCTTTATCATTCAGGTTAATGTAGTGAACTTCCGAACCTTTAATATTTTGCCGAATCAAAGTTACTTTTTTAATATTCCCAAAATCTTTTGTGCCTCCAGCCAATGCCAGGGCCTGCAGAATATTGATCTGATCTTTATCAATTGTAAAACTTCCGGGACTATGAACTTCCCCAATAATGGAAATCTGAAAATTGACAAGTTTGACAACAACCGTTGTTTCTTTGAAATACTCATTTAAGGATGTTTGGATTTTCTTTTTTATTTCATCGATTGTCATTCCCTTTACCTGCATCCTGTCAACAAACGAAAAATCAATAAATCCTTGTTCGTCTACCAAATAACTGTTCAGGTATAAGTAGGTAGGATTCATAATGGTAGGTAAGTCAGTCTGAAAAAACTTGCTGGTTTTAGGATCAAGACTATATATTTTAATATAAAGATGATCGCCCGTTTGAATTTGATAAGCAGTTTTTTTAGTGTTTTCGAAATTTTGCTGAATCGGTCCTTTATCCTGTATTAACAGAACCTTTTTTTGAGACAAACACGATGAAAATAACAAAATTAAAAAAATCAATTTGGCTATTCCAACAATTAACTTATTAGTTTCCATAACTCTTGTTTGATTATTAATATTTTTTATTCAACTTAATTGCTTTGTAAAGCTCTATTTTTTTATTTCCAAGATAAGCGGTGATAAAAGCTCCCGGAATGTTTTCCTTTTCGATAAAAGCTTTGGCTTCATTTAAATCACTGCCTGTAATCAATGAATATTTGTACCAGCCATCTTCGAACAATTCTTCAGTATTTTCCGAACCGGAATAAATCTGATTAATATACTCCTTTGCTATTGGTTCTTTTGAAGCAGCTATCTGAACTTTAAATATTAAGGATGCATCTGAAGGTGAATTATAATCTTGTTGCTGGGATGCATTTGTAGATATTTGTATGCGTTTACCATTTAAATAAGCTATGATAAACGATCCGGGAATATTTAACTGATTCTTAATTAACCTTGCGTTAGCGTATGTATTGAATTCGCCCACAGCATATTTATACCATTTATCTTCATTAAGTTCCTGAATAAGAAGGCTTCCGGCATAAATATTTTCAAGTGTCTTTTTATCAATAGTAACACGACAAGCTAAAATTTGAACTTTATATACAAATCCTTTTGCAACTTCAGTAGAATCACCTTCGATGTTTTGGGTGCCTGAAGTTTTATGATTCCCATTGTTAAATGAAATATTAGCAATAGTTTGTATTGAATCGGAAGGTTCTTTTTTACTATTTCTCTGATCAGTTTTTAGAGAAATATTTTTTTCGGCAGATGATTTTTTCCCGGTTTTTTGTGAATTAGAATTTGCTAAAGTAGTACTACCTCCTTCTTTCTCAATTACTTTGGAATTTATAGAATTTACATTCTTGTTTTCCGGCTGATTTGGGTTTTTACTCAAAGCAACAAGGTTTGTATCCCTTAATTTATTTTGGGCATAAAGATATTTGTGCCAGGCTTCTTTAAGCGAATCAATATCATTATAATCCAATTCTCGAAAGTTTATAATATAAAATTCCTGATTATCAGGGTAGGAGTTTTCCAGAAATTTATTAAAATTGTCCACCTCTTCTTCCTTGATTTCTGCAATTTCATAAATACTTTTTGCTTCAGAAACGGAATACTTCAACGTGTCACTTACTATTTTTTCAACTTCAAGTATGGTATCCTTTTCCGGTACGACGGTTAAAGGCAGATATACAACTCCATTTGTTTCTTTTTCATTTTTATCACTTGTAATGTCCAAACCAGGTGAATTTGATGCGGCCTCCTCATTGTTTTGTTTAATCACATCGTAGCCAATAGGTTGGTTCAGGTAAGCATATAAGACCTTAACATATATGTTAATTGCTTCATCTTCTGTTGATTCAGCATCCAATATTTTGGTTAGCTTCTCTACCGGGTAAATTATATTTTCACTTTCTTTTCGTAAGGATTTTGATTTGTGGACAAGTTCGTTGGCTTTTTCTTCGTAATTCTTAATAATGGGTTGAATAAAAGTGCTTTTATTATTTTTCCAGAATAAGTTCACATTGTCTTTTAAGAGTGAAATCATTTCATTATTGCTTTTTTGATAGAATTGAGAAGCTTCAAGTCTTTTCAGAAGATACTTCTTTTCATTTTTAGCTGAATCTTTTTTGGTTGTACCCGAACTTTTTATTTTTAAAGCTTCATCGTCCAGTAATTTACCTTTACCCTTAAAAGCATCTGCCTTTTTAAGATCATTTAGATCAGAATTTGAAAGCAGAGGTGCCAAATTGTTTAGGTTAACCTGTGCATTGGCCGCCGAAACAGTAATAATTACCAATACACAAATTAATTTAAGACAATCAAACATGGCAGAAATCAGATTTTTGTTTTGTTTAAATATTGTTACACTTAACGATAATAGTTAGAATCAATTTATTTCAATAAAGAATCCTATTTAGTTATTAAAATTACAGCATTTTATGAGTTATGATTAAATAAAAAAGTGATACACCTCATCTGTTAACGATGATATGTATCACTTGCTAAAGCTGAACCTAGAAAATTTTATTCCAACTCTTTTTTTAACTGTTCAACCCAATTTTTAACCCTTTGTGAATTTTGGGTTGCCTGATTTTCGAAATCAATAGCAAGTCCTGAGAATTTTCCATCTCTCAATGCCCTCGATTTATTAAAATGATAACCTTCAGTGGAAGTAAATCCAATAATTCGTGCACCTCTTTTCTCGAGAATTTTTGTCATAAGTCCTACCGCATCTATAAAATTATCAGGATATCCTTTTTGATCGCCCAAACCAAACAGGGCATATGTTCTATCCTTAAGGTCAAGATCTTCGAGAATAGGGCCAAACTCATCCCAATAATTTGGTAATTCCCCATCGAACCAGGTTGGTACTCCCATTATAGCAATGCGGTTTTTTAAAAATTCATCTTCTACCAGTGTTTCGGCATTAATTGGTTCAATATCATTTCCAAAAGCTTCCTTTATTTTATCGGCGACTTTGGCGGTTTTGTTCGAATTAAAACTGTATATCAAGCTTACTTTTTCCATTATTAAACGAATTAAATTTTAATAATTCAATATTTCGTGCATTGCTTTGATGATCTTTTCGGTGCTTGGCAATATGGCGGCTTCCAATATTTTATTAAAACCGACAGGTGTGAAGGTGGACCCAACTCTTTTAACAGGAGCATCAAGGTATTCAAATGCTTCATCGGAAATAATAGCGGAAAGTTCTGCACCAAAACCTGAAAAAACCTTATCCTCATGTACTATTAATACTTTATTAGTTTTTTTAACCGAAGCAAGTATGGTTTCTTTATCAAGTGGAATAAGGGATCTTAAATCAATTACTTCAACATCTTTACCATTTTCCTGACTTATTTTCTCAGCAGCTTCAACACACATATGAGTGGTGTTGCCATAGGTTATTACTGTCAGATCTTTTCCTGGTTTGCGGATGCGGGCTTTACCAAAAGGTACCTCGAAATCGTCGGGAACTACAGCTGCTCCTTTTGGACTGTTATATAAGGCTTTGGGTTCCAGAAAAAGTGTAAATCCTCTGGAACGCATGCTTGTTCTCAATAATCCAGCCGCATCGTCGGCATAAGACGGATATACAATACGAACTCCCGGAATATTTGATAATGAGCCTTCAATGGTTTGAGAATGGTACATTCCACCTCCGATATAACCCCCGGAAGCTAACCTTACCGTAACATTGGGAACGAACTTTCCATTCGACCGCCAGTAATCGTGTGTACATTCAATAAATTGCTCCATAGCCGGCCAGAAATAGTCGGCAAATTCGGCACCTTCAACCACTATTCTTATTTTTTCGCTAAAACGGCTCATTCCATTGGCAGTTCCCAAGATAAAATCTTCGGCAATAGGAGCGTTGAAAACCCTTTCTTTACCAAATTCTTTCTGCATCCCTTTGGATACATTGAAGATACCTCCTTTTTCTTTGTGGGCAATATCCTGGCCCCATATAAAAGTGTCAGGGTTATGTCGGAATTCTGCTTTTAAAGTTTCGTTGATCCCTTCGATAAGCTTTTTGCTTTCGCCGGTTTGCTGGTGCAGGCCATCTATATATTTTTGAGGAATATAAGGTTCGGGCATTACAAAATTTGTAACAGAAGCAGGATCCGGATCAGGAGCTGCAAGTCCTTTGCGGTGAGCATCTTTAACTTCTGCCTTTACCTGGTCTTCAATTTGCTTTAGTTCTTCTTCGGTAAAGCGATTGTACCGGAGCAACAAACGTTTGAATTTTGCATATGGATCGTATTCGGTCACATAATTTAATTCGTTTTCGTCGCGGTAAAGATCGTGACGGTCGGAGTTTGAGTGGGAGTGGATGCGTACACAATTTGCCTGCACAATAGCCGGAATCTGGTTTTCAATCACAAACTGTTTGGCTTCGGCCATAGTATTCATGGAGTCGAATACATCTTTTCCGTTGCAATAAAACAACTTGATATTTTTGAACCCTGAAAAATTATCGGCAACCTTGCGATTTGCAGTTTGATCCTTTTTAGGAACCGAAATTCCATATCCATTATCCTGAAAAACAAAAATAACAGGTAATTTTTCATTGGATGCGCCATTAATTGCTTCGTAAACATACCCTTCCGAAACTGACGATTCACCTTGCGAGCTTATAGCAACCCCTTTGTGTTTATAGCGGTTCATTCCTCTGCCCACGCCTGTTGCATGTAAAGTATGGTTTCCGGTAGCCGAAGAAACACTGTGAATATTCCATTCGGGTTTGGCAAAATGGTTCGACATGTGACGGCCTCCACCTGCAACATCAGTCGCTTTGGAAATACCATTAAAAATTATTTCCTCGGCTGATAAGCCTGCTGAAATACAGGTAAGCATATCGCGGTAATACGGGAAAAGATGATCGGTATTGCGGTCGAAAACCTGGCCTATTGCAAGTTGAATGCCATCGTGGCCTGCATAGGGTGCATGGTACGACCATCCAATAGCTTGGCGTAAATAATTAGGCGCCCGGTCGTCCAAAGCTCTTCCTAAAGTCATTAAATAATACCACTTTTTAAGTATTTCTTTATCGGTATGTTTTATTCCAAATTGCCTGTCATTATACATTTTATCAATTTTTTAGATTGAACGGTTTAAATCAAAATTTTCTAAATAATCTGCTAATCTTCTGAGGAAAGCTCCTCCTAATGCCCCATCCACAACACGGTGATCGTAAGTGAGGGATAAAAACATTTTATGCCTGATTGCAATAATATCGCCTGTTGGGGTTTCTACTACAGCGGGCTTTTTTTGTATGTTGCCTGTAGCAAGGATTGCAACCTGAGGCTGATTAATGATGGGAGTTCCCATATCATTTTTAAAAGTCCCGAAGTTTGAGATGGTAAAAGTGCCTCCCTGAATATCATCGGGACCCAGTTTGTTTGTTCGTGCCGATTCGGCCAAGCGGTTCATTTCTTTTGAAAGTCCAAGTAAATTCAGATGATCGGCATTTTTAATCACCGGTACAATTAAATTCCCGGTTGGCAATGCCACTGCAAAACCGATATTAATTTTCTTGCGAAGAATTATTTTATATCCGTCAACTGATGCATTTACCTGTGGGAAATCCTTCAGCGCTTTTGCTGCAGCTTCAATAAATACAGGCATAAAGGTGATCTTTTCCTTTTCGCGTACCTGAAATTCATCTTTCACTTTATTTCTCCATAAAACCAGGTTGGTAACATCCGCTTCAAGGAAATTAGTAACATGTGGTGCCACTTGTTTCGACATCACCATATGGTCGGCTATTAACCTGCGCATACGGTCCATTTCAACGATTTCATCCTCTGCATTTACTGATACTGAGACTTTCGCCTTTTCCGGAGCTGGTGACGAAGGTTGAGCAACGGGTTCTTTTTTGCCTTCCATCGTAGGTTTCTCACCTTGAAATTCGGGCTTTAATTTGTTCTCAAGATAATTCAGGACATCTTCCTTTCGTAATCTACCATTCTGGCCCGATCCTGGCAAACCTTCCAATTCTTCGATCGGAATATTTTCCTGTTTAGCAATATTTTTAACCAATGGAGAATAAAAACGTGTTGGTTTTAGTGGTTCAGTAGCTTTTTCGCTTTTTTCGGGTTGTTTCGGTTCTGAGGCTGATGTTTGTTCTACAGGTTTTTCAGTTTCTGTTGAAGAAGGAGTTTCAGATTCATCTTCACCGTCGAGTGATATTACGGCGATAACTTTACCTACGGGCACAATATCACCCTCTTTAAATAAAAGCTTTACTAATTTCCCGGCAACAGGCGATGGTATTTCTGAATCTACTTTGTCGGTTGCGATTTCAAGCAGAACATCATCTTCTTCTATTTGGTCGTTTTCTTTTTTGAACCATTTTGTTATGGTTGCTTCGGTTATACTTTCGCCTAATTTAGGCATCACTATTTCAAATTGTGACATATAGATCTGTTTTACAAAAGAATTTGCAAAGTTAATAAAACTAATTTTATTTAAACTATTTCTAAATAACGATTAAATTGTTCTTCTCTACAAACTACCAAATGAAATGCTTTGTTCATCTTATTTTAAAGTTTTTAAGAATTAAAGAACAATCATATTTTTAAATTTAAGATTATCAGATTTTTATAATTAAAAATTATCGTATAATCTTTAATATTATTTAGAAGATGTATTTCTTAAATCTTTAACATCCGAAGGTGTTACTTCAGGTGCATTGTTTTCGAACGATTTGGCTACATAATTGATTATCAAAGCCAATTCATTATCTGATAAAAAATTATGACTTGGCATCTGCTGATTGTATTTTTTCCCGTGTACTTCAATAGGGCCTTTTAATCCATTCAACAATATTTCAATGAAATCTTCTTTTTTGCCAGAATTAACTATCGGGGAATTGGTCAAAGGTGGATACATTCCGGGAACACCCGATCCGTTTGTTTGATGGCAGGCCATACAGTATTTCAGATAAAGGTTTTCACCTTCTTTGGATTCGGTCACCGCAGCGGTTTGGTTCAATTGTTCGGGTTCTGCAGGTTCACTGTTTCCTTTATTTCCTGAACACGAAAATAGTATTACAAGAAGAATGTAATTAAAAATAGTATAGAAAAATTTCATAAATAATAAATTAATGTCGTTTATTTAAGAAGTAGGCTTCGACTCAGTTCAGCCTGACAAATTGTTATTATTGTCACACTGAGCGGAGTCGAAGTGTGGATTAAATTTTCAATTCATAAACTAAACGACATTGAATAAATAATCATTGATAATTTGGAATATGACTTATTTTCGAAAGGATATCTTCCACAATTTTCCTATCACTGAATCGATTACATAAAGAGATCCGTCATTTCCTTCGGCTAAACCGCAAGGCCTGTGTTTTGCATCACCAGGGCTGGAAATTTTTTCAATACCGGCAAAATGATCGGCAAATATTTCCCATTCACCAGATGGAGAATCTCCGTTGAATGGAACAAATGCAACCAGAAAACCCTTTTGTTCCTGCGGAGCTCTGTTCCACGATCCATGAAATGCAATGAAAGCTCCGTTTTTATATTTATCAGGAAAGCTTATTCCTGAATGGAATATCAGATCGTTTGGCGCAAAATGGCCCGGAAATGCCATAATTGGCTGATCTTTATCCTTACATCTTCCCACATCTTTCCCATTGCCGCCATATTCGGGGTTCAATAGTTTTTTAGATTGATTTTGATCGTAATAACAATATGGCCAGCCAAAGTCAGAACCATCGTTCACCCTGAAGAATTCTTCGGCTGGTAAATTAACGCCATCATCTTCGGTATAAAGATCGGGCCAGAATTGAGAAAGCTGGTCTCTGCCATGTTGCAGCGCATAAAGTTTATTTGCACTTTTATTCCAGTCAACTGCAACGGCATTGCGGATACCTGTTGCATACCGGTAACCATCTTTCATTTGATCCTGATTTTGAACATCCGCCTTAAACCTCCAGATGCCACCATATTTTTCCAAAAGCGGACAAGGGTCAACTCCTTTTGTTCCGGGCGTACGGTCGGGATCTTGGCATGCATTGGATGGTGCTCCAACGGTAACATAAAGGTTTCCAGCATCATCAAATGTGATGGATTTTGTTTCGTGCTGGTTTTGTGGAGTAAATCCTTTGGCTATAACTTCATAATTCAGATCGGGAACCAATTCGCCTTCTTTAAATTTATACCGAACAACAATAGTATCAGCACCTACATAAAGATAACCATTATGAATTCCTATTCCGGTGCCTGTAAATGGACCAAAATATTTAATTTCATCTGCTTTGCCGTCATTATTGGTATCTCGCAATCCAACCACACCGCCTCCATTTTTGCTATTTCGAAGCGATACGTAAATGTCTCCGTTGGTATTTACAATTACATGTCGACCTTCACCCAGAGAATCGGCAATTACAAATGATAAGAATCCGTCAGGCAAGGTAATTTCTCCGGTATTGGTATTAGTTTCCGGATGTTTATTGTTTGTACAGCTAATAATTAGAATAACAATAAGTAAGAAATGTGTGTAGGTTTTAATTGTTTTCATATAGAAGTTCTTTCAGATATGTATTTACTAGAAACATTTAAAATATTTTTTAGTTCATTTTTTGTGGAAACTTAAAATCAGATGCCTCGTAAAAAAGAGTCTTGATCAATCTTTTAAGGAAATTTTTGTTTAATGCCGATTTATTAAAATTCATTTCCAGTAAAATATTCGACTGCAAAAGATCTATTTATAAAAAAAATATGAAATACATTGTTGTGATAATATCTTGTCTTTTATGCTTTTCGTGTCGAAAGGAAGCAGATGATAATTCCCATTTTAAGTATTTAAGCATCGAAGAATCCTATGGCTTGGTTTTAGGAAAATATATAAATGGAATTGACACAGTTTATAAAATTTTTGAACTTAACGATCAGGAAAATCTTGAGGAAGTAAAGTATTTGAATGAAGATAAGAGTGAAATCAATTTCAATAGATATCCTGTGGCAATTTACAATCTGAACACAGCTTATTTTTTAATAAATTTCAAATATGGCAATCAAAATAGCATCGAAAGTTATTTAATACGAAGGTTTGATGGAAGTTCGCGGAAGTTACCGGTTGCTGTCGCACCGGAACATTCAGGTGAGCTTGATTACAGAAATAACACTATCAGGCACGATCAAAGTTCACGGTTTTATTACTATAATAGCTCAGGTAACTGGAGATTGGACTTAAGTAATGAACAGGATCCCAAAGTTGAAGAAATTTTAAAAGGCGAAGAATTAAATGACCATTTTACGGTTGATTATTTGGGCAATATACTTTCCGACAAAAAATTATACCCTGTACAAGGGAACGTCACAAACCTTAATAATAGTAATTCCTCCAATGTTTATCCTTTGGAAAGTTTCAGTAATTCAATGTATTATATATTCAGAAGTGGCGATTCAATTCAATGTTCTAAAATAAAGGTGGATAAGGGTATTTCTGAAGAAAATCTATTTCCTTCTTTTAAGCTCACTAATGATGAAGCTGGTTTTGTATGTTCCCATGCATTCCCTTCAGTCGACAAGATTGCTGTGATTCTTTCGAAAGCAATCTTAGTAATTGAAGGTAATACCATCAAAAAGGTGAACATGGAAAACCTGAATTTAAACAAAATAATTTCCAGTTTCTGCTCAGGTGATTATTGTTTCGTTTATGGTGAAAATGCCGTAAATACTAAAGTCCTGGTTCGGATTGACCTATCTTCATCAAATCCGGTTTTTACCCAAATAATAGCTCCAAATGATATTGAGATTCGGTATTTTTCAGTGTCATCAGCCAACGACCTGATGTTTTCAGGATTGCGGATGAGTGATTCAAAAAAGCTTTTTGGCTATATTCCTTTCAATAGAAATACTAAAATTATTGAAGATGATAAAGGCATTTCCGAAATTCAGGTCGTAGTCAGATAATTATTGAAGTCGTAAGTCTTTAGTCGTCAGTCATAAGAGAATACAGGGAAAGTACAAAGTGAGAAGAAAAAAGTAATAAATAGTTTTAGAACAATCGTTTTTGGCTGTTGGCCTTGATTCTATTAAGAAACAGACACAAGTATCAAGAAACAAGTATCAAGATAACAGACAGTTTGATTAATTTTTTACCACGGTCCGCCTTAGAAATTACTTGATACTTGTTCCTCACGCTATATTCAATATTTCTATTTGACAGAGTCTATTCTAATATCTTTTCGCAATTTTGATGATGAGCACAACTTATTTTTTGATAATTTTGGATAAAAATAAGCTTTATGATAGTAACATGTGTGCATGTATTTGTAAAAAAGGAATTTGTGGACGATTTTATCTCCGCTACACGTATTAATCATAATGAAACCAGAAAAGAAGCCGGCAACCTGCGTTTCGACATTATTCAACTTGAGATTTTATCCCAAAAATTTGTGCTATATGAAGTTTTTGAATCGGAAGAAGCATCTGCATTTCATAAAACAACATCCCATTATTTAACGTGGAGAAATACAGTAGAGAATTGGATGGAACAGCCCCGACAAGGTGTTAAGTACCGGGTAATTGAACCCCAAAATAAAGAACTTTGGTGAAATCATTTCAATTTACCCCAACCCCAACAATCATTTTTGGTATTGGTAAGCGAAAAGAATTGCCCCGGCTTATCGGCAATTATGGTTCGCACACCTTAATAATTACCGGTGGTGGTTCCTTCAGAAAATCAGCTATTGGCAGTGAGCTGTTGGATGAAATAAAAAATAATTTTGAATATTCTAATTTTGAAGCAGTTGCAGGAGAACCTACTTCTGAAATTATTGATAAAATAGTTGATAAATACCGTCAAATACCTTTGGATGTAATCGTGGCCATTGGCGGAGGAAGTGTTTTAGACGCAGGGAAAGCAATTTCGGCCATGATTTTCAAAAATGAAAGTATTGTTGAATACCTTGAAGGTGTAGGATCTAGAAAACCTGATGGATCAAAATTGCCTTTTATTGCTCTTCCTACTACTTCAGGTACCGGTAGTGAAACCACAAAAAATGCGGTGATATCTAAAGTTGGCATCAACGGTTTTAAAAAATCACTCCGGCACGATAATTACATTCCAAACATAGCGTTGGTTGATCCGGAACTTACAATTACATGTTCTCCTGAAATCACAGCATCCAGTGGAATGGATGCATTTACCCAATTGTTGGAGGCTTATGTTTCCAGTAAGTCAACTGATTTTATAGATTTATTTGCTTACCAGGGATTGCAGTTGGTTGCAAAAAATATTAAAAAAACATTTGATGATGGTGAGGGCATTCACGCCAGAGCTTCAATGTCGTATGCTGCCATGTTATCAGGAATAGCCCTGGCAAATTCGGGTTTAGGCACGGTTCATGGATTTGCTTCTTCCATAGGAGCTTTATATCCTATTCCTCATGGGGTGGTTTGTGGAACTTTAATGGCTGAATGCGTTGCTTTAAACGTCGAGAAACTTGAAAAAACAAAAGGAGAAGCTTATGCGAAATATGTAAATGCTGGAAAGCTGTTTACGAATAAAAATGAACAATCGGACGACTATTATTGTAAAGTATTGATCGATTCTCTTCGTGGTTTGACTGAGGAAATGAAGTTGCCAAAATTGTCAGCATACGGAATTAAAAGAGAGGACTTTGATGCCATTGTTCTCGAAACTGATAATAAGAATAACCCTGTAGAATTATCAAAGGCAGATATGATGCATATTTTAGAGGAAAGATTATAGTGTAAAGAATAGTAAAAGTATTTTCACAATAAATAAACTCCACTTTATGAAAATATCTTTATCACGAAAGGAATGGACAATCGTTTCCATTTTTATTGTACTTAAATTACTGATTCATTTTTTTACTAATACCAACTATGATCTTCATCGCGACAGCTTTCTTTATTTTTCACTGAGTGAAAACCTCGATTGGGGATATGCATCAGTTCCACCATTTATTGGATTTATTACAAAAGTTTCCACTTTTTTATTTGGCTATTCAAAGTTTTCTTTGAATTTATTTCCTGTGATTGTCGGAGCTATTTCCATTTTACTAATCGCCCTTATTGTTAAAGAATTAGGTGGAAAGTCAACAGCAATTATTATTGCATTGATGGCATTTTTCTTTTCACCTGCTTATCTGCGTTCCAATTCTTTGTTACAGCCTGTTTCTTTCGATCAGTTTTTTTGGTTGTTATCTGCTTATTTCTTTGTTCGTTTGATTAATTCCCAAAACACAAAATATTGGATATTGATCATGGCAACCTGGGGAGTTGGTTTCATGAACAAATATTTGGTAGCAGGCTATGCCTTTAGTTTTTTAGTAGCTTTGCTTATTTCGCAGCATCGGCGATTGGTATTATCAAAGTATTTTTTAATTGGGGTTTTTACCGGATTCATAATTGTAATTCCAAATTTATTTTGGCAATATTCTCATAACTGGCCTGTTGTTCATCATTTCAGCGAACTAAACCAAAATCAGTTGGTAAACGTCTCCGCCATCGGATTCATTATCGATCAGTTTGTCATGAATTTCCCGGCACTTGTTGTATGGTTAACAGGACTGGTTGTGTTTCTGTTTTTCAGAAAGGAACAAAAGTTCTCTGTACTTGCAGTAGCATCGGTTTTGGTGATTACATTATTACTATTTGTTCATGGAAAGTCATATTATACTTTAGGTGCATATACAATGTTGATGGCCATGGGAGGGTATGCCATTGAAAAATATTATTACCGGTTTATGAAACCTGTGGTAATGGTAATGATTGCACTTTTGGCAATTCCTTTAATGCCATTCAGTTTGCCTATTCTGAGTCTTCAGGCTATGGAAAAATATTCTGCGCCAATGGGCGATCTCACAAACCGGTGGGAAGATGGCCAGGTACATGCTATTCCGCAGGATTATGCCGACATGACCGGCTGGAAAGAATTGAGTGACATCGTGATAAAAACTTATATTTCACTTCCGCCTGACATTCAGAAGAATTGCATCATATACACCGAAAATTACGGACAAGCAGGAGCCATTTATTATTACGGTATGCCTTTTCATCTGCCTCGACCCATAAGTTTCAGCGATAATTTCCTTATTTGGGCGCCCGACACCGTGGTTCATGAAAATCTCATTTATGTAAACGATGAATTGGGAGATATTAAATTCTTATTTAAGGATTATATTTTAAAAGGAGAGGTGAAAAACCGCTATTTCAGGGAAAATGGAGTGCAGGTTTACTTTTGTTCACAACCAGTCAGCGATTTTAAAAAATTTTATAAAATGAAAGCAAAAGAATTGAAGAAAGTATATACCAGATAGTGCGAATTTTAATCATATCTGGTTCAGGAAAGATTCCATCAGAGCTATAACTGCTGCGAAGGATGTGTTTCATATCTAACCACTTTCAACTTCTCGTAGTTTATTTGTGAAATTTAATTATCTGCTTTTTAACACTCAATCACATTTTTGTATTTCTTTGTATTATTAGCTTAACCAAATGCAGTTACTTTCAATGAGAGTATTATATTTATTTTGTACCTTCCTGTGTTTGTGTAATGGTGTAAATGCCGGCGACACAAAAAATAAAACCAATTTTCAGAAAAGAACCTATATCACCACGAAGTTAACTTCTCAAGCTCCGGCAATTGACGGAAAACTAAATGATGAATGCTGGAACGAAGGTGAATGGTCAGAGAATTACATTCAGCAAATGCCTGTGGAAGGAGGAGAGCCTTCGCAAAACACTCAGATGAAAGTTCTTTATGACGATCAATTTATATATGTTGCCATCCGTGCATTTGATAAGGAAATGAATAAGGTACACAAGTATAAGGGTCGTCGCGATGAATTTACCGGAGATGTTGTAGGAATTTGTTTCGACAGCTATTTTGATCATCGCACAGGTTTTGAGTTTAACTTAACTGCTGGCGGCTCAAAAGTGGATTTGATACTCATGAACGATGGTGTGGATTTTAACTGGGACCCTATCTGGTATGGGGAAGTGGGCACAGAAGAGTCGGCCTGGGTGGCCGAAATGAAAATTCCCATGAGCCAGTTGCGGTTCAACAGCGATAAAGAACAAATTTGGGGACTTCATGCCTGGAGGTGGATTAACCGCAATATGGAAGAAGTGCAATGGAACCTTATTCCAAGGCATAACAGTGGTATAATTTATAATTTCGGAGAACTTCACGGACTAACTAATTTGCCGCAGCATAAAAAAATGGAGTTTTCACCTTACCTCTCGGCTAAAATGATGAGATTTAAGCCTGAAGAGGGAAATCCTTTTGAAACAGGCATGAAAAAATCCTGGGGAGCAGGTTTAGATTCCAAAATTGGTATTACAAATGATATTACTTTGGATGTAACCGTTAATCCTGATTTTGGCCAGGTAGAATCTGATCCTTCGGTAATGAACCTTTCGCAGTTTGAGACATATTTCACCGAAAAAAGGACTTTTTTCCTGGAAGGCAGAAATATCCTTAATTTCAGGTTTGGTGGAGATGAGTTATTTTATTCGCGTCGCATTGGCCGTCGGCCTAATTATTCTCCTGAAATTTCGGAAGGCGAATATTTAAATAGACCTGATAATACTTCCATATACAGTGCTGTTAAACTCACAGGAAAGTCTAAAAATGGCTTAGCTGTTGGTATTGTTCAAAGTACAACTGCTGAGGAAAAAGCTGAAATACATAGTTTACAAAGAGATTATTCAAAAACGGTGGAACCGCTTACAAGTTATACTGTTGCAAGGGTTCAAAAAGATATCAATAAGGGTAATACTATAATCGGAGGAATTTTTACTTCAGTAAACAGGTTTATAAATGAAGATTATTTAAAAGCTACTCTTGGAAAATCAGCTTATGTTGGAGGAATGGATTTTACCCATTATTGGAATAGCCGTGCTTATTTTGTAAGTGGTAAAGTTATAGCATCCCAGGTAAATGGTTCTGCACAGGCAATAAGTGATCTTCAATTAGCTCCGGCCCGGTATTATAAAAAACCCGATGCTCCATATTTGCATTACGACTCCACGCGAACTGCTTTAACAGGTAGTGGAGCTATTCTCTCGATTGGCAGAAGTGGTCAGAAAAAATTGCGATTCACTGAATCTCTTTCTTATAAATCGCCGGGAGTAGAACTTAACGATATGGGTTTTCACCAGAGAAGTGATTACTATAAACAGGAAACAAATATTTCATATGTTGAATCGGAACCGATTGGATTGTTCCGTTCTTTTAATTTTTCGGTGTACCAGGTAACCAATTACGATTTTGGACATACACTTACTCAGAACGATATAGCCTTCAATCAAAGGGCTCTGTTTAAAAATAAATGGGGTATCTTTTTGTCCACACGCCGGGAGTTTGATTCACCCAATTCACGAATATTAAGAGGCGGTCCCGATTTATGGGAGGATGGTAATTTTAACGGATATTTATTCTTTCACACCGACGAGTCAAAAACATTATCCTTTAGCCTCGATTATGGGAAAAGGATCAATGATGATAAAATTTCACAACACCAGGAAATCTCACCTGCCATTTCATTAAAAGTTACCAACGCCATAAATTTGTCAACCAACCTGAATTTTGAAAATAACCGAAACAGCCTTCAATGGGTAAACGGTACCGAAATAGATGGAAAAGTTCAGTATTTTCTGGCTCAGTTAGACCAAAAAACCGTAGGTATGACTTTTCGCTTAAACTATTCACTGAAGCCAGGTTTAACACTTCAATATTATGGAAGTCCTTTTGTATCATCGGGTCAATTCAGCAACTATAAAAGAGTGGTAAATGCCTCTTCCACATCATTTGGTAAAAGATTTCTTCAATATACAGCAGAGCAAATAAGCTATATAACCGAAGCAGATCAATATGAAATTAAAGATCCGGAACTTCCGCAAACTGCCGTATTTAGTAATCCGAATTTTAATTTTAGTGAGTTTCGTTCCAATTTGGTAGCACGTTGGGAATATAAGGCTGGCTCTGTATTTTACCTGGTCTGGTCGCATCAAAGGTCAGCCAGCGGTCAGGATTATAATTCATCGATCACCCAAAATGTCAACACCCTTTTCGATGCTTATCCGACCAATGTAGTAATGTTAAAATTTAATTATTGGTTTTCTATTTAATATAGTATGAAGTACGAAGGAAGAAGTAAAACTTAATGAAGTAGGAAGTACAAAGCTTACATTGGCTGTTCTATTATTACTTGGTACTCAGTACTTCTTATTCTGTACTCATTACTCAGTACTTCTTACTTATTCTGCGGCCTGTAAAACTTCATCTTTCCTTTAATTACATTCGCCAGTTCCAGATCGCTTAATCCAACTTTTCGGCCTGAAAAACCTGTATTTTGATGGGCAAGCTGATATTTTCCCTTTTTATATACTTTGTAAACTACAGCAGTATGGTGACCCATTGTTTCAGTGGTAATGGTGTTACCATTGATGTATTTCACTTTCACCTTTTCGAATTGGATAATATCTCCGGGAAAGACTTCGTCTTTTTCAGGGTCTATTTGTTTTCCATATTTGTATTCACCATCCCATTGTGCATTATATTTCGTTAATGCCTGATTTGCCAAATCCCAACATTCCCCACGATCAACCTGCTGTCCGATTACCGAATTTACATAACTGATAATTTTTTTATTGAGTTCGGGTGTTTTCTGCGCCCAAACAGATGCTGTAAATAAAAATAAAAGAGAAGCTATTACTGTTATCCTGATTTTCATAAGTATGTCCTTTTAATTGTTAAACATACATCTATACGGGAATTTCCTGAAAATATTTATAAAAAATTATAAAATATTTATCAATGTCGTTAAGTTAATATGCAGGCTTCGACTCCGCTCAGCCTGACGAACTGGTATTAGTGTCACACTGAGCGGAGTCGAAGTGTATATTAATTATCACTATTGTCCGGTAAAAAATATTTTAAATTACCTCCGGTGAGATCGCTTCGCTAAGTCTCTCGCTTCGCCTGTCTGCTGCCAGGCAGGCTCTGTATAACAAGCTCTTATTAGTTCAAGGGTCGGCTTCGCCGCCATTCAACCCCCTTCAAAAACCTAAAATACTGATTGTCATTTCGAACGAAGTGAGAAATCTCATCAATAATTAGTTTACCATACAATACTGTTAAAAATTATAGGCTTTGTCAGTAAATAAATTTTCATAAGTCTGGTTGTAGTCATTTTTCCAACCTATTAAATATTTTGTATAATCGCTTATTTCCAACTGAGAAATATTTTTTGCATATGGATCCATCATCACTTCATTTGGAAAAAATTCCTGCAGTTGCTTAATTCTCTTTTCATTTCTGCGGAAAGGTGTTTGATACATATCGGCAGCACCATACAGATGAAGAAAATTATGGGCAATTTCAGAAGGATATTTATAGCTCACTACCGCAAATTCCACATCTTCGGTATTGAAGGTATTTATTTGAATGGATATGTCTGTTTTGAAATAATTATTTACCATAAAAATTAAGGCTACACTTTCAACCTGGTAGGTGTCGCGCAAATAAGCGATTAACCTTTCTTTGTTTCTCGGGGTTTTTATATCCCGGATGCCATCTTTTTCAGGAATATTCAATGTTACACCCACTCTCTTTGCTATGCCATCGGCCCACGAATTAATATTAAAAAGGCCTGTTTTTATGTTAGGCTCTGTCACCGATTTTAAAACTGAACCCTGGGGCAGATTTTTGCTGATAGTTGCATAATCGGTACCAATAAAATAATCACTTTTAATTTTTAATGGCACATTATTCAACCTAGCCTGCTCCTGTAACCATTTAATGGCAACTTTAACCGAATCGACAGTTGATTGGATATCGTATTCAGTCCATGGAGAGGTCGATTTATTGTCGATAAAAATGTAATAAAGCAAAACATCATGCTTTAAATCTTTGCATACATTTTTGAACATGGCGTGACGGTAATCTATTCTTCGAAGCGAAAAGGAAGTTGAAAAAAGAATGACAAAACCTAAAATCAGCACTCGTTTCATATAGTCCATCTATTCTCTAAGTAAGTGGTTAAATACAAAATTAAGAATTCCTGCTTATTTTCCTACTTCCTGTTTTTGGTTCAATAGGAAGTACAACCTTAGTGGCATAATATTTACATACTTTTGTCAATCCGCATACATTGCATTTTGGCTTTCGGGCAATACAAACATAACGGCCATGCAGAATCAGCCAATGATGGGCAATTGGAATAATATCTTCGGGAATATATTTTAAAAGTTGGCGCTCTGTTTCAAGCGGATTTTTGGCATTTACAGTTAAACCAATCCTCGCAGCTACACGAAAAACATGGGTGTCTACAGCCAGCGCAGGTTTATTATAAACCACCGATGCAATAACATTTGCTGTTTTACGGCCAACCCCAGGAAGTTTCTGAAGCTCGTCAACATCATCAGGAACAACACCCCTAAAATCGTTCATAAGCGTTTTTGCCATGCCTATGAGATTTTTACTTTTATTATTCGGATACGAAATACTTTTAATTACTTCATATACCTCATCCTGTGAAGCATTCATCAGGACTTCCGCTTTTGGAAACTTTTTAAAAAATGCCGGGGTAATCATATTTACCCTTTTGTCGGTACATTGAGCTGAAAGGATTACTGCCACTAATAGTTCGTAAGCACTGGCATAATGAAGCTCAGTTTCGGCAACTGGCATTGCATCTTTAAAGTATTTGATAACTTCATCAAAAAGAAGCTTTTGCTGCATTTTTTATTTTTAAAAATAGTGATAAGCATCGGATTAACGTTGCATTTTGATCAATTATTATCAAACATTAACATATGCTCATAATATTTAATTTAATGGCTATATTGCACCCATCTTGGTTTAAAAACTATTATCTATGGAACTGGACACAACTGTTCAAGTTACTTTTAACGATCTGGCTGATCAAACTTTTGATTTAGTGATTGCATCTTGTGGTTACGAGACCAGAGGTGTTTTTCTATCTCAAAAATTATCATCAGTAAATGTCAGGAAAAAGTTGGTTTTTGCTTTTTCCGAACGCAAAGATGCTATAAGCCGTCCCTTTAACGAACGTGTCTTTGGTCAGCTTGGTTTTGAATTTGTGGAAGCATCCATGACCAATGCACGTATACTTTGTGATGTGTTAAAAAGGGAATGTTATAATTCCCGGTCACTTCAAATGAATATTTTGATTGATTATTCGAGTATGCCAAAATTGTGGTACGATGCAATCATCAGTTTTTTTTCGGAATATGAAACAGAGCAAAAAAATATCAATGTCTGGTTTTCCTATACACCTTCTGAATATTCAATATCCTTAAACGATATCTCCAATAAATATTTTGAACCGGATGTCCCTGCAAAATTATCATCGAAACCAAAGGCGCTCATTATTGGTTTGGGTTATGAAAAAGGAAGGGCTGAAGAACTGGCCAATAAATTAAATGCACAAGTAACATATTCTTTTTATTCCGATCCTGCAATAGATCCCAGATTTGTAAAGGAATTGCTCGAAAATAATAAAGCTATTTTAATAAGGCTCGATTCACAGAAGGTAATAAAATATCCAATATTCGATTTAAACTATATTAATACTTCATTAACCCATCTTTGTGTTGATTTAAGGCTTACCCATCAGATTGTACTTGCTCCGATTGGTCCAAAGCCATTTACCCTGATGTGTTTTATTTTAAATGCGCGGTACCCGGATATAAAAATATGGCGATTTTCTTCTGATGTTCCCCGGGATGTTTACGATCGCAAACCCCATGGTGAATTGTTAATATATAAGGTTCACTTTACATCGGAGGGTGTGGATTATGATGATTAATTATGAACAGGATTTGTAAAATTTTTGGAATAAGATATCCCATTATTCAGGGAGGTATGGTTTGGTGCAGCGGCTGGAAGTTAGCTTCGGCTGTAAGCAATGCGGGAGGATTAGGATTAATTGGGTCGGGGAGTATGTACCCCGAAGTGTTAAGAGAGCATATTCAAAAATGCAGGGCAGCAACCAGTTTACCATTTGGAGTGAATGTACCGCTGCTATATCCCGAAATTGAAAAATTAATGGATATCATTGTCGGGGAAGGTATTAAAATAGTGTTTACCTCAGCGGGAAGTCCCGCTAAATGGACAAGTTTTCTGAAGAAAAATGGAATCACTGTTGCCCATGTTGTTTCCAACACAAAATTTGCTATCAAATGTGCCGAGGCTGGTGTAGATGTGATTGTTGCAGAAGGTTTTGAAGCTGGAGGTCACAATGGCAGGGAAGAAACGACTTCTATGGTTTTGATTCCGCATGTTAGAAGTGTGGTGGATTTACCATTAATTGCAGCAGGTGGTATGGGATCAGGAAGTGCCATGCTGGCTGCTATGAGCTTGGGAGCTGAAGGGATTCAGGTAGGTTCCAGGTTTGCTGTCACAAAAGAATCGTCGGCTCATATCAATTTTAAAAATACAGTATTGAATCTGCCCGAAGGAGGAACCATGCTTACTTTAAAGCAGCTTGCTCCGGTTAGGTTGATTAAAAATAAATTTTTTGAGCTTGTTCAGGAAGCACAGTTAAGAGGAGCTTCTGCAGAAGAGCTTAAGTTGCTTCTGGGTAGGGGTAGAGCTAAAAAAGGAATTTTTGAAGGGGAGCTGGATGAAGGTGAACTTGAAATAGGGCAGGTATCGGCTATGATATCTAGCTTGCAAACAGTTAGTGATGTGATTCACGATATAATTCAGGAATACAATCTAAAGCTTAAACAAATTCGTAACGATTATCTTCAATTTTAGCTTTTCTTTCTTGATATTCTGCTAAAAATCATGTAGGTTTGAAAAACACCATAAACCCGAATTAAGATGGATTCTCCAACAATTCTCGCTATTAAGCCTGAATACATTCAAACGAAAATTGGGCTTTACCAATTTGGAAACTTATGTTTTCTAAAAAACATAGTTCATCCGTTCGACGAAGTTAAAAAGTTCGCTAAAAATACTGATCAGTATCTTTATAGAACGGATGCTATTATGGAAGAACTGCAAAACTCAGGAATTAATCTTTCGGATATTAAAGTTATTATGGCTCGCGGAGGCTTGTTAAAGCCTATTGCCTCGGGAAGCTACGAAGTTAGCGAAGCTATGATGCACGATTTGCGAAACAGTCCTGTAGGTCGGCATTCGGTGAACATTGGCGGATTAATTGCCAATGAAATTACAAAACGCATCCAGGGTTCAAAGGCTTATATTGCGGACCCCGCAGTTGTAGATGAAATGGATGATATAGCACGATACACCGGATGGCCGAATATTAAAAGAAAATCAATATTTCATGCTCTCAATCATAAGTATATAGCCCGTACTTTTGCTGAATCGCAACAAAAAACTTACGAAGAATTAAACCTTATTGTGGCACATTTGGGCGATGGAATTTCTATCGGAGCGCATAAAAAAGGCAGGGTAGTGGATGTTAACCAGGCTTTCGACGGAGAAGGACCATTTTCTCTTGAACGCGCCGGTACCATTCCCGTTGGTGAATTGGTAAAATTATGTTATTCGGGAATATATTCCGAAGAACAGGTAATGGCTAAGGTACGCTATGAAGGTGGTATGTTTGCTTATCTTGGTACAAGCAGCTATTATGAACTTGAAAAGGCAGAATTAATCCAAAACGAAGCTGTGCTGAAAATTTTCGAAGCCATGGCTTATCAGGTCGCAAAGTACATTGGAAGTATGAATATGGTGTTTATTGAAAATGTAGATGCTATTCTGATCACCGGCACTCTTGCCAACAGCAAATGGTTTGTAAATAAAATTCTCGAAAGGGTAAAAAAGATAGCTCCGGTACATTTCTTTCCTGGCGAAGATGTTTTAGATGCATTGGCTATGAATGGTTTAAGAATATTGAATAAAGAAGCTGAAGCTAAAATATATAAATAATAGCTCCGAATTTCAGGTTGTTGAGTGTATGTAAATGTCAACTATTGAATGAATTCACGGTCGTTGAGCGGAGTGGTCAGTGAGTGTAGTCGAAATGCCGAAGCATCGAAATGCCGTAATATTAACTACATTCTGTTAATTGAGAAAACCATGCTTGAAAATTTAGTTATTTTTGTTTTGAAAAGATATTTAGCATAAAATAGATGAATCAGGAGAATTTTGAAGTTAAGATTTTGGGGAAAGGGACTGTAAAATCTCCTTTTAAACAGTCGACACTCGATAATGGGTTGGCATATGAGTTTGTGAAAGAAACAGATAGAATTCTGTATGATACATCTCTCGAAAATTTTTTAACCTGCCAAAAAACAGGTGAGGTACCAATTTCGTTTGAGAAGGCGGGACCACGGGAAAATTTATATTTTGAGCCGGCAAAAACCAAAGTCGCCATTGTTACCTGCGGTGGATTATGTCCCGGTTTGAATAATGTGATCAGAAGTCTGGTTAACCATTTGCATTACCGATATAGTGTAAAGAGAATTGTTGGTATTCAATATGGATATGAAGGATTTATATCCTCCTATAATCATCCTGTTATTGATCTTACCCCCGAAATGGTCGATGCCATCCACCTTACCGGTGGAACAATACTAGGTTCCTCAAGGGGTAACCAGGATATTTCTCAAATTGTCGATACGTTAGAAATATTAAATATAAATATCCTGTTCTGCATTGGCGGCGATGGAACTTTAAGAGGTGCCCATGCCATTCATGAGGAAATTGCAAAACGAAATCTGAAAATTTCCATTGCCGGTATTCCAAAAACAATAGATAACGATATAAACCTCATTGAAAAATCGTTTGGTTTTGAAACAGCATTTACCATTGCGAACGATATCATCCGTTCTGCTCATAACGAAGCCATTGGCGCTTACAATGGTATTGCCCTGCTCAAACTGATGGGAAGAGATTCAGGCTTTATCGCTGCTCATGCGGCACTTTCGATCCAGGAAGTGAATTTTGTGCTTATTCCGGAAATGTCGTTTGATTTACAGGGAGATAATGGCTTTCTTGCAGTTTTAAAGAAAAGACTCGAAGCAAGGCATCATGCTTTGGTTGTTGTTGCCGAAGGTGCCGGACAGGAATTTTTTCAGGATGAGGCAAAAGAATTGGATGCTTCCGGTAACATTAAAAACAAGGATATAGGAATATATTTGAAAGACGAGATTACTAAGAAGTTTAAGTCGGAGAATTTCCCTTTTTCCTTGAAATATATCGATCCTAGCTACATAATTCGCAGCGCTCCTGCAAATGCTAACGACAGTAAATTCTGCAGCCTTTTGGCTCAAAATGCTGTTCATGCGGCCATGGCTGGGAAAACCGATTTTGTGATAGGTAACTGGAATAGTCAGTTTACCCTTTTACCCATACCTGTTGCTGTTGCGAGCCGCAAGAAAATAGACATTGAAGGAGAACTTTGGTGGAACATCATTGAAGCAACAGGACAACCGATTTCGATGAAGAATGTATGATGGATTTTATCTATAGGGCATCACCAATTGTTAATTTTTTATTCAACGAAATCACAATGTCCCGTTCCGAATTATAATGCAGGTTTACTATTTGATTATCCAAAATTTTAAATTCAATAGCAGCAATCTGCAGAAAAGATCCATCATTGAATGTCACAAGGATTTCGAATGGCATATATTTTTTCTCGTCTATTTCTTCAAAGTCTTCATCCAGTTCTTTATAAAAATTCCAGATAGCTTTAACATCAACCACAGTTTTACCGATCAAACTTTTAATTCCTTCAACATCCATGGCACCCAGTGGTTTCATTTCAAAGTCGTTGGGTAATTCCTGTACCTTTCCTAAAAAGATATTGAAAAACTGAAATTCCCCGGAATAGGCAAACGAAACGTATTCATCGTCGAAATGAAACTGAACCCCTCCATCTACAATCCACATTTGTTCCATATCGGGAGATACATATCTGAGATCGTGGTCAAAAAATTCAATGTCTGTTAATGTTTTATCCAGGAATACCCTTTTTAGAAGTTGTTCGTATTGCTCCATAAATAAAATTCTGTATTAAAATTAAGGTTTTAAATATATAAATAATATTGATTCAAAGCCGTTTTGTTCTAAGTCCGGGCCCTTCGGCTACGCTCAGGGAACGGGATTTCGGTGTTGGGGAATTTTCGTTATTTACGGATTCCGGTCGTTGAGCTGAATCGAAACGCAAATGCTTTCCTTGGATTTTCTACCATCAGCTCTCGGATTTCCATTTCCGTAAATCCATTCGATTTCATTGCCGGAATTAAATGTTCCATAATGGCTGAAAATTCCCTCATTGTCCCATCCATGGTATATGCATCTCCATCGTGTGATAATAAAACTTTATGAAGCAGCTTTTGTGTCCTGAAGTTTTCTAATTTATCAATATACTCCTTTGTATTCGATGCCTTAGCCCCGTCGAGCGATATCCATGCTCCATCTGATGCTGCCCTGAATAAAAGCTCCATATTTACCACCTGCTGAGCATGTACCAGGATCAAAGCAGACGGATCAGCACCATTTTCTTTGAGAAGCTTTAGTTGTAAATTGATGGCTTCAGGGTTATTTCCGGTATGTACCGCCATGGAAAGTCCTGTTTTGAGATGGGTTTGAATGCCTGCTGTGAAAAGCTTTATATCTATTTTGGAAGGAGTACCTTCATCAAAAGCAAGTTTTATAAATCCCGGTTTAATTCCGGTACCATCGATGCCCGTTTTGAATTCCTGAATCCATTTGGATGCTATCTCTTCTGCCGTAGCTTTATAAGCAAATTCAGGAACATATCGATCATTTGCCGCTCCATAAAATCCTGTATTGGTGATAATGTTTAAACCTGTTGAATCGGCCATGATTTTTAACAAATCGACACGTCTGCCAAAGTAAGCAGTAGTGCAGTCGAATATCGAATTCACACCCAACGATTTTATTTTTTTTAGATAAGGTATTACCTGGCTAAGTAGTGCTTTTTCATTGTAGTAGGAAGCTTCTCCCGGATCTTTGCCAAAATTCGACATCAGATGCTCATGGGTGAGGCAAAATTGTAAATTAACCGGATCAACAGCGCCATTGACTGTTTGGATGCCAGCTTTATTTCTGGATACTAAATTTTGAGAATATCCCGTGAATGGCGAAAGGCTCCACAATAGCATGATGAAAATAAAATTTTTCATAAGTGTTCGTAATTTAAATTATAAGTTTACAAATAGCCGTTACTGATTTTAACAACTCATAGTTAGTTATGTTTGTTCAAGAACTCGGCGACAATAATTTTTAGACACTTTTATGATGTAGGTTTCAGAAAGGGCAATACTTTCCCAATAGGCAAACAAATCCTGCCAGCGTGGTACCATACCCTTAAAATGATTTTTCTTTTTCTTTGTTTAATTT
>JBBQEI010000016.1:0-78667 GCA_038320545.1 Bacteroidales bacterium
ACCCTAATCCCGAAAGCTTTCGGGATCTCTCCGAAAAGGAGAGGGACTTTAAAAACCCTACAATCTCGCTCCCCTCTCTTTCAGGAGAGGGGCTGGGGGTGAGGGTGAGGTTATTATCAGGTTTATGAATTATCCAGGTTAGACAATGCTCCAACCCAAAGTCCCCCATTTTGATCCAGTCCACAGGTTGTTCCAATAAAAACTCTACCATTCGAATTAATGTACAAGGCAGTTATTGAGTCATTTGGTAAAGGCGAATTAATTCTATTATAATGACTCCAATTAGTTCCATCAAATTTTATTAAACCGGTTGAAACAGTTCCAAACCTAACATTATCATATTTGTCAACTTCAATATTAGTAACAAAATGAAATGATAGACCAGTATTTTGTGTATTGAATAAAGTATAGTTTTGTTCTGGAATTAGGTTATTCTCTTTATTACAAGAGCAACATAACAGAATATTTAAAATAAAAAATAAAGTACTAACTTTTAAAAACATTCTTTTAAAATTGTCAATTACTGTTATTTAAATAACATTCGATATAAATTTATTATATCCATTTATATAAATCATCGTTAAATCGAATTGAAATATTAAAATTGAGCAATTATATTATGTCTATAAAGGTATGGTTTGTTTTTACGCCAATATACTAATTAAAAAAAGCGGATATTATACAGATATTCGCAATTCAAACAATTTTTGAAACCGGGTTAAAAACAGCACTGCAAATACTGCAGTAAATTTATATTTCATTCAAATACTTCATCAACACTTTCAAATCGTCCAGTTTTTTAATATTGAGATGATTGGCTTTGATAAATTTTTTGATGTCATTACTTCTCTCAGGGAAGATCTTCAGAAACTGACGTTCGTTTGTAAAGCTGTGCCATCCATCGTTCGATTTGATCCAATAAACTGATGCATCCGAAATAACATAATTGGATGGAAGATCCAGTTTATAAATACCTCCTGTGTCGTTCCATGTTGAGGCCGATGTTACTGCCGAGGTTTGTGTAGTTCCGCCATATCCTGCCGGCTTCCCAGCCGGATTTATTTTTTTTTTGTGTTGTATAAAAAGCGAAATAGGAGAAAGATAGGCTACTTCATAAAATTTCTTTCCTACAGGTATAAATTTTCTATCCTCAATGAATATAGTATCAACAGTTTCGATTTGGTCGAGAGCCAGCATTTTACCATTTTGGCTAAATACCATTTCTTCAGTTACCATATTATAATTCAAAACCGTTTCATTCACCTTACCCCTGAGCATTTTTACTGATCCTTTTTTAAACTGAGGAAAAAGGTAATGCGGTGAGCTGTTTTCACTTGCTGATTGGTTGAAAGCCGGGAAGGCAATTGCAAGAAGAAACAATAAAATCAAAATCCTCTGTGTTAAGCCAGTCATATTGAAATTGTAAATATTATTTTTTTAAAAGTCCGGTGTCTATCATCCATTCATGCATTTGTATTATAAACAATATTTTGGTGACCACCACCCGGACAAATTATTACAGCAACTCTTGTAGCTTTTTCTTTGGCCGGCAGAAAAACAGTTACTGACGGGTTATGTACATTCCGAACCCACCAGTCCTGAGCCTGTTCGGGTTCATCTTTTCTGTTTTCAAATCCCGGAGCTCCGTTTGGCCATAATGGAATTTGCAATGGTTTTTCCTGTGCATTTACCCATAAAGGGATAAAAATTAGAAGGAGGAGATGGATTGGTTTCATAACGATCGGAATTTATTCAAAAATATCAATTATTCTTCATTAATGTCCGGTTTAAAGTAAGAGATTTCTCCCTGTGCCCGCCTGTTGCCGGCTGGGTCTAAATGACAATACTTTGTTGGATTTCTGTGGTGGGGATTGTTAAGCGGTTTCGCCGCTAACCAAGCCCCTCCAAATCTAACTACTGAATTTGTCATTTCGAATGAAGTGAGAACTTAGCGAAGCGATCTCACCGCAGGTAAATCTATTCATTTATTCTTTTCCAAATTTTTACCGGGCAACAGTGCTTCGTTATAGTCTTTTAATTGAAATTGATACTGCATAAAAAAAATTTATGGGAAACTATTTTCTCTTTTATATTTTTTAAATGTTGCAAAACATATATTTTTACCAGCTAGATAAAAAGAGTATTTTAGCAATCTAATAGGAAATTATAGAATGGATAAAAGTATAAAGAAAGTAGTGGTGCTGGGATCCGGGGCACTTAAAATTGGTGAGGCTGGGGAATTTGATTATTCCGGATCGCAGGCGCTTAAAGCATTAAAAGAGGAAGGTATTTATACAGTTCTTATTAATCCAAATATTGCCACCGTTCAGACATCAGAAGGTATTGCAGATAAAATTTACTTTTTGCCGGTTACTCCTTATTTTGTTGAAAAAGTTATTGCTAAAGAAAAGCCGGATGGTGTTCTTTTATCCTTTGGAGGACAAACAGCGCTCAACTGTGGAATAGCATTGTTCAGAGACAGAGTTTTCGAAAAATATAATGTTCGCGTTTTGGGTACTCCTATCCAGGCTATTATGGATACAGAAGACCGCGACCTGTTTGTAAATAAGCTAAATGAAATAAATGTTAAAACCGCACGTAGTGTTGCAGCTTCCACCCTGGAAGATGCAGTTTTAGCAGCCGAAAAACTGGGTTTCCCTCTGATTATCCGGGCTGCTTATGCTCTCGGTGGGTTAGGCAGCGGTTTCTGTTCCAATGTGGACGAACTTCGAAAACTGGTTTCTAAAGCATTTGCCTACAGCAACCAGGTGTTGGTCGAGGAGTCGTTGAAAGGATGGAAGGAAATAGAATATGAAGTGGTTCGCGACTGCCACGACAACTGTATCACCGTTTGTAACATGGAGAATTTCGACCCGCTTGGAATCCATACGGGTGAAAGTATTGTTGTTGCACCTTCTCAAACGTTAACAAACAGCGAATATCATAAATTACGCCGCTTAGCCATTCAGATTATCCGTCATATTGGTATCGTGGGCGAATGTAATGTGCAATATGCACTCGATCCCTATTCGGAAGATTATCGTGTAATTGAAGTAAATGCACGTTTGTCCCGTTCTTCAGCTCTCGCATCGAAAGCAACAGGTTATCCTCTTGCCTTCATTGCTGCCAAACTTGCTTTAAGTTATGGTTTGCCCGATCTCAAAAATTCTATCACCAAAACTACTTCTGCCTTTTTTGAACCTGCTCTCGACTATATCGTTTGTAAAATTCCCCGATGGGATTTAAATAAATTCGTGGGTGTTTCCAAAGAAATTGGTTCTTCCATGAAAAGTGTGGGTGAAGTGATGTCCATAGGTCGTTCCTTTGAAGAAGCAATCCAGAAAGGGTTACGGATGATTGGCCAGGGAATGCACGGTTTTACCGGAAACCGCGAATTAAAATTTGAGGATCTTGACAAAGAGCTTTCCAATCCTACCGACATGCGCATTTTTGTTATTGCCCATGCCTTCGAAAATGGATATTCAGTTGACCGGATACACGATCTCACGAAAATTGATAAATGGTTCCTGATCAAGCTTCATAATATATTCAGTTTAAAAAATGAACTTGAAAAATTTAATTCTCTCGAAGAACTTCCTGTAGAACAGTTAAAGCATGCAAAACAAATGGGTTTTTCCGATTTTCAGATTGCCCGGTTTGTATTGAAAGGCGACAATGACCATATGGAAGATTTCCTGTTAAATGTGAGGAAATTCCGTAAACAAAAGGGCATTGTTCCTTATGTAAAACAAATTGATACCCTTGCTGCTGAATATCCGGCACAAACCAATTACCTGTATCTCACCTACAATGCCGACGAGCACGATGTTGAGTTTCCACGTGATAACATGTCGGTTGTAGTTCTTGGTTCAGGGGCATATCGCATTGGCAGTTCGGTTGAGTTCGACTGGTGCGGTGTAAGTGCGTTAAATACTATAAAAGAACATGGTTATCGTTCGGTAATGATCAACTATAATCCCGAAACGGTAAGTACCGATTATGATGTTTGCGACCGTCTTTTCTTTGACGAATTATCCCTCGAAAGAGTGCTCGATATTGTTGAATTAGAAGCTCCTAAGGGTGTGATTATTTCAACAGGAGGACAAATTCCTAATAACCTTGCTATTCGATTGTTCAACCAGCATGTGCCAATTCTGGGAACTTCACCACTTTCAATCGATAAGGCAGAGGACCGTCACAAATTTTCGATGATGTGCGATGCCTTGAAAATTGATCAGCCTCGCTGGAAAGAGCTTACCAGCATCGAAGAAATTTATAAATTTATTGATCTGGTCGACTTCCCGGTACTTATCCGACCTTCGTATGTGCTTTCAGGTGCAGCCATGAATGTGGTTTCGAACAGAGAAGAATTGAAATATTTCCTTGAACTGGCAGCCAATGTTTCCAAGAGATATCCTGTGGTGGTTTCCGAATTTATCGAAAATGCCAAGGAAATTGAAGTGGATGCTGTTGCACGGAATGGCGAAATGATGGCCTATGCCATCTCAGAACATGTTGAATTTGCCGGTGTTCATAGTGGAGATGCCACCATGGTGTTTCCTCCGCAAAAAATTTATTTCGAAACAGTACGAAGAATTAAGCGCATAACATTAAAGATAGCAAGGGAATTAAACATTTCTGGGCCTTTCAATATCCAGTTTTTGGCAAAGGACAACGATATTAAAGTTATCGAATGTAATTTGCGGGCTTCGCGTTCCATGCCTTTTGTTTCGAAAGTTCTGAAGGTAAATCTTATTGATTTGGCTACCCGGATCATGTTAGGAGCGCCCGCTGAAAAACTGGATAAATCGATTTTTGAAGTTGACTACATCGGTATTAAAGCTCCTCAATTCTCTTTTCACCGCTTATTAAAGGCCGATCCTGTATTAGGCGTTGAAATGGCTTCAACCGGTGAAGTGGGTTGTATAGGCGACGATTATTACGAAGCATTGTTAAAAGCCATGCTTTCGGTGGGATATACTATTCCTAAAAAAAATATACTTTTTTCGACAGGTACGGCACGCGATAAGGTTGAATTACTTAACAGTGCCCGTTTGCTTGTTGAAAAAGGTTATAACATTTATGCTACCAAAGGTTCAGCAGAATTTCTCAGGACAAATGGAGTTGAGGTCACAGCGCTTCACTGGCCCGATGAAGACAAAGAGCCCAATACGCTCGATTATATCCGGGATAAGAAAATTGACCTTGTGGTAAATATTCCAAAAAACTTATCCAAACAGGAATTGAATAACGATTACACCATCCGACGCAGCGCTGTGGATTATAACATTCCACTTATTACCAATGCACGTCTTGCCAGTGCTTTTTTAACAGCTATCTGCAAACGCGAAATGGATGATATTAAAATAAGAAGCTGGGACGAGTATAAGTAGAAAGAAGTACGAAATACTAAGTACGAAGTAAGAAGTAGAACAGCCATTGGCATGCTATTGGCAAATCTCTGTCCTGTGTTGTCGGTCGTCTGTCGACTCTTTTACTGTCGTCTATGGTCTGTCAGTCCATTCACTTAGTTCGCGCGCGTTTGTAACGCGTGTGAATAATTTCTGAATCGTTTTTCCAAAATTATAATTGCTACAGTTTGTAAGGGCACTCGTTACAAATGAGCGTCAGCTTGTGTAGAAAGAAGTATGAAGTAGAAAGTACTAAGTAAGAAGTAGAACAGCCATTTACATGCATGGTATTGGCAAATCTCTGTCCTACGTTGACTGTTATCTGTGGTCTGTGGTCTGTCGACTGTGGTCCGTCGACTTTCGACTTTTGTCTTCCGTCCATTCACCCATGGAAGCCTATGTTTTTATAAAAGCTTTGCAGTGCTTCCACCGAATCGGAAAGGATTGAAAGCTTATCGCCCTGTTTAATTAACGTTTCTCCTTCAGGTTGTATAAATAAATCACCCCTGGCTATCATTGAAATAACATTTCCTTTTGGAATGGATAAGTCGATAATGGACTTATTGATGCATCTGTATCCGGGTTTGACCTCCACTTCTATCATGATGGATTTGACTTTGGTAGCCAGTTCGCTGTCGAGGGTCGATTTTTTCCTTATACTCGTTGGAACAGCCAGGTTTAACAACTTTGCCACCCATGGGATAGTTGCTCCCTGAATGAGTACGGAAATTGCCGAAATAAAAAATACAAGGTTAAAAATCAGTGTTGCATTAGGTATATCGGCATCGAGTGCATAAATAGCAAGGATAACAGGTACAGCCCCCCGAAGACCTACCCAGGAAATAAAAAGTTTAGTCCTAACATTAAAATGTGAAAAGCTTAAGGATAAAAATACTGCCAAAGGCCTTGCAACTAAAATAGTAAACATGGCAATAAGAATTCCAATTGCCGTGAGAGGATACAATTGTTTTGGGAAAACCAATAAACCAAGGGTTAGAAACATGATAATCTGCATGAACCATGCCTGACCATCGAAATGTTTTATTAAGCTGCGTTTATGAATAAATTCCCGGTTACCAAGTATCACAGCCGCTAGGTAAACTGACAGAAATCCATTGCCTCCAATAAAATCGGAGAAAGCAAAGGTAAACATGGCGCATGCTAAGAGAAGTACTGAATATAAGCCTTCGAAATCGAGCCTCAAGCGGGTAAATAATTTATGTATTAAAAAGCCCATCAATATTCCAAATGCACCTCCCAGGATGAATTGCTTAAAAAATAGAGGTAAAGTTTCTGAAAAAGATGTTCCTGGATTCTGGATAAGGAAAATATAAAATATGGTGAGAAAATAAGCCATAGGATCGTTGCTGCCACTTTCGAATTCGAGCAATGGACGGATGTTTCCTTTTAAACCTGAGTTTTTCGATCGTAAAATTGTAAAAACTGAAGCCGCATCGGTCGATGAAATGATGGAACCCAGTAACAAGCCTTCAAAAATGGTAAGGTCGGTAACATAACTTACAAATAGCCCAACAATGGTGGAAGTCAGCAATACTCCCAGAGTTGACAATATTATTCCTTGCTTTAATATGGGTTTTATATCTGAATAACGCGTATCCAAACCACCTGAGAAAAGAATAAGGATAAGAGCAATTACTCCGATTAACTTTGCCAGATGATAGTCGTAAAAAAAGATACCTCCAATACCATCGGATCCGGCAAGCATTCCTACTGCCAGAAATAATAGCATGGAAGGAAAGCCAAATTTATTTGATTTGCTTGCCAGTACACTGATAATTACCAGGAATGATCCAATAAGTAAAATATTATCAAAGGAAAAATCCATTCAGCAGCTTTTTGTAAAAATACAAAAGTATCGTATCAATACCAGCAAAATGCTGATACGCAATATTAATTCTTATAACAATCCAGAAATGAATTATTTTTTTCGTATTAGATTGAATTTTAGATCGTGATTAGTTTCTGATCCGATTTTAAAACTTGGGTAAGTTGTTCACCCATATATTGAACTTTAACTCCTAATTTTTCCAGAACCGGACTTACATCGTAAATGTCAGCACACGCTTTGCAGGCTTTAACCTGAACTCCCTGCTGAAGCATTTCCATGATTTCGAGCTGCACCTGTGCATCGGTTCCGGCCAGTTTTGCCGAAGCTCCCCAAATGATAACCGTAACTTCGTCCCACCAGTTCTTTTTTATGGAATTAATGGCATACATGCTGAGCATATTAAAAAAAGTATCTTTATTGTCGGTTGTCCAAAGTATTGACAATGAATTCATATTATATTATTTGCAAATATTAAACTCAATTTTTTTATTTTCTGATTTATAAGGAGACATGATTCCTCTCAATTGAGTGGCCGAAGCTTCATAAATCAAAATTGTAAATTGTTCCAGGTCTTCGTTGCTCTTTAATACCAAAGTAGGTCCGGAAGCATTTAGTTTCCAGGTACCCCAATGTTATTCGTTGCCGGTTTTAAACTTCATTTTATTATCGGAATAAAAAATAAATTTTAACTCCTCTACTTTTAACTCCCTAGTTTTGCCATCTTTCTTGTAAAAATCTACATTCCAGCATTTAGTCATGTATTTTTTCACACTTGCATACACCTGATCGTCGTTGTAGGCAGGCGGATTTATAAGCTGATTGGAAGAAGAATACGTAGATTTTTTTACATAAATATTCAGATCTTTTTTGGAAGAAGAAAGAGTTGCCAACTTTGATTTCAAGAGCGATGAAGCTGGAACAACCTCTAGTCCTTTTTTCAAAACAGCTTCTGCAAAATCGTAATTATAACTTCGCACTGCTGCCGACGAAGCCTGCGAATATATAATTTCAAGAACTTCGTCTTTGGTTCTTTTATCTCTGAGTTTTAGAGTAAACTTTTCTAAATTATTGATAGAATTTACAATTTGTTCAGGTTTAAATTTTTTGCCGGGATCCATAAATTCTTTTGCAAAACTATATCCCAAAATTTGTTGAAAACATCTCTGAATTTATCAGAAAAGATACTCTTATTTCTTCGCATGTTGTTTCTGATAGGCCGAAGGGCAGATTTTATATAATCTTTTAAACTGCCTGTTAAAGTTCGATAAGTTGTTAAATCCACTCATATAGCATACTTCCGAAATATTATATTGTTCATGACTCAGCAGTTTACATGCATAACCAATTCTTACCTCATTCAGGAAATTTACAAATGTCTTTCGGGTTCGTTGCTTAAAAAATGTACAAAATGTATTGGGCGACATGTGAGCTTTTTCAGCAACCTGATGAAGGGTTAAATCGGAAGTGAAATTTTTCATTATGAAATCGCACACTTCGGTGATCTGCTCTGATCCCGAAGCCTTAAAATTCTGAATAAAACCGGGACTTGCCAATTTTTTCTTTTGCCTGGTTTCGGCCAAAATATTGAGAATGGTAAGTAATTCAATAACTCTGTCAGCACCCGACATTGTAAGCATGTCATGCATTTTCAGGGCAATGAGTTTTCCTGTTTTTCCGAAGATAGAAAAACCCATCGCCGATTCTTCCAAAAACCTCGCCATCCCTTCCATTTCAGGCAAGCCAAAAAAGTTGCTTCCAAGAAAATCGCCGGTAAAATGTATAACAATGGCTTCAGCAGTAAGATTTGAATTCTCTTCGTAATAATTTTTACTGTTATGGTAAACATGTGGGAGATTAGGCCCCAGAAATGCCAGATCTCCGTCGGTAAATGTGCTGATGTTGTCGCCGATTATTTTATCGCCCGAACTTTTAACTACCAGCACAAGTTCGTATTCCGGATGATAGTGCCAGGGCGTAGGGTAGTGTGGATAAACATCTTTCTGCAAAACAAATGAGGATTTTGCATCTTTGTTTAATCTTTCGATGATTAACTTCATTGTAATACAAATTTCTGTAAATAATACGAAAATATTTGAAATAGTCAATAAAATAGTATCAGGTTTTGTCACTTTTATCACCGAATTTTGATGGTAATAAATTACAACCGAAAACTAATTATCTGAAACTATGAAAAGAAGTCCCTATGTTTTTTTTCTGCTGTTTTTGTGTTTTTTCCAAACCGAAATTACCCGGAGTCAAAACAGCGACAAGCCTGAATGGCGGCCCTTGTTCGGCAAGAATTTAAACGAAGCCATATACGACAATAATTGCTGGAAAATGGAAGGCAATGTTCTCACAGCTTCTGAAGATAAAGTAATATGGGCAAAAGGGGTGTACGAAAATTATGTGCTGAACTTGGAATTTAAAACCGAAAACGGCACAAACAGCGGTGTAATTGTTTATTGCAATAACACTGATAACTGGATTCCCAATTCTGTAGAAATACAAATCGCCGATGATTATAGCGAAAAGTGGGGAAAAGAAAGAAAAGACTTTCAATGTGGAGCCATATTCGGCCATTTACCTGCTGTTGAGCAAAAAGTTGTTAAGAAACCCGGGGAATGGAATAAATTACAGATTACCTGTAAAGGTCCGAACATTGACGTTGAACTGAATGGTAAATTGGTTACCCAGATGGATATGAGGAAATGGACTTCGGGAAAAACAAACCCCGATGGCTCTTCGATTCCCGAATGGTTACCCAATCCGCTGGCACAGTTAGCCACCAAAGGCGCTGTCGGACTTCAGGGAAAACATGCCGATGCCTCAGTTTGGTTCCGTAATATTATGATAAGAGAGTTGTAGGAAACATCTTTTAAAAATTAAAACTTATAAATATGAAAAAATACACATCAGCTTTTTTACTTGCCTTTGCCTTGGTTGTTATCGCATCGTGCAAAGTATCTGAAACGAAAGATCCAATGAAGCTTTATAGTGAAATTGACCGCTCGGCAAACCCTAATATCCTTACCGCTTCCGAAAAGGAAAAAGGATGGCAATTGCTTTTCGATGGCACAAATATTTCGGGATGGCATGGTTTTAACATGAAAGGAGTGCCGGAATACTGGATTACAGAAGATCAGGCCATTACAATGTTAACCGAAGGCGGCCAGGAAAGCCAGGACATAATTACCGATAAGGTATACCGGAATTTTGCTTTCAGTGCAGAATTTAAACTTACCAAAGGCGCCAACAGCGGAATAATTTTTCAGGTGGCGGAAGATCCCAAATACAAGTTTCCTTACGAAACAGGCCCTGAATTTCAGGTTATCGACCACGAAAACTGGCCCGACAAACTGGAAGACTGGCAAAAATGCGGAGCCAACTATGCCATGTACCCGCCCAAGGTAAAGCCATATAAGGCTCTTGGCGAATGGAACCAGGTAATGCTGGTGGTGAACGGAAACCATGTTACCCAAATTTTGAATGGTGAAGTTGTGGTTGTTTATGAAAAATATTCTGACGAATGGAATAAACTCCGTAAGAGTGGCAAATGGGCCGATTTCCCCGATTACGGAAAATACGACGAAGGGCACATTTCTCTTCAGAACCATGGAACCAAAGTGTTCTACAGGAATCTAAAAATCAAGGAGCTTCAATAAAATAACCTGTAAAATCTGAAAACAATGAATAATTCAAGACGCGATTTTTTAAGAAAAGCTACTATCGCAACGGCAGGCTTTACTATCATTCCGAGTTTTACAGTAAGTGGATTGGGTCATAAAGCACCCAGTGACAAATTGAACATTGTTGGCATTGGTGTGGGCGGAAAAGGCCATCCGAACCTGGTAGGCATGAACTCCGAAAATATTATAGGTCTTTGCGATGTCGACTGGAAATATGCTCAGAATTGTTTCAACGAATTTCCAAAAGCAAAAAGATATTACGACTGGCGGAAGATGTTTGATGAGCTTGGTAAATCGATCGATGGAGTGATGGTTGCCACAGCCGATCACACCCATGCAACCATTGCCGCTAATGCCCTGGCTATGGGCAAACATGTTTATTGCCAGAAACCCCTTACGCATTCGGTTTACGAATCGCGATTGCTTACCAGACTTGCAGCAAAGCACAAAGTAGCCACGCAAATGGGAAACCAGGGAAATTCAGGTGATGGCGTACGGCAGGTTTGCGAATGGATATGGAACGGTGAAATTGGCGAAGTAAAAGAAGTGCATTCCTGGACTAACCGGCCTATTTGGCCTCAGGGACTACAACGTCCGGCGAACGCCAATACACCACCGGATACCATGAATTGGGATCTGTTTATTGGTCCTGCTCCCATGCGTCCCTTTCACGAAATATATACTCCTTGGAACTGGCGAGGATGGTGGGATTTCGGCACAGGTGCCTTTGGCGATATGGCCTGTCATATCCTTGACCCCGTTTATCAGGCATTAAAGCTAAGTTATCCTAAATCGGTAAGTGGAAATTCAACACTTTTGAATACCGAAAGTGCTCCACAGGCTGAAAAAGTTAAGTTTTCTTTCCCCGCACGGGCAAAAGTGAACAGTGTAAATATGCCGGAAGTGGATGTTCATTGGTACGACGGAGGCCTGTTACCCGACCGGAATGATTTACTGAACGGTATTGATCTGATGTCGGATAATATGGGTGGATGTTTGTTCATTGGCTCAAAAGACACCCTGATATGCAGCACCGGAGGATTTAACCCCCGTTTGCTTTCGGGTCGTGTTCCCGATGTTAAGCCATATCTGCGAAGAATTCCCGGTGCAATCGGGTATGTTGACGGACCGCACGAACAGGATTGGATAAGGGCCTGCAAGGAATCGCCCCAAAACAGAGTTCAAGGCACTTCTCATTTTGGTTATTCTGGACCGTTTAACGAAATGGTATTATTGGGAGTGCTGGCAATACGGTTACAAGGTTTGGGCAAGGTGCTTAAATGGGATGCCGAAAACATGAAATTCACCAATATTTCTGCCGGAGAAAAATTGAAGGTGGTAACGGTGGATGAGTTTAGTGTTATCGATGGTCATCCTCATTTTAACACACAGCATGCCACCTTTGATGCGCTCGAAGCTGCAACAGGTTATATCAAACATACCTACCGCGAAGGATGGAATTTGCCTGCGATGCCTGCCTGAATAAGTTAAATGGTTCCAATAAAGGTTTATAGTTACTATTGTCCGGTAAATTATTATGCAACCTCTACGAGGTTGGGCATTGGTTGTAATTATTTATTCTACAATTATGTATCCTCTACGAGAATATTGTTTCAGCTTAGTAGAAGTTGCCTTGAGCTTGGATTTAACTATCAACTTCGTAGAAGTTGCATAATTGGTGTGCCGGGCATGTTGTAATTCTAAAGGGCCAACCAAGCTCCCTAAAAACCCAAAATACTGATTGTCATTTCGAACGAAGTGAGAAATCTTAACCTTATTTAGTTTACCAGACAACAGAGAATTTTTAAGAATCTTCCTAATCTAAATTATTATGACATCAAAAGAGCATTTTGATTTGGCGATCAATCACAAACAACCCGATCGGTTAGTTGTCGATTTCGGATCGACTTCGGTAACTGGTATCCATGTTAAAACAGTCGAAAGTCTCCGTAAGCATTTCGCATCTCCTTATTTCTATAAACAATTGATACTAGCGGCATCACTCAGTATTTAATTATTAATCAATGTACACCTATGTTTGAAAAAATTCTTTCCGGTAAAAACCTCGTTGTCATTGGTGGTACAACTGGTCTTGGACTTTCGGCCAGTAAAGCTTTTGTGGAAAACGGGGCAAATGTTGTTGTTGTTGGCAGAAATGAGGAAAGCGTATCGGAAGCAAAAAAAATTCTGGGCAGCAGAGCCGAAGGCATTTCAGGGGATGCGGTACTACCTGGCACAGCCATTCGTGCCATTGAGGTTTGTGTAGAAACATTCGGAAGCTTCCATGGCCTTTATCATGTAGCGGGTGGCAGCGGAAGAAAAATGGGCGATGGCCCTTTGCATGAGATTACCCTGGATGGATGGAACAAAACGCTGGAATTAAATCTTACTTCCCTAATGTTATCCAACCAGGCAGCGATTCAATATTTTTTGAAGAACGAAGTGGAAGGCTATATCCTGAATATGGGATCGGTGCTTGGATATTCACCATCTCCCCAATTTTTTGGTACACATGCTTATGCGGCATCCAAATCAGCCATTATAGGGTTTACCAAATCAATTGCCGCTTATTATGCCCGAAACAATATACGGGTAAACGTAATTGCCCCAGCACTGGTTGAAACACCTATGGCAAAACGGGCGGCAGAAGATGAGCAAATTCTTGCGTTCATCAAAACCAAACAACCATTGGATGGTGGCAGGATTGGACGTCCTTCTGATCTCGATGGGCTGGCTGTATATTTTATGAGCGATATGGCACGGTTTACAACAGGACAGGTTGTCGCCGTGGATGGCGGATGGACGCTGAGTGAAGGTCAACTTTAAATACTAATTCAATGTCGAATAGTTTAGGAAATGGGAAATTAATCCACACTTCGACTCCGCTCAGTGTGACAATAGTACCAGTTTGTCAGGCTGAGCGGAGTCGAAGCCTACTTCTTGACTAAACAATATTAAATACTACTTCATTAAAATAACTAAATATGTCAAACATTTCGATAGGTATTGATTTGGGAGGTACACGCATAAAAGCTGTCGCTGTGGATGAATCGGGCGATATCCTGCACCAGCATTATCAGGACACCCATGATGGCGATGATGCAATTTGGAAAAATGCCATTGCCACAGCCGTTCTGGAGACTCAGCATAAAATAGAGAAAACAGATGTTATCATTGGCATATCTGCTCCCGGATTGCCAAATGCTGCTAACTCGGCTATTGCTTTTATGCCCGGCAGATTGCAAGGCCTTGAAAACTTTGTATGGACTCCCTTTTTAAAAACCAGAACTTTTGTATTGAATGATGCTATTGCTGCTTTGATGGCCGAGGCGCGATTTGGTGCAGCTAAAAATAAAAAAAATGTGGTGATGCTTACCCTGGGAACCGGTGTTGGCGGGGCAATTCTGATAGAAGGTAAACCCTATCAGGGAGCTTTTAACAAAGCAGGTCACATTGGGCATATGGTGATTGACAGCGATGGTGAGCCTGATGTGATTGGAATGCCCGGAAGCCTGGAAGATGCTATTGGAAATTGCAGCATTGATAAGAGGACCCTGGGGAAATTCACCTCCACCCATCTGCTGCTTGAAGCCTTCAGAAACGGAGATTCTTTTGCGGCCGATGTATGGCTTACTTCGGTAAAAAAGTTAGCCATAGGCATTGCAACTATAACTAATATTCTTTCGCCCGAAATGATCATTCTCGGTGGTGGTATCACAGAAGCCGGCAAGGATCTGTTTGACCCACTGGAACAATATATGAGTCAATACGAATGGCGCACAGGTGGTAACAAAACTGAAATTGTAAAAGCGCAATACGGCGATTTGTCGGGCGCTGTTGGGGCAGCATGTTTTGCAAGAGAAACAAGAAATAATTAAAAAGAAAAAAATGAACATAACAGAAGCATATTTACAGAAGTCGGCCGAAATACTTGAGACAGTTAAGTCGCAGCAGAATCAAATACGAGAGGCAGCACAATTGTTTGCAAAGACAATTCTTGCCGGACGAATGGTACATATTTTCGGGAGCGGGCACAGCCGTATCCTTGTGGAAGAAATGTGGCCAAGGTATGGGTCTTTCCCTGGTTTTAACCCCATTGTTGAACTTTCGCTTACTTTTCACAATCTGGTGGTGGGTGCCAATGGGCAGCGTCAGGCTATGTTCCTTGAAAATGTGAGTGGCTTTGCCGACAGAATCCTGCGCAATTTCGACATGAAAGAAGTTGATACCGCACTATTAATTTCTTCGAGCGGATGCAATATAGTGCCAATCGAAATGGCCGAAGGATTTCAGCGGCAGAATATTAAAGTAGTTTCGATAATATCAAAGCTGCATTCCGAAAAGTCAGTCAGCAAGCGCAGCGATGGCAAAAAGCTCGGCGACTTTTCCGACCTGGTACTCGATACCGGCGCTCCTACAGGCGATGCAATGGTGTATGTGCCCGGTTTGGACACTCCTGTTGCTCCCGGATCAACTTTAGGAGGAACTCTACTTATTAATTGCATAAAAGCTGAACTGGCCGCAATATTAACTGCCGCAGGTCAGCCTCCCAAAGTCTTAAGTGGTGCTGTAATTGTTGGCGAGGAAAGGGCAGTTTCCCTGTTCGAAAGCGCTTATGATGAGCATGCGCACCGACTGGCAAAATTGTTCGAAAATGTAGGGAATCCTGATAAATAGGATATAATATGAAAGATTTCTTCAACGTTCATAAAATTCCATTGCTGGCCGAAACCGATATTCTTGTAATTGGAGCCGGTTCGTCGGGTTGCATTGCCGCACTTGCTGCTGTGGGTCATAATAAATATTCCGTAATGCTTGTAGAGCGTTATGGATTTCCCGGAGGATCGTCAACGCAAATGCTCGATACTTTTTATGGGTTCTTTACACCCGGACTAAGTCCCCGAAAAATTGTTGGGGGATTACCCGACAGCGTAGTGAACGAATTGGATAAGACTGGTGATATTTTTCTTCGGCCCAATACCTATGGAGCAGGAACAGGCGTGAATTATAATCCGGAACGCCTGAAGCATGTTTGGGATACAATGATAACTGCTGCCGGAATAAATTATTTATTGCACACTTCACTGGTGGATGTGATTAATGAGGAAAAAGAGCGGATAAACTGTATATTCTGGAATAAATCGGGCTTTTATAAGGTGAAAGCACGCAGGGTGATTGATGCAAGCGGAGATGCTGATTTTTGTGCCCTCTCGGATTGCCGGTACGAAGTAGCGGGTGAGAATGAACCGGCACAAAGTATGACAACAACCTTCAGAATGTGTAATGTCGATCTTGAAAAGTTTGAAAAGGCGGGCGGCAACAAAATGATGAAAGAGCGTATGTCGAACGCCTTCGACTCCGGAACATATTTACTGCCTCGCAAGGAAGGCTCGGCGCATGAGATGTGCCAGCGGGGTTGTATTTCAACAGTTGCTGTAAAAGTTGCCGATCTGAGTGCCCTCAAAATCGATGAACTTACAAAGGCGGAAATAGAAGGAAGGAAACAGGCTTTTATATACGAAAGTTTTTTCCGTGAACAGGTTACGGGGTATGAAGACGCAAAGATCATCGGATTGTCGCATCAGATAGGGGTACGCGAAACACGCCGGGTATATGGCGAACACCGGCTCACCAAAGAAGAATGCCTTGCCGGAGAAATTCCTTCATCGTCGGTTTTGCTTTGTGGTGCGCCCATAGAAGATCACCGGAAGGGTAAAAACGGACAGGACGAAACCTACTGGGAGTATATTCCCGGAGCAGGTATCTATGGAGTACCTTATGGCACAATCGTTCCGGAAGGAAGTAGTTTAACCTGGGTAGTTGGACGTTGTTTTTCGGCTACTCACGATGCGCATGCTTCATGTCGTTCTATGGCGCAAACCATGAGCATGGGCCAGGCTGCAGGACTTGCTGCAATTCAATCTTTACAAAGCGATTGTGATGCAAAAAATGTGAACGTTTCCTTATTGAGAAACGACCTTTTTGCCATCGGGCAGATACTTGACATCCCCGCTTCAATAGCAGACACCAGTCGGTCGGGATGGAAAAATAACCTTACTCCGAAACTATAAAAATAACGATATGCCGTTTATAAGAACAGTATTGGGAGATATCCTATCCGAAACGATGGGGTTAACATACTCCCACGAACACATTGTGATAGAGGAAGGCTTCACTACTACAGGCCATCCTGAATTTATACTCAACGACACGGACAGGATCAGCAGCGAACTGGCTGAATTTTACCAGGCTGGCGGAAGGACAATGGTCGACACCATGCCTGCTGCTTCCGGAAGGAGTATTCTTAAACTTGTGGAAGTCTCCCAAAGATCAAAAGTTAATATCATTGCGCCTACCGGATTACATCTCGAGATTTACTATCCTCCCAATCACTGGCGATATCACTTATCTGTTGACGAGCTAACGGAATTATTCATAAAAGATATCACCACGGGAATTGATGCTCTCGATTATAACAGCCCCATTGTAAAACGAACATCGAACAAGGCTGGCATGATAAAACTGGCAACAGGCGATGATAGGATTACCGATCATCAGCAAAAAATTTTCGAAGCCGCAGTTAATGCCCATCTCGAAACCGGAGCACCTATCCTTACCCATACCAATGGTGGTAAACTGGCTATGGAGCAGGTTGAATTATTGGCGAAATATGGTGCAGATCTTAATCATGTTGTTTTGTCGCATGTCGACAAGCAAAAGGATCTGGTATTTCACAACTACCTGATGCAAACCGGTGTATATGTTGAATATGACAGCCATTTCCGTTGGAAAACAAGTGATGAGAATTGGACATATACCCTCCTCGAAAAAATGTTAACACACCATAGCGATCGTATTGTTATTGGCATGGATATGGCAAAACACACCTACTGGAAATCGTATGGAGGAAAACCTGGTTTAAATTATTTACTTACTGATTTCAGGGATGAATTAAATAACAGGGGGTTGGCCGGTTATTACCAAAACCTGTTTTTTTCAAATCCGCAGCGGTTGTATTCATTTATTGGTGAGATAGGAGCGCAGGTAAAATAAGATTTAGTAGAACGCTGGAAAGCATAATATTTCTTTTTCTTTCTTTGGAAGTCCAGCCTAAGCTTAGGGCTCAGCGGCGCGAGGCTCTTGGAAAGGAAAGTAGCTGCGAATGCCTAAAATTATATTAACTGATCCAACGTCGTTTTACTTAAAATATCATAAGTAGTATCCCGTATTTCTTTAAAAACATTGCGGATTTTACAGGTTAATTCGTCTTTACAAAATTCACATGCCTGATACGATTTTTCGGAAACACACTTGAGCATTGCAACCGCTCCTTCAAAATGCCTGACTATTTCAGCTAGGTTTATTTCTTCGGGTTTTCTGATTAAAAAGTACCCTCCGGTCTTTCCCGGGCGACTTCCCAGCATTCCTAAATTTTTCAGTTCCAATAAAATATTTTCAAGAAAGCGTTGAGGTAATTTTTCAACTTTGGCAATCTCGGTACTCATGATAGCTCCTTTTTCATAATGTCTGGCTATATAAACCAAAGCAACCATTGCATAGCGTGTTTTCTTTGATAACATGACTTTTAGGTTTTGTAAGTATAAATACTTAGTGCAATATAAGTATTTAGCCTTATTAAAATTACGACTAATTACTCTTTATATTTAATCAGTACTGTTGTATGTTTGTATAATTGTTCATCAAAATAGTAGACATTAAAATTTTGAAGACAAAAAACCACATACGATGTAAAGGCAGAGGTACGGGAGGCAAATATAATTGTCCCTTTTGATTTATCTCTGATATTTTAGTTTTTATTTCATTAACCCTTTACGCATGTACAAAAAGATATTTTTACTAGCTGTTTTTATTTTTTCTCTGTGCTATTCTTATCCCCAAAATACAAATTTAAAAGGTCGTGTTACCATTTCAGGAGCATTTGCTTTATATCCAATGGCAGTTAAATGGGCTGAAGAATTCAAAAAATTGCATCCGGGTGTCAAAATTGACATATCCGCCGGTGGTGCCGGAAAAGGAATGACTGATGCTATTTCAAAAGTGATTGACATAGGAATGGTATCGCGTGACATTTATCCTGAAGAAATAAAGAAGGGCGCATACGCTATTGCCGTCACCAAGGATGCTGTGATTGTTACAATTAGTGCTTTAAATCCAAAATTAACTGAAGTGCTTTCGCACGGATTAAAAAAAGAAGCAGCAAATGGATTGTGGATAACCGGTAATTTAAAAACCTGGGGACAGGCTACAGGGATTAAAAGCAATATTCCAATCCACGTTTATACCCGCTCTGATGCTTGTGGCGCTGCTGAAAGCTTTGCCAAATATTTCGGTACGAAACAGGAAGATCTTCTTGGTGTAGGTGTATTTGGCGATCCCGGTTTAGCCCAAGCCATTCAAAAAGATCCGTTAGGTATCGGGTTTAACAACATTGCATACGCTTACGATGCCAAAACCAAAAAACAAAATCCGGGAATAAGGATCATGCCGCTCGATCTTAACAACAATGGCAAGATTGATGCTGACGAAAATTTTTATAACGATATGAATCAGCTCATAGCAGCAATATCCTCCGGAAAATACCCTTCCCCGCCGGCACGCGATTTATATTTTGTTACTTATGGAAAACCCACTAGTAAAGTGGTGGTTGAATTCATCAAATGGGTGTTGAAAGATGGTCAGAAGTATGTGCACGAATCAGGATTTATTAATCTTTCGAACGATAAACTTGAAAAAGAGCTTAAAAAACTAAAATAATTTCTCAGGAGGTATACAAGTTTGTTATCCTCTATACAAGATAGATTATGGCTTTAAGAAATAATTCAGCAATCAGGATATTAAAAGATAAAATAGCCAGCAATATTATGCTGGCTTTAACCATTTTTTCACTTGCCCTGGCTCTGATCATTGGTGTAGGATTGTATATAAAATCGATGCCTATTCTTCACGAACATTCCATGTGGTCGTTATTGTCGGGCGATAGTTGGCGTCCTTTCAAAGGTCAGTTTGGTTTTTTCCCTTTTATTATGGGAACTTTATGGGTAACCGGTATTTCCATTATTATTGCTTTGCCTTTGTGTTTGCTTACCAGTATATATTTATCTGAATATGCCCATCCTTATGTAAAAAGAATGGTATTTCCGATGATTGATATACTGGCCGGAATTCCACCGGTAGTTTATGGAGTTTGGGGCATTCTTGTGGTGGTACCGTTTATTTCGGATAAGATAGCCCCTCATTTTGTGGAATATTCTTCAGGATATAGTGTTCTTGCTGGAGGGATCATCTTAGCGATTATGATCATTCCGCTTATCATTAGTATTATGTTGGAAATTTTTGCTGCCATCCCTAAGGAATTAAAAGATGCATCGCTTTCGTTAGGTGCTACAAACTGGCAAACTATAAAATTTGTATTGTTTCGTAAATCACTGCCAGGAATTATTGCAGCCATCGTACTTGCCATTTCGCGTGCATTTGGCGAAACTATTGCCGTTTTGATGGTATGTGGAAATATTCCGATAACGCCGAATTCAGTTTTCGATTCAGGCTATCCATTGCCAGCATTAATTGCAAATAATTATGGTGAAATGATGTCGATTCCTTTGTACGATTCAGCTTTAATGCTCGCTGCTTTTATACTTTTTGCCATTATATTTTTATTCAATACCGTTTCGCGCATTATTTTGGTGCGCATCGAAAAAAGGTATGCCTTATGAGAAAACTGGAAGAAACAATTTTCAAAAATTTGATGAGAATTGCCACACTGGTAATTTTAGGATCCTTGTTGCTGATATTTATTGCGATTATCAAAAGAGGAATACCGGCGATGAGTTGGGACATGATTTCCAAAATTCCGGGAGGTGGTTTTTATATCGGGAAGGAGGGAGGTCTTTTAAACGCCATTGCCGGATCGGTTTTTCTGGTTATCGGGGCTACCATACTTGGACTGGCGATCAGCATTCCTGTTGTGGTGTATATCAATGTTTATCTTCCCCGAAAATCATTCCTGGCCGATCTCACCCGTCTTTCAGCCGATGTTTTATTTGGTATTCCTTCCATAGTTTATGGCGCTTTTGCCTTCACGCTCATGATTTATTTCGGCCTGAAAACATCTTTATTGGCAGGTATAATTGCGGTTAGTTTGCTTATAACTCCCATTCTCATCCGATCAATGGACGAAGTGGCCCGGTTAGTTCCAAAAGATCTGAAAGATGCTGCTCTCTCATTGGGCGCTACAAGGTACGAAATCATCAGGGTTGTTTTAAGGCAAATATCTCCGGGAATTACCACCGCCATTCTTTTATCAATCGGGCGTGCTATTGGCGATGCTGCTTCAGTGCTATTCACCGCAGGATATACCGATAGTATTCCTACATCATTAAATCAACCGGCGGCCACATTGCCTTTGGCAATATTTTTTCAATTAAGTAGTCCAATACCGGAGGTTCAGGACAGGGCTTATGCTGCTGCTCTGATACTTACTGTCATTGTTTTGGTATTGAGTCTTCTTGCCCGTTATTACAGTCGAAAATTTTCAAAAAATAAAGTATGACACTTCGTTTGTTAAACCCATTAGATGCTATGGTTCGTTCAAAAGTAAGTTCAAAAGTTCGTACAAATGATACTGCTATGTTAGCAATGGAAAATGATTTTTGCGATATTACGGAATATGTTGAAAAACCACATATAAGTGTACGCAACCTGAATGTATTTCTTCAGAAAAACCATGTTTTGAAGAATGTGAACCTGGATATTCCCAGTAATGCCATTACTTGTATTATAGGACCATCGGGCTGCGGAAAAACAACTTTGTTGAAGACATTTAACAGATTGCTGGACCAATCGCTCGATGTTAAAATTGACGGGGAAGTATTGCTGGATGGCGAAAATATTCACGGCAACAATGTGGATGTGATGCAAATCAGAAAAAAAATGGGATTGCTCTCGCAACGTCCGGTTCCTCTGCCCATGTCTATTTTCGATAACATTGCTTATGGACCACGCATTCACGGAATTCGAAAAAAGAAAAAACTGGAACGTCTGGTGCAGAAATATCTCAAACTGGCTGGTCTCTGGGAAGAGGTGAAGGATCGGTTAAACACACCGGCTAACAGACTTTCCATTGGGCAGCAACAACGTTTGTGCCTTGCCAGGGGATTAGCTGTTGAACCTGAAATCATTTTGGGCGACGAAGCTACTTCGGCACTTGATCCTATTTCGAGCAAAAAAATTGAAGAATTGTTTATTAAACTTAAAAAAGAATACTCAATTGTGCTTGTAACCCACACGTTACGCCAGGCCAAACGTATCGCCGATTATATTGTATTTATGTACATGGGCGAAGTAGTTGAAGCCGGAACTGCGGAGGAGTTATTTAACAATCCGCAAAAGGAGTTAACGAGGGAATATTTGTCGGGGTATTTTAGTTAAGAAATATAGAATCAAGTATCAAGAATCAAGTATCAAGAAACAAGAGGAAAGATCCAGGTGATTTCGCAGCCAATGTTTGGGAACATTCGCTTCCCATGGTTAAGTAGCAAATGCTACTCAAGATAGAACGACAAAGTAAATGCTTTGCCGACCCCGCGCTGATTTGAGTAGAACATAGAAGATTTAGATGAAACCTGTTTTTTAAGCTCCAGAGGATCGACATATTGGTAGCCACGGGTTTTAACCCGTGGTAAAGTTGAAATACTAATTAAGCCGGACCACAATGACCGATAAAAAAGCATGTCCATTCCGGCGCAATAACGATACGATATAAGTAAGTTTCTTACGAGATTCCCGGCCAATGTTTGGGAACATTCGCTTCCCAGGATCATGTAGCAAATGCTACTCAGATAGAACGACAAAGCAAATGCTTTGCCGAACCGCGCTGATTTGAGGAGAACAGAGTAAGATGTAAATGAAAACGACTTACTTGTATTAGCTAGTATTTAATCTTACAATATGAGTTTTTACGACCAGCCAATGGCTGTTCTACTTCTTACTTCTTACTTCCACCACTCAATTCTTCTGCAACACGTAATTCATATACACATATTCCCTGTTAAGAAACTGGTTATAAGTGGATGAACCGATAGTTCCTGCAAAATTAAGAGCAACGCTGTGCAATACTTTGGGAGCTAGTTTTTTTACAAGCTTTCTTCTGCGGTTGTCATCCAACTCCAATGCTTTCACAACATGTTGCGTAATATCTTCTTCTTTTATCAACGTCAAACCCGATAATTTTAATTCTTCCTGAAGGGCTGGAATTTCGTGATCGAACCTGAAATCGGTGAAAAGGAAATGGCCCCCCGGCTTCAAAACCCTGTGTACTTCCGAAAGAAACTTCTTAAAATCAGGATAACGATGTGACGATTCCACGTTCATTACCACATGATAAGCATCGCTTTTTAAAGGAATTTGCTGCGCATCACCCTGTATAAAACTTAAACCTGGATTATCATAAAAATTATTCGAAAATGAAACTGCATTTTTGTCTAAATCCATTCCGGTTGCCGATATAGGTCTGAACTGGTTGGTAACATAAGCCAACCCGCCTCCGCGACCACTTCCAACTTCCAATACATGCTTGTTATTAAGATCAACAGCATTGGCTAATAAATGATATAACTGAATCGAATATCGGTTCCCTTCGTCTTCGTTTTTATGTAGTTGCACTTTCTCGCCATTAGAATAACCATAGTTCATAAATAAAACTTCTGCATTTTTATCTACAGAATTTACATACCAGTACCATGTTTTAAAAAACCATTCCCTTAAGCTGCCCATGATTGTTTGTTTAGAAGTTTTATAATAAAGTCTGTCTATCCCGGTGGTATACGCTATCAGAATTTTTGTCTGTTAGGTACTTATCAATGCAATGGTAGTCACAATATTTTTAAGAATTGCTTTTTTCGGATAATTTTTTGGAAATTTACTTTATGAAATTTATTAGGGTCTGGTTAAAAGCAAGAGATTTCTCCCTGTGCCCGCCTGCTGCCGGCAGGGTCGAAATGACAAGGTTTTGTTGGATTTCTAAATCTAACTACTTAACTGTCAATCAGAACGAAGTGAGAACTTAGCGAAGCGATCTCACCGCAGGTAAATCTATTCATTTAATCTTTTCCAAATTTTTACCGGACAACAGTTTTATGAAATTTATTGTGCAGCACAATTTTAATTTCTACGTCATTCATTTAGTCTTATAAATCAAAAAATTGAACCGATGAAAAAATATTGTATTTATAACTACGCTTTAGCATTAACCATCTTGCTTACGGCTTTTAACTCCTGTATTTCCTCCCAGTCGCCAATTCCAGTCAGGGGGACAGGCGATGTTACAAATAAAACTTATGAAGTCTCGAATTTTTCGGGAATCGATGTTTCAGGTGGTTTCGATGTTGACCTTGTCCAGGGAAGCAGCGAAAGCCTTGTTTTGTCGGCACAAGAGAATTTGTTTGAATATTTAACTGTAGAGGTTGTAGGAGGAATTTTGAAAGTATATGTGGAAAGGAATATTATGCAGACAAAAGGTATGAAAGCAAAAATTTACTTGAAGTCAATCAACAGCCTTAAAGTTTCTGGTGGTGGCGATGTTTCCTCCGAAAATACCTTGGATTTTGCCAACCTTGCAGTTGAAATAAGTGGAGGCGGAGATCTGAAAACAAATTTGAAAACAGGAGAATTAAAATGTCATCTTAGTGGCGGTGGCGATGCGAATATTAATGGTGAAATTGGAACTTACGATTTAAATATCAGTGGAGGCGGAGATTTACAATCAGAAATTACTTCCGGAATAATCCAATGCTCTGTAACCGGGGGAGGAGATGTAACCCTCAAAGGTCAGGGAAAATCAACCAACGCCAATATAAGTATTTCCGGTGGAGGTGATTTAAAAATGGATATAGATGCAGAGGATGTAAAATGTTCATTGAATGGTGGTGGCGACGCAACACTCTCAGGCAATGCCAATAATCTTGATATTTCAATTAGCGGTGGAGGAGATGTGAATGCTGCAAGATTGGTTACTCAAAAAACCGAATTCAGAGCAAATGGAGGTTCAGAAATACATATTAATGCTTCATCTGCGCTTACCGGTAATATTTCCGGAGGTGGAGATGTGTATTATTCAGGAAATCCAGGAATTGTGAACATCGATGCAAAAGGCGGTTCGGAAGTGCACAAGGAATAATGGAGTAGCAGATCCTTGAATTGCTTCATACCTAATAAGAAGTAGTATTTTTTGAAGAGGAATAGCAGTCAGTTTCGCCGATTACTGTTCCCCTTCTCTTAAACCAAATAACAATCGATCATTAATTTTCACCTATAATTATTTCTTCTTGAATTTTCAAATTTAACAATTGTATTGTTTTATCATCAATATGCTTAAATGTCCCAATTAGACTATTTTGGTTGAGAGTGGAAGTTTTACAAAATCATTTTTTGATTTATTAGTTAAAATCCATAAAGTGTCTTTAGGAAAATGGTTTAAAAAGAATTTTCGGGTGGCAAATAAAATATGTATCTGAATAGTCAGGTCTAAACGCTTTTGTTTTCTTATTAACTGATCCGGCTGACCAAGTAACATCCACAAATTTCCAGGAATCATTAATTTAAACAACATTCCATGCATGTGCATTACGAGACGGGTTCTTATCAATTTGACTATATTTGGTTTTATCACCACCTGAAATTATCATACAAGGTATTTCACATATATCACATAATTTTTTAAATAAGACAGAATATCCGTAACAGGCCGCTTTTTTCTTTCTTAGTGTTTGATTAGCTATCAAATTGACCAAAGACGGCTATATTTAATACATACAGCAAAAAAGCGGTAATAATTAAGTTCGATTTCATGTTCATTTATTTTATGGATACCACTAAATTTAATTTTTTCAAATTCAACTTTAAAAGTAGTAAAGTTATTGAATTTCAGAAGTCAATGGTTCTTTTTTGCGTTTACGTTTTACATCCATGGCTACCAGCATGGCGGTGTATCCCCAAACCAATACCGAGGCCTTGTCGGTATCGATAAAATTGTTTAAAATGCCATGGATGTAGTAGGTTATCAAGCCAAGGGTTAATGCAAGCGATAAAATTCTTTCGTGCGAAAAGGGTTCGGCAGAAAAATATACCCGGAAACCAATGTAAAGGCTTGCAATTACCAATGCCACCATTCCTAAAAGTCCTAATAAACCTGATTCGGCTAATGGCCCGATATATTCGCTGTGGGCATTTCCCCAATCGCCCATGTTGGTGCTGATAATTGTTTTTTCGTGCGATACCTGAAATGGTGCATATTGAAACATATACGTTCCCGGTCCCCAGCCTGTAACCGGTCGTTCATGAAACATGCGGAAAGCTGAGTTCCAGCGGTTAATTCTTTCCAAGTTGGATGCATCGGTGCGGATGTTCGAAATCGATTCGATATGTTTGGCAATGTCTTTGGAAGAATCCTGACGGTTTTGCTCCAGCTTTATAAATATGTCGGTGCGATAAGCATAAACAATACTTCCTGAAATTAAAATAAGCAAACCAATGAGCTTGAACGATATTTTCAATTTTACAATTACAAAAACCCCCAGTGCTACAAAAAGACTAATCCAGGCAGCTCTGGTATACGAAAAAATGATGGCAAAGCATAATACTAAAAAGATAATCCAGGTTAGTATGCGGAAGGGAAGGGAATATTTTTTGATCATTCCAAGTCCTGCAACCACTGGGATCAACATAGCCAGAATTGCCCCATACGAAGTGTGGTCCCTGAAGAATGGACTGGCAGCCAAATGTGCAGCTTTCTGGTTAAAAAGTCCGGATTGCGACAGGTTTATGATGGTATAAATAATTACTATCAGCATGGCCGGAATGTACATCCATATGTATCGTCTTATCATACTTCTTTTCTGAAACATGGCCATAGCGATAAAATAGAAAGCTACCAGGAACCACATTCTTGAAATCAGAAATTTAAAAGATACCAAAGGCATGGAGCTGGTAATGGAAGTTATGATTAACCAAACCAACTGAAAATAAATGATCCATGAAACAGGATGGGTAAGCAGTTCCCGGTCGAATTTACGTTCGAGCAAAATCCGGTAGCCGAAAATTATCAATACCAGAATTAGTAATGGTTCTGTGATTAGTTGCAGGTTGAAACCAAGCTCCGGATAGTAATATTCCAGAGGAACTGAAAAAGGGGTAAGAAAAACAATGAATAGAATTAGTTTATCCAGCCATTTTAAAGCAACATATACAGTAAGGAGAATGAAAGGAATGCCACTTATCCAATATACTTCATTGGCCATGAAAATGGCATTAAAAACAATGAAGAGTATCGATATCAGGTAAACCCAACGATGTGTTGAAAATTCCTTTTTAATTTCTGCCAGCAAAATTATTGTTTTATACTGTCCCTGATAACAAATGCTAATAATGCGAGAAAGAAGGCCGAAATGGTTGATACCAGAACGATAAGCGAACGAATAGGAGAGGATTTCTTTTCTGCTTCATAAGCGCGGTCTACAATAAATTTATGAGGTAGCACCTGGTTTGCATCTACCTTTGCTTCCATGTATTTCTGGCTCATGGCACTCATGCGATCTGTTTCGGCCAATAAGAGATCGCGTAGCGATACATAAGTGCTCCCATATTTAGCCAGGATAGCAAGCTTCTTCTCCAGGTTTCTTAAGCCATCAGTCCTGCCTTCCGACAGCGCTTTGGCATAAGCATCATTAAAAACTTCCGATTGCGATTCATAGTCCATCACTCCTGCTTTCATTATAAAAGTAAGGGAATCTTCCATGTGTTTCATATTTTTTTGAAGATCCAGATATTCCTTCTCTACTATAGCCAGCGCTTTTTGAGCACGCTCCTGTTGCATTTTATTGATTACTGTATCAACCTGATTGGCAATTTCATTGGCTATATTGGCGGCCATTGCCGGATCTTTGTCCAATACTTCAATCACCACCGACATAAATTCGGTTCTTCGAAATTTGATATTCTTTTTATATTCCAGATGAAGTTTGGTTTTTACAAATCTGGCAGAAGTATCCAGCCCGTAATGTTTTGTTAAATTGAATTTCTGAATGATATTACTCTTTATCAGTTCTGAATTCAACACCTGCATCAGTTGTTCGGCTTCTTCCTCTTCGCCAAAGCGGAGAACATCCTGCTGATATGGACCGGCATCGGTTAAAAGCGATTTTGAAATTGCCGAAGAAGAAGCAGGAAACATCACCACCGACGATTTGAATTTGGGAGTGATGGAGAATGCAACGATTCCCGAAATCAGCGCCGCCAGTAATGAAATGACCAGAAGTGGTACACGCCGGCTCCAAATGTAATTGATGAAGTCGGTGGAATTAAAATTGAATTGATCCTTCTTCTTTTTCGACATAAGCTAGTTTATTTAACTATTTTGAGCAATACATAATTCTTTTTACCTTTCTGCACAAGCAGATATTTCTCATTGATCAGGAAAGAAGCATCGATGTTTGTTTCAATTGATGCTACCTTCGTTTTGTTGATGCTTAAACCACCACCTTCGACCATTCTGCGGGCTTCACCTTTCGAAGGAAACACTTTGCTGTGGGTACATATTAATTCAAGAACATTAACGCCACCTTCTAAAATGGGGAATGGAATTTCGAACATGGGTACGCCATCAAAAACTGCAAGAAAAGTTGGTTCATCGAGTTTCGAGAGTGTTTCGGAAGTTCCGGCGCCAAACAATATTTGAGAAGCATCTTCGGCTGTCAGAAAATGGTCTTCGCCATGCACCATAATGGTTATTTCGCGAGCCAGTGTTTTCTGCATCAATCTTAAATGCGGCGCTTGCTGATGTTCCTGGTATAACTGCTCCATTTTTTCAGGTTGAAGCAAGGTGAAAATTTTCATGTATTTAAATGCATCGTCATCCGAAACATTCATCCAGAATTGATAGAACTGGTAAGGCGAAGTTTTCTGAGGATCGAGCCAAACGTTACCTTTTTCGGTTTTTCCGAATTTGCCACCATCCGACTTGGTAATCAGGGGGCATGTGAGTGCAAAGGCTTCCCCATTCACTTTACGACGGATGAGTTCGGTGCCGGTAACAATGTTTCCCCATTGGTCCGATCCGCCCATCTGAAGTTTGCAGTTTTTATGCTGGTATAAATGCAAAAAGTCGTAGCCCTGAACCAACTGATAAGTAAATTCAGTGAATGAAAGACCGGTTTCGAGGCGTTTTTTTACCGAATCTTTAGCCATCATGTAATTCACGCTGATATGTTTTCCTACATCGCGGATAAAATCCAGAAAACTGAATTCTTTCATCCAGTCGTAGTTGTTCACAATTTCAGCCTGATTGGCTATTTCTCCAAAGTCGAGAAAACGCATCAACTGCAATTTTATACTTTGAAGGTTATTATCGATTGTATCTACGGTGAGCAGATTGCGTTCCTCCGATTTTCCGGAAGGGTCGCCTATCATTCCTGTTGCTCCGCCTACTAAAACAATGGGTTTATGGCCGGCCAACTGCAAATGCTTTAACAACATCACAGAAACAAGGTGTCCGATATGCAGGGAATCGGCCGTTGGGTCGATACCAACATAAGCCGTAGTCATTTCTTTCATCAATTGTTCTTCGGTGCCAGGCATATAATCGTGCACCATTCCTCTCCATTTAAGCTCTTCGAAAAAATTCATAAAAAATTGCAGGTTAAATTCTAATAAGTAATCGTCAGCAATAGCGAAGATAAATGTATGCTTTTGAGCCGAAAAACTTTAGCAAATATAACAGAGACATTGGAATATAAAAAATGGAAAGTATAAAGTAAGAAGTACGAAGTACAAAGTAGAACAGCCATTGGAAAAAAGTCGTAAGTAGATAGTCGAAGTCGTAAGAGTTTATAAATCGCACTCCTTGCAAACGAGCGCGAGCATCTGCAATAGTTCAAATTTTCTAATAAAATGACTTTGGGATTCAGTGCGAGAAGGTGATTATTCAAACAAAAAACCGCAATGTCATAGGTTGGCATTGCGGTTCAGGGTGAAGAGTTTAATGTTAATCTATGATTTCAAACTTTACCTTCTGTTTTCCAACCATTACATAAAAATCTCCGCTTTCGAGAAAACGTTTACCGTTCGAATCAACATAGCTTAAATCGCGTATAGGATCAATTTCAAAGGTATAAACTGATTTGGCGCCTGCTTCTATTTCTTTTTTCTCAAAATATTTTAGCTCTTTCATGGGTCTTGAAATGGTGCAGGCAGGGTCGTTAATATACCAGAATACTGTTTCCACACCCTTCATATTGCCGCTGTTGCTTACTTCAACATCAACGGTTAATTTTTCAGTTTTTTTCAGTTTTTGTGCCGACAATTTTAAATTTCCATATTCAAAAGTTGTGTAGCTTAAACCATGACCAAACCAGTACAATGGTTCAGTGGAAATATCCTGGTAATTTCCCTGGTCTCCGAATGGACGGGCCGACTGCCTCATATTGTAATAAGTTGGAATTTGTCCGGTGGTTAACGGGAAAGTCATCGATAGTTTCCCTGAAGGATTGATTCTTCCCGAGATAATTCCCGAAAGTGCTGAACCACCTGCTACACCTGGCTGCCACATTTCAACAATGGCGTCTGCCATTGGTTCTATGCGAACAAGTTCCAGTGGCCTGCCATTAGAAATGACCAGCACAACTGGTTTGCCAATTTTCTTCAGTTCCTGAACCAGTTTTTCCTGAATGGCTGGTAAAGCAATGGTGGAACGGGAAGCATTTTCGCCACTCCAGCTTTTTTTCTCACCCAGGCAAATGATAATAATATCTGAATTCTGAGCTGAAGCAATTGCTTCATTGAATCCGGATTCATCTGTACCATCAAAATCACATCCTTTGGCATAGTTCAGGCTTACATCCTTAAATTCCTTTTCAAAACCTTCAAAAATCGATTCTACATTCTGGTCTTTTCCATTAAACGACCACGAACCCAGTAAATTGGTTTTATCTTTTGCCATTGGTCCAACCAATGCAATTTGTTTAGTTGAGTTTAAAGGCAGTGTATTATTATTGTTTTTAAGTAAAATCATCGATTCAGCAGCTAACTGCCGGGCTATGTTTATATCTTCAGGATTTAGGTATCGTTTTGATTCTTCAACAACATCCGTATAGGGTTTATCGAAAAGACCAAGACGGAATTTCACCCGAAGAACACGGGTCACGGCTTCATCGATCTTAGCCATTGGGATCTTTTTCTCGGTAATCAACTCCTTAAATGTCTGAAAATAGACATTATCTGTCATATCCATTTCCACACCTGCCATAAATGCTTTGTAACCAGCTTCCTTGCGATTGGCTGCCACTCCCTGATGAATTAATTGTTCAACCGAACCCCAGTCCGAAACAACAAAACCATCGTGTTTCCATCGATCTTTCAAAATCTCGGTGAGCGTGTAATGGTTGGCTGATGCAGGCACACCGCTAATATCGTTGAAAGCACTCATCAGCGTGGCTGCTCCCGCCTTAACACAGGCTTCGTAAGGTATCAGGTAAGTTTCCCAGAGCGATTGCGCTGAAATGTCGGAAAACCGATAATCGCGTCCACCTTCTGATGCACCATAACCTACATAATGTTTTAAGCAGGCTGCAATGGAATATTGGTCGGACAATTTCTGGCCCTGGTAACCTTTTAAAGTGGCTACTCCAAAAATTGCATTGGTATAGGGATCTTCACCATAACCTTCGGAAACGCGTCCCCAGCGAGGATCACGGGCAACATCGATCATTGGTGAAAATGTCCAGTCGACACCCGAAAGTTTAGCTTCTTTAGCAGCTACCGCAGCCGCTTTGGTTACAAGCGCCGGATTCCATGAACAGGCCTGAGCCAGTGAAATAGGATAAACTGTACGAAATCCATGTATCACATCAAAACCAAATAAAATCGGAATTCCCAAACGGGATTCTTCCATGGCTTTTTTCTGAATTGAATTTCTGAAGTTTGGATCAGAGGCGAAGAAAATCAGCGATCCTATGCCCGAAGGAATTTCTTTTATCTCGGCACCAATATTATTTACATTGGTATTCATACCAGCCGTGTACTGGTTTAACTGAAGAATTTTTTCTTCCAGGGTCATTTTCCCTACCAGATCCTTTATCCGGTTTTCAATGGGAGCGTTCTTGTCTTTATAAACCGGCGTTTGGGCATTCATTGAAGATGAGAAAATGGAGGTAATGGATAACAGTAATAAGATTTTTTTCATGATGATAGATATTTGTAAACTATTAATTGCAAAATAAAATTCAAGATCGATTATTTATTTAAGATTAGCAATTCCAAAAGGGATGTGCACCAGTGGAATTTTATCGATATGCTCAAGGTGGATAGCCTGATCGTCGAAATATATGTGAGGTTTTAAAATTTCCAGGATCCGTTTTTTTTCTATACCGCCCAGGAAAAATGCTTCATCTACCGAAACTCCCCAGCTTTTGATGGTGTTGATCATCCGCTCATGCGATGGTGCATTTCGTGCAGTGACAATAGATATTTTAAGCATTCGCTGATATCCCGGATACTCTTCCATCCGCAATGTTTCCAGTTTTTGAAAGTGCGATATTTTGGTAAATAAATCCTGTAATGGTCCGGGATTATGCGGAATAAGAGAAAGCTGGGTTTCCGATTCCTGAAATCCTTCAATATTAGTACTCTTAAAAATTTTTTCGGCAGCATCGTCAGCAATTACCCCGTCGAAATCGAAAGCAAGTCGCAACAATGAATCGTTGTCGTCATCGTTAATGCGCGTGTCGATCACCTTGCCTGCAGGATATCCTGCTTTAATGGCATTATGAACATCGATGGTATTGGCCGAGAGAAAAAGTGATGCATTGAATGCAGGAATGTACTCGTAAGGTGATTTACCTGAAAAAAAAGCAGCTCTGGAAATATCCAGACCATAAGTTTTTATGGAACGAAATACCCTCATTCCTGTTTCGGGGCTATTGCGCGACAATAAAACCACTTCGACAGGTTCCTGTTCAGGAAATGCTTTGTTCAATGCTAAAAAACGCCTGATAAAAGGAAAGGCTACACCTTTGTCAAGTTTCACATCAATGTGGTCCTCCTGAAATTTGCGATAAGCTTCTTCGCCTTGCTCCTTAAAAACTTTGTCCGACTCCGACAAGTCGAACAGTGCACTGGATGCAATGGCGATTACAAGTTTCTTTTCAATCGGATAGGACATAATCAGGGGATTAGGGGAACTATCAATTATCAATTATCAATTATCAATTATCGACTACTTACTAAAATATGACGTGTATTCGCCCGGCATTGCCGCAAGCTTTTTAATAAGAATATCTTTATAATAAACTTCGGTGGCTTCACTTTGCAATTGTATTTTACCTTTGGTGAGTGGAAATGATTTGCCGTCTTTGGTATATCGGGAGTTTTGTAAAATCATGACTACTTTTCCATTCACAATATGCAAACTTTTTCCTTCAAAGCAGATAAGTTCAATCTGATTCCATTCACCACGCGGGCTTTCGTAATCAACGCTTCTAAGACAAAAACCACCGTTGTTTGAACCACCTCCAAATTGTAAAAATGGTTGTTTTTCACTGGCAACAGGATTCATGGTGCCTTCGGGAATGAATGCCTTTATGTCGATTGCAGAACTTGCCTGAGTCCAGTAATCGCCCATGTGACCTTCCATAATCTGGAATTCCTGCGAAAGCATCCACGAACGCCAGTATTCCGCTCCGCATTCGCCAATCGAATGATACAGTACTCCCGAATCTTTAAGTTTTTCGAGTCGTGGTTCCCACTTTTTATCGCCCCATCTTACCTTTAACTTCATATGGTAATTTTCAAATTCATCTTTTGTAAATACACAACCATATGTTTCACCACTAATTTTCAATACTGGCTGGCCATTTTCTTCGATTATCGAAAAAACATTTTTTACATTTTTATTATAGCCAATAGGTTGAATATCTTCTCCCTGCTCATTTTTAGGAATTTTGCCATTGTACCCGTTTTTATGTTCGTAGCTCTGGTATATTTCCCAATGCGACAGGTTTTTATCCAGAAGAACGGTCCATTCTTTGTCAGGACTGCCTGCTCCGGTAAATAGAAATGCTAGGGCAAAAAATGTTAAAAGAAGAAAAATTCTTTTCATAGAGGGAGATTTTAGAGATATTTACAAAGTTAAAGATATTCCTTTTTCAAATGGAAAGCGTGCAAGTTTTTGCTCCAGATTCTCAGATTAAGATTGAGGTCCTCTACAATATCAGTGTACATCTTTAAAGCATTTAAGCTTAAACGGGAATGTTCGACCATTGTTTAAAGCTTCAAATTTACGGTCGCTTCTCGACAAGGTTGTTCCAAACCAACCGGTCAACCGCCCTTCTTGTTTCTGAAGCATCAGTTCAATGCCGTATGCTTTGCCCTTACCGGTTTCCACCTTGTCTTCCCAACTCAAACTATATTGATAGAACGAAGCCCCCTCCTTATATTCAATCAGGTTTTTCATTTCCCTGTAATACCCCTCCATCGATAATTTCAATCCCTTTGGAAATGCGTAATATGCCCCAGTGCTATAATAAGCTCCATGTTGTGGTTTAATGCGGCGTGTAGCAGGCAACCATAAATCGGTTGGCAAGCCAATACTGCTGTTTGTAAGCAAATGCAAATGTTGGTTTAGGATCCCGTACCCTGCTTTCAAATTTAATTTTGAAGTAACTTCGTAGCTCATGCTCATCCTGGGCTGGATTAAATTATAATTTACTCCTTCAACCTTGAAAACAGAAAAATGAACGCCCAAATTTATTGTAAAACGCTTAATTTTAATCTCATCTTCGGCATAAAGATAAATATCCCGGATATTGATTTTTTTATTGCCATACGATGTGTCTAAACTATTATTGATTGAGTCCTGCAGGTCTTTACGAATATTGAAGCCAGGGTTAAAAGTATGATAGGTGTAGTTTGTGCCTGTACGCAATGTATGGAAAGTATTGGCATAAAACTCGATATCCCAGCGACTGCCTATATCGTCGATACCTGAGGTATACCGGCTTTGGTAAACATCCAGAATGCCATTAGGATCGAAAGTTTCACTTTTTGTTTCTTCGGTTTTAAAGAGGTATTTGCTGTAAATAAATGTTAAATTGGAGAAGAGCCGTTTGGAAAAAACACTGTTCCAACGTGCTGAAGTTGTAAGGTTACTCCAGCCAAATCCATTGGAGCATTCGAATTTTTTCGAAAAATCGCCCGAACTGCCTTTATATTTCGTGCCGGAATAATCTTCTCCCGTGTAAATGCTTAAATATATCCGGTTACGTTTGTTGATCCGGTGGTTACTTTTTCCGTTGAGATCGTAAAAATAATAAGCAGGAAGGTCGTTTAGATTTTTATTTTTGAAAGGCAGTGTAGCAACATCAAGAAAGGTGCGACGTCCGGAAAGGATAAATGATGTTTTTTCGTTTTTGATAGGGCCTTCGAGCAGCAGGTGAGTAGTTAGCAAACCAATACCGGCCTCTCCGGAAAACTTTTGATTATTGCCTTCGCGCAACATAAAGGAAATAAATAAAATAAAGAGTACAATCACCAACAATGCTCCGGTTTTTACCTGTGATATCTTTTTTCTACGGTATAATTCGAGGCTAAGAAGTTTTTTCTCCAAAATTCTCTAAGAGATATTTTTTAATCTCCTCTTCTGATTTCATACCGGCTAATTTCCTTTAAATAGATTTCCTGCTGAGAGGCTTGATTTTTCTTCTTCAGTAAACTCCAGATATTCTTTAATAGGATATTTATTTTTATTCATCAGAATATTAGCCGGAAAAGTCTCAACGGAGTTGTTGTATTCGGTGACGGATGCATTGAAATATCTTCGCGCTGCTGAAATTTGCTCTTCTGTTTCGTTCCATGCAGCTTGCAATTTTAAAAAATTTTGGTTCGATTTTAGTTCAATATGGTTGGGCGAATTCAAAAAAATATAATTTATATGCTTATCCAGGCTGTTATATAGTTCAACTTTTTCATTTTCAGAAGCAGACTGATGAATGTGATTGCTAATCCGGATTATTTCAGTAATCGTGGCGGCTTCGAAAATTGCAAACTGTTTAACGATACCAATTAAATTCGGAAGCAGATCATATCGCTTTTTTAAAAGGATTTCAACAGTTCCAAATGCTTTTTCACTTTCATTTTTTTTTCGGATAATCCTATTATAAATACTTGCAACATAAATTATAAATAGTAAGAAAATTGAGATAATCAAAAAATCGTTCATAAAATTGACTGGTTATTGTTGGGAATGACAGTAAAAGCAAAATTAGTTTTTAGATCCGGATAAAAAATATTATTCCAGTTATATTGAAGCATAAAAAATATTTAAAGGTAAGATTTCTCACTTCGTTCGAAATGACAATCAGTATTTTGGGTTAGGGGGCTTGTCATTCAGAGCCTGCCTGGCAGCAGACAGGCGAAGCGAAGAAGTAAACGAAGCGGTCTCAACCGAAGGTAATCTAACTTTTTTACCGGACAACCATAATTTTAAATAATCGCAGAGTATATTATTCAATATTTCGAATATATTTACTTTATGATACTAAACTACTAACTATGAGAGCTAACCTGCTTATTCCTGTTTTTTTATTGACATCAAGTTATGGTTTTGGACAAATAAATTTTGAAAATGGTTATTTTATTGATAACGATAACCATAAAATAACTTGTTTGATAAAAAACAGTGATTGGAGAAATAGTCCGATGGAATTTGAATACAAGCCTAAAGATAAGGATGCTTCCAAAAAAGCCGATGTAACGAATGTTAAAGAATTTGGAATTTATGGGTATTCAAAATTTATCAGGGCTGAAGTGCAAATTGACCGGTCACCCATGGAATTGTCCAGTCTTTCCAATTCACGAAACCCAATCTGGTCAACCGAAAAGCTTTTCTTGAAAGTGATTCTGGAAGGGAAAGCATCCTTATACTCCTATAATGAAAAAAACTTTGAAAGATTTTTTTATTCCTTAAATAACGCACCGATAAAACAATTAATTTTCAAGGAATATATTTATTCGGATAATAATTTAAGCAAGAACAACGAATTCCGCCAGCAGCTTTGGAATACCTTAAAATGTGAAGAAGCTGACATAAAATCGATGCAATATTTGAGTTATACATTATCGGATCTTAAGGCTTATTTTAAAAAATATAATGAGTGTTCAGGAAGTCCTGTAATAGTATATTCTACAAAAAAAGGCAAAGATTTTTTTAATCTTGGAATTAATCCTGGAATAAACTATTCAGCTATGACTATTTCGAATTCAGCAATAGACAACGATGTTGATTTAACAAGTACAGGTTTTAGATTAGGTATTGAATCGGAATTTATAATGCCATTCAATAAAAACAAATGGGGAATTATTTTTGAACCTACTTTTCAAACTTTTAAAGGGAAAGAAGGGATAGCAGATGTAAATTTGAAATCTATAGAATTTCCTTTAGGATTGCGTCATTATTTTTATTTAAACCAGAATGCCAGAATTTTTTTAAATGCGTATTATATCACTTCTTTTAGTTTGAACTTTAATTCTTCTTTGAATTATTCTCTTTCCTCACTGAAAATTTCTCCCCGGGATAGCTATGCATTGGGCGGAGGAATTGATTATAAAAGATTAAGTGCCGAAATAAGATATTATACAAACAGAGATTTGGTAAGTGATTATAGTATGTTTCATACAGATTATTCACGCATTTCTTTCATGTTTGGCTATAAAATTTTACAGGTTAAAAGGTGAAAATATTTTTTAAGATAGTTCTTTTCAACGTTTTACCCTTTTAAGCTGCATCGTCAATACTATTATAAGGCTAATTAAAAACAATAACCCTAAGAACAGTGCACTGTTACGCATGCTGCCGGTAAGTTGCTGAATAAAACCGAAGCCAAACATTCCCACAACAATTGCTATCTTTTCGGTAATATCATAAAAGCTGAAAAACGACGCTGTGTCTGTTGTTGATTCAGGAATCAGTTTGGCAAAAGTACTTCTGGCCTGAGATTGTATTCCCCCCATTACCAGTCCAACCAATGCACCAAGGATGTAAAACTGTATTTCGTTCTGAATAAAATATGCCGAAATACAAATCAGTATCCAAATAATGAGCATTATCACAAGCGAAAATTTGTTACCCATCTTTGTAGATACTTTCCCAAATATCCATGCACCGAAAATAGCAACCATCTGGATTATTAAAATTGTGAGTATCAGTTTCGGACCTTCGATGCCTAATTCAGCGCTCCCAAACAAAGCCGCTACCATAATTATGGTTTGTACGCCCGTGCTCAGAAAAAAGAAAGCAAGCAAAAAACTTCCGATCACCGGCATATTAAAAACTTGCTTAAATACTCCGGCCATTTCCCGGAACCCGCTTACAAGTATTTTGGTTCGAAATGGTATTTTAGAAGGATATTCACGCAGGTAGTAAATGGCTATTTGCCCGATGAGTAACCACCAAACACCAACTGTAAGAAACGCAAACCGGGAAGCGGCCGCTCCATCGCCCTGGCCTTTGGCATCGACAAAACCAAATGTTTCCGGGTTCATGATAATGACTAAATTAATAATCAACAAAAACATGCTGCCCGCATAACCAAACATAAAACCACGGGCACTAACTTTATCGTGGTTGTTGGGTGTGGAAATGATGGGTAAAAATGAGTTGTAATATACCAGCGACCCAGCAAACCCTATGACCGCTGTAGCCGGGAAGATAAGTCCGGGCCATAAATTGTCGCCTGTGAACCAATATAAACCTATGCACGATAACGATCCGAGTACAGTAAAAAGTTGCATGAACCGTTTCCTGTAACCACATAAATCGGCAATGCCCGATAATAAAGGAGTAAGAAAAACAATTATGAAATAACCTGCGGCAATGGCATAATTTAATAAAACAGTATTGGGTACCATCGATCCAAAAAATTGGATCATTTTGGGCATAACTGCATTATAATAAATTGGGAAAATAGCTGTGCTTATACTTAAACTATAGGCCGAATTGGCAATATCGTAGGAACACCAGGCATTGATAACCTTTTTTGAATTTTTTTCTGCCAGGGTTTGTTCCATTGTAGAAGCTGTATTTTGTTACAACATATAAATCAAAATTAGCTTTTTATCCTTTATGTATTTAATCCTTCCTTATTTTTCCGGGAAAAATTTACCGGGTGCAATCAGGTTACCTTTTCAATATCTTGGCTTGGAATTCTTTTCCTGAATCGAGCTTAATTCTTAGTAAATACATTCCTGACGCTAAGGAAGTGACTGATTGCCAGTTTTCTGTCAAAGAATAGATAGTTTTTTCCGTATCGTTCACTGTTAGCTGATCAAAAAACATTTTTTTGCCTGTTAAATCAAATATTTCCAAAGTTGCATTTTTTGCTTTGCTTGAAGGTAATATTTCTACAAACAAATTAGTGGTGAATGGATTAGGATATACTACTGCTATCTCATTCACAATCTGATTTATTTCAGGATTATCCAGGATTAAAAGCTTTGAATCAATCCATATCAAACGGTCGGTTATCCAACCTTTCATATAATCTATTTCCTGCTGATAGGTAGCTCCGATAAAAGGATTTGGCCAGGTATAGGTTCCCAGAATTGGCCATTTCTGGTAATTTCTTTTCTGCGGATCTTGTAGTACAGTGACCAGAGAATCGATAAACGTATTCAGATTTTCGCTTTTCAGTATATTTTTTCTCAGGAGTGTATAACGATCTTTTAAACTACTGTAAAAAGCGGGATCATTTAAAAGCCTTTGCCACCAGAAAGGTACTTGCCAATAATCGTCTTCGGGTATACAATTGATCACCCAGTCTGTAGTTTTAAAGCCATCGTAATAATCGGCATTTCCAAATCCCAGGTTATAATCCCACAATGGACCGGCCACAATTTTATTAATCCTGTCTTCCCGGTCTTTATGGAAATATGAACTTATTCTGTAGCCATCAACATTTTTCGATATTTCATTGATAATAAAATAGTCGATAAAAGATGTTACATCGATAAATTTTCTATACCCGAGTAGTTCATCAGTATAATTTGACGAAGCCAGTGCCGTTTCAAATTGATTTACAAAAAATCTGATATAACTCTTCTGTTCATTTTTAATGACATCGGGTTTTGGATAATGGTAAAGGAAATTTATGTTCTTGTCAACTAAATTATTGGGGTGATATAGGGAAGTCCAACCATCGTTGTTACTTCCGGTTGCTTTATCGATTTTGAAGATATAACCGCCTGATAAATCTTTTCCAGAAATATCGGTTGTTTTTAAATTGGCAATATTTACCCTGTTTATGCCTTGTTTAATTTTTTCAAGCAGCACATATACTCCCTGATAATTGCCATTTAAATACAGTTCGCAAAAGACAAATCGGGGCTCATAATGCCCCATTTGTTGCCCCAGTTTATACGCAAGTATATCTCTTAAAAATGTTTTATCATCGTAAGGAGCATATAATACCCAGTCGTTTTCAGCAGGTAATCCCAGCAAAGAAACATTCAGGTTTGAATCCAACTCTGTCCTGGTTTCAAATCCATACGATTTTTTTGGAAAGCCCTGGGAAGTCGAACCCCTGTATTCAATTCCTATTTTGCATGTTAAAACAGGAATATCTGAAAGGCTGTTGATATTGCCAGTCCCTTTATCAAGAATTGAAAGTTGAGCCGCAATTTTTGGTTCGTCACCTATATATAGCCCATTGGTATTGATTGTAATGATGGGAATATTAGAAGTTCCAAATTCCAGTGGAATTTCAAACCATGAAGGTGTTTCCCCATAAAAAACCGATTCATCTTTAATTCCGGCAGAGAGGTAAAAATTTCCTGATAAGTCGGAAGAAGTAATCTGGTCGTTATACAACTGAATGCATAAGACATTAGGACCATTCACAAGAAATTTCTGTATAACGTCCTTTTTTAAAAGATACATTTCGGGAAGACCTCCCGCATACATTACAGCTTCGTGGGTGAACGATACAGGGCTGTTAATTGTGGGTATGTTTTCTGATAAACCTCCTCCACGGCATATCTCAACACCATTGATGAAGGCAACAAAAGCATCGTCATAATCAGCATTTAATAACATATTTACAATTTTTGAAGTATCTGATACTTCAAAAAGTCTCCTGAAATATGCACTTTTGGTTCCGGCCGGAAGAGTTGTTAAATCATCGTTGTCGCCATAACCAAACCCACCTAGTCCCTGGTTCCATGCGTTATCGTTAAATCCCGGGTTTCGCCAATCAGCATCAGGTTCTGTATTCGGCACAATATATTTCCAGGTATCTTTGGCATATATAATTGTTTCCCAATGATTAGCTGATTGCGAATATAAGGTGTTGCTAATTAAAAGTATACCTGTAAAAAAGATAACTATTTTGCGCGTTAGCATATATTTTTAAAAATTATATTCCTAAAGAAAGCAATTTTTTACTTTCTTTTTTTAAAATTCACGATATTACACCATACAACTTGTTTATTTAAAAAGAATCTTTTTATGAAAACCCATATGCCTGATAAGCTTTTATTGGCAAATTTGCCCACACGTATTGAGAAACTTGAACGACTCTCGAAAGAGCTTAAAGGATCTTCCATTTATATCAAACGCGACGATCAAACAGGGTTGGAATGGTCGGGAAATAAAGTGCGAAAACTTGAATATGCTGTAAAAGAGGCATTGGATAATGGTTGTAATTGTTTGATCTCTTGTGGTGGAAACCAGTCGAACCATTGTCGTGCAACAGCCGCTGTTGCTGCCAAACTGGGCTTGAAAAGCTGCCTGGTGCTTCGCGGATCGGAAGATTCACCTGTTGAAGGAAACCTGTTCCTGAATAAATTATTTGGGGCTGAAATTCGGTTTATCACTCCTGAAGAATATTCGACAAGCCGGAATGAAATCATGCAGCAAATAGCTGATGAAAAGAGTAAGGCATGCAATAAGGCTTACATTATTCCTGAAGGGGCATCGAATGGCATCGGTTCGTTGGGTTACTATAATGCGATGCTCGAAATAGCTGATCAGGAAATAGCAATGAATGTAAATTTTGATGCCATGGTTGTAGCTGTTGGCTCGGGAGGAACTTATGCCGGAATGTTATTAGGGAAAAAATTAACCGGGCACAAGGCAGCTTTACCTGGTTATCTGGTTGGAGGAAGCATTTCTTATTTTGAAGAAACAATACTTTCTATTTTTGATGAGTTTTCAAAGAAATTCCAAATTGAAGCTTCACCCGATGTGAATGAACTTAACCTAATTGACAGTTACATTGGCCGTGGCTATGGTTTAAATACTCCCGAAGAACTGGATTTCATAAAATACATGGCTAAACTTGAAGGCGTGGTACTCGACAATGTTTACACCGGAAAAGCCATGTTTGGATTGGTTTCGGACATAAAACAAGGTAAATACAACGGCATGAAAAATATACTATACATTCATACCGGTGGGATGTTTGAGTTATTTTCGCAAACCAAACAGATAGTTTTTTAAACTTTCCCGATTAAACCGGCATTAGCCAAATCTATTTTCTTAAAATTAAACTGGCTTAAAAGCTCATCGAAATGCTTTGCTATTTCTTTATTGCAAAGGTTTCCGATGCTTCCTTCGTGAGTATGCTCTACCTTTTTCTCCGGGTCAAATTTTCCTTCGTTTATCTCTTTTCCCACTTTTTTATAAGCATCGCGAAAGGGAGTTCCCTGGAGAACCAGTTTGTTAACTTCTTCGACACTAAACAGGTATCGATATTTTGGATCGTCGGTAATGTTAGATTTGATTTTAAGCTTATCAGCCATGAAAGTCATAATTTCAAGGCAATCCTGTAACTGAGTAAATGCAGGGAAAAGCGACTCTTTCAATATTTGCATGTCGCGGAAATACCCTGAAGGAAGATTATTGGTAAGCAAAGTCAATTCATAAGGCAGCGATTGTATTTTATTGCATTTTGCTCTAACCAGTTCAAAAACATCCGGATTCTTTTTATGAGGCATGATGCTGGAGCCGGTGGTTAATTCATCGGGCAGGCCAACAAAAGCAAAATTCTGACTCATGTAAAGGCAAAGATCGTAAGCCATACGCGATAAAGTCGATGCCACCGAACTCATGGCAAAAGCAACGATTTTTTCAGTTTTGCCTCGTCCCATCTGGGCATATACCACATTGTAGTTTAGGTTGTCAAAGCCGAGCAAGTCGGTAGTCATTTGCCGGTTGAGCGGAAAAGAGGAACCGTATCCGGCTGCGGATCCCAATGGATTCTGATTGGCAACTTTCCAGGCTGCATACAGTAAGTGAAGATCGTCTTTTAAACTTTCGGCATAAGCGCCAAACCACAAACCAAACGACGATGGCATGGCTACCTGGAGGTGCGTATACCCGGGAAGAAGCACTTGCTTATATTTTTCGCTTTGTTTCTGTAGTTTTTCAAACAGATCCTTTACACTAAATACTATTTCTTTTATTTCGTGGCGGATAAAAAGTTTACAATCGACCAATACCTGATCGTTACGGGAACGACCACTGTGCACTTTTTTGCCGATATCGCCAAGTTTACGGGTAAGCATTAATTCCACCTGGGAATGCACATCTTCCACATCGTCTTCAATGATGAAATTTTCATTCAGGATCTCATGGTAAATGTCGCGCAATTCTTCAAGAAGGAGAGGAAGTTCCTGTTTTTCAATCAGACCGATACTTTCGAGCATGGTGATGTGAGCCATAGTGCCCAGCACATCAAATTCGGCAAGATAGAGATCCATTTTCCGATCCCGTCCAACTGTGAATTCTTCTATCGCTTTGTTAACTTCTATGCCTTTGTCCCAGAGTTTCATTTATAATACTTGTAAAATTTTTTCTTTAAGTTTAGGCATGTGGAAAGTAACGATATCCCAAACTTCCTCTTCATCTATTCCAAAATAATCGTGGGCTATTAAATTACGGAAAGCATTTACTTTCTTCCATTCTATTTCTGAATGTTCATTCTTAAAATATTCACTTAACCTTCCTGCGCATTCCGCGATAACAATAAAGTTCATTAGTGTTGCATCGAAGCTTTTTGTGTCCTTGACAAAATTTATAGAATTATTAAAACCTTTGGTATAAGATTCTATTTTGGCAATTGCTTCAGAGATAAGTATCAAATGATTCTTGTCATTTTCATACATATATGGCTTCCTCAATTATCTTCTTATAAAAGAGTTTATTTAACGATTTTTCCCGGCATAGGTCTATGCTTTTATTGAAATGATTCTGCAGAAATTCTTTCAATTCATATTTTGCATCGAAAACATGCTCTATATTTTCATCAAATTCAATGATTACATCAATGTCACTGTCGTTAGAATATTCGTTTCTGGAGTATGATCCAAAAATTCCAATTCTGGCAATGTGATACCTTTCCTTGAAATAATTTTTATTATTTGACAGGAAACTTAATATGTTTTCTTTTGTAATCATCAGGCAAAATTATGAATTCAAATTGTATTTCTTGTCTCATTTTATTTTAAACTATAATTTAAGTTCCGAAAGCAAACTAATATATATCTCAATTCCCTTTTCAATTTCATCAATTCTTATAAACTCATCGGCGGTATGCGATCTGGCGGAGTCTCCGGGTCCAATTTTGATTGAAGTGCAAGGAATCAATGCCTGATCGGAAGTGGTGGGCGATCCATAATATTGCAACCCTAATGAAAGTCCGCGCACTACCAATGGGTGTTCCATAGGTATAAAGGAAGAATTGATCCGGGTGGAACGGGGAATAACTTCAGAGTTTTTCATATGTTTTCTGATTATCTGAAGCGCCTGTTCATTTTTATAAAATTCGTTGGTACGAACATCCACAACATACGAACAATCATCGGGAACTACATTGTGCTGACTACCAGCGCTGATCTGTGTCACACTCATTTTTACCGGCCCCAGCAATCCTGATTCCCTTGGAAACTGAAAAGTCCGGAACCATTCGATATCTTCAATTGCTTTGTAAATGGCATTCACTCCTTCGTTTCGTGCAGCATGACCTGATATTCCCTTCGATATGCAATCGAGCACCATCAAACCTTTTTCGGCTACAGCCATTTGCATCTGGGTTGGTTCACCCACAATAGCGAGATCTAATTTACCTAGTTCAGTCAGAATACTTTCAATGCCATTTTTGCCCGAAACTTCTTCTTCAGCAGTAGCTGCAAAAATTAAATTGTATGGTCTTGCGGGTTTATCTTTCAAAGCTAAAAAGCTTGCCATAAGCGATACCAAAGCGGCTCCTGCATCATTGCTCCCCAATCCGTAAATTTTACCCTCAATCTCATGGGGATGAAATGGATCCATGGTCCATGAGGCAGATGGTTTCACGGTATCATGATGCGAATTCAGGATGATGGTAGGTAAATCACTTGAAATAATCGATTTTACCCACACATTATTAAATTTTCGCTGAGGATTCGCTCCTTCCGCTTCCAAAAAATTATAAATAAGGGCTGCAGTTTTATCCTCTTCTCGGCTCATCGAAGGGGTTGAGATAAGTTGATTAAATAGGTGAAAAGCTTTTGATGTAAGTGGCATAATTGTATTTAAAAATTGTGCAGACTTACCTGCACGATACTTTTTAGCAATGATATATAAATTTAATTTGTCGCAGGCCTTCAGCCTGCTGAGAACGTTTGTTTACATGTTAGCAGGGCGTTGCCCTGCTTTTTGTTATCTCAGGCCTTCAGCCTGAAAACCACGCCTTCAGCTTGAAAGCTAAGCCATGCGATAAATTTTCAGGCTGAAAGTCTGAGACATCACAATCTGGGGCGAAGCCTGTCCTGTGTTATCTCTGGCATCAACCTGAACACCATGCCATCTTAAATTCACCAGGCTGAAAGCCTGAGACATCACAACCTGGGGCATCGCCCCAGGAAGTTGAACCACCAACTCCCTTCTTCAGCCTGTAAGGCTGAGACAAATTAACTCCAAAAGTATGCAGGATCATATTCAATTATATCATATTGTTTGATAAATTCCTCAAATTCTTCCCGAAAAGTCACTTTTCTATGATGCTCCTCCTGAGCTAAAATATATTGTTTCACAGTTTCAACTTTTGAACTGCTAACCGAAAAAGCCCCATATCCGCCTTGCCAGGAAAAATTTGATAATATTATATCCTGTTCTTTAACCCAGATTGAAGATTGCTTTTTAACTTCTTCAATTATTTTGGCCAATGCGTAATTCTTTGAAAGACGAAATAAAACATGCACATGATCAGCGACAGAATTTATAATAAGTGCCGGGCTTTCATAATGTTTTAAAGTTCCTGCCATATAGGCATGCAGCGATTCGTTTATTTGTTTTTTAAGAAAAGGGTATCGATTCTTGGTACCAAAAGTTAGATGGATGTAAAGTTGAGATAAAGACTGACTCATATGGCAATGATTTTGTTTCAATACTTTAATTTGTCGCAGGCCTTCAGCCTGCTGAGAACGTTTGTTTACATGTTAGCAGGGCGTTGCCCTGCTTTTTGTTATCTCAGGCCTTCAGCCTGAAAACTACGCCTTCAGCTTGAAAACCTGGCCTTCAGCGTGAAAACCTGGCCTTCAGCGTGAAAGCTACGCCTTCAGCCTGAAAACCAAGCCTTCAGCTTGGAAACTACGCCTTCAACTTGGAAACCTGGCCTTCAGCCTGATAGCTAGGCCATGCGATAAATTTTCAGGCTGAAAGTCTGAGACATCATAACCTTGGGGCGAAGCCCCAGTGCCCATCCCGCATGACCAGCCTGAAAGGCGAGCCAAATAGTTTACATCCCCAGCAACTTTTTAATCACTGTCTGTGCCGAGTAAACCCGGTTTTCAGCTTCCTGCACTACAATAGAATTCGGACTGTCGATTACCTCATCGGTAACAATCATATTGCGGCGAACAGGAAGGCAATGCATAAAATAGGCATCGTTAGTGAGCGCCATTTTTGCTGAATCTACCGTCCATGCTCTGTCCTTCGAAAGAATATGCCCATATTCGGTGTAACTCGACCAGTTTTTGGCATAGATGAAATCGGCACCTTCAAACGCTTTTTGTTGGTTGTATTCGAGCCGGGAACCCTGCATAAATTTATCAGCCAATTCATAACCTTCGGGATGGGTAACTACCACTTCATATCCGGTAGCAACCGTCCATTCAATAAACGAATTTGGAACCGCCTGTGGCAATGCTTTTGGATGCGGAGCCCAGGTGAGCACTACTTTGGGTTTTTCTTTCTTCTTGTATTCTTCGATGGTAATTACATCGGCAAAGCTTTGCAGCGGATGTCCAGTAGCGGCTTCCATGCTGAAAATGGGAACACCGGCATACTGAATAAACTGGTTGATCACATGTTCGGAATAATCCAATTGCTTATTTTTAAGTGATGCAAAAGAACGGATGCCAATCACGTCGGCATAACGGCCAATTACTCCGGCAGCTTCTTTGATATGCTCAGCTTTATCGCCATCCATCACCACTCCATATTCTGTTTCTATTTTCCAGCCATCTTCGTTGATGTCGAAAACAATACAGTTCATTCCCAGGTTCATGGCAGCTTTCTGGGTACTTAACCTGGTACGCAAACTGGAATTGAAAAATAACAAACATGCCGTTTTGTGTTTGCCCAGGTGATCGAGCGCATAAGGACTTTTTTTGATCTCAAATGCTTCTTTCAACAACTGTTGTAAGTTGGCAACATCGTGGATAGAGGTGAAGTGTTTCATTTTTTTAGTCGTAAGATATTAGTCGTAAGTCGTAAGACTTACTGAATTTAAAACTTTAATCATTTTTGTATATGAGTAACTTATATTTACATTTTTTTGAAATTGTTTCTTTACAGATATAATTAAATAAGCAAAGACTCATTTTAATTTGTATTAGTCTTAAGACTTACGACCGATGACTATCTACTCTCTAATTTGTCCTTCTCCCCTCACAATCCACTTATATGTTGTGAGTTCCTGCAGTGCCATAGGGCCTCGGGCATGTAGTTTCTGGGTGGAGATACCAATTTCGGCACCAAGGCCAAACTGGGCACCGTCGGTAAAAGCTGTGGATGTATTTGAATAGACCGCTGCTGCATCCACTCTTTGAAAGAACTGGTTTACGCGTTTTTCGTCTTCACTGATAATGGCTTCGCTGTGTTTGGAACTGTACTTATAAATATGTTCCAGAGCTTCTTCAAATCCCGTAACCGTTTTAATACTCATGATATAAGCTAGGAATTCAGTTCCGTACGATTCTTCAGTTGCTGGTTTCAGCAAAGCTTCCGGGTATTGACCTTTTAAAATTTTAAGGGCTGCCTCATCTGCATAAATCAATACATTTTTTTCGGCTAACCTGGATGTTAACAGCGGAAGATCGTTCAATCGATTTTGATGAACTACCAAGCAGTCGAGGGCATTACAAACGCTTACACGACGGGTTTTAGCATTGAAGATAATGGATTTTCCTTTTTCAAGATCGCCAAACTCATCAAAATAGGTATGAACAATGCCGGCACCGGTTTCAATTACAGGAATTTTTGAATTCTGAACTACAAAATCAATCAAGCTCTGGCTTCCACGCGGAATAATGATATCCACATACTCCCGGGCTTCCAGTAAATCTTTTACGGTTTCACGGTCGGGTGGGAGAAGGGCAAGGATATTTTCGTTCATTCTAAACGAAGCGATTACCTGTTTGATGATTTTCACGATAGCTTCATTTGAAAATGAGGCATCACTGCCGCCTTTCAGAATACATGCATTGCCGGATTTTAAGCAAAGGGAAAATACATCGAAAGTGACATTGGGACGGGCTTCATAAATTATTCCTATTACTCCCATCGGAAACGATATTTTGGATATTTTTAAACCATTGGGACGAATGGCTTCATCCAAAACCTTTCCCAAAGGTGTTGGCAAGGAAGCTACATTGCGGACGTCTCCTGCAATGGCTTTAATTCTGTCTTCAGTAAGTTTAAGACGGTCGTATTTGGGGTCGTTTGGATCCATTCGATCGAGATCCTTTTTGTTTTCCGAAAGGATAAACGGAATCTGCTTTTCAGCTTCTCCGGCAACTTTCAGAAGCAGGTCATTGATCTTCTCTTCCGAAAGTGTCACCAGTTCGCGGCTGGCTTCCTTTACATCTTTAAGTGTCTGCTGTATGTTCATCTTTAATGTTTTAAATAAAGATAATCGTAATGTACAATGGGCTTTTGATTTTTCAATCCCATTTTTTTCAATGCTGTTTCCAGGTTGTACTGAGTTTTACCTACTCCAATATTCTTACCGTGGGCATCGATAATTTTAACCAGGTCGCCTTTTAAAAACTCACCCGAAATTTTTACCACACCTACTGGTAACAGGCTGTTAGCCTTGCTTGCCAGAAGGGATTCCTTTGCTCCTTCATTGATATGAATTTCCCCTTTTACTGATGCTTCCGAATATGCCAGCCATTTTTTAAAAGGTGATGTTTTTCGCCCGGGTTTAAAATATGTTTGTATCAGGTTATTATTGTTTTGCACTATATCTATCAGGATATTCTCACGTTTTCCATTGGCCAGATGAACAGGTGTTCCCGAATCGGATACTTTTTTAGCCATTGAATATTTTGTCATCATGCCTCCCCGGCCAAAATTCGATTTGGTGGTGGATATATATTTCGAAATATTTATCGCCTCGTCATCAATAACCGGGATTACTTCAGAGTTTTTGTCCGAAGGATCGCCATTGTATATGCCATCGACATTGCTCAGGATCACCATGGCTTCCACGTCCATCATCGACGAAATCAATCCCGCCAGTTCATCATTATCGGTAAACATCAGCTCGGTTACCGACACCACGTCATTCTCATTGATAATCGGGATGATATTGTGTTCCAGCAAGGTATTCAAACAATTTCGGATATTCAAAAAATGCTGGCGGTCACGAAAATCTTCCTTGGTTACCAATACCTGCGAACATATCATATGGTGCTTAGCAAACATTTCAGAGTATAGCTGGATAAGTTTTACCTGACCAACCGATGCCCACAACTGGCGGCACGAAACAGGATCGTTCCGTTTAGGACAATTCACAATTTTTTTACCCGAAGCAACAGCTCCCGACGAAACAAGCAGAATATCAAGCCCTTTTTTCTTCAAAAAAGCCATCTGATCTACAAGGTGTGCTATCCGCTCCTCATCGGGCATTCCGGCAGAAGTCGTCAGAACATTTGATCCTATTTTTATGGTAATGGTGTTATACATGATTTAGTCGTAAGTCTTAAGTCGTAGGTCGTAAGTCGTAGGTCGAAAGATTGTCTTAAGACTTACGACCAAAGACTTACTACTTATTTAATGTTTTTTGAAGCCCTCTGATCATTTTCTGGTTTTCAGATAATTTATCTGATATTGAATTTAATTGTTCCTCTGAAATGTAATCAATATTTCTTGAGATAATTAATTGAGTCTCCGTTTCAAAGGACGATCCAATAGATATGCCCAGGAAATGATTGAATTCTTTTTCGCTATTGCGTCCAGCCCCATCGGCAATATTACAGGCAATTGAACTTGCAGCTCTTCTTAATTGATTAACAATACCATATTGTTCTTCTTTTGGGAAGGTTCTGGTAATCTTATAAATCTCTGTTGCAATTTCAATTGCTTTTTGCCAAACTTTAAGCTCTTTGTAATTATTCATATTTTTAATATTTAGTCGTAAGTCGTAAGTGTATTAGTCTTACGACTAAAGACTAATGACTTACGACTTCTTTTCGTTTATCGCAAAATATATCTTCATCTGATTTGCCAGTATTTTAGTAAAACCCTTCACATCTTCGCCACTAAAGGAAGTATTTTCTTCTCCATACTTGGCGAATTTGGCGTTCATCAGGTCGTGTTCCGATTCAATTCCCAAGGTTTCGAAGCGGTAAGGCAGCAGTTTTACAAATACCTTTCCGGTAACATTTTCCTGTGTGTCGTCGAGGAATTTTTCCATATTGCGCATTACGGGCTCCAGGAATTGCGATTCGTGTACAAACATGCCATACCAGTTTGAGAGTTGTTCCTTCCAGTAAAGCTGCCATTTGGTGAGTGTGTGTTTTTCGAGCAGATGATGTGCTTTAATGATGATGAGCGGCGATGCTGCTTCAAAACCAACACGACCTTTGATGCCTATGATGGTATCGCCTACATGCATATCGCGACCAATGGCATATGGAGCAGCAAATTTTTCAATTTCGCGGATGGCATCCACAGCATTGTCGAAAGTTTTGCCATTCACTCCTTTTACTTCACCTTTTACAAATTCCAGAGTAAGAGTTTCTTCGCCATTTTTCTCCAGTTGTGTAGGATATGCCTGTTCGGGCAATGGTAAATTGGACGATAATGTTTCTTTTCCGCCTACACTGGTTCCCCACAAGCCTTTATTGATAGAATAGGTGGTTTTTGTCCAATCGGCTACAACACCTTTTGCTTTCAGAAATTCAATTTCAGCATCGCGCGAAAGTTTCATATCGCGGATGGGAGTGATGATTTTTACATCGGGACAAAGAATATGAAAAGCGAGGTCGAATCGTACCTGATCGTTTCCTGCTCCGGTGCTGCCATGAGCAATGTGAGTTGCACCAATTTCCTTTGCATATTTAGCAATGGCAATGGCTTGGAAAACACGTTCCGAACTAACTGAAAGTGGATAGGTATTATTTTTTAAAATATTTCCGAATATCAGGTATTTGATACATTGTGAATAATAATCGCTGGTTACATCGAGTGTTTTATGGGAAATAACACCCAACCTGTAAGCTTTAGCTTCAATTTCGCGTAATTCATCGGCTGTAAACCCACCTGTGTTTACAATGGCCGAATGAACTTCATAACCTTTTTCTTCTCCCAGGTATTTGGCACAATAGGAAGTATCCAAACCGCCACTAAATGCTAAAACAACTTTTTCTTTCATTTAATTTTATTTTTGATAAACTATAAAATTTTAAGCCATTCTGTTTTTCATAATGTTCCAAAAAGAAACAAAAAAAACCTGCTGGTGAAGGCAAGTTTCTTTTTTATTTCGATTCAAAAAAAACACAAAACCTTCACCGGGAGCAATAACTGCGCCTGTTACGAGGGTATTTGCATATCGGTTGAAACATCATCTTGTTTGTTTGTGGAAGCAAAGTAAATGAAAAATTAACATTTTTAAAAGAAAAGATGGGAAAAAGATGATAAAAGTCATAAAAGTTGAAAGACGACAGACGACAGACCACGGACCACGGACCACAGTCGACAACTACGGACGACGGACGAAAGATAATAGACTACAGACAACGGACCACAGACGACAGACAACAATCATTGGTACAGCCAACCCCAGGAAAATGAAGCATAATAGATAAATGACTGGTTAACATTTACTTCCTTATAAGATATGCATGAATGCATTACAGAAGGTGGCATTATAGCTCTCATCGCGACAATAGCAATTCTGTTAATTAGAAGCTTTTTATCAAAATTTGTCATTGGTAGTAGACCGAACTCTATGAAAATGGGGCACAATTGGGTAATGACAGCTGGACTACCCCTAAATCCCCCGGAGCGGGGGACTTGAAGATCCTTCTAATGAACTTTATTAATATTTACTCATTCCTGGTTATTACCAAAATTTGTCATAAGTAGACTTGACCCCCCAAGAATTGGGCATAATCGATGAATGACATGTATTCAACGCCGAAGGTGTTGCATATTTGTAGCCTTGGATTCGAGCATTTATTTCGGCGGCGCGGGAACCAGTTGAGCAAAGCAATTCCGCTATCATCGCCGCAACGGTATATTCTTTATTAATAGCTTTTTACCAAAACCTGTCATAAATAGATAGATTTAGACCATTACCATTGAAAATCAAGTATTCAAAACAAAAAAGGCCGTCTTTCGACAGCCTTTCTATTGTTACCAGTTCAATATTTTCTTGAAATCGAATTCTTCAGGATTTGAAACGTATTTTTTGGCTGCTTCATAATCTTCAGGAGTGATATAATGAAGATTATTATCGTATGTTAATTTAAACCTGGCCGATTCGATGTTTACCAAACGTGGAATTACTTTTCCGTTGGCATCCGATACATCTTTCAAATATAGAGGAGCAATTTCGTTATCCTTGTTAAGTGTAACCATACAACCGCTCTTTCCTTCACTGAAAAGTTTATAAACACCCAATCCTAACTGAGTTGCATAATTCATATCGTAAGCAATCGGACGGCAGCAGCGAAGTTCATATCCCATTTCGTTAGGACGGCTCTTAACATTTACTCCCAAAGCTTTCAATTTAAGCTGAAGCAAATAATTGAAAATGTGCGATTTTGACACGTTTCCTAATTCAGGGTGCCCATGATCGTCGTATGTAAACTGAATTCCGGATGCTATTACTTCTTCGTCGCTCATAAAATGGAACACACCTTCGCTGATGATGGCGCAACCATAGTCAATACCCATAATTTTTCTTTTCAAAATGGAAGAAACAACCAGGTTGGTGATGGCGTCAAACGTAAGTTTGGTTTTGTTGAACATTTCAGGGATGATGATCATCGGATAATGAACCGAAGCACCAATACCCAGCGCTAAGTGACCCGCTTCACGACCCATGGCAGCAACAACAAACCAGGTACCACTTGTACGGGCATCTTCGTAAACAGTGGTTGCTAAACGAACGCCTTCTTCTTTTGCAGAATGGTAACCGAAAGTAGGAATTCCTTCAGCCAATGGAAGATCGTTGTCGATAGTTTTTGGAACGTGAATGTTTTTTACATCCAGGTTTTTCGATTGAAGGTATTTGGTTAAACGGGCAGCAGTGGAAGCGGTATCGTCGCCACCAATGGTTACCAGCAATTTAACATTGAATTTTTCAAAAAAGTCAGGCTTGAATTCGTCGTCTTTTGGTTTGAAACGACTCATGCGCAAAGCAGAACCTCCATGACTGTATATACTGTCGGCATGTTGAAAATCAAGCATTTCAATGTTTGGTTCACCTTTGAAAAGGGATTTATAACCTTCGTGCACACCGATTACATCGTATCCATTCTTTAAAAATACTTTTGTAACCGAACTAATTACGGTATTAATACCTGGTGCTGGTCCTCCTGCACATAATATTGCAACTGATTGTTTCATTTTTAATTTATTAAGTTCTATAAATGTTTTAAATAGCTAAAATATATCGTGTTGTGCTTAAAAAACGGCACAAAATAAAGCATTATTTAGCAAAAATCGTATTCATTTAAAAATTAAAATTTATTTTAGAACCATTCTAAATTTGATTTGAATTACAATTTCTGATTCATAGAAAACTATTATGTGATTTATATATTAGACATGGTCCTGTAAAGCTTTTTTGATTCTTCACTTCGTTCAGAATGACAAGCAAGATATTCATAATATGATCATCCGTACTTTTGTCTTAACACAAAAGTACCAAAAAGTCAAGGCTTCTTAAAAATTGGCTAAAATCAAAAGAGTTCCCTACTGCGGGGATAAGCCGCTGCATTTTTACCATTTTTAAGATTATCTTAATTAATAATTTTCAAAGTTAATCATAGGTTCTGCGATCTATACCGCTCCAATCCCCTCGTTACGGGTACTCTTTTGATTTTTTAACGCCATTTTCAAGAGGCCGGTCCCTAACATTTAGAACGGTTATATTCATAATTAATGAATTTGTTTATTTTTATTTCATTTTTAATTAACATCTAGAAACATGAAGAAACTATTAACGCTAACCCTATCCATTTTTTTTGTTGCCTCTTTGCTGGCTCAGCCATCAATGGGATTAATAAAAGTCTCGGGCAATAAGTTTGTTGACGAAACCGGCAAAACTATTGTATTCAGAGGATTAAATTTTTCTGATCCCGATAAACTCGAAAAAGCTGGAAAATGGACAAAGGCTCATTTTGAGGAAGCAAAAAGCTGGGGTGCCAATATTGTTCGTTTACCAGTGCATCCAACAGCATGGAAAAGCCGTGGTCAGGAAAATTATCTGAAATTAATTGATCAGGCAGTTCTATGGTCAAAAGAATTGAATTTGTATCTGATCATCGACTGGCATTCGATTGGCAATCTTCGTACAGAACTTTACCAGAGTGATATGTACAACACTACCAAAAAAGAAACCTTTGAGTTCTGGCTCACCATTTCACGTAAATATGCCAACGAACCTGTTGTTGCCATGTACGAAATTTTTAATGAGCCAACCACTTATAATAATCAGCTTGGCATTTGTACTTGGTCGCAGTGGAAAGAAATAATGACAGATGCAATTACCATTATTTTGGCCAATAACCCAAGAGCTATTCTGCTTGTAGCCGGATTTAACTGGGCTTACGATTTAAGTCCGGTGAAAAACGATCCTATAAATATTCCAGGCATTGCCTATGTGTCGCATCCTTATCCACAAAAAAGGGCACAGCCTTGGGAACCACAATGGGAGCAGGACTGGGGATTTGTTGCCGATAAATATCCTGTTATTCTCACCGAAGTTGGGTTTGCACTTCCTCAAGAAAAGGGGGTTCATATTCCCGTAACCGGAGATGAAACCTATGGTAAAGCACTGGTTGATTATACTGCGAAAAAAGGTATTTCGTGGGTGGTTTGGGTATTCGACCCTGATTGGGCACCCATGATGTTCAGCGATTGGAAGTATACGCCAACCAGGCAGGGTGCTTTTTTTAAGAAGGTTTTGCAGGGGAAATGAAAATATAGTAAGGAGAAAGAAGTAGGAAGTACGAAGAAAAGAGCTATTCAAAAAACCTAAGCATGAAAACAAAATCAAGAAGTTGCTGAAAAATTTAATGAAAGCTCTGATTGACCTCAGGGAGGTCACAATTTTATAGGATATGATAATTAGTAAGCTGTTCGACCCCGGATGTGGTCGCATATTCGCATGTTTGATCCATTTCTATAAACATTTTACCCCTCTGAGATAATTTCCTATCTGAAATTTCAGGTAATGATCTTTTCAGCAAGCCATAGTATTTTTTTTCTTCGTGAGTTAGTGCCTTCGTGTTTAACTTTTAAAATAATTTCCTTCGTGTTTATTTTATCATAATTCCCGAACCAAATCTGCCATCAGCTTTTTGCCTTGCCGAAAAGAACGTTTCAGCATTTTGAAATGTGCAGATGCCTGATGCTTCGATGTTTTCTGATTTAATGCCACAGTCTTTTAATATTTCTATGTTAGCAGCAACTATATCCACATGGGGTTTGGGCCATTCGGGATTTCTAATTACAATGTTACCATTGGTTTGAAATGTCTCATTAAAAACTGAAGCTACTTCTTCACCTACTTCGAACGATTCGGCATAAATACATGGCCCGATAGCAACTACCATATTCTTCGGGTAACAACCATATGTTTCTTTCATTGTTTCAATAGCTTTTGCAGCTATCTTTTTGACTGTACCTTTCCAGCCTGCATGGGCAATCCCAATAACTCTGGAAACTGCATCGTAAATCAAAATGGAAGCACAATCGGCAGTGAGGATACAGAGACAAACATTATGCAGATTGGTAATCATGGCATCCACTCCGTGCAAAATCAGGTTTTGTTCTTCTTCGGGTTTGTCCAGAAATGTTTTATCAATCACTTCAACTTTATCGTCGTGGGTCTGACTGGGAAAAATCAGGTTTTTAGGGTCAATCCCGAACGATAATGCAATTACTTCCCGGTTTCTCTTCACATTATAAGGGTCGTCGTTAACCCGAAGACTCAGGTTTAATGAGGAATGCGTTCCTTCGCTTATTCCGCCTTCACGGGTTGAAACGAAATGCAGCAATTCCGGATATTGATTCAGGTTTTCAAATAAATAAAAAGGAATGATATTAATATTTTGGGTGATCATAAGCGATTTAACGATTCAGTATCATTTTTGTAAGCTGCCAACTCGATTACCTGCTGGGTTTTCTTGTTTTGACGTTTAGTTTTCTTGGATCTTGGCGAGTATCAAATACATCAGTAATTAATATTCCTTCATCAACTTTCTTATACACAATTCTAATAATTATCCTTAACTAAATATCGATGACTTTCTCCTAATTGGTTCAATGTTAATTCAATTTGTCCAGAGTCAGGATGTTTTATCAGTTGTTTGGTCGCAGAAAAAATACTATTCTTGATTTTATAGCAATGTCTTTATTTGCAACATCTTTGTAGTATTTGTAAATTTCAATAAGAGTCGTTAATCCAAAATCAGACCAAATTATTTTCATAGGATTAACAATTTTCAGATTCATTTTCCAATTGTTCTTGGGTCTTGAATTTGCCTGCTTGGTAATCTTTGTTTGATTGTTTTGCTCTTGCTAATAGCTGTCTTTGTGTAAAAGGTTTTAAATCCCTTTTAACTTCTTGTGGATTCTGGCTCTCAAAAATTGTAGATTCTATTTTACTAAAAGCCTTTTCGTCCTGCAGACTAATCAGGTATTTTATAGCATTCAATTTTCTGGTTTGCAAATCCATTATTTCTATTTTTTACGAAGATACGATATAATCATTTAATTAAATCGATGGTGGTTTCTGTTTTTCTTTAACCTTGAAAGTAAACGTTGTTGTAAGCTCTGGAAGAAGTTGAAAAATACTAAAGAGCAAAATAAAAACTTTTGTCGTTGCTTAACATTCCACTTTCATCATACATAAATGGAAATGTTGAAGTCATATTGGGGTAGATAATTTTTGGTTTGGCAAATTCCTGATGGTAAGCAATGCTATCTTGGGTTTCAAACCACTTGCCAGCTGTCTTTTTTCTTGCACCATATACTCCTGTTTGGTTTAATCGATCAAATCCAAACGAAAGTAAATGTTCTTTAATGGCAGGATAGCTTTCTATATCTAACTTTAAGGTAGGAAACGTACTGATTAAATATTCAAATCCGGTTATTCCATTAAGGAGAAATATCTCTGCCGCGCACCATTAGTTTTATTAATTCTGCATTCTTACAATCTGCTTCAATAAGCTTTTGACGTGTTTTTTCATCAATATAAAAAGCTTCATTGTACCCAGTTTTTATTTCATAATTTATGATAACAGGCAAATCCTTCAATTTAATACCTTTAAGCTTCATCTGTTCCAACTTACGAGAGTCTTTTATTGGCTGAATACTCCATTCATTTTCACTAAATCTGGAAGATGAGTAATCATGCATATTAGCTTTTACCTCTGTTAAAAAATCGCCATGAACGATTCGTCTTTAATTTTTTTGGGAATGCCTTTCAGGATTGATTCATACGACAAACACATGTAAAGCAGGTCGTAATCGGACGGTGAACATTCGTACGATTTGTGAAAAAGCTCAACTGGCCTATATTGCATTAGTTTCATCAACAATTGTTTAGCTGCATTGTTCCTTAAATAAAGTCTAAATTTCTATGATTGATGTTATTTGGAACAGCTTGCTTGAACTCAGGAGATTGCTCAGTTCGTGCGATCAGAAAAATTTTTCAGTTCAGATATTATACTCTCAAAGTAATTATCATGTTCAGTTAGGAGTTGCAGCGGCAGGACAAAAGCCTGAGATAAAGTTTACTTTTGATGATAAAACCAACTATTCTCAAATCAATTATTGCTGGGATAAAAATTTTGATGTTCAGGCTCAGCAGGAGATCCCTGAAGATCTCGATTTTCAGTTTATTGATACCTACCTTCCTTATTGTTTTTCTACCCTGAAATCGCATAAACTCAAGCGTGCTTATGGCATTTCGCATTATGCACAATCGCTCGATGGTAAAATCGCTACTTTCGATGGGCATTCCAAATGGATAAGCGACCAGGAGGATCTTACGCATTGTCACCGTATGCGTTCCTTATGCGATTCGATATTAATTGGCATGAATACTTTACGAAACGACAAGCCAAGGTTAAATGTAAGGCACGTGAAAGGGAATAATCCTATAAAGGTGGTAGTGGGAAGTTCTTCAGCCAGTTTCTCCAGTTTAATGGAATACAAGGAAAAAATTATTCTTTTTACAAGCGAATCAGCAAAAATACTGCAGGGAGTAGAGCAGGTTACTTTACCTATGAAAGCCCAACTGCCAGTTTTTATTATGAAGCATTTATATAAAATGGGAATTCATTCTGTATTTATTGAAGGTGGCTCCCGAACCTCTTCATCGTTTTTGAAAAATAAAATGATCGATGAAATACAGTTGTATGTGGCTCCTATAATATTTGGATCAGGATTACCGAACTTCGATCTGCCACAAATCAGACATGTTAAAGATGCTGTTGGATTTTCATCGCATCAGTTTAAAACTATGGGAGAAGGAATGTTTTTTAAAGGAAAGGTGAAGTGGAATACTCATAAACGAAAACAAACGTCAATAATAACTGAATGACAAAATCACTGGAATTGTGGCATGTGTCGTATAAGGAATCGGAGTTAAGAGAAAGTCCTTTGGAAAAACCTGAACCTGATGATCTGGTAATTGAATCGGTTTTTTCAATGGTAAGTCCGGGAACTGAGCGAATTGTTTCACTTGGAAATGTGCCGGAAGAAGTAGGGGAAAATATGCGGGTTCCTTATATGAAAGGTTTTTTTTCATTCCCGTGTACTTATGGATACTCGCTTGTGGGAATGGTTATGCAGGGTTCGGACGAAATGATGGGGCAACTGGTTCATGTTATGCATCCTCATAAATCGGTGGTAACGATCAAAAAAGATTTGGTATTTCCTGTACCAGGATTTATTCCGGCAAAAAGAGCCGCCCTCGCCAGTAATCTTGAAACTGCTATAAATGCCATTTGGGACAGCGGCCTTTCAGCAGGTGATAAGGTTTTGGTGGTTGGTTTTGGAATTATAGGCGCTTTGGTTGCAATGCTGATTAAGCGTTTTCCGGGAGTGGATCTGCTGGTGCTCGAAAAGGAACAGGAAAGAGCTAAAAAAGCTGAAGAATTGGGTTTGAGGGTTTTATCAACCACTAAAAGAATAGGGAACAATTATGATATTGCATTTAATACCAGTGGTTCCGGCAGGGGTTTGCAGACTTGCCTGGATGTTTTAGGCTTTGAGGGAAAAGTGATAGAATTGAGCTGGTTTGGTTCGGATGCTGTTAATTTAAAATTAGGGCATGGATTCCATTATAACCGCAAGCAAATTATTAGTTCCCAGGTTTCTAATATTCCTTCGAGTAAAAGTAATCGCTGGAACTATCAGCGAAGAAAAGAATTAGTCTTTAAACTTTTAAAGGATGATGTATTTGATCAATTAATAACCCTTGAGGTTCCTTTCAGCAATGCTCCTTCCTTTTTTAAAAAATTAAGGAATGAAGAAATTCCTGATATCGGAATAGTTTTTTCGTACTGTTATGTTTAAATCTATGTACAGTGTTACTATCCGCGATCATATAATGATTGCACATTCATTGAATAATGAAGCTTTTGGCCCGGCTTCCAATTTACACGGAGCAACTTATATTGTCGATGTTACATTTTTTTCGGAGACTCTAACCGAATCCAATATTGTATTAGACATTGGACTGGCTCAACAGGTTCTTCATGATTGCCTTCAACCATTACGATACAAAAATCTCGATGAAGTGCCTGAATTTAAGCATCAGCTAACAACAACCGAGTTTCTGGCCCATCATATCCACAATTCTGTTAAGGAAGCCGTTAAAATTGTATTTCAGGGAAAAGTGAAAGTTGTTCTTGGTGAATCGCATGTTGCATGGGCATCATATGAATCATGATAAAGTAATTCATTTGGTATACACCGGCAATTTCAACGCATTAACCGGAGGATATATTCTTCTTTTAATAATAGTATTCAATTTGATACCACCTATTGAAAATTTTGTTACTTTGTAGTAAGAACAACCATTATTTCTAAAATATTAATGAAGCATTTTTTAACGGCAATTTTGGTATTGCTTAACTCGGCTGCTGTTTTATCGCAAAATATTACTTACAGCGATAATTACAGAAAACTTCAGCAATCGCTTGCTCAGGGATGGAACACCTGGAATACTGAAAGCATGTTATCGCATGTTTTATTGCCCGAAGCTATAGCGGTAAACATTTGTATGAATAACACTGCAAATGGCGCTTCGTATTTAAAAGAGTCGTTTAAAGTAAAAGAGGGTCGACCGGAAAAAGTTTCACCAGGATGGCATTCGAGCGATGGCAGCTATACCGAAATCATAGTGGATTGGAGCGATAATACTTTTAAAATCCAGACAGCATCCAAAGGAAATCAGTGGGTAGCGTTAATTACAACTATGAAGGCAAGTTCAATGATGCCGAATGTGATTATCGAAACGGGAATTCTTTGGAACCATTCAGGTAAATTCTCACTTTCCGGAAATAATATATTTGTCGAAACTGATACAAGAAGTATCCTGATAGGAACTCCAAATAAAATAACAACCGATTACATCCCTTCCAATTCTCCTTACCTTGCTGTTCCTTTGGCGGGCGAAATTGGCATATATGCCGGTGTTCCCATGAGTATGAACGATATACAGTCGTTTATTGAAACTAACCGGAATAACATGGAAAAAGAAGCCATGCAATATGAGGGATTATCGGAAGTTTACCGCACCATGTCGTCAGTGTTAGGCTGGAACACTATTTACGACCCACAGAATAAACGTGTTATCACTCCTGTGAGCCGTTCTTGGAATTCCAATTGGGGTGGCTGGGTTTTATTCGATTGGGATACCTATTTTGCCAGTTATATGTTTTCACTTTTTAATAAGCCACTGGCTTATGCCAATGCCATCGAAATTACCAAATCGATAACTGCCGGTGGGTTTGTGCCAAATTTTGCATCGTCCTACGGCAAAACTTCTATCGACAGAAGTCAGCCTCCTGTCGGCAGTTTTGTTATCAAGGAAATTTATAAGCATTACGGAGAGGAATGGCTTCTACGGGAAACATACGATGAACTCCTGAGCTGGAACAGGTGGTGGCCAAAAAACAGGGACAACAATGGTTACCTGAGCTGGGGATCCAATCCGGTTAGTGACCCTAAATATCCCTGGCAGGCTAATAACTGGCAGGCGGCTGCTTACGAATCAGGCCTCGACAATTCTCCTATGTTTGATAATGTTCCCTTTAATAAAAGCAAACATGTTCTGGAACTTGCCGATGTTGGCCTGTTATCCATGTATATCTGGGATTGCCAGAACCTTGCAGAAATTGCCGAATTACTGGGTAAAAAAGAAGATGCCAAAGAATTAAAGGCACGTGCTGATAATTATAATAAAGTATTAAAAACACTGTGGAGCGAAGAAAAAGGTATATTCCTGAATAAAAGAACGGATACCGAATTGTTTAGCGAGAAATTATCCCCCACAAATTTCTATCCTTTGTTATCGGGAACTCCAACACAGTCGCAGGCCGAGCGAATGATAGAAGAACATTATTTTAATCCTGAGGAATTTTATAGTGAATGGATGATACCAGGTATTTCGCGAAACGATGCTGCATTTAAAGATCAGAATTACTGGAGGGGTCGCATATGGGGTCCTTTGAACTTTCTGGTGTATGTAGGAATGTCTAACTATAATCTTGCAGATGCTAAAAAAGACCTGATCAGGAAATCCCGTGATCTTTTAATGCGTAACTGGTTCGAAAAAGGTACAATAAATGAGAATTATAATGCGATCACGGGATATGCCGACGATGTTACCAACAGCGATCCATTTTATCATTGGGGAGCATTGCTCGGATTTATGTCTTTTATCAACGACAACTATATTCCTAATCCCGCAACAAAGTTTTATCTGAAACAAAAATAAATCAATATTCACTTAACTTAATAAAATGAAGAACTACTTTTTTTTAGTATTGATTGCCCTGTTTGTCACTTCATGCAGTAAGATGAAGGAAGTGGTTCCTCTTATTAATTTGGATATCAGCAGTGGCTGGCAGTTTAAACAAGCTGATTCCGGAGAATGGCTGCCGGCAAATGTTCCGGGGACTGTGCATACCGACTTGCTGGCGAATAAAAAAATTGAAGATCCCTTTTATCGTACCAACGAGCGGAACATGCAGTGGATCGACAAGAAAGACTGGATTTATCAAAATATCATCAAAGTGGATAGTGCCTTGATGACAAATGAAAATATCGAACTTGATTTTAAAGGATTGGACACTTATGCCGATGTTTATGTTAACGACTCGCTGGTGCTTCAATCGGATAATATGTTCCGGGAGTGGAAAGCCGATTGCAAAAGGTTTTTAAAAGCCGGCGACAATGTATTGAAAATATATTTTCACTCTCCCATTAACATTGGTTTAAAAGATCTTGAAAAATTAGGATTTGCTTTGCCTGCGGCAAACGATCAGAGTGAGAACGGTGGACTGGGAGATAAAAAAGTAAGCATCTTTACCCGTAAAGCCGGCTATCATTATGGATGGGACTGGGGTCCCCGTTTTGTAACTTCCGGCATATGGCGTCCGGTTTATCTCCAGGCCTGGAATAATGCCAAAATTAACAACATTCAAATAGTTCAGGAGTCAGTATCTGCTGAAAAAGCAAATCTGAAAGCCATTTTCGAGGTTCAGTCTACTGTTACCGGTAATGCCGAAATTGAAATTACCTGCAGCAACGATTCTTCACTGAAAGCAACCGGTAAAATTTCACTTAAACCCGGGCTTTGTAAAGGTGAAGTTAACTTAACAGTTAACAACCCAAAATTATGGTGGACAAATGGTTTAGGCGAAGCTTTTTTATACAATTTCATCGGTAATCTTAAAATTGATGATATAGTTATTGATGGAAAGCAGGCCAATATTGGTATTCGTACTGTTAAAGTTATTCAGGAGCCCGATTCACTCGGAAAAAGTTTTTATGTGGAGTTAAATGGCAAAGCAGTATTTATGAAAGGTGCCAACTATATTCCAAACGATAATTTCCTTCCAAGGGTAACGCCAGCGGAATATGAAAAAGTGGTAAAATCGGCATTCGATACCAAAATGAACATGTTACGTGTTTGGGGCGGTGGCATTTATGAAAATGATGAGTTTTACGATTTATGCGACAAGTACGGAATCTTACTGTGGCAGGATTTTATGTTTGCCTGCAGCATGTATCCGGGTGACGATGCATTTCTTGAAAATGTAAGGCTGGAAGCAATCGATAATGTAAAAAGACTGCGCAATCACCCTTCAGTTGGGATATGGTGCGGCAATAACGAAATAGATGTAGCTTGGCAGGAATATAACGAAAAAGGTGGCTGGGGCTGGAAAAATCAATATACTCCCGAACAGCGCAAAGCTATCTGGCATTCTTACGATACTGTTTTCCATAAAATTATTCCCGATGTTGTAAAAGAATACGATGCAGCCCGGTTTTACTGGCCATCATCACCTTTAGCAGGCTGGAGAAAACATTCTGATTTCGCTGCCCACAGTGGCGATATCCATTATTGGGATGTTTGGTGGGGACAAAAACCATTCGAAGATTACGAAACTCACATCGGTCGATTTATGAGCGAATATGGTTTTCAATCGTTTCCCGAATTTAACACAGTTAAAACATATACTATTCCGTCCGATTATGATATCTTTTCGGATGTGATGAAAGCGCATCAACGTTCGTCGATTGGAAATGGTACCATTAAAAATTATATGCAGCGCGATTATAAAGTTCCAACGGATTTTAAAAAATTCCTGTATGTTGGTCAGGTTTTACAGGCTGAAGGGATAAAATTCGCGATGGAAGCCCACCGCCGTGCAAAGCCTTATTGCATGGGAACTCTTTTCTGGCAAATAAACGATTGCTGGCCTGTTGCGTCCTGGAGCAGCACCGACTATTACCGTCGTTGGAAAGCTCAGCAATATTTTGCAAAAAAAGCTTTTTCCGATGTATTGGTTTCGCCCGATTTGGACTCTACCAAATTAAGCATCTACATTGTAAATGATCTTCAAAAAGAAATAAATGCCAGTCTTTTAGTTAAAGTTATTGATTTTTCAGGTAAAACATTATTTGAAAAAACTATTCAAACTAAACTTAAAGCGAATGGAAGCGAAGAATTTTTCAAGGATGATGTTGCTAATCTTGTTCCTGCATCTGCCCTTAAAACTTCGTTGTTATACACTGAGGTGAAAGAAGGGGATCAGGTTTTATCTTCCAACATTCTATATTTTCTTCCTGTTAAAAATCTGAGTCTCCCTAAAACTTCAGTTTCAAATAACATTAAAGAAGAAAATGGTTTGTTTATACTGGAATTGTCTTCTCCCAAACTGGTTAAAAACATTTACCTCAGTCTTGAAAATGGAGATGGGTTTTTTAGCGATAATTATTTCGATATTCTTCCGGGTCAAACGGTTACTATTAGCTTTAAACCTTCAAACGGAATTGATCTGAACGCATTCAAATCCAATTTGAAGTTGATGAAGCTGGACGAAATTTAATATGTTGTAAATCAATCTCGTTTAGTTTAGGAATTGAATAATTAATATACACTTCGACTTCGCTCAGTGTGACATACAAGTTCGTCAGGCTGAGTGGAGTCGAAGCCTACGTCTTAGTTGTAAATATTTATAAAAGCCCCATCTTATACCAGAGGTGGGGCTTTTATTGTCAAACTTTATTCAGAGGTAAATTTTGGTTATAAAATATTAGTTTCCTATTTTTATTTTTTTTTAAAAACTAATATTTTCGCCTTGAAAGCACCCTTTTTATTGAGAATATTTTCCTTCAAAATAATAAATAACGGAATTATTTTGAATACTAATGGATTATCTAGATAGAAGGAAGTTGTAATAATTTAATTGCATTTATTTTAACATCCATTGTATCTGCAATATAGATTAATAGAAATATTAATACTTTTTTACGAATCAGAACTTTTTTATTTAGCTGTACAATCATCACTTAAAATGATATCAGTTTGTTTATATAGAAAAATATGCTTATTAAAAGAGAAGCAAATACAACTTTGCCCGAAATTAAAATGGCTCAACATCCACATAGCTCTGTGACATCGGAATTTTATATCGTTGGAATTGGGGCTTCAGCAGGTGGATTGGAAGCATTGGAGCAATTCTTCGGAAATATGCCGGAAGATACGGGTATGGCATTTGTGGTTATTCAACACCTCGATCCGGATCGTCCTACTATTTTGCCAGAGTTGTTGCAGAGGGTTACCCGAATGAAGGTATCGATTGCAAGTGAAGGATTGCTGGTGCAGCCAAATATTGTTTATGTAATCCCTCCCAATAAGAGCCTGACTTTAAATGATACTACCTTTCAACTTCACGATATTACCGAAACAAGAGGATTGCGTTTACCTGTTGACATATTTTTTCGTTCGCTTGCAGAAAATATGAAGAATAAGAGTGTTGGTATTATTCTTTCAGGAATGGGATCGGATGGCAGTCATGGTATCATTGCCATTAAGGAAAATAATGGAGTAACAATGGTTCAGGAGCCTGCTTCCGCTAAATACAATGGTATGCCAAACAGTGCCAATGCAACTGAAATTATTGATATTCTTGCTCCAGCATCTGAATTACCAAATAAATTAATTGCTCATCTTAAGCTTTCCATACCCAAAAAAGCATACGAAGAAACTGAAAATAAAAACGAAGTTCTGCCGGAACCGGAACAAGGTTCAGAAACTATAGGCAAAAACAATATCGATAAGATAATCCATCTTTTGTTGGAACAAACCGGACACGATTTTTCATTTTACAAGAAGAACACAATTTTTCGACGAATTGAGAGACGGAAAAACATTCATCAGATTGATAAAATCCAGGTTTATGTTCAGTATTTAAAAGAAAATTCACAGGAACGCGAAATTTTGTTTAAGGAATTGCTGATTGGGGTCACTAATTTCTTCAGGGATCAGGCTTTATGGAATAAACTCAGGGATGTAATAATACCGGAGTTAATCGGCAATTTACCTGAAGGGTATTTGATTCGGGCATGGATTCCTGCATGTTCAACAGGAGAAGAGGCTTATTCACTGGCTATTGTATTTAAGGAAGCTATTGAAAAATTAGATAAAAAAGTTTTTTTGCAGATTTTTGCAACCGATCTTGATATTGATGCAATTGAAAAAGCACGAAAAGGATCATACAAAAAAATTCAGGATTATGTTTCGAAAGAACGTATCGACCGCTTTTTTACAGTAGAAGGAGATAATTATCAGATTAACAATTCAATCAGGGAGATGATTGTATTTGCTCCTCAAAATCTTATCAAAGATCCCCCTTTTACTAAGCTTGAAATCCTATCGTGCCGTAATGTGCTCATTTATATTGAGCCAGAGTTCCAGAAAAAACTTATTTCTCTATTCACTTATAGCCTTAATCCCGGAGGGATAATGATTTTAGGAACTGCCGAAACTATTGGATCACAGCAAAAGTCTTTAGAAGAACTTGATTCTAAAATGAAAATATACAGGAGGTCGGCAAATTCATTATCGCATGATACCATTGATTTTCCAAGCTTATTTTTTCATAAAAAAACCATCATATCTAAAGAAACAAACCTTTCAAAAAAAGTGGATAATATACAAAACCTTACTGATCAGATTCTACTTCAGCGATTTTCGCCCTCCAGCGTTCTTGTTAATAATAATGGAGATATAGTCTATATTACAGGTAAAACCGGTAAGTACCTCGAACCTGTTGCAGGGAAAGCAAACTGGAATATTTACGCCATGGCACGTGAAGGTATTCGTCAGGAATTGCCAGCCGCTTTCCGAAGGGCAATGCTTAATTTTGAACCTGTAGTTCTTCGTAACGTGAAAATTTACAGTTTGGATGCCGAATATTTTGTGGATATTACCATTCAGCAAATTGAAGAACCCGAATCAATTAAAGGGTTTATTATTGTTATATTTTCTGATGTTACAGCTCCTAAAACTGAACAATTTGTTTCCGGCATTAAATCTGGTTCTTCCAGGCAACGAAAAGTGCTTGAATTTGAACTTAAAAGAAGTCAGGAAGAATTGAAGGTTACAAGGGAAGAAATGCAAACTTCGCAGGAGGAATTAAAGTCGATTAATGAAGAACTGCAATCAATGAACGAAGAGCTGCAATCGGCCAACGAAGAGCTCACTACCTCCAAGGAAGAAATGCAGAGCCTGAATGAAGAACTTCAAACAGTAAATATTGAATTGCACAGTAAAGTAAACGACTTGCTCAGGATGAACGACGATATGAAAAATTTTCTTAACAGCACTGAAATTGCTACGCTTTTTTTGGATAAAGATTTGAATATCCGTCGATTTACAGATTTGGTTACTAATATTTTCAAATTAAGGAATACTGATATAGGCCGGCCATTTACCGACCTTGTCTCTCAATTGCAATATCCCGAAATGGATGTTCATGCAAAACAGGTGTTGAAAAATTTGTCGCCGATGGAAAAATCAATTACCACACACGATGGCCTGTGGTTTAATGTGAGGATAATGCCTTATCGTACACTTGACGACCGCATTGATGGATTGGTAATAACATTTACTGATATTACCATAGCAAAGAAACTGGAATTGGCGCTGAAAATTGCTAATGAGGAACTTACTAGAGCGAAGGAGAGAAATTAATTACCACAATTAATTTGGTTATTATGGAAAATTATGATTATATATCGGAAACCACTGAACTTAGGCAAAAGGCAGAAGAACGGGTGAAGGAGAGAACTTCTGAAGAGGATAAATCATCGGATTCAGATAAATTAAAATTAATTCATGAACTTGAGGTGCACCAGATAGAACTGGAAATGCAAAACGAAGAATTAATTTTAACCAAAACGGCTGCTCAGAATATGGCCGATAAATATTCGAGGTTATATGATGCAGCGCCATCAGGCTTTTTTACTCTTTCGAATGATGGCAGAATAAAAGAAGTGGATAGTTTCGGAGCTCATATGCTGGGACATGATCCCGGATATTTAAAAAATAAGGAGTTTGCTCTGTTTATCTCGGGCGAAACACGCCCTGTATTTAATTATTTCCTGGAAGAGATATTTGAAAATAAGAAAAAGGAAACTTGTGAAATAACTCTGGTATCCGATGATAACCGAACATCGTTTGTATTTCTTAACGGATTGGTTATGGACAATGGAGGGGAATGCCATGTGACCGTTGTGGATATTACAGATCGAAAAAAGGCTGAGGAATCTTTATTAGAAAATCAAAGATTAAGCATCATTGGTGAAATGGCAACATCTATAGCACACGATTTCAATAATTCGCTTCAATCGATGCTTGGAAATCTTGAAATGGCCCTTCATGCTCCTGAATTGTCCAAAAGCACATATCAATATTTAAATGTTATTAATACCTTAGTAAAAGATGCGGCTTCCCGGGTAAAGCAGTTACAATGGTTAAATGGGGAAAAACAAGAAAGCAATCAATATTCTCCAGTAAACCTGAATAATTTAATTAGTGAAATGATTGTTCAATCACGTCCTTTATGGAAGAGTGATTCGGAACAAAAAGGATTTAATATTAACATTATAACTTCCTTAGGTAAAATCCCTGAAATTTGTGGAATGGAAGTTGAATTAAGGAGTGCTATTTTTAATGTTTTCAAAAATTCTGTTGAAGCTTTGCCTCAGGGTGGCGATATTACAATAAAAACCGAGACTAAACCGGAGGGAATTTTAATTTCTGTTTCGGACACAGGCGTTGGAATGGATCAAGAAACTAAAAGAAGGGTATTTCAGCCATTTTATTCTACGAAAGGTATCGATCCCGGAAGAGGTTTGGGTATGAGTGGTGCTTATAATATCATAACTGATCACAAAGGTAACATTTCAGTTAAAGATACTTCTCCCGGCAATGGCACTACAATTGAAATCTTTTTTCCGGTTTGTACAGGTAAGAAATTGGAAAATACTGTAGGCCTAATAGAAGAACCGAATGATTTAAATGCAGTAATACGGATTTTATGGGTCGAAGATGATGACTCCATTAGCATTGTTGCCCAGGAAATGCTGAAATATATGGGACATAGGGGCGATATAGCCAGAAGTGGTAAAGAAGCGCTGGAGTTTATGGATAGAAATGAATATGATCTGGTTATCACAGATATTGGCATGCCCGAAATGAATGGCTGGCAACTTGCTGAAATTATAAAAGAAAAGTATTCCGGTAAAATGAAGGTTGCTGTAATCAGTGGTTGGGGGTCACAAATAAAAGAAGAAGAAAAAATAAGAAACGGTGTTATTTACGTATTAAGTAAACCGTTTAATTTAAGCCAACTTCAGAATTTGATTGAAAAAGTACATCATAATGTTAATTGAATTTAATAGAAGGACGCTAAATATTGTTTTTGGAATAAAACTTGAATAATAGTTAACATTAGTTCAATGGCTACTTAGTCTAAAAACAGGTAAAAAATAAGGTTTTCAAGACAGAAACCCTTATCCCAATTCATTAAACCTCTTAGTAGTCATGGAGAGTTGTAGGATTTCACCTTATTATCATAATAAATTTCGACTCCGGCCATACTTCGACTCCGCTCGGACGCCTGCTGTTGACCGCGTGAGTTTTGAAATTTCAAAAAATGAAATCTTTTGGTCTGCTTGGGCCAAATGGCGCTGGAAAAACAACATCCATTAATATGATTTGCGGACTGATACCGCCTACCGAAGGAAGAATAGTCTTTGATTCGGCGAACGGAAAAGACAGCAAATCACTTATTGGTTATTGTCCACAGGAAAATATTTTTTACCCCAGACTTACTTGCTTCGAACAGTTAGTATTCATAGGGCAGATGTATAACTTATCTTCAAAAAAGGTAAAAACCAGGGCTCTTGATTTATTAGAACTTTTAGGATTAATAGATAAAACCAATGCAATAGCCAGCGATTTGTCGGGTGGTATTTTTTAAGCATCCGGTAGGATAGAATATCTTTTAAATGCGCCATAAAGTTGAAAACCGTGTAGTCAATGACATTCAAGCCATTATATTTATAAATATACAAAAGTCTTAGGTTTCATTTATAAATAATGCGAATTAATAAGGTGCTCATTTTTATCTAAATTCAACCCCTAAATAAATGTGAAACGTGCGCCTTTTTAATACTTTATGTCATTGATAGTAGCCTTGAGTCTAGGCTCAGCGCTTCGGGCGTATCCTCCTTAAACTCTTCGGAGTATTTATTATTCGTTTAGCAGCAGTCTTTTTCCATTAGGATTTGTAACCAAACAAAAAAGGCTGTTACATATATAGAAACAGCCTTTTTATATCTAAATTTTAGTACTTAAAACATTCCAACCCTACTTTCGAGTTGTTTACGGCTTAAGGTAATCAGGTGACCAATCGGCATACCATTGCGATAAGTTACTGCTCGCAAAGTAATAGGCCCTTCTGGTAATTCAACTGCTTGTGTATATTTGGCAGTATGTTTATCGGGCATAGCATCGTCAATGGTATAAAAAATATCCAGACCTGGAATTTCGGTAGCCATCTCCAATATAAGTTTATCATCTTTTTTCGATGTTTTTATAATGGCATCGTAGGCTGCTAGCGAATAATTTACATTGCCGGCTTCTGCACGATCGTAAAAATATTCCATGCGAGATGCAAAGTTATTCCAGTTTTTACTTTCCTTAGGCGACCAGAATACTTCTGAGAGCGCCCATGCTCTTGGGTAGGTCATATATTGTGCATGTCGCAAAGTAGGAAGTTGTTCGCTCCACAGATTTCCTTGTCCTCCTAAAATATGTTTAGCATCAGCATCCTCTGGCACTGGTTCGAAGCTATAGCACTTGCTTACCCGGAGGTTTGCATAAATGGGGGGTTCAATGGTTGGATCACCCTGTGCATAATCTATGTAGCAAAAGCTGGTTGGTGTCATTACCACATCGTGTCCCATTTTCGATGCTTCAGCACCATGTTCCATGTTTCTCCAGCTCATTAAAGTTGCTTCGGGTGCGATTCCTCCCTCAAGTATTTCATCCCAACCCAGTAATTTTTTTCCTTTGGCTTTTAAAATAGTTTCTACACGCTTCATGAAATATCCCTGAAGGTCTTCCACATGACGGGTGTTAAGTTTTTTCATCAATGCCTGGCAGCCTGCATCCTTCTGCCAGAATCCTTTGTAGCATTCGTCTCCACCCACATGGATATATTGTCCCGGGAACAAACCAGCAACTTCGGTAAATACTTTGTCAAGAAATTCATATACCTTTTCGTCGGAAGGATTCAAAGTATTGTCAACAAACATCTGGAAGGTTCCATTTCCGTACCATTCGGCAAAATTACTTCCCGGATCCACTTGAGTGTTTGGGTTTTTTGTACAGCTCAATTCCGGATAAGCCGCCACGGCTGCCATGCTATGGCCTGGTACATCTACTTCAGGAACAATGGTGACATTACGGTCCTGTGCATATTTTATTATTTCCCTGATATCATCCTGTGAGTAAAATCCACCTACTGATGCTGTTTCACCGGGTTTCGGACTCATTCTGTCGCCAAAATGACCAGCACGGGCAACACGCCATGCGCCCACTTCTGTAAGTTTTGGAAGCGATTTTATTTCAATCCTCCAGCCATTGTCGTCAGTTAAATGCCAGTGAAAAACATTGTACTTGTAACGGGTCATATCGTCGATGAATTTTTTCACTTCTTCTTTGGTAAAAAAATTACGGCTTACATCAAGCATTAAACCACGCCATGCAAAGCGGGGATAGTCTTTTATTTTTACTGCCGGCGCTGTCCAGGTGCCTTTCACCGGAACGGTACTTTCAATTTCTTTGGGAAATAACTGAAGTAAGGTTTGTGCTCCATAATACAAGCCTGCAGGTTGATTGGCCGTGATAACAGCTCCTTTGGAAGTAACTTCCATGGAGTAACCTTCTTTACCTAATTCGGTATTGGAAGTTTCAGTTAAAACAAGCTGAATAGTACCTGAATTCCCTTGTTGCGACTTAATTTTAAAGCCGGTAGACTTGTTCAGCTTTTCAGCAAGATTGGTGGCTGTAAATTTTGCTTCCGCCTTGTTAAAACTGATGGATGCAGCACTGGTTAAAGTATAAGTTCCAATGCCCTGTTTCATTTCCACAGGTTGTGGAATAAGTTTAATTGAATTCTGGCTGTAAGCCTGAACGGCTCCGATAAGCAGAAAAATGATCAGTAGTTTTTTCATGTTTAATTGTATTTATTAAGTAACTATTGTTTCATAACAAGTACAATGGTAGGATCCAAAGGATACCGGCCAAATTTTTCACCATAAATAGCCAGGCCTCCGGGAAGTGATTCGTCGACCTGAAAACGTATAACAATGCTTTTATTATTTTTCAGCAATACAGCTTTTTCAATATTTGCATGGATAAGATATCCGTAAGAACCAGCTTCGTTTAACTTATTGTTTTTAGGTTGTGAAAACCATGAAAGTATTCCCCGGTGGTCAGCAGGATCATCTTCCAAAACCTGATCGGAAACAGCCTGGTTATTTACAATAATGCGTACTTTACTTGAGAATTTTGTATCATCGGTCATGGGATATGAGTTCGGATTACGGCTGTTGTCAAAGGTGCCTTTACCACGCATGTAATCTCCTTCCATGTTTTCGGCCAGCGATTTATCTTTCCCGAATAATTGTTTAGCCGAAGCTTCCAGAACAAGCGATGCATATTCCACATCGTTGAGGTTGATGTTTTCGGGAATATTAATCTGATACTCAAAATATCCGGAACCAGCGCCATTCACCTTTAATCCGTCCAGAACATTCCATTGTTTCTGGCTCCATTGCTGCGTTGTAAATCCTGCCGGGGAAAAACTCAATAAGTTAGCTTTCTTTTCGCCCATCATTATAGTTTCGACACCAGTTTTTTTCTCACCCGATACTACAAAACATGCAAAGTTATGGTTCAGATCGTTTCCGGCAGCATCTTTCAATGTAAGGCGTAATAGAACCAATCCTTTTTTAGCTGGCATTTTAACCGGTACACGGGCTATTTCTTTAAACATCCATGGTTGGTAGGGAATGGGAATATTATTGGTGCTGAGTATTTCAAAATTTCCGAGTTGATCCCAGCTTACAAGCTCAGTTTTCAGGAATAAGGTTTTGCCATAGTCGGCTCCGGTTATAAACGAAGAAAGGATTGGCAAATCCAGGGTTTCACCTGTTTTAGCCTCACGGCATAAATCACCCTGCGGGGCAATGTATAAAGGATTATGAAAATCCTTTAATGTCATTCCGGGCACCAGATCTTCCAATCCTAAGTATTTGTTCGACCGGTCGAATTTATAATAGCCATTCCATTCGTTAATTACATCGTGATGTTCGGTGTACAACCAGCCACAAATTTTTGGATGTGTCCGAAGTTCATTGATCATGATATGGTAATCCCAACTCCAGTCAACATCGCCGGTACTGCCATCGTAACCCCAAACATTGCCGCATTCGCTGTTCATCATAGGCTGATTTCCCTGTTTATTTCCGCCTATAAAATTCCAGGTAGAGCCGGGATAAGTTTTGGCAACGGCATCGTTCAGGAATTCATTCCATTTGTATCCCGGCAGGTAAACATGCCAACTGTTGATATCGGTAATTACATGGTCGTAATTGCAGGGAGAATTATCCTCGATAAGCCTTGTGGAATCGAGTTGTTTGGTAAGATGATACATTTGTGCCACCCATTTTTGTGTGGCAGGCAAATATTCTTTTTTCTTGGTTTCCTTGTTTGTAGTGGTAAATAAACCCCATGTTTCGTTAAAAAGCACCCACGAGAATATAGAAGGGTGGTTAAAATCTCTATCCAGCATTCCCTTCATTGCAACTTCCCATTCTTTGGCCTGAAGTTCTTCAGGTTCTCCCCATGAATTGGGAACATCGGCCATTATCAGCAAGCCAAGTTTATCAGCCCAATAAAGCTTTCGTGGAACTTCAACTTTGATATGAATACGGTTACCATTCAAGCCTATTTGTTTCGAGCGGAGGATTTCATCGCGCATAAATTCATCGCTGGGGAAAGTATAAAATCCATCGGGATGGTAGCTTTGATCCAATGTAAGCTGTAAATAAACCGGTTTGTTATTGAGGGCTATGTAAGGGAAATTGAGCCCCGGTAAATTCACAACACTTATTTTACGCATTCCGAAATAGGTGCTTACCTTATCCGTTTCGCCATTTTTATTATTTAAAGAAACCTGAACATCGTAAAGAAAGGGATCGTCCAGGTTCCAGAGATGCATATTTTCAACAGGAATAACTACTCTGATTTCTTTTAAACCCTTTTTTATCTTGTACGAAGTTTCTGCTTTGCCTGGATTTCCATTCAAAAATTTAACTTTCAGTTCCAGATCAGAAACAGCGGGTTCGCTCAATGCAGAAACCAATGTCACATTTGATTTGTCGATATCAGGAGTAAAATGAACTTTCTTCAGAAAAGTGTTTCCACGGGTTTCCAGGTAAACGGTCTGCCATATTCCTTTGGCTTCTCCATATCCTTGTTTTCCTTCCAGTTTGAATGGAAGAGGAGTATCGTCTACTTTGACCACCAAAGTTTGTGACTGTCCTTTTTTAATGTAAGGAGTAATATCGAATTCGAAAGGAGTATATCCTCCCTGATATGTTCCCAATAAATTACCATCAATCCAGGCGGTTGTTTTCCAATCGGAAGCGCCAAAAATAATGAAGACTTTTTTACCGGTCCAGGTTTGCGGAACTTCTATTTTGCGGGTATACCATGCTATATCGGCTTCATTGCTTACACCCGACAAGTTTGATCCCCATGGGAAAGGTACTTGAATTTTTTTTCCAAATTCCTGAGGTTGGGCATACCATTTAGCTGTTTCACCTTCATTTTTTTTATCAAATTTAAAATCCCACCAACCATTAAGATTCATCCATTGTTCGCGCATAAAATCGGGACGGGGATGCTCCGGTAATGGGATAGTTAAACTCTGTGAAAACGAAGAGGTAAATAATAAGAAGAATAGAAGAAGTAAGTTTGTTTTAAAAATAATTTTCATATTAGTATTTTTAGAGTGAGGTTAAGTTAATTATATCCAAATTATTACTACTGAAAATAATAAAAGCAGAAATATAATATTTCCCAAGATGAGATTTGATTTTTCCGATTTCAGAACACGTGAAATTGTGTCGCCAAGCCTTATCCATACTATCATGCAGGGTATACCAATCAGTAGTAATTGAGGTTACAAATGCAAATAGAAAATATGCGGAAAAGTTGAAATACAACATATCTGTATTTATATTTTGTAAAAATAATACAATTGTCGGTTTATTCAATAGGAAAATAAACTAAAACACTTCGACTCCACTCACTTCGACGCCGCTCTGTGTGACACTAATGCCAGTTCGTAAGGCTGAGAGGAGTCGAAGTGTTGTTTTTCGGTTTTTTTAATCGCCCATTTTTTCGACAACCCTTCGACTTTTCTTAGTGTTTTAGTGTCTTCGTGTTCAATTAAATATTTTAAAAAAAAAGTGTTAAACACAAAGGCACAGAGGCACAAAAACACAAAAACACGAAAAGATACTTATTAAAAATCTTCGTGCCTTAGTGTCTTCGTGTTCAATCTAACTTCTTTTGGATTCATTCCGTTATCTCCAGCACAGTGCTGGTTAAAGCTGAACCAGGTGACACTTCCAATCCTACTTTCATCAGGTAATCGCCAGTGAAAGATTTTCCACTTTCTCTGAAGAATCCTCGTGATCCGGGGAACTTATTTATTTCTTCAATTTTATAGGTTTTTTCTGCATCCAAACCCTGCATCCTTACTTTTCCAAAGTTTTCGTTAAACCTGACATGCATGGAATAGGAGAAAAGTATGGCTTTGGATTTATTTTCACTCACATACATCAACACTGCCCTGTTTTCTTCGTATGGCGAAATTAACCGGTATAAATCGCCATGCCATATAATATCATTTATCCTTTTATAAGTGTTTACGGCATCCTGACTAAATTTTAGCTCGTCGGGTGTAAATTCGTTTACCTGAATATCGTATCCCATCTTTCCCATCATGGCAACATCAGTACGAAATTTCAGCGATTGTTTTCCCCAGGAAGTTATATGGTTGCACACCGAAATCGAAGGAAAGAAATTCGAATATCCCCATTGAATAAAAATTCTTTCGAAAGGATCGGTATTATCGCTGGCCCAAAATTCCGTGAAATATTTTAAGGCACCATAATCTACCCGGCCGCCGCCACCGGAACAAAGCATCATGGGCAGATGAGGGTATTTCAACCTGATCCGGTCTAATACTTTGTACAAGCTATTTACATATACGATGTATAAATGCGATTGCTGATTTTTCAGATAGCTCGAATAGGAGTTGGTCATCATTCGGTTACAGTCCCACTTAAAAAAAGCAATTTCGGGATGTTTCTGAAGCATGTCGTCTACAAGTTTATAAACAAAATCCTGAACCTGAGGATTTGTTAAGTCGAGTACCAATTGATTTCGGTAATAATTTTCAGGGCGGTTGGGCAATTTCAGAATCCAGTCAGGATGTTGTTCGTAGAGTTCACTTTTAGGATTTACCATTTCAGGTTCTATCCAGATGCCAAATTTCACGCCTGTTTTGTCAGCTTCTTTAATTAAACTACCAATTCCATTAGGAAGCTTTGCTTTGTTTTCCTGCCAGTCGCCCAAACCGGCATTGTCACCATTGCGTGGATATTTGTTACCAAACCAGCCATCGTCCAGTAAAAATAAGTCGACACCTAATTTCTTGGTATCTTCAAAAAGTCCTGAAAGTTTTTGTTCGTTGAAATTGAAAAAAGTGGTTTCCCAGTTATTAAGCAGTGTATAGCGGGGTTTGTTTCCGTCCATTATGCCGTACTTTATAGCCCAGCGGTGTAAATTCCTGCTAGCTTCGCCTTTTCCCTTGTTCGAAAAAGTATAAATAAAAGAAGGTGTGATGAACGATTTTCCTGGAACGAGGCTATATTCCGAAGCAAATGGATTGATTCCGGAAACTACCCGCAACGACCCTTTTTCGTCTACCTCGAAAACTAACTGGAAATTACCCGACCATCCCAGCGTGCCGGCAATCAGTTCTCCGTTATTCTCATCCGACTTGTTATTGAGAGATAGAAAAAATACGGGAGTTTGGTACATATGCGCCCGCGTACCCAGTTTGGAATCAAGAATTTTAGTTCCGCTGGTGAGTTCGCTTTCCTGCATCCTCATTTCTTCGGCCCAATCGCCGTGAAACTGAGTGAGCCAATAATGACTGGCATCGAAGTGAAGCATTGACGATGCATAATTGAAAACCGTAACCGGCTTTTTTTCCTGATGAGTAATTTCTACCCATTGTTCCACTACATTTTCAATAAAATATGACTTTATATGAAGGGTTACATCAACAGGATATTGTGGATCCTTGAGTTTAATATGTGTAATGGTAACATTATCGTTTAGCTTTTCAACCTGAGATGTCACATAATGAAGTTCCAGCGAAGGGTTTCCATCGTTGTGGGTAATTCTGATCGCAGGTTCGAAAAGGTTATCAGTGCCAAATGTTGCATAAGCTAAATGCTCCTGAACCGGAATAGCTTTTATACTTTGTTCAGTCACCAGCTTAGTCCCCAGATACGACTGGTATAAACGCATATCTTTTCCTACCTTATACACAAGGTCGTTCGACTTAGTGCCAATGCGTATTATGGTTCCTTCCTGGGCAATTAAATGCATGGCTGCAATTAAAAATATTGCGGTAAGAACAGTTAATTTTCTAATCATAATGAATGAATGTTGAGGGTAAGTTTTCGCAGA
>JBBQEI010000017.1:0-76818 GCA_038320545.1 Bacteroidales bacterium
GATGTTACAGTTACCAAATAACCTTGCAAGCCAGAATAAGTACGAAGGTTAGCCGCTGTATTAGCATTTGTCCAAGTTATATTTCCAGGTATATATTCATAAAAGTGACCATTGCCTTCAAAAGGTAATGCCGTTCCTAAACTTAATTTAATGTTACGTGGTAATGCACTAGGAGTTGCCGAAGAGTTTTTATACGCTAATTTGCGTAAAGTAGCCTGATATTCGGCTGAGGTAGCGTTTCCGGTTAACGACATAATACTTGTTGTTGCATTAAAAGCAAAAGTAACATTGCCATCGGTACCGCTTGTTGCGCCATTAATTTGGAGCACATCTTCGCCGTTTACATAATTGGTGCTGATGTATGCGTTTATGCCATTTATTGTTGCGCCGGTAACTATAGCATCGGTTGCAACTAAAACAGGAACGTTTTGTGCTGTTGAAGTTGCCGTAGTTGTGGCAATAGCTAAAGTGCCAATTGTTTCAAAACTTATTACGGGGCCATAACTTGTGCCATTGGCATTGGTTGCATACGCACGTGCGTAGTACAAAGTACCAGGAGATAAACCGGTTAAGTTTGCAGTGTAACCGCCATTTGCTACGTTTTGAACAACTTTAAAATCTGCGGTTGAAGGACAACCTGTTGAGTTGTAAACAACACCGCTTTCGGTAGCAGTACCAAAAGTAACATCACCACTTATTTTAGCACTTGTTTGCGTAATAGATGATGAACCGGTTGTTGAAACAGCTAACCAAATACCATTAATAATAGTAGCATTATCTGATACTGCCCAAGTGGGTGTATTCATTAATGTACCGTTATTAGCACCTGCTAAATCGGTTAATGTAGTGCCAGTTGTTTCGTCGAAACTATAATATGCCAACAAACCTTGCTCTTTGCCTGTGAATGGGACTTTATAGGTTGCTGAAACTTCGCATGAAGAAAGAGCGCGATTCCAAACTTTTACTTCGTCAATACCACCATTCCAATATTCTGAAAATTGGTCTCCATATTGCTGTGCAATCCGGAATGTAGTAGGAGCCGGATTAGCGATAGTACTTCCGTGTGTTTGAGTAAGTACGCCATCGGTATAAAGATACGCATTGGTTGCAGTTTTTACGACTGTAAAATTATGCCAGGCATTATCGTTTGGATAATTACCTGCACTTGCCCAAGTATCGCCAAGGCGTACCGTTGTTCCACTATAACCAATGTAGAAAGCGTTTCCGCTGGCACCTTGCGAAAGAATTTCTATATTTCCTGAAAGAGCGCCTAGGTTTTTAGCCCAAACTGAAACGGTAAAATCGCCACTTGTTGGTATTACAGCACCCGGAGTTACTACATATTGGTTTATGCCATTGAATGACAACATATTGACTGCCTGCCCAAACGCAAACACGCTGGAAAACAACAATAGTATTAAAAGTCTAATCTTTTTCATATATTATTTATTTTAAATGTTTTATTTTTTAAAAATCTTAGTTCCCGTTTAAAATCTTAATATTTTGGTAACCAGTATCTTTGAATTGAAAAAAAGCAGCAAGCCCTTCTCCTAATCAAAGCGAATAATTAAGGCATTATGGAAACTGTAAGGATATTTCACAAATGAAAGTGCCTGAATGGAAGTTTCTTCATGAAAGCTCACGACGAGTTAAGGTGACGAACCCAAAGAGGTAAATAAGTATAATATTGAAGATTTTTTTGTGGGTAGGCTTTTATTCTCTCTCTCTCTATCTCTCTACAAAACCGTGGGTTTGGCAAAGTAGCACCCTATTGGCAGGCCAATAGATTTTGAGTTGGTAGATGTATTCAGTAATAATATTATACATAAGATGAATTGTAAATAGGGTAAACTCAATTTTACACAGTAAACTCAGTTATATTAAAATTAGGAAGAACAATTAAATGTTGTTAAAATTTAGGGGTGATTTTGCTCACCTAAAACCAATGATATATACAATAGAATAAAAAATTGCTATTTGAGTTTTTTTTTGTATATTAAAAAGAGCAGTCAATGTGGCGATTTGCCAAAAAGAAGTGATTCGGATTTAAAAATTAATTTGGAAATTCCAACATTTGCTTAAAGATGTTCCACCCTTAAACGATAATTTATTTGCATAAGGTAATGAAAATAAAGCTTTTAAAACGGCTGTAACCCACCAATCCTTTTCGATTATTTGGAGCGACAAACCTGACACAGCGTGGGCTCGCTGAAATATTTCCCGTTTTTCGTTTTGTGGTAATTGATAGAAATTCATAACGAAAGTAATGTTTTACGCACCCAAAGCGGCGCTAATTGAATGTCTGTATTAAACTCATTATATGTTACTTCATGCAAATGTTTTTTTATTATTTCAAGTTGAGTCACAGTAAAATTTCCTTCTCCAATTTCCCGAAGTGCCGATACAATAAGCATCAATATTTTAGATTTATATGCAAAAATACGTGTTTCGGACGAATGCTTGAACAATATTCCTTTACCTTTGCCAATAGAAATACGGCGTGCAGCTCCGTCGGTTATAAAAACAATATTTACAGGAACTTGTGTCGATAGCCCTAATGCGTTTAAAGCATATATTCCGGTTGGAACGATTCTTATTTTATCGCGTTTTGCAATGCCCTTTGCAATTTCTTCAATAGTAGGCGGAATAGCTGTATTGCCCCATTTGGCTTCAATTTGCGGATAATAGTATATTCCATGTGCAACACGCATTAATAAACCTGATTTCGCTAATCGTTGCAATGTTTTTTTTATCGCTTCCGGCGAACCGTAAGCAGCAAAGTCAGCATTAAAATACAATTTCTTTCTGCTTCCGCTTTTTATTCGGTTTTCTATTTGATAAGCAGTGCTTTCCATAAACAATTAAAACTAATTATGTCCCAGATATTTAATAATTATGGGACATAAAATATAAAATAAGAGATAAAGACACATGTTATTTAAACAGCATCAGATAGCCCACCAAATTATCGGCGGCGGTAAGGTTTAACTTCTTACGCAAACGCCCCGTTTCGTCAATCATAATGTCGTCCCAAAAAGCACCAATGTAGTTATTAGGAGCAGCAGCAGTTGGGATGCAATTGTTCCCATAGGAAGAACTCCCTGACCCGAATGTTATCAATGCATTGGAGCTGACATAGAAGTCAGTATAATTGTTCCCAAAATAATTGAACGTAAAACCAATATTAAATGGCCTATAAGATACGTCATCTATTTTGGTTGACGAACCCAAAGGGGTAAATAAGTATAATATTGAAGATTTTTTTGTGGGTAGGCTGTTACTCTCTCTCTCTCTACAAAACCGTGAGTTTGGGCATGTAAAAGCATATTGGCAGGCCAATTGATTTTGAGTTGGCAGATGTATGCAGTAATAATATTATACATAAGATGAATTGTAAATAGCGTAAACTCAATTTTACACAGTAAACTCAGTTATATTAAAATTAGGAAGAAAAACTGAAGGATGTTAAATTTCAGGGGTGATATTAATCAACTGCATTACCGATAAATACGATAGCGAAAAAATTTGTTATTTGAGATTTTTTTGTATATTATAGAAGGAAATTGCCTTGAGTGACAGGCCTGCATTCAAATATCCCTTAACTTCGATAAGAACTTCTTCCGTTAGGACATTTCCTCGCTTCTCAAGCTTCTTTGTTCCAAAAAAATCCTTTTGCTCCCTTTGTTCGATAGATCTTCGACCACCTTACCACACTTTCCTTCGATACGGCAAAACATTCAATGATTTCTACTGTGCGAACAGTTTTTAAATCTATCATCTGACTGGTAATAAAACGAAAACTCTGATAATCACCTTCTCCATGTTGATATATTGGCCCCCTCCATTAAAGTAAACTACTATACCTTTTATTGTACTTACTCCAATATTCGAGTTGATCATTTTTATATCTGTAGGGTAAACAGGAAATAGTGTTTCCATGATGCATTTTTTATTGCAAAATCGCACTATTTTGATTTTCCTGCAAGTTGTTTATGAAAATTATTTTATCCGTTGATATAGTGACATTTATGGAAACTACGGATCATGTTATCTGAAATTACTGTTCCTTTACCAATTTGCAGGTTAATTAACCCAAAAGCATTGGTGGTAACTGAAAAAGACTCGGAATAAGCAGATGTCCCGGTTGTTGAACCTTGTAACAGATCGATTCGAATTGTTGCACTGGTGTTAGCTTTTATGGCTCCCGAGGCATCGCGCAATACCGCCTGATAATTGAAACTTGCTGGTGACTGGCCAAAAAAGTTTGTTACAAGTAGTGTAAAAGCTAAAAGGGTAATAAATTTTTTCATTGTCTTTGATGTTTTAGGTTTATGGCCAAATGTATGAACTCAAAATGGGCATATCATCTACGTCTGCTAATCTTTCCGGCTTAAGAGATAGATCAGTGTGAACTCATTGTTACAAGACATCATGCACAGCCTTGATATCAAGAAAAGAAAAAACAAGATGTTTTCATGCTTTTTAGTTTGATGTAATTAAGAGTGGTTGCTTTGAATAGTCTGGAAAGGGGTGAGCCAGTAGCCAATCCTGCATTATTTTTTCCGACTTAAATACCAGCAAATCCCCATTCAGGCTTACATTGGTAACCGCAAGCTCTTGGGTGTCGACCATAACAAATGAAATTATTACCCGATTGCTTAGTTCTGGCTCTTTGCTTGAACCGCCAATAGATACTTCCATTTTGGTTGGATAGCCGAGGAAAAATAGCTGACTGCCTTTAAATTGATACTTTTTACCATCGTCCCCAATAACAGTGTAGTCGAAAGGACCCGGAATAGCATTGAAAAAGGGCATCTTGAAATCGTGGGGAGACGATGAATACCAAGTAGAGAAATCGCTACCAGGAGGTGGCACTGCGCCAAGTGTTAATCTACTAACAGGTACTTTTAATGAACTCCATTTTAAAGAACCCGACATATAACCGCTGATTTTTGGGTCAGGTACGTTCTCTTTATAGTCCATAAGATTATACATCTGACAATCAAAGTCCCAATTCCCTTCACAACTACTTGATTTTAACGTACCATTCATAACAAATCGTACTGTTGAAATAGCCGTTTTTTCAGGATCGCTAAGGTCTGTGGTAACTATTTTTTGTTTCCTCAAGCGATACGTTGTTACTGTTTTGTAAAGCCTTATTTATAATTGCATCACTTTCTTCATCTGTTAAATCTTCCTTTTGTAATTTTTTTAAATCATTTTCCGAAAGGCCTTGCTCAAATTCATCAGCATTGGCGTCAGCTTTCTCGTTTCGCCTATCCCTTTCTTTTTCAATTGATTCCAATACTGATTCCACCTTATTATCAAAAACATTTATTCCATCAATATTTTTTAAACAGGCATTGCTAGGAATTTTTGGAGCCATGCTCAAAAATGCTTCAGGCATAACCTGGCCGAATGTTACTACTGATAATGACATCAATACAATAAGAGATATAAGTTAGCTCATTTTATAGATGGCTTTAATTCCTGATAAAGTTTTCATATGATTGTAGTTACAGTTTATTTATTTTTGTATTCATAGAGGTTTTGGTAACCGATACCTCAAGAGGGAATTTTATTATGTTCGAAACCTCACCCTTGTCGTTAAATTTCGAATATTTGAAGAGCCTGTTAAATCAAAAAGATCCATTTGGGCAGAGACAAAACTCCTTAAAAAACTGAAAAATATAAGTATAAAGAAGTGAATACATAGGGAGAAGTTTGATGTTATTTCAAAACCTCTCCCTAAGTTATGTTGTTGATTTATAATTTAATAAACTCCACCCTTCGGTTTTGAGCTTTGTTAGCAGGAGTATCGTTAGGAGCCACAGGTTTTGTTTCGCCTAATCCATCAGTTTCGAGGCGGTCGCCTTTAACGCCAAATGATTTAACCAGTTCAGCTTTAACAGAAGCAGCACGGCGTTTTGATAAATCCAGATTTTTTGCATCATCGCCATCCGAATCGGTATGTCCATAAATTTTGACTTTTACATCCGGAACTTCGTTTAAAATAGTGGCAATTTCTTTCAGGGTTCCGTACGATTCTGGTTTTACAATATCTTTGTTTACATTGAAATAGATGCCATACGTAACCAGCTTCCCTTCTGTAAGGAGCTTGTTGCGGGTATCGGGCAAACCGGTAGCTATTCTTAAATTGGTAACCATGGGATTGCCGGATTCCCAAAGTTCGAACCTCAATTGATTGGTTTGAAACCCAACCTTAAAAACTTTTGGCAAGTCAAAAATCTTCAGCTCATCCATATACACTCTTAGCCTGGTTTTTTGTACCCAGAAGGAGAAGTGGTATTTTTTGCCAACTTCCATCGTGGCATTTTCCTTATATCCATTAATAGTGTATTCGTCTTCGTTGTAGGCATTATATGTAGCTCTGTAACCAAAACTCATTTTTATACCACCCTTTAGTCCTGGAACCGCACCTCCTTCATCCAAATTTTTAGGGTTTTCGGCACTATAAAGGTAAAATCCAAATTCATAAGCGGTGTTTTCGGCTTCTGTCGGGGTAACAATTGCATCAAATTCAATGGTGTAATTTTCAGGCAAATTAATACCGTTTTCAATGGCAACACAGCCCGATCCTTTCATGGCAAACCAATTGCCTGGATAAATATTGGTAGTAACAATCTCTCCCGATGCATTGGTATTCCATGCTGCCGGGAAGTCGCCAACAGAACCATCAGTGTAATCATCGAAAAAAACAACTTTCTGTCCCGGAATAAAGTCAAATTTCGAATAAGCAGTTAGAGATGGTTCTTGCTTTGCAACAGGTTTTACATCGGCTTTTTTAGCAGTGTTATTCGAATCCTGATCTGTTTTTTCTTCTTCTGCCGGGGTTTCTTCGTTACTCTTTTCTTTTTTCTTGAAAAGACCTTTTACTCCATCTTCAACAGCATCCAATCCTCTATCAATGCCTTGATCTGTTTTTTGATCTGCCCGGTTAATAGATTTATCCTTCACTTTTCCTTTTACATCTATTTGAGCCAGAGCCGGACTCAAAAGCTGAAAAGACAGAAAAATTACTGCGACAATTAATAAAAATGTTCTCATAGGTGTATGGTTGAATTTGAATAATTTGGTTACTTAAAAGTACAATATATTCGTTATTATTGGTTTATGGAAATTTCTAGTCAATATTTTATTGCAATCTTACACAATCTATTTATTGTAAAGGTAAGTTGAAGCCTTTGCTCAACTATCCCCTTTTTAGGGGATTTTATTTTTCTTGCGATGGCGTAGTTTTGATATATATCAGAGTTGATGGGGAAAAACGTCATAATGTCAAACGAAGGGGCTATCCAGTTTAACCATGCATTGGAACTGCTCAATTCGTCAATTAAAGAATTGGCGATTGCCGCTAGTTAAATCTCTTGTTCGGCTAAAGTTCCAACCTTAGTCGAATCTATCCCGGCAGGCTCTGCATGCATTTCCGTTAAGTAATTTGTCGTTAATATCTCAGGCCGGAGCCTGATTTGATATATTCGGCTGAGGTAGAACCCATAGCCGAACAAGGGTCGGCTTTTGCTATGGTTACCTCGGGTGAACAGCCTGTTTCTTTTGAGTCTGCTTTACTATTTCTTTTTCTGTGGAAGCTGTAGATTTTTCATTTTGTTGTACACTTTTTTCATTACTCTCAATTTCAATTACTTTAATGGTAACAGAATAATCTTTCGGAGAAATCTCATCGCCAAATTTGATTGCATAAGCTTTTGTAAATTCAGCTCCAAAGTAAAGTATTGCAGCCGAGTAATATATCCACATTAATAAAACCACAAACGAACCGGCCGATCCAAACGAACTTCCTAGGTTACTGTTTTTTATATAAATAGTAAACCCAAACTTTCCGATAACAAACAGTATGGAAGCGAATATGGCTCCGGCAAAAACATCTTTCCATTTGATATGGGCATCGGGTAAAATTTTATAAATCATGGAAAAGAGCAAGGCAACGGTAAACAATAAGAACAAAATGTCGAGAACATAAAACAGTGTAACTGAAAATTGAGGAAACGACTCTCTTATTTGGTGTATAAATCCTTCTAATAAACCACTTACCACCAAAAATACAAATAAAAGTAAACCGATGCCTCCGATCAGGAAAAAGGAAATAAGCCGGCTTTTGAGCATCTGTCGAAACCCGCGCCCTTTTTTAACTCTCAAATTCCAAATGGTATTAATAGAATCGTGCATTTCGTTAAATGCTGTTGTAGCTGCAAATATCAAGATAGCAATACTAACAAATGCCATAAAATCGCTATTGGTTATTGTGGCATTTTTAATAAGCTCCTGAACTTGTTTCGCCGGCTGCTCACCTATTACTCCACTTATCTGGCTGTAAATCGTTCCTTCTGCCGCCTTCTTCCCCCAAAATAATCCGGAAATGTAAATAATAACCAATAACATGGGGCCAATGGAAAACATGGTATAAAAACAGAGGGAGGCGCTAAGTTTCAATATTTTATGCTTTGCGAATCCGGCACCGGCATCTCTCATGATTTGCCATAAATCCTTAATTTTTCCCATTACAGTGTGTTTGAAGTAATTTCTCAATCTATTTATGGCCAATAACACTTTATCAAACCCTGTATGATTGGACCGGGCTGACGATCATTATGAACTGAATATTAGCCTTGTAAAGGATCTATAGAACTCGGTTCCTAAACAAAGTTCTCATTAATGGACATCGGGATGAAACACCGATTTCCAGCCACCACCAAATTTTTCCTTAATTGTACCTTTTACCATTGATAAGAATAGTACCGAAAAGCCCGCTATAGTATCGTTTAAAACGGAAATCCCCGTGTGATAGGTGAGGGTCCAGGGAGCTATAATTAGCCACGCTCCCAGAAACATGTTTATTTTCCTTACATCACGTACCGACTCGGCCATCGAAACAATGGCAACCGTTGCAATTAAGGCGCCTACAATATATGCATTATCCGAGGCTACTTTTTTATAGCCCCAAAAAGCAGGTGCTATCATCATCCATAAACCAATCAGGGTGTTAAGTATTCTTGCCCACATAGTTTTACATTATATTATTTATTACATCTTTCTTTCCCCAAAAAGCTTTCCATGCGGAATACCCCGCTCTCTTGCTTCTGCTTATAAACTGGAGGCTTGCCAACATTTCATCCATTGCCGGGCCTATCATAATAACCGAACAAGCTGCCGAAACCAGGCAAAAAGTACACCAGGCATTAAACATAACCGGTTGTAATATAACCAGAAGGATACTTATCGCTCCAAATGGACCAACAAACAAACCAAACACAATAACAATCCAAGGCATGGTTTTCCACCTGTAAACACCTCCTATAATACCTGCAATAATGTCGAGGAGATAACTGAATGCACCAGGAGCTGCATCAGGGACCGGCAATAACTTAGAAACAGGGCTGTTAAGTATTTTCAAACTTCCATTTCCAAAAAACGGCTCCCAAACATCATTAATTACACCAAACTGGTAAAGCGAAAGATACCCTGCCGTAACAAACCCAATTAAAGCAATTACCAGTATGGGTATTCGCTGACTCCAGGCGGAGGGATTATATGTCCATGCGGGAGGGACAGCCCTGACATTTAAATTAAGCTCTTTTTTCAACATCTGTTCAGAATCATTTAGTTAAAAAACAATTAAATGGTTAAAGTTGTCAATACATTTTGCAAAATTTCTGTTCCATTGTATAAAACTTCAATTCAGTTTACCAAATTCAATTGTTGAAACAAAAACAAAAAGATTGAAGATGATGGACTGGAAAGGGATAATGATGGCGAAGAATGCAGCCTTTATTAAAGAAGTTGCTATATTCGAGAATAGCAGATATCCCGAAAGAATTTCCCTGATAAATGAATTCGTCTTTTGGTGGAGATCGGGTAATTTATTTGGCCGGCAATTCTCACCCACTCGATGAATTTAATTACCTTGAAATCCTTCCCTGAATTGAACAGCGGCTTTTATGAATTTCGGACGTATATAATAGTATGAATCCTAAGGCATAAATCTAGGGATCATTCCCAGAGGAGATAATTACCGAACTTTATAATAATGGGTATTTGTTCAGGAAATTAGTTTTTTAGGATTATGGAAATAGGGCTTCTTTCAGTTTTGGATTCCACTGACAATCTTACTTTTCCATCCGAATACTTCCAGTTTTTTAAAATACTGGCTCCGAGCATGATTCTTTTGGGTTTCGTGCCAGATTGAATTTCCATTTCATATATTCTGTTCAGTGGCATACCTTCAAATGAACCTTCGCAGATAATACTAATTTGCGTTTCACCCGGAACGAAATTACATTCGAAATGTGTTTTAGCTATGGCTCCTTTTTCATAATCGAATGTTATACCATCGTCTTCGAATAACGTGTAGCTGCTTTTGCCATTTGGGAAAACCTTAACAATTAGGGTATCCACCGGGTGTTCTCCGATGTATTGCATGGGTTTTTGATAGGGGATTATAGCTCCGGCTCTTACAAATAGAGGACCTCCTTTATCTGTTGGAATTTTGTAGATTATTGTTTGTTTCCCTTTGTATGTATTCTCTGTCCAATAATCAATCCAGTTACCTTCCGGCAGATAAACAGTATCAGTAAATGCAGCAACCAGCAGGTTTTCTCCAAACATATATTGTTTGGTTAGTTTGTCGGTTGTTGTATCGCCGGGAAAAGCCAGTGGCATTGGCCGAACCATCGGATAACCGGTTAATGAACTCTGTATAGCTGCTGAATAGATATAGGGCATAAGACTATAACGAAGCTGTGCATAAAAGCGGAACAGGTCCTTATCGTGTGGATTATAATACCAGGGGTGCAAAATCCAGCACCAGCTATTAAGGTTAACCCAGGGGATCAGAAAGGAATAGTGAATTGCCGGTACCCGGTTGGGAGTGTTTGATAAAACATCGATACTCATATTGCTGTTTGTCGAAAAGCTATGATTTAGAATATCGAGGATGGTGGCAGCATTTCCTCCATTATCACCAACAGTGGCGCCGCCCCAATGCTGGGTGCCTGCAAAACCTCCGCAATAATGATGAAACGAACGCCGGCCCGTATGCTCCTTGAATACTTGGTACATCTGTTTCTGAACTAGCACCTGGTTAAGATTATGCATTTCGGCATCGATCTTTCCGTTATAGTATTTCCGGTCGGGATGTTCATCCTGGGTTGTATTCGGGTCGATTTTAAAGCCAACAACTCCCTGATCGATAAACGTCCTCAGGTGGGGAAACCAATGCTCTAACCCTGATAACGGAGTTCCGGATCGTTTGGCAATACGGTCTTCCTCTTCAATGCTTAAATCATTATCGTTGTTAATCCACAAAGCAGTTTTAAAACCAAGGTCCTTCATAGCATTCACATAAAACGAATATGCATAGGGGTCTTTTGGATCGGGGCACCAGTAATACGTTGACTGAAAGCGGCTTTCGTTCCACGCCCTTTGGGTTGAATTGTCGTAATGTTTCGACATCCATTGATATTCGAGCCAATATATATCGCAGGGTATTTTTTCCTGCCGGAAACGAACTGCATTGTCAAGTACATTAAACTGGTTCTCCATTACATTACTCCCGAAGGCCATTCCATATGCAAACTTAGGCATCAGATAAGGTTTCCCGGTAATTTCAGTGTATAGCTCCATCACCTTGGGCATGTCATTGCCAAGCATCACATAAAAATCAATTTCAGGAGAAACATTGTATACAAAAAGCTTATCAGCATCGAATCTGCCAACGTCAAAATAGCTTCTTGCCGTACCATTGTTAAAAATGCCCCATCCTTTGGAACTCATCAGGAATGGCATGGGCGATTCCGACCGCTGATAGGTAGCCCATATCCTAAGAGCTTTCCCACGGTGTTGTATGCTTTCCCGGTTTGCGCTTCCGGCGCCGTAAAAACGTTCGTCTTTCCCAATTGAGAATTCATAAATAGCTACATTTTGATTATCCGAAAGTTCCAAACGCTCCCTTTGAACTCCTGTATAAGCCGTATCGCCAATAATCCCTCCGCCAAACCTGTCCTTCCCAAATTTTTTCTTAAGCGATTCACGTAACGAAATACATATTTCATCCTTTCCGGTCGGATAAAGCTGAATACGCTGGATAATGTTTTCTTTACCTGTTAAGCCTATGGAAAGTGACCCTGTTTTTAAATCGGTAATAATCTGGTAAATTCCGGACGAGAATGTAAAAATGCCATTATCCTCCTTCATGACAACTGGTAACTTATTCCAGTCTGTATTAATTATCCCGTAGCGTTCCATCAGCGATTCCGGAAATTGCCCATTGGCTGACACCCTGATCCGGAATATTTTTTCAGTGCATGCCTGTATTTTCAGGTATTTATCTTCTTTCAAACGTATTATAGTGCTGCTCTCCTGCGAAAACAAACTTATTTTCAAGAATATTAAAACAATCAGGCAATTAATTCTGAGTTTCATTATTTATTAAATTTAGAATAAACCTTATTACCTTATTTTCAAATTACAATAATTTATGCTGAGCCACTTTCAACTAACTCCTCATCTTTGGCATATATCTGCCAGTATTGGGTATTTATCAATTTAATTTTCGATAAGGATATTGCGGTATTCCATTTGTCCAAAATCGGCTTCAAGGCCAATGCGACCCGATGATGGAAGCTTAAGACCTTCTTCCAATATTTCTCCGTTACATGTACAACGGGCAATGTTTTCCTTTACAATAACTTCAACTTTGTTCCATTCCTGTGGTTTATAGTTTTTTAAGGTTTTGTAAGGACCAGCCAGCAGGTAGTCACGACATTGCAGTTGAACTCCACGTAGAAAAATTCCACTATCTGCCTTCTTTGATGCACGGAATTCCAGAGTTAAGTGGAAATTTTCAGGATATTCCCTGGCCGTCCAGAGATTAATGTAATCTTCATCGTTTACCTTAGTGTACGAATTAGGATTAGTAATTAGTATACCATCCTTCACCTGAAATCGCTTGTCGTTTGTTTGGATAATACCATCGTAGCCCTGAAAAGTTACATTCCCATCCTGATTGATTAAGTAACCCCACCCTGATAAATCTTTACCATTGAATAATCTGGCAAATCCATTATTTTCAGATTTTTCACTGGCAAATCTTTCTGCTGTTTTAACCGGATTATTTTCAACAATTCTGTTTGAATTGAAAAATAAAGTTAGAAAAGTAATGAGAGCAATACTGAGGGGAAGTTTCTGAGTCATGGCCTAATTTTAAATTCAGGAATATTCGTTGTTTCAAAACACGACTAAAAATAAGTGATATTTTTACATTTATTATTACTATTTGGTACATTTGTTTAATCTCACATTTAACTAATTGCTACGAATTTTCATAATCAAAAAGAGAGTTTAAGCTGCCTTACCAATTCGAGTTTAATGTATTAACTAATATATTTTGACATGAAAAAATTAATTCCTCTCCTGTTTTGCTTTTTTCTTTTCTCATTTACCGAACAGAAAAAAGAAATGCCTGTATGCTATAAAGCAGTTGATCAGGTAATATGGGTCGTAGCTGATTTGCAAAATGTAATAAGCCAATGGGAAAAGCTGGGATTTAATCAGGTAGTTATGCTTGATGATGCTGAAATGAAGCAGGTAAAATCGGGTAAAATTGCTAGAATTAAAGTAGCACTTGCAAACCTTGCAGGGGCTAATATACTCCTGATTCAGCCTGTTAAAGGCGAATCAGTTTTTACAAAGTTTCATCAATCGTATGGCGATGGAGCTATGTCGCTTGTACATAGGCTCGATAACGCCGAAGCCCTTCAGGATGAATTGGAGCGGCTGAAAGGTGTGGGTTTAGATGTTTATGATGAGATTAATATTAAAACATCACAAGGGAATTTACATTATTACCTGATGAATAGTCGCGAAGAAGGAAAATATTACCTCGGTTTTGTTTCCGGAAACGAAGGTTTGAAGATGAGAGAAAAACTAACATCGGCGAATTTGCATAATATGAAAATCAATCAATATGCATTTGCTATCAGCAATCCTGAACCTGTTTCCCAATTCTGGCACCGCATTGGTTTACCCGAATTTCAAATTAATCATCCTGAACTTGGTGGAAAACATTATTATGGAAAAACTGTAAACCATGATTTAATCCAAGGATGGCAGCGTCAAGGAACAATAGCTTACGAATGGTGTATTCCGGTATCAACCCCTATTGTCTACGACGATCACATCAAAAAACATGGGGAAGGAATTCATCATCTGGCATTTACTGTAGACAATATGAATAAAGTGCTGGACGATTTCACTTCAAAATCGTTTGTAGTTTCCATGGGAGGGACCTGGGGTACCGAAGGCAAACCCGGATTTGGCCGGTATGAATACATCGATCTTGAAAAAGCAGGCGGTTTAACAATGGAACTTTTGTGGAGCTATAAAGAATAGAGATCCCTAACACCGCTCGCTTATTAAACCTTTTACCAAAAGTATTTCATTTTTAACTTAACGAAAAAAAATCCGTAAAACTCTAATTTTCAAATGCGGCGAGCGAGGGATTTTTTCCAGTTAGCCCCAAAGTCTTTTCGGAAAGGTAATTGGGCCATTTGTAGTTTCAGCAGTAGAGTTTGGGGCATCCGTTCCAATTATGGAATTGTAACACGTTTCTTTTCTTCCTGAGAATTCATCTGATAAATGAAAGTAAAAGCAAAACTCAATAATAAAATCATTTTTTTCATAATAGTATGTTTTTTAGTTTGAAATTTAAAGTACGCCCTATTTCGCCCTGAAGTCAAATAAAATTCTATTAAATAAAAGATAAACGAGTCTATTATTTATATCTATGTTTGTTATATGTAGGTACTTATAATCCAAATTTTGAATACATGAAAAAAGTATTAAACATAATTCTGATAACTATTCCTGTAGTTATAATTCTAGTATTATTGGTTTTTATGCTGGAACGAAATAAAAAAATTGATTTGCCCACTCCTACCGGAAATTATGGTATTGGCCGGATTACATATGAATGGTCTGACACAGCACGAATTGACACCCTGGCATCCGAACCAGGAACACGAAGAGAATTATTTCTCTGGGTGTGGTATCCAACTACAAAAAATAATACTAATTCTACAAGTGAATACATACCCGAAGAATGGCGAAAAGCAATTTCAGAAAGACAGGGACGCTTTGCCAGATTTTTCAGAAAAAAGCTTTCCAAGATCCATGCTTTTAGTGTTGAAGGTGCTAAACTTCCTTCAGAAAAGAAACAATATCCGATTGTGATTATGAAATCAGGGATTGGAGCCTCAACAACCGACTATACAAGCTTAGCCGAAGATCTCGCCAGTAACGGATATATTGTTATTGGTTCCGACTCACCTTATAGTAGCAACGTGGTTGTATTTTCAGATGGAAGAATAATTAACGACAACGCCAAGGGAAATCCTTCCAATGCTGGGCCATCGGTTGACAGAAACCGTCGGCTTGATCGCCTGGTTACTCTTTGGACAGATGATATTCGTTTTATAATGGATAAACTCGAACAAATTAATTCAAGCGATTCAACAAACTTATTTTACCAGCGGCTCAATTTAAAAGAAATGGGAGTTTTAGGACACGCCCTTGGTGGAGCAACCGCCTTTCGCTTTTGTTTTGACGATCCCCGTTGCAAAGCTGGTGTAAGTATCAATGGGATACCTTTTGGAAATGTAAATCAAAATAAACTCTCGAAACCTTTTATGTTTCTTATGGCTGACCAAATTGATGAACCTGATTCAGTAAAACTAAAGGTTAAAAGAAATATAGATACTATTTATATCCAATTACCCGAAACAAGCGTGTGGATAAATCTTAAAGGAGCAAAACATTATAATTTTAATGATCAGTCGCTCATCAGGGAGCATTTTATTGCTAAAAAAGCTGGAGATATTGGGCCTATTGAAAAAAGAAGAGGATTGCAAATTGCAATATCAAGTGTGAGAGTATTTTTGGATGTGAATTTAAAAGGTTTGCCATTTACTAAAATAAAGGAATTACAAAATAAATATCCTGAACTCGAATTCGTGCAGTAGTATAAAATAGTAAGTGTTTTTTCCAGGACTGATTTGGCGATTGCTTTCGACTGTAAAATTAAGTACTTAAAAATTTTCAACAAATATTAAAATTTTGTTACTTTCAAAATAACCTTTGAGGGGGATGTATAGTATAAATATTACAAACGTATACTATAACCTGCATCAAATAATGAAAGTATTGAATTATATTTCAGACAATAATGAGATGAAACAAGGAGTGGTGGTTGTTATGACTACCCACGTTATTGATACAAAAAATAATAATAAGGCGAATATAAAAGAATTACCCATTGCTGTTATAAAAAACTGGAAATTGCTTTATGAAAAGGAGTATGTTATTCAATATCCCGGTAACTGGCGACTAGAGCAATCGGGTAAAATGGGTTTAACGTTCATCCTTTATTCACAATCTTCATCAAATCCAGATCGTTTTGATAAAAATGTAAATTTATTAGTCCAGGATTTAAAAGGAAAAAAAATGCGCCTGGACAAATATGTTGAAATTTCAGAAAAACAAGTGAAAACTGAAATAGCTTATGGAACTATTCTTGAAAGCAAAAGAATTTATAATGGCGATAATAATTATCATAAACTTTTGTACACAGGAAATACTGGTATCTTCAAATTTAAATTTCTACAATATTATTGGATCAAGAATGAAAAAGCATATGTATTAACGTTAACGTGTGATATCAATGAATTTGATTGTTACAAAGAAACGGCGGAAAAAGTTATGAACAGTTTTGCACTTCAATAGTCAACAAAATTCAAGCTTAACTTCATTTCTTCTCCTGAATTCCTTGCATATTGCTGAAACCACCAAATCGGCAATGGTAAGACTTAAATTATTCTTGTTTTTACTTCTAAAGATTCTATTGTACAACTTTATAATTTTAAAGTTGTAAATCCGATCACTTAAAGCTTTATTAACGGGAATTAATATAAATGCCAGAAATGTTTTTATAATGAAGGTAATCAACATTAAAACATAAAAAGGTAATAAAAGGAGAGTGGATAAGGTTGGAACTTCAGGTGAAAAATATTGATCGAACCGGAAATTACTAATATCGATCATGTATTTTTTCGAAAATTTCTCAATCATTTCATAAGCATCGTCCCCGGTAATTCCTAAATCTTTCTCCAGTTCTGAATTTAAGGAACTGTCGTCTTCCCACATGTATTCAGTTTTCATAAAATCAATAACCGATACAATTGTAGACCGTAATTCAGAATATTTGATTTTTCGGCTAATCATTTATTGATCTTTAAAGAAATATTTTAAGGTGGTCAAATAAGGATATAAAATTACATATATTTCACTTAAAGAAATGGAGATTTGCTAAATCCTTTTCAGGGACTGTCCATTTCACAGATACAGCATACCAGGTCCGAACATACTCCCCGTTTTTCATTCCCGGAATCCAGCGAGGCATAGCTTTTACTGCCTTAACTGCCAGTTTATCCAATTTTCTATTTACGCCCCGCAGAACTTTAATCCTCGATAAAGAACCATCCTTTTCCACGATGAATTGAATATATGTTTTCCCAAAAATATAACCTTCAATCTTATTCTTCGGAATGCTAACCTTTTCTGCAAAATAAGCCTTACATGCATCGCCTGTACTAACAATGTTTTTGTACGAAAAAACAGGATATGGATCTACCTTATAGTAGACTACTTTACTTTTATCCTGTCCAAAAGATTCATCAAAATATAACAAGCATAAAAATGCAAGCAATATTAAAAAGTTAGGTTTTCTCATTTAACAGTTAATTTACAACTGTTCCAAATGTTGGAATTCTGGTTTGAAATTATATAAAAATCCTATCTATGTTTCAAATCCAGCTCTTTATTTTATGAAATGATAGTTTTAATCAGCCAAACTAACTTGTCGGATGGCAAATGGATTATTGCTCCTATGGCAATGAGAATGCAATATATTCATCTCCCGATTTGCTTCCGATTTTTCCACCTCCGCAAGCTATTACAAGATATTGTTTTCCATTAATAAAATAGGTTGATGGCGTGGCATAACCTGGAACAGGCAGGTCAGCTTCCCATAAAACTTTTCCGTTTTCTTTATTAAAAGCTCTGATTTTAGCATCGCGTGTGGCTGCAATAAAAACCAATCCTCCTTTTGTATTGATGGGGCCCCCATAATTTTCGGTTCCGGTAATGGGAATACTTTTTTCGCTCAATTCAGGATATTCGCCCAGGGGAACTTTCCAAAGCAGTTTTCCGGTATTCAGATTTATTGCATTTAGTGTTCCCCAGGGTGGTTTAATCCCCGGATATCCATCTTTATCCAGAAACCGGTTATAGCCAGTCATTACATAAGGACTCTGTTTTCTGCCTGGTTCAGCAATCTGTTCCATAGCATCAGCCTTTTTTGCAGAAACATCCTGATGCGTTGGATGGAATGGCTCCTTTTCGGCTTGTCCAAGTATATAAGCGATCAACGCATTTTTGTCTCGCGTCGGAATTTGCTTAAAAGAAGGCATCATATTTTTGCCATTCTCGATAATTCCTTTTAGCTGCATTGCTGTATATTTTTTATCAAGATTTTCCAGGGAAGGATAAGTAGGTCCGTTGCCTTTCATTTCAACACCATGACATGAAATGCAATTTTTGTTATATACTGCTATACCGATCCCCTTAAAGGAATTGTCATCCTTTGTTTTTTCCGGAATATCGATCATGGTAAGTGACCATGGGAGCTCGGTTGAATTTACATACATAATTCCCGATTCAGGATCCACGGAAGCACCACCCCATTCCCCTCCCCCGTCGAAACCCGGGAATATCCACGATCCTTCTTTTGAAGGTGGGGTAAACATGGTTTTATATTTTATCTGTTTGAACTTTTCACGCATTTCTTCATGTGCTTCCATCGAAAGAACTGTAACATCCTCCAGATTAAACTTCTGACGGGCAAATGGTTCAGGAAGTTGCGGAATTGGTTGTGTTGGCCACGGTTCTTCACCCGGAAGTGCCTGATGCGGAACCGGACGTTCAATAATATCGAAAAAAGGTTTTCCCGTAACCCTGTCAAAAATAAAGATATATCCATGTTTGGTAATCTGAGCAACAACATCAGTATTTATTCCTTTTCGCTTAAGTGTAACTAAATTCGGATTGGCAGGTAAATCACGGTCCCACAAATCGTGATGTACAATCTGGTAATGCCAGATATATTTTCCAGTTGATGCCTCGAGTGCAATTAATGAATTGGCAAACAAATTGGTACCTTTCCGGTTACCACCATAAAAATCTCCGGCTATTGATCCGGTAGGAACGTATACAATCCCTCTTTTTTCGTCGAGCGAAAAACCAGCCCAGCTATTTGCCCCACCGGTGTATTTCCAGGCATTTTTATCCGGCCAGCTATCATAACCAAATTCGCCTGGATGAGGAATTGTATGGAAAATCCACTGCCTTTTGCCTGTGATAACATTATAAGCACGGATATGTCCCGGAGCTGCATCGTCCGATTCAGCCACCCTCATTCCGATAATAAGCAAATCATTGTAAATAATTCCGGGAGTTGTAGCGGCAATGTATAATCCAACAGAATCTTTTACGCTGTCGAGGTCACGGGTAAGATCAATATACCCATTGTTGCCGAAACTTCGGATTAGCCTTCCATTATTAGCATTGATAGCATAAGTCCTTGAACCGGCATTAAATAAAATGCGACTATTGGCACCTTTCCGGTTTCGCCAATAAGCAACACCTCTGCTTACTTTAAAGAAGGCTTCAGGATCTTTAGCCGAAGCAGTATCTTCAGTTGCCGGGTCAAACATCCATTTTAATTTTCCGGTAAACGCATCCAGAGCGAAAAGCTTCAAACGGGCTGAAATACCATAAAGAGTCCCATCAATTATTACAGGATTGCATTGTATCTGCGACCGATTGGCGGTATCCTTGTCGTGCGAACTAAATCGCCACGCCACCTTTAAATTCGAAACGTTATGCACGTTAATCTGTTGCTGCGACGAGTATCTCATCCCATCTTTGGAGCCGGCATAATTTTCCCATCCGGAATAAGATACCGCATCGTACCTGGAAACATTTTTACATGAATAACTTAGCCCAATAAGAGCTATGCATATCCAAAAAATAATAATTTTCATGGGTGGAATAATACATAACTAAGAAACATGAATAGAATGTTAAAGTTCGTTTGCCTGAGGTTGTAAGTGAATATATTAATTTGCACCTTTTCGATTAAGTTGCGGGATGGATTAATAATAAGAAAAGAAGGCTGCCTCAAAAGTCAATTATTTGCCTTATTTCGTACTTCGACTTCACTCAGTATAACGCTATAAATGACAAACAATTGACTTTCAAGGCGTCAGGCTGAGAGTAGTCGAAGTCTTTTAACTTTTGAGCAGCCTCAGAAAAACGACTAACTAACAACTACTACTTTCCTGTTAAAGATCGGATCAGCACCACTTCTTCTTTTTTATAAGGCTTTCCGTCTTTCCTGAATATATCGTGAAACCATAATTTAGGTTCCGATCCATTGGGAATAGGCTCGTCCCAGGCATAAATGGTATTTGATTTTCCGGCAACTAATCCCCAGTTTATGGCTGCAACATTACGTTGCTTTAGTAACGGCATAATATTATCGAACCTGCTGCCGTGCTTGCGTGCCATGTATTCGGTACAGAGCATCGGTTTTCCATATCGGGCCAGTGTATCGAGACATTTTCGGTGAAGTGTATCATTTTCGTAATTATTTCTGGCGATCAATTGATGGACGTTCAACTCTTTTTTGTCAAACATGTATTTTCGTATATCCATTTTGCACATCCCCAATACATGCATGGCGCCTTTTTTGATGGAACGAACACTTTTGATCATGTAATCGTTCACAAACCAGCTGTCCATCAAGACATAAGAGGCTACAAATCCATTCTTAACAGCTCGTTTAATCATTGAAACGGCAACCACACCTTTTTTTATATCTAATTCTTGAACTCTTTTATAACCAGGAGATTTGCTGTCACGTTTTTTACTGAACTGCGATTTCAACTCCTTTTTTGATAACCCGAAAGTATTTTTCTTTCCTTTCTCCCTGTGAAGAGAACAGTCAGTGGTAATAAGGGTTTTCCCATTGCAAAAGCCCAGTAAAAGCATCTTAAAACCCAGTGGATAATGCTTGGTCACATGGTTAAAGATCCTGCTGACAAACTCAAATGTTTTACCCGTTTTTTCAATATCCGTATCATCCAATACAAAGCAAGTTGTTCCCGAAGCTAAATCGCCCTTGGCTTTTACGTGCAAGGCGAATTGCTTGGCAAAGCCCATCAGCAAATTACGCCAGTTCATCCATGGATTGTTCATCAGACGATAAAAGGTATTGTCGTCAATGCTTTCAAGAAAATTTTTGCCCCAGTTTGCATCCTGTAAATGCTTTGGCTGCGAAGCCTGAAGATCAAAAGTGAAAGTAAAAGCACAGAAACCTCAAACCCTTTGCTCTTGAAAGAACCGAATGTACCAAGAAACCGCCCAAGCTTGAATGTTGAAAAGAAATGGAGTACCCCCTCGTTGGTTTTCTCATCATTGCAAAGAACGCTTTCCAATTCGCTTAAATATGCTATTTTTGATGTCATAAGTAGTGGTTTTGTGAATAAACTGCTTTTTTATGTGTAACTAACTCAAATATAGCAATTTAAATTCTATTTTACCACTGCTTATACACTTTAATATCGCTTGTAAATCAACTCTTTCCTATGTGGGAAACTTTAGATACTTAATACCTTGATCTTCTATAAAAAATGGATCGATTGAATTGTCCACACCAATTTCATCACTTAATAAGATTTTCCCCTGATCAATAAATGGACCTTCCGGTGTATCGGAAATTGCCAGGCCAATGCCCGGAATAACATCGCCCCACAAGGAATATGAATAATACAGCAGATATTTTCCATTTACAAAATTAATATCCGGAGCCCATATAAAACCTTGGCTTTTCCAGGTTGGTTTTTGAGAAAATGCATTACTTACAAAATTCCAGTTTACCAAATCTTTGGAACGGATAACAGGTACAATATGTAAACCGTTGCCACCTCCCCAATCATCTTCAGTAGCATAAGCATAGAAGAAACCATCATCGGCTTTAATTACTGAGGGATCGGCAAAAACCGGCTGGAAAACAGGATTTCTGTAGTATCCGTCCGAAGGTGGTATGTAATTACTGCCGCCTTGATCAGGATCCTTTCTACATGACACGGAAACTGTCAGAAAGGCTAGTAAAATATAATATTTGAATTTAAACATCTTTTTTAAAGTAATTAACTTGATTAATTATTAAGCTATTCCATTTTTGAAGGTATACTGATGACCATGTAAATGATTTTTCTCTTTCATTTCCACTGATTGATTCAGCATAACTGCCCTGCTCAAAAACTTCATTTAAAACAACCTTAAAACTTGACTTTGTCACCCTGGTAAAGCATTAAAATATAATTATCCACTAAACCATAATATTGTTTGCCATCACCCACAACCAGCCAGTCGAGTTCAGTTTTAACTTCAACCCATTTGTGTTGCTGCATAAGAGCCCGGGCAAGTATAGCTTTAGCTGCACCAGTTGTAATAGCTTTAGTTCCCTCAGGATTAAGTGCAAGTATAATTTTGTGATTTAAAGGATCTATATAACCGTAAAATTAATAATCTTTTAAAAATAGAAATTGCCAACTCCTTTATCTTTCTTTATCGGATAATTAAATCTCTTTATCATCTTTTATTTAAATATTAGAACTAGAAAGAGAGTGGTTGATCAAATTAAATTCTCCACTTACAGGAATAGCGTTAAATTTGGCATTGTGTTTGTATAACACTGATATCAAAATTTAAATAAAAAATGAAATACACTAAGAAATTATATTACGCCGATTTTACTTCAGGTAGATTAGTTCGTCCAAAAAACCAGGCAATGCGTTTATTTACTGATATTTTGATCAGTCCTTGGTATGTTTTCCTCTTTATAGTAGTTTGTTTTTTTTACCCAACTGCACTTTTTGCAGATAGTTACAGATTCTTAAGGTTACAATACCTAAGAAATAACGATAATTTTAAAAAGGGAGCACATATTTCACAATATTTAAGAAATTTCCTGGCAAATTAAGGGACATAAAAAAGGCAGAATTTCAATTCTGCCTTTTTTTATGATTTTATATTCAATGTGGTATAGTTTAGGACAATTAATATACTAAACTTCATTCCAACGTGGGTATCTTCCATAAACATCAAGATGTACCTGCATAATTTTCTTTTCGGGCATTTTTGGAGGATCATTATATTTATCTCCGTGTGTTACATACCAATATACGTCTAAAGCTTCAATTTCTTCATCTATCATTTTAGCTGGCCAAGATGTTTCACGAGGTTTTCCAAAATGGATTTCGTTAATGATATTATCCTTTATTCCTCCTAAACCTTCAGTATTTACAGCAACTGAACCATCTTTTTCAAATTTACCAGTACTGCCAATGTATATTAATTCAACTTTCCCTTTTTTAAGAGCATATACCAAAATAACTCCATTCTTGTTTGTTGGTGCATTGCAAACCTTTGCCAAATTGTCTTTTGGATTAAAGAAAAAATGACTGTTTTCCCTGTATTTATTCAGCTCATCGAACATATATCCTCTTAAATTATAGTTTTATTTTAAAGTTGGTAAAAGTAGGATATTATGTAAGACCATTTCAATTTATTTGATTTTTATTTTACATTGTTTTGCATAATTCAAAGGAAAAGTTTATAATTCGAAAATATTCATCCTTACAAGAAAAGTTAACCTCCTGCAATCGATTATTAACGGGCTTTTCGTAATATTCTTCTATTCTATCCTGAGGGCCCTTTCCAATTTTGATAAAAAAATTATGTGTAACTGAAAGCTTAAAAAGAAAATATTCAAGTTTAATTCGAATCTCCATTGCTTTTCGCATTTTCCTTTAACTTTGCTCACGTTTAGATATACATATGAAATTTAATTTTTGCAGTTTAAGCAGCGGTAGTAGTGGAAATTGTTATTATCTCGGAAATGAATTTCACGGGATATTGATAGATGCAGGAATTAGCGCCGGTTCTATTCGTAAATTTCTTAAGTTAATGGGCATTTCCATTAATTCGGTTATGGGAATCCTGGTTACCCATAACCATTCGGACCACGTGAAAGGATTGGAAGTACTGACACGAAAAAATCACATTCCCATTTATACATCCGAAAAGGTTTGGGAGAGTATCCTTTCACAATCGCACCGCATTACAAACGATTGTATCCGAACCATACCTCTGCAGCAAAAATTTTATCTGGCTGGTTTTGAAATTGAAGCTTTCCCTGTTTATCATGATGCTCCTGAAACTGTAGGATTTCATATTTGTGCCGGAAGTAAAAAAATAACCATTGTGACCGACCTTGGCCATATTTGTAAAACATCTGCTCCCTACATTAAAGAAGCTAATTTTCTGGTAATTGAATCAAATTATGATGAACAAATGTTACAAACAGGAAATTATCCTTATTTTCTGAAAAAAAGAATCCAATCAGATAACGGCCATTTGGGTAACCACCAAACTTCCACATTCCTGGCCGAAAATATTAATAAGGAACTTAGTCACCTTTGTCTGGCCCATTTAAGCAACAATAATAATACACCTGATAAAGCACTGCAAACACTGCAACAGGTTTTTATGGATAAGGGAATTCCCTTCTCTGAGAATTGTCAGATTACCGTACTTAACAGAAACCTACCTACAAATGTGATTTGTTTAGAGGAGTAAACCAACCTAAGTTATCCTGTTCTTTTATTCTTTTAGCTCTTTTAAATATCTGATAGTTTGTGGAACTTGTTTATAATACGATGGACTTTCGTCTTCAATGTAATAATGTTTAATGTCTGCCTTTTTAGCAGCTTTAAGAATTGCAGGAATATCAAGTTGACCTGTTCCCAAAGCAACATCATTTTCAATTGGCGTTCCTCCCGAAAGATTTCCCGTTATTCCTTTTCGCAGATCCTTTAGATGCATCAGTTTAAAACGGCTACCATATTTGTTTAACAATTTTGCAGGATCGGCTCCCGGAAAAAATGTCCATAATATATCAATCTCAAAGCTTACATAGTTTGGATCGGTGTTTTGAATGATATAATCGAACAGGGTTCCATTTTCGTAACGATAAAATTCATAGCCATGATTGTGATAGCAAAATGTCAGGCCAAATTCATCTTTCAGGATCTTCCCGAATTTATTGAAATCGTCCACTGTTTTTTTTGCAACTTCAAAAGTAAATGGAGCCTGATGCGGAATCCATGCTACTCTCACAAAGTTGGCACCCAGTAATTTTGCATTTTCCCCAACTTCCTTGATCTTATCAGTCAAATCAGTATAGCTTACACCAAATGAAGAGCAAAACATATCTCTTTCATCAAGCATATTCCTTATTTCTGAAGCTTTTAAGCCAAATAAATTTGAAAATTCCATGTCTTTTATACCCATCGCCTTAAGGGTATCGAGCGTTAGTGCCATATCTTTCTGAAAGCTACTCCGATAGGTATACGAAACCATTCCCGGCATCTGTGGAAACAAAGATTTGTTTTGTGCGCTGAGTGAACCTGTTACAAGCAGGAAACAAACCAAAATTTTAAATAATCTTTTCATTTTCAAGTTTATTAGATGTATTTTTTATAACAATATGAATTGAAGCATCCGAAAAAAATTTTAACTCGCTTCAAATTATTAAAGGCTTTTATAGTTTCATTTCCCAACCTTTTTCATAACTCCTTTTCCATAAAAGATTAGCTTCAGGGTTATTAATGATATGACCGTTTTTCGGGTCGCAATGCAATGTAGAACCTGTTCGCTGGGCTATATTGGATAGATGACACAGAACCACACTTTTATGTCCTTCCTCGATAGGAGCAGTGATTTTTGCATTTCCACGGATACTTTCAACAAAATTGTTAAGGTGATATAAATCGGCATCACCGCTCGCACTTACTGTATTATTTGGATCAGCTTTCTGGTCGGGTTTAATTTCTTTTACCAGTTTATTGCCTGTATCAAATATTTTATAATCGCCTCCGCCAGTATTTACCAGAGTTCCCTTATCGCCATATATAATAAATCCTCTACCACTGCCTTCAATCGGAAATGAGTTGCAGCTTCGTCCTTCCCAGGTGATTGTTTTTTTATCGCCAAATTCGAATGAAGCAATTTGAGTATCAGGTGTTTCCCAATCGTCGGTAAATGCATATCGGCCACCTGCCGAAGTTACTTTCGTAGGAAAGTCCAAACCCATAAACCATCGGCAACAATCAATTTCATGATTTCCATTGTTGCACGATTCGCCGGTTCCCCAATGCCAGAACCAATGCCAGTTATAATGAACAAGATTATCTTTATATTCTTTTCGCAAAGCGGGACCTTGCCACAAATTGAAGTCTAAAGTTGCCGGTACAGGAATAACATTTCCTTTTCCAATAGATTTACGATTATTGGTATACCAGGCTTTTCCAAGGTATGGATTTCCAATAATGCCTTCATGAACCTCTTTTGCTGCTTCAATCAAAGTAGGGAAAGAACGGCGCTGACTTCCCACCTGAATTAACCTTCCATAACGGTTTTGTGCCTCAATGAGCATTTCACTTTCATAGGGATTGTGGCTGCAAGGTTTTTCAACATATACATGTTTTCCATTAGATACCCCCAACAATGAGGCAGGAGCATGCCAATGATCAGGGGCTGCAATCACCAGAGCATCGAAATCAGTTTTAGCAACTAATTTTCGGATATCTTTTTCAACAACAGGTTTTCGAACAGCGTCTTTTACTGCTTCCAAACCCTTTTTAATAGCCCCGTCTTCGACATCGCAAATGTATGCAACCTCCACACCGGGTATTTGCGAAAATTTAGCTGCATGATAAGCTCCGCGGCTATTAACACCCATAACAGCAACAATTATTTTATTACTGGGAGCATTTTTCCCGAATACAGGAAAATTCAAAATGGTTATACCTCCAAAGGTTGCGAGAGAACTTTTTTTCAGAAAAATGCGGCGATCCATGTTTGTTATATTTAGTTTAGTTTTTTTATAATATTTCACTTCTTGATAAAAAAATGCTTTTTAATGAATTCAACAAATTTATATTTCAAATTTGATCATTAGTGTCCGGTTAAAAGTAAGAGATTTCTCCCTGTGCCCGCCTGCTGCCGGCAAGGTCGAAATGAGAAATCTATTCATTTATTCTTTTCCAAATTTTTATTGGACAACAATCAAATTTGATATAAAGATCACAAAAAATAAAGACTTCTAAAAAGCTAAAATACCTTGACTTTTTAAAAAATCGATGTCGTTTAGTTAATACGCAGGCTTCGACTCCGCTCAGCCTGACGAACTGATATTAGGTGTCGCACTGAGCGGAGTCGAAGTGTATATTAATTATTCAATTCCTAAACTAAACGACATTGATTCATAAATCTTTAAATTTTGTATTACGATTTATTTATCTCACGAAAGGTTTTTTCGCACCGGAACATAAAAGTCATCTGCTTTCAATCCGCATTTTTTCGCCACCGATTTGCAATAATCCAAACGGCCTGCATTAGGAGTTCGTGAATCGGATCCAAAAGTAAACTTAAGACCAGCCTCCCTGGCCATTAATATAAATTTATCGTGTGGGGTATGCGACATGTCATTAATTTCAATGGCAATATTCCTTGATTTTGCAGCTGTTATAATTTGCTCCATTCTTTTTTTTGTCCAAATGGTATAATAATCCCGGGCAATACAAACAGGAAGAAACAATGGCCAGGCAAAAATATTAATAGGTTCCTTATTCAGAATATTCATGCTGTATTCCATATACTTTTCCATAAAAGCTTCTGTATTTTCGACATAGGTATCAAATTTCCAGATTTGCATTGGCTCACTATTCGGAATAGGAATGGTTTGAGGATCCATAAGAATATAATCTACCTGTGCCAGCAACTCAGGAGAATAGTTCTTTTGCCATCCGATATATGTTGGTTGAAGACCAACGTACACCGGATATTGTCGCAGGTTATCAATGTACCTTTTTAAATCAGCATCATTCCGCAAAGCCCAGTTTATAGGATGATCCACAATTCCAAATCTGACATTCTTTTTTTCAGCAATCTCCATAATATTCCTGATTGTAAAAATATCAGTAGTATGAACATGAAGATCCAGAATAGGAAAATCGTATGAATCTTTAAAATTTAATTTATTAATATATGGCGAAGCAGCTACAAAACCTGCGGCCATTCCGGAGTTTTTAATAAATGATCGGCGTTCCATTGTTGAAATTTGTTAAGGTTAAGTTAAACGATTCAATAGCGAAATTTATGATATTATTAAAAAAACACCAATAATTCAATGAGTTTTTTATCAATTAAATAATCATCTGTTTGTTTTTACCACAATTTATTTCAACATTACTGGCTTATTATTAATTTAGCAGATATTTCATTACTACTACTCCTAAATTAATTACCATGAACCGAAATCTGATTTTTATATTTATTAGTTTTTTTGTAATTATAAGTGCATGCTATGCACCTAAACAAAACGATAACTCTTCAAGAAGCACACCATCGGCTGAAAGCGTTTCATCACAAAATATTCTAAATTTTATTGAAGCAATAGAAAAAAATAAAAATGAATTACATAGTCTTATGATCATGAGACATGGAAAAATTATTGCTGAAGGTTGGTGGAATCCTTACCAGCCAGACTTAAAACACACTGTGTATTCTACAAGCAAAAGCTTTACTTCAACCGCTATTGGTTTCGCTGTTTCAGAAAAACGTTTATCATTAAATGATAAAGTGATTTCATTTTTCCTAAAAGATGTACCTGATGTTATTAGTCCCAATCTTTCAGCACTTACGGTAAAAGATCTAATCACAATGTCGGCAGGACAAGAACCCGATCCTACTTTTGATATTGTAACACGCGATTCGAACTGGGTAAAATCGTTTTTGGCTACCCCAATAAAAAATAAACCAGGTACAAAATTTTTATATAATACTTTAGCAACCTACATGCTTTCGGCTATTGTTCAAAAAGTTACAGGGGAAAAAGTTATCGATTACCTGAAACCACGATTATTTGAACCTTTAAAGATTGAAAGCATGGATTGGGAAGTTGATCCCCAGGGAAGAAACACCGGTGGCTGGGGCCTTAGGTTGAAAACCGAAGATATGGCCAAATTCGGCCAGTTTTATCTGCAAAAGGGAAAATGGAACAATATGCAACTTTTACCAGCCGAATGGATAGAAGATGCTACATCATTTAAAATTGATCAGGCACCAGGTTTACCCCAATCTACAAAAGATTCGAGCGACTGGATGCAAGGTTATTGCTACCAGTTTTGGCGTTGCCGTAATAACGGTTATCGTGCAGATGGTGCATTTGGCCAATACATCATTGTTCTTCCTGACAAAGATGCAGTTATTGTCATCACCAGCGAAACTCCCGATATGCAGGATGTTTTAAACCTTGTTTGGGAATATTTATTACCTGCTTTTGAAAATGAAAACTCAAATTTAAATAAGGAAATAGATGAAAAATTAGGAGACAAACTCGTTACATTGGCTCTCCCTTTATTTCCGGCTTCCAAACCTTCAAAAATTACAAATACTATACAAAATAAAACATACGCCATTACCAGGAATCAATTCAATATTGATAGTTTAAAGTTCTTTTTTAATCAAACTGAATGTACCCTAAACATCAATGCCGGTCCTGAAGAATATAAGCTAGCGTTTGGATCGGGAAAATGGATACCGGGTGAAACAAAAAAAGCAGGTCCTTCACTATTATCAATGGCAAAAGAAGCAAATTCCGGCCTTCCACCTTTTAAAATTGCAGGTAATTACCAATGGAAAAACGATAGCATACTTGAACTTAAGTTGCGTTATATTGAAAGTCCCCATTCAGAATTAATGGTCTGTACATTTAATAAAGATAATATATCCATTGATGTTTCCAGGAGTTTTGATTTTGGAAGCCAAAAAACGAAATTACAAGGGATTTTAAAGAAGTAATATTTCTTAATGCCCAAATTTTATTCTCCAATACAATGAAAAAATTATTTGCACTTGTCGCACTCATTCTGTTTGGATTGCTTTTTTACAGTTATAACCGACCTCAGGAATTATTAGATAAATCGATCAAAATTGATAAAATAATTGTTGAAAAGAGTAAGATGAATTATACGATTTAATTGCTGTTGGAATTCCAATTGTTATAAAGCCCTGAACTCGTTATCTCCTTGAATAAACATCTGTTTGCTTGCCTTGTTATTTCATAAAAAAACATCATGAACTATTGGTTGGTAAAAACCGAACCCGAAACATTTAGCTGGGACGATCTTGTAAGTAAGGGCACTTCGATGTGGGATGGTGTCAGAAATTTTCAGGCAAGGAATAATCTACAGAAAATGCAAAAAGGAGACTTGCTTTTATTTTATCATAGTGGAAAAAATCCCGGTATAGTAGCTATTGCAGAAGTAATAAAGGAATATTATCCCGACCCTACAGCTACAGAAGGTAATTGGTCGGTTGTAGATGTAAAACCTTTACGACCACTGAAACGCTTCACATCACTTCAGGAGATTAAACAAACACCAGAGTTAAAGGACATGGTACTCGTAAAAAATACGCGGTTATCAGTACAACCGGTGAAGGAAGAAGAATATAAAATTATCCTTGAAATGGAAAAAAGCTTAGCCGATGTTTAAATAATTCCTAATGCTTTAATATTTCAAAATAATTTTTACCTTTACAGACCAAACGGTCGGTTTATGAATGAAACGAAAGAACATATTATAATCACCACATCGAAACTCTTTTTGCAAAAAAGCTTTAAAGAAGTAACAATGCAAGAAATAGTATTAAAAACGGGCCTTTCGAAAGGAGCATTTTATCATTATTTTAAAAGTAAGGAACAACTGTTTTTAGAAGTATTGGAGTATGTTTTTTCGAAAATATTTGTCCACGATTACCAAAGTTATTCCAGAGAATCGTTCTATGGTTTCTATCACGATTACGCCAATGCTGTTGAGAATATTGGTAAAAAATATCTCGAAAACATGAAGGAAGAAGGTAATAAAGTCTTTAACATAAATTATTTTGCACTTATTTTCGATGCACTTAAATTATTCCCCGGCTTCCGCGAAAATGTTATTTTAGGTTTACAAGGAGAAATTGAGATTTGGAAGGGAGTAATTGCTCACGCCAAAAAAAATGGAGAAATTCAATCAGCCATGACTGATGAAGAAATAGCTTTAACTTTTATTTCAATAAGTGATGGAGTTGCCATGCATATGCTGGTTAGAGGAATAGCAATTGCCGAAGTAAAAAATATTTATCTTTCGTTATGGGATAAATTATACGAACATATAAAACAATAAATTTTTATTCGAATTATCATACCGGTTGTTCGGTATAATTTAATAAATATGAAAGACATCATTGTTACTGAAAACCTTTCAAAGAATTATAAGGATGTGGCTGCGGTGAAGGAAATTTCACTCAATGTCAGAAAGGGCGAAATTTATGGTTTTCTCGGACTGAACGGAGCTGGAAAAACAACAACTATCAGGATGCTGTTAGGAATGATCAAACAAAGTTCAGGCTCAGCTTATATTAATGGTATTAAAGTAGATTCGGACAACACAGATCTTTGGAAAAATATCGGGTATCTTGTTGAAATTCCATATTCTTATCCAAACCTGACAGTAAATGAGAATCTTGAAATAGTACGTCGTTTGCGAGGACTGCAAAAATCGTCAATCGATGATATTATAAGTAAGCTACAGCTAAATGAATATACCAACCGTTTGGCCAAAAATCTTTCCCTGGGAAATGGACAACGATTAGGGTTGGCCAAAGCACTCATACACAATCCTGAAATATTAATCCTCGACGAACCTGCCAATGGTTTAGATCCTGCAGGGATTTACGAAATCAGAGCGTTACTGACAAATATGGCCAACAGTGGTTCTACCATTTTTATTTCAAGCCATATTTTAGGCGAAATTTCAAAATTTGCAACCCGAATTGGCATTATCCATAATGGAAGTTTAATCCGGGAATTTGATGCCAATCAGCTCGAAATGCTTTGCCAGAAGCGATTGATTGTAAATACAAATAATCAAAAAAAGGCCCTATCGGTATTAGTACAAAATGGATTTCTTTTCAGACCTACAGAAGATGATTTTCTCGAAAGTGAGAATCAGGAAGCAATCAAACATCCTGATTTGATATCTGCATTATTGGTTAATGAAGGTTTTCCGCCCACTTTGCTGCAAGTGAAGGAGGAGGATCTGGAATCATATTTTTTAAGAACTATTGGAATGAATGGAGGTGAATTATGAAAAGCTTCAAGGCCTGTTTATATTGTGAAATTTTGAAATTAAAAAGATCTGGTATTTTTTGGATTACTATTGTTTTTTTCATGGTTGTGCCACTTATGTTTGGCTTAATGATGTTTATTGCTCAAAAACCAGAGTTATCGGCAAAGCTGGGTCTGATTGGAACAAAAGCAAAATTATTCGGAACGAATGACTGGAAAGGGTATTTTAGTTTGCTTATACAGATGGTTGGCACCATAGGCCTAATTGGATTCGGTTTCGTAACAAGCTGGGTTTTTGGAAGTGAATATTCAAACCGTACAATTAAAGATATGTTGGCATTGCCAATTTCTCGAACATATATTGTAATTGCTAAGTTTACAGTAATATTATTTTGGTGTTTATTGTTAATTCTGATTTTATATTTAATAAGCTTTATTATGGGTCTTCTGCTTCATCTTCCCGGCAGGCAGCCTGAATTGATATATGAATTCTCCAAAAGATTTTTAAACACCACCCTTCTAACTTTATTACTTTGCACGCCTGTAGGATTTTTAGCGAGTTATAGCAGGGGAATTATAGGTCCACTGGGTTTCGTTATCGTTACTCTTATTCTCGCTCAATTTGCAGGGTTAACGGGTCTTGGACCATTCTTTCCCTGGGCAGTACCCGGAATCTATTCTGTATCACAAAATGCTGAAGGTCTCAGTTTAGTAACAGCAAGCTATTTTATACTTCTAATTACCAGTTTATCAGGTTTTTTCGGAACAATTTTATGGTGGAAGAATGCCGATCAGCATTAATTTGAACGATCCGTATTGATCAGTTTGAATTGGTTAGAATTATAGATATCCACTTTCAATTGCAAGAACAATATCTTCAATAAGTTGGTCTTCGCCAAGGGGATCATATCTGGTCTTTAAATTTGAGCCAAAAAGCCTTGCCAGTGTTTGCCAAAACATTGCCGATATACCGCCCCTGAATTCTTTAACCAGTTCATAGGAAGTATTTCCGGTTTGACGATAAATCAATTTAATTAGAAGTTTCCCCTGGGTTATGGTTAACGATTTTAATTGCTCTTCGAATTGTGCCCTTATTTCCTGTTCAACTTGCTTGGTATATTGTTTCTTTTCTTTTTCCGATTTCAGAGTTAAAAAATGGGCATTCATTTCATCCAATTTTTGCCTTGCCATTTTGGCATAAGGAATTACTTTCTTTAAGTTATAAACTAATTTCCAGTATTTTTTTTCTTCCAACCTATTCTCAAATTGAGGCCCCGTGCCAATTGTAACTTCTTTAAGATTGGCTACAATTATTGTATCTCCATTTATTATCTGCGCGGGCAAATAAATAATATGAGAAGAATCGGCCTGTTGGCTATACCCTGCACTAAAAATTAACAAACCAATGAGTAATATAAAAAATCTTCTTTTCATTCTTGTCTTTTTTAAACAAGATCAAATTTTATACAAGTTAAACATTAAACGTCTAAGTATTTTTAAAGTTATACAAACAAAGATAATTAATCCTTCTGTATTGTGCACCAGTGTTGTATATACAAAAAAAACCAGGAATCCTTTACGGGATTCCTGGCTAAGGACATTTGACTAAAATACCTTACAGAATATAACTTAAAAAATTATTTTACTACTCCCTTAATTTCCAAGACCTGAGGTTCAGGTGTTGCATTTAAATAAACCGTCAGGCTTTTTTTAAAGGCACCAGAAGCAGCAGCATTGTATGTAGTTTTGATTTTTGCAGTTTGACCAGGTTTAATTGGTTCCTTAGGATAATCCACATTTGTACATCCGCAGGAAGGCATAACATTATTTATTATTATTGGTGCTGTACCTGTATTTGTAAGTTCAAATTCAGCTGTTTTTGGTACATTTTGCTTAATTTCACCAAAATCGAGAACTACAGATTTCCACTTGAATGCTGCTTTTCCATCAACCGACAGATCAACTTTTTGATCTGCATTCTGAGCAAATGTTAAAGCAGTAAACATTAAAAGAGAAACAACCAGTAGAATATTTTTTTTCATTTTATTATTTATATTTATAAGAATTACTTTTGCGTTTGTAATCTTTACACAAATGTATCATCAATATGAATATAGGTCTGTTAATGAAAAGCTAATGATTGTTAATGAAATGTTAATACAGACGATTACAGATTTATATTCTATGAATTCAAAAATTTAATGAGCAATCGAAATATAAGGATAATCATCATATTAGGTACCATTGCTATTGCAAGTGTGCTGGTATTGCAAATATATCTTCTGCGAAAAACATGGCGCCTCGAAGAGGATAAATTAAACCAACGCATTCATTCAGCGCTTAAAAGTACATCGGAGCGCGTAATTACCTTTAACAACAGTTCTCTTTCGCCTCAGGAAAAGGTTAAACAAATTGCTCCGGGTTATTTTGTTGTGAATACCAATAGCGATATAGATAAAAGTGTTTTGGAGTATTTTCTTAAGCTTTCTTTCGATGAATTCAATATAAAGCTAAATTTTGAATATTCCATTTACAATTGCTATTACGATACCATGGAGTATGGCAACCAAATAGTTTACAATCCAGATGAAATTGAGTTTGAAGCTCCCGGTCATTTCATGAAATCCAAAGATTTTGTTTATTATTTCGGAATATATTTCCCTGGTATTCAATCTTATTTATGGAAGGAACTTTCAGTAGTCATAATTTTTTCAGCAGCTGTAATTCTTATTACAATTTTCTTTGGGTATTCCATTATTATAATATTGAAACAGAAAAGGTTATCTGAATTACAACGGGAATTTATTAATACAATGACCCATGAATTTAAAACTCCAATATCTACTATAAATATTGCTGCCGATGTACTTTCAAACAAAGACATTTTAAAAACACCTGAACGAATAATTACATATACTAATCTGATAAAACAGGAAAATACCAGGTTAAATAGTCAGGTTGAAAGAGTTTTGCAGTTGGCAAGACTTGAAAAAAAGAATTTTGGCTTAAAAAAGGAGTTAATTAATTTAAACGATCTCATTAAAAATGTATGTCAGAGTTTTGAAATGAATGCTGAAAGTCAGAATTTTGAAATTAATTATAACTTGAATGCTACACAGACCGATATTATGGCTGATAAGCTGCATGTTACCAACATGCTTTTCAATTTAATTGATAATGCTATTAAATACAGAAAAGAGGAGCTTTTAATAATTGTCTCCACCTTTAATAACAACAACAGTATAATTTTACAGATTGAAGATACAGGAATTGGGATCAGCAAAGAATTTATTCAGAAAGTATTTAATCTGTTCTATCGGGTTCCAACAGGCAATCTTCATAATGTGAAAGGATTTGGATTAGGTTTATACTATGTAAAAACAATTTGCCGGAAGCATCGCTGGGACATTCAGTTGGAAAGCGTAATAGGAGTTGGCAGTAAATTTGTAATAACAATTCCTCAAAAACAATCAAGCCTTTAGTTATGAGTTCGAAAGCTAAAATATTGTATGTTGAAGATGACGAAGCTCTTTCGTACGTTACACGCGAAAATCTTGAATTACGCGGATTTGAAATTGATTATTCAAATAATGGAGAGGATGCATTACAAAAAAGTTTGAAGAACAGATATGATATTTGTCTGCTCGATGTTATGCTCCCCAAATTGGATGGATACACCCTGGCTGTTAAAATAAGGGAAAGAGATGAAAATGTTCCCATTATATTTCTTACTGCCAAATCGGCTAAAGAAGATAAAATTCAAGGTTTGAAACTTGGAGCAGACGACTACATCACCAAGCCATTTTCAATTGAAGAGCTTGTACTTAAAATTGAAGTATTTCTGAGAAGAAGCCAGAAAACCCCAACAAACAGAACCCCGAATTATACAAACCTTGGTAAATACAATTTTGATTACCCGGGCCAGCTTCTCAAATATGAAAGTCAATCGACTAAACTCACTTATAAAGAAACTGAATTGCTTTTATTTTTAATTAAGGCTGATGGAACTGTGGTTCGCCGTGAAGAAATTCTGGAACAATTATGGAGCGATAACAGCTATTTTGCAGGTCGTAGTCTAGATGTGTTTATCTCCCGATTGCGTAAATATTTAAAAGACGATCCCAATATCATTCTTGAGAACATACATGGGGTTGGCTTTCGTTTGATCGTTGAAATTTAAAAGAAAAACTGGTGATTGAACAAATGTCCATTCACCAGTTTCCATAAATCCGGAGGAGGTTTATTCACTTTTCTTACCTAAAAGCAACACTTCCTGGGCTACTATTTCAGTAATATACTGTTTTTTACCTTCTTTATTTTCGTAGTTACGATATACTAATTTTCCTTCGATAGCCACTTCACTGCCTTTTTTGAGATATTTTTCACAAGTACCGGCCAGGGCTCCCCATGCTGAAATATGATGCCACTGGGTGTCGGTGACCAACTTTCCATTATCATCTTTATACTTTTCAGTAGTAGCAAGATTAATACGAGCAAGTACTTTTCCGTTATCAAATTTTTTAATTTCGGGGTTAGAACCCAGGTTTCCGATTAATTGTACGCGGTTTCTTAAAGCATTCATAATTGTAAGTTTTAATTTTCGTTAAACATTCGATTTAATTTTTCGTCCGATCGGTGATACAAAGTAAAGTTCAGAAACTTCGATTATTCGGTTGTTAAGCATTTAAATACGGATTTAAACGTTTACAAACGTTTACAAACGGATAATTTTTGTATATTTCACTGATTTTAAACCAACAAGCTTATGGAAAGAAATTGTCCTGAATGCGGCGAAAAAATTAAAGGAAGGGTAGATAAAAAATTCTGTTCCGACCTTTGCCGTAACAGTTTCAACAATCGCAGTAACAGCGATACTAATAATTTTATGCGCAGTATCAATACTATTCTTCGGCGAAACCGTAAAATATTGGAAGAATTAAACCCTGAAGGGAAGTCTAAAATTCAAAAGGATAAGTTAATTGCGAAAGGCTTTAACTTTAATTACTATACCAATACGTATCTCACTAAAACCGGAAATCAGTACTTTTTTTGTTACGAATATGGATACCTTCGTCTGGAAGGAGATTATTTTGCGCTGGTAAAAAGGCAGGAATGGATGGAGTAGATTTAATGGGTAGAAAGCATTTCTAATTTATCCGATTCAAAAATGATATCCTTATTATCAGAATTTGCTAAAAAAACCATCGCCTTAGCAACTTTAACAGCACTAATCGGCTTATATTTTTTAAAAGATCCCCTCAATGTAAGGTTCAAAACTCCTGAAAACATTTTGGCTATCTCCTCCCCTAACCTGAATTCGTTTCTTTCACCTAACAACAATGAAGGTCTTAATATATACAAATGATCAAAGCCTAAAAGCTTTAATGCTTCTTCAAGTTCGCCCTTTGTTTTTAAATAAAAATTCTTCGTATCAGGATTTGCGCCTATTGATGAAATTACAACAAATGTTTGTATATCTTTCGAAATTGCCCAGTTTCCCACCTCCAGAGGCAATTCATAATCTACCTTTTTGAATTCATCTTTTGTACCAGCTTTTTTGATGGTTGTACCCAGGCAACAAAAAACATGAACATCGCTTATATTCGTTTCCGAAAAATTGTAGGATTTATAATTTCCTAAGGTAATTTCCTGAATTTTAGGATTAATGATTACCAAAGGTTTACGTGTTACTATCAATACCTGGGAATAAGCAGGATTTATTAATAATTCCTTTACAAGCTTACTTCCAACTAGTCCGCTGGCACCAAATACAATTGCTGTTTTTCCTGTTGCCATAATTTTATAATCCTAAAAGTACTTCTTCGGGTAATGATGCTCCAAATAATAATTTCAACGGATTTTCAATGAAATTTTTAACATTTACCAAAAAACCTACAGAATCTCTACCATCAATAACCCGATGATCGTACGATAAAGCAACATACATTATAGGCCGAATTTCAACTTTGCCTTCAATTGCCACCGGACGTTCAACGATGTTATGCATCCCAAGAATTGCTGACTGGGGCGGATTTATAATGGGTGTGGATAACATAGATCCAAATACGCCACCATTTGTGATTGTAAATGTACCGCCCGTCATTTCATCAAGGCTTATTCTTCCAGATCGTGCTTTTAAAGCCAGTTTAGCTATATTATTTTCAATATCTGCCAAACTCATGGTTTCAACATTGCGAAGCACCGGTACCATCAATCCTTTATCTGTACTTACAGCTATACCAATATCATAATAGGAAGGTGTAATAATTTCATCACCTTCAATTTGAGAATTAACCATAGGATGAAGCTTCAAAGCTTCACAAACTGCTTTTGCAAAAAACGACATAAAACCCACCTTAATTCCAAATTTGGCTTCAAATTTTACCTGATATTTCTTTCTTATGGCCATTACTTCGCTCATATCTACTTCGTTAAATGTAGTTAGCATTGCGGTATCATTTTTTACTGATACCAATCGTTCGGCCAGTTTTTTACGAAGTGAACTCATTTTCAACCGATTGGTATCACGGCTTGCAACAGCTTGACTTTGTACAAAATTGTTAGCAGGTGCATTCACAACCATTTCGATCTCATGTGTGGTGATTTTTTGAAGTCCATCAATGATATCTTTTACGGAAAGCTGATGTTCTTCCATCTTTTTACGAGCCAAAGGGGTAATCTTAACTGTTTCCGATTCCAGCTTATTTGAATTAGTTGAAATCTTTTCAGAGGAACTCTCTTTAGCATTTACCTGTTTAGTTTCCGGAGATTTATTTACTTGTATTTCTCCTTTTATATCTTCTTTGTTTTCAGTTTTATTTTCCGTTTTTGCTTGTGCCTTTATTTCAGCTTTGCCTGCCTTTTCTGAATCTATTTTACATGCTACTGTTCCTATCTTTACTGTTTCTCCCTCCTTAATAAGTATAGAAATAGCTCCGGAAACTCCGGAAATGAGTGGCAAAGTCGCTTTATCCGATTCAACTTCCCCCAATTCCTGATCTCTTTCTACCTGATCGCCATCCTGAACGAACCAACGAGCTAATAATACTTCGGTAATAGATTCACCGGGACTGGGTATTTTTACTTCAGAAATCATATCTAGAATTTACGTATGTTTATGTTCACTAACTTCTATTGCGAGATCACTTGTTTTAAATGTTACACAGTCCATGCCACAATAACCATCAGCTTTCTCACAAGTACAAGCATGAAAAACCTTATCCAGTATTTTTTTAAGCCTTTGCTTGTGAATTTCAACCAGACCTGCAGCCGGACTGCCGCTTGCAGGCCTTGATACTATTACAAAAGGAATATCTTTCAATACCCGCGAAACAAAAACCCATGCTCCCATGTTTTCGGGTTCATCCTGGGCCCATATCCAACGTTTGGCATTTTTATATTTTTTATAAATTTCCTTCAATTGTTCAGTAGGAAATGGATATAATTGCTCAACACGTACGATGGCTGTATCTTTAATTCCGAGCTCTGTTCTTTTTTCTAAAAGTTCGTAATATAACTTACCAAATGTACAAACAACCTGAGTTATTTTAACAGGATCAGGAGAATTATCATCAATAACTTCCTGAAAATGTCCTTTTTCCAGTTCTTCCAGCGATGATATAACAGAAGGATGTCGAAGTAAGCTTTTAGGGGTAAAAACAACCAAAGGAACCCTGAAATCACTTTTCAAATGGCGTCTCAACAAGTGGAAAAAATTGGCTGGTGTTGTTGGAATTGCAAGATTCATATTATTATCTGCACAAAGTACAAGAAAACGTTCGATTCTTGCACTTGAATGTTCTGGCCCCTGGCCTTCGAAACCATGAGGAAGATATAATACCAAACCATTCATTAAACCCCATTTTTCTTCGGCAGAACTAATATACTGATCAATTATGACCTGAGCAACATTATGAAAATCTCCAAATTGAGCTTCCCAAACTGTTAAACCATTAGGAACTCCCAAAGCATAGCCATATTCAAAACCTAATACTGCATACTCGCTCAATGGCGAATTGAAAATATGAAAGGGGGCCTGGCCATTCTGGATATGTTTAAGAGGGAAATATTTTTCATCAGAATCTTCTACCACAAAAGCTGCATGGCGATGTGCAAATGTACCACGTTCCGAATCCTGGCCACTTACCCTAACAGGATGACCTTCAACAAGTAAGCTGGCATATGCAAGCAATTCGGCCATAGCCCAATCAACTTTATCAGATGCGACAAGCTGCTTTCTATCTTCAACAATTTTAATTGCTTTACTAAAGAATTTTTTATCCGAAGGCAGTGTATTAAAATTATTACTTAGTTCAATTAGTTTTTCTTTAGACACTCCCGTATTGACAGGTTTAAAGAAATCGTCATATTTTGCGAATTTTATACCGTTCCATTCATTTTTAAGAAATCGCTCAATCTTCACTTTAGTACCTGCCTGAGCAATCTCAAGTTTACTATTGAGTAAATCATCAAACTCCTGTTCTGATTTTTTCACTTCGGTTTCAGAAAAGATGCCCTGTTCAATAAGCTTTCGGCTATATATATCTCTTGGATTGGGATGTTTAACAATTGCCGAATAAAGCAAAGGTTGTGTAAAGCGAGGCTCATCACCTTCGTTATGGCCGTATTTGCGATAGCATAAAATATCAATGAACACATCCTGATGAAAAGTCTGGCGGAATTCCATTGCCAGTTGAACAGTATAAATCAAAGCTTCAACATCGTCGCCATTAACATGAAAAACAGGTGATTTAGTTACCTTGGCAATATCGGTACAATAGGTACTGGAACGTGCATCGAGATAATTGGTGGTAAAACCAACCTGATTATTAATCACAATATGAATAGTACCGCCGGTTTTATACCCACTTAGCTGCGACATCTGAATTGTTTCATAAACAACTCCCTGAGAAGCAATGGCAGCATCTCCATGAATGATTATTGCTGCCAGCTTATCGAAATTACGACCATATTTTTGACGCACAAAAGCTCTGGCTAACCCCTGAACAACAGGCCCAACTGTTTCCAGATGTGAAGGATTGGGAACCAGGTTCAACAGTACTTTTTTACCATTATCAGCGTCAATTGATGTATTGTATCCTAAATGATATTTTACATCGCCCAAAGCTTTTTCTTCATCATATTCCTTAGCCGCAAATTCCCTGAAAACATTCTCATAGGGCTTCTTTAAAATATTGGTCAGAACATTTAAACGCCCACGGTGCGACATTCCTATTACAAATTCCTCTATTCCAAGTTCCGACCCTCTTTCAATTACAGCGTCCAGAGCCGGTATCATCACTTCCGCACCTTCGAGCGAAAAACGTTTTTGTCCAACAAATTTTTTATGAATAAAACTTTCAAAACCGACAGCCAACTTCAAATGATGATAAAAATGCTTTTTATCTTCAGGCGTAAACTCCGGGGTATTTTTAACCAGTTCCATTTTCGATTGAAGCCAGTTTACCAGCATAGGATCACGGATATATAAAAATTCAGCTCCTACTGATTGGCAATATGTTTGATTTAGATGGGTTATTATTTCGTTGAGTCTGGCTGGACCAATTCCCAATTCTTTACCAGCCTGAAAAACTGTTTCGAGATCAGATTCCTCCAGATCGTAATTTTCAATATCAAGGGTAGGTGTATATTTTCTACGGGCTCGAACCGGATTTGTCTGAGTAAACAAATGACCTCTCCTTCGGTATCCTTCAATTAAATTAAGTATTTTAAATTCTTTGTCAAGGTTTTTTGTTGATTCTTTGCTGGAGGTAAAGTTTTCACGAGCAAATTCAAATCCCTTAAAAAAGTTTCTCCAACTTTCATCAAGCTCGTTAGGATCTTTTAAATACCGTTGGTATAAGTTATCAATAAAACCGGGCTCACTATTACTTATAAAAGATAAATCATTCATCAACTAATTATTTATATCCTCAAATTTACAAAAGAAATTTGTATAAGTTATTTCATATATTATTAAACCTATATATGATTCTACAACCGTATTTTAATTCATTTGTTTAGAGACAGGGTCAACTTGGCCGGTGTTTTAGAACATGATTGTTCAACATTAAAAATACAAATAAAAAAAGCCGCTTTTCAGCGGCTTTTTATTTGTAAGCTGTGATTAAAGGATTTTTATTGAACAATCGATTTAAAAGCATCTTCGTTAAAATACTTTCCAAATTCCATATCAACTTTAGCATTTGCTTTTAACTCAGGACTCTTGCCAGCGGCAATACGTAAGTTATTATAAAGCATATCGGTATTGGAATTACGTGCACCAACAATAGCTCTCAGATAATATACAAGTGCATCTTCGCTCTTGATATTATTTAAAGTAGATAAAGCAGCGTCGTTTTGTTTAGCCAATAATTTAGCCAAAGCAGCATTTATTTCGTTGGTGTTACCAAAATAGTTGATAGCATCAGCATATTTACCTTGGATGATTTTGATAATACCGAGGTTATAGCTAACTGTTTCCCCAGCACCCATTGCTGATGTAAAAAGTTCTTCAGCAGCTTTTAAATCACCTTTCATCATGGAAACAACGCCGAGGTTATTTTTAACAACATCATTATCACTTACTTGTCTGGCGGCATTAAGAGCTGTTTGAGCTTCATCTGCCTTATTAAGGTTGATTAAAGCATAACCAACATTATTTTTAGCACGAACATCATCAGGATATCTATTTGCAGCAGACTGATAAATGGTTAACTTTTGATTCATATCCTGGGTTAGAGAAGCTGCATATAATAATTCTTCATTATCTAAAGAATCAGGAGTTGTAGTAGCGATTGCTGTTAACTGTTCGTCAGATTTTCCAACAACATCAACATTAACTTTAAACTTAGATCTTCTTAATTCAGGAAGAATTTGAGTTTTAAGTTCGTCAAATGCAGCAGAAATATTTTTAATTTCTCTTTCACGAACAACAGGATCGGTATACATAGAAAGAACACGAAGTATAAGTTCTTTATCACGAATATTGGATTTTTCAACTAGATTTTTGAATCCATCCCAATCTTCAGCTGTTGTTAAATATTTAAAAATACTTTCATCAACTTCTTTATCGAGTTTTGATTTCTTAAGTTCACTATTAAAATATTTATTAGCCGATTCTTTTCTCTTTTCAGCCAATTTTTCATTTAAATCAAGTTCGCCATCAGGAGAAGCATAAGCAGAAATAACGATATCCTTAACCTGACGAGTAGAATCTTTTTTAGCAGCTACAAAAGAAGTCTGGAAATTTTTCAGTTCTTCTTTCTTTACTTCAGTAGAACGTATGTCGGCTTTGTTTATTAAGTATTTAATATCAGCTTCGTACGATTCAGGAGTGATTCTCTGAAATTTATCAGCCATCGAAATAGGTCTTGGATCTTTTAAAACCAAAAATTCAGTAGCAATAACACCATCTCCAATTTTTACAGCAGGAAAATCAACAGTTGTTTTTTTAACAGTACCCTTCACTTTTACTTCAAGAGTAGATACTTTCATTTCGGGTTTGTAAGGAACTTTGTCAGTGTATGAAAAATCGCCACCTTCAGTGTATTTGATAACTTTATCATTACCTTGTACTGATTCGCCCTGAACTTTGTATGATTTCAATTCAGTTTCGCCACTTCCAGATTTTATAACAGGAATAGCTTCAAGCACAGCTTTTTTATTGAAATATTTAGCTGGATATTTTCCTGAAATGGTAACCTCAACCTCACCACCTTTGGATTCGAGAATTTGAGGATTTGCAGAATACTGAACACCGCTGGCTTTATCTTTCATTTTATTGAGCCCGCCACAACTGCTTAAAACAATTGCTGCAAATAGAGTTGCTAAATAAAAAAGTTTGTTTCTTTTCATAGTTACTTGGTTATTTGATTAAGGACTTTTATTTGTATATAAAGTTTTCAATTAGATTACACAAACTTACTAATGTTTTTTTATAAAAAAAAGAGTTATTATTATTTAATGCTATTTGACGAATATACAAAATCATTTACTTATGAACTCTTTTAAAAAACAATAAAGATTAATAACTTAAAAACAACAATTTTATTTTATGTCTTACGAATTATATTCTTTCATTTTTATATATATTTTAGTTCTATTAATTTCATTTTCTTATAACCATAAATAACAATAACATTAATAAATAAGAATCAATGTCGTTTAGTTTTATGAATTGAATAATTAATCCACACTACAACTCCGCTCAGTGTGACAATAATACCAGTTTGTATAGCTTAACGGAGTCGAAGCCCACTTAAATAAACGACATTGAAATAAGAATACAAATTTATTCAAAGCGAAAACAAAAAAGTTACACATTTATAAAATAATTTTTCATCTTTATTATTCTCCTAATATTTTTTTATTACATATTAAAATGACATTTAAGATTTAAATTGTATCAAGCTCTTACAAATTAATCTTAAACAAATACGTTAAACCTTTGTAACAGTTACATTTCATTTCAATAATACAAAAAAACCCCCGAAAAGTTCGGGGGTTTTTTTAGTTATTTTTTGGTCTGTCAGGTCGATCGCGCCTTTCAAATCTTTCAGGCCGGTCTCCCCTGTCAGGACGGTCGCTTCTTTCAGGTCTGTCACTTCTTTCAGGTCTGTCGGAATTTTCAGTTCTTTCCGGGCGTGGTAATAGAGCCTTACGGGATAATTTCAATTTTCCGGTTTTCTTATCAACTTCCAGTAATTTCACTTCAACTTCATCACCTTCTTTAAGAATTCCATCGAGACTAGATAAATGACGCCATTCAACTTCAGAAATATGTAACAAACCTTCTTTGCCAGGCATAATTTCAACAAATGCGCCAAAGGCGGTAATTGATTTTACTTTTCCGGAATATACTTTACCTGCTTCTGGTAATTCGGTAATTGCATTGATACGTCTTAAAGCTGCTTCAATAGAATTCTGGTCTTCAGCAAAAATGTCAACAACTCCTTTGTTATCGATCTCTTGGATAACGATGGTAGTTCCTGTAACACTCTGAATTTCCTGGATAATCTTTCCGCCGGTACCAATAATAGCCCCGATCATTTCTTTAGGGATAACTATTTGAACAATTCGAGGAGAATGAGGCTTAAGCTCAGGTCTTGGTTCTGTTATGGTATCGGTTATCTTGCCCAGAATATGCATTCTGCCTTTTTTGGCTTGTTCCAAAGCTTTGGCTAAAATCTCGTATGATAAACCATCAACTTTAATGTCCATTTGGGTAGCAGTAATCCCTTTTGCTGTTCCGGTAACTTTAAAATCCATATCACCTAAATGATCTTCGTCACCCAAAATATCGGATAAAATAGCAAATTTTCCGGTTTTTGAATCAGAAATTAAACCCATTGCAATTCCTGAAACAGGTGCTTTGATTTTAATCCCGGCATCCATCAGAGCCAGAGTGGCAGCACATACAGTAGCCATAGATGACGATCCGTTTGATTCCAGAATATCGGAAACAACTCTGATGGCGTATGGGTTATCAGTACCTGTAGGGATCACATCTTTCAATGCACGTAAGGCAAGGTTACCATGTCCGATTTCGCGACGGCTGATACCTCGGGAAGCTTTAGCGTCTCCGGTTGAAAAAGGTGGAAAATTATAATGTAACGTAAATTTTTCAGTACCCTGAACGAGAACTTCATCTAAAACTTTTTCGTCAAGTTTAGTTCCCAGTGTAACTGTTGTAAGGGATTGTGTTTCGCCTCTTGTAAATAATGCAGAACCATGTGCGGCAGGAAGAATATCCAGCTCACAATAAATAGGCCTGATTTCGTCACATTTACGACCGTCAAGACGAATTCCTTCATCCAGGATCATATTACGCATCGCTTCTTTTTCTACATCGTGATAATATTTACTAACCAGCGATTTTTTTATATCACGTTCTTCTTCTGGTAAGGTCTCTAAAAATTCATTTTTAACTGCATCAAAAGCATCCATGCGTTCATGTTTACCAAGTTGCGATTTAGCAATCTTATAAACTTTATCGTAACAGGCTGCCTGCACTGCTTTGCGTAAATCTTCGTCGTTTACTTCATGGCAATACTCCATTTTCTGGGTTTTGCCAACCATTTCCATGAGCTCCAACTGAGCTTTACAATGCTTTTTAATTTCGTCGTGAGCTAATTTAAGTGCCTCCAGCATGTCGGCTTCACTTACTTCACTCATTTCGCCCTCTACCATCATAATATTATCGATGGTAGCAGCTACCATAATATCGATATCCGATTTGGCACATTCCTCGAATGATGGATTAATTACAAACTTTCCATCGATGCGGGCAACGCGAACTTCAGAAATAGGGCCGTTAAAAGGTATATTGGAAACAGCTAATGCAGCAGATGCAGCTAATCCTGCAAGTGCGTCGGGCATGATAGTACGATCGGCTGAAATAAGATTAATAGTAACAAATGTTTCAGCATGATAATCGCTGGGGAAAAGCGGACGCAATGCCCTATCTACCAAGCGTGAAACTAATATTTCGTAATCAGAAGGTTTAGATTCTCTTTTCATAAAACCACCAGGGAAACGACCTGTTGAAGCAAATTTTTCTTTGTATTCAACTGATAAAGGCATAAAATCAACGTCTTCCTTTGCTGTTTTTGCTGTAACCACAGTAGCAAGCAACATGGTTTTACCCTGTTTAAGAAGAATTGAACCATCAGCTTGTCTGGCTAATTTACCGGTTTCTAAAACAATTGTCCGACCATCTCCGAAGTCAATCGCTTTTTGAACAATATTGAACATATATTTTTTATTTAGATTGCTTTTAAATTTAAATGTGTAAATAAAAAAAAGGCAATAAAAAATTGCCTTTTAATATCCTTACAAGCGAAATGTTATTTACGTAAGTTGAGATTCTTAATGATTGTACGATATCTTTCAATCTCAATATCTTTCAAATAATCCAGCATTCTTCTTCTCTTTCCTACTAATTTTAACAGAGCCATCTGGGTACTAAAATCTTTCTTATTTTTTTTCAAGTGTTCTGTAAGATGATTAATTCTTTCAGAGTACAGCGCAACTTGAGATTCAGGTGAACCAGTGTCAACGGCTGATTTACCATACTGGGCAAATAATTCTTTCTTTCTTTCGACTGTTAAATACATCGTATCTAATGTTTTGTAATGTTTACTTTCCTTTTAAAGATTTGCAAAAGTATGGATTTTTTTTTAATCGTATACAATTTTCTTAAAAAAATATTCTGACTTTATAATATTCAATAATTGAATAGGCATTAAATTGTATTTCAGAGAAAATTAACCTGGATAATTCATAAATCAGATAATAACCTCACCCCAGCCGCTACTTCCTTCGGTCGTAAGATTGCTTCGCTAAGTTCTCCTGAAAGAGAGGGGAGCGAGATTGTAGGGTTTTTAGGGTGAAGTGGTCAAAATTCATGAATAATTCAGGTTAAAGTCTATAACTTTTCAAATCATAAAAACGAAGCTGTCTCAAAGTTAAAAAGGCTTCGACTGCGTTCAGCCTGACGTTTGAGACAGCCTCATTAATCTTAATACTTCTTCCAGAGTTTCTCCATCTCTTCGAGTGTTTTCCCTTTGGTTTCAGGAACCATTTTCCATACAAAAATAAAGGAAAGAATACTCATGACTCCATAGAAACAATAAGTTACGCCACCACTGAATTCCATCATGGCAGGATAAGTTGACGAAATTAAGTAATTGGCTGCCCACTGCGAAGCCACTGCAATTGCAATGGCACGGCCACGGATTTTATTAGGAAATATTTCAGAGATAAGTACCCAGGTAATTGGTCCCCACGACATCATAAATGAAGCAGTGTAGATAATAATGAATATCAAAGTACTTATGCCAATCACTTTCATGAATGCGAGCATACCAATGGCTAACATTCCTATTGCCATACCAATTGATCCGATCATTAAAAGGGGTTTCCGGCCATATTTATCTACAGTTAGTATAGCGATAACAGTAAAAATAACATTTATCAGGCCCATTACTACAGTTTGTAACATGGAAGCATCTTTTGCAGCACCCATGCTTTCAAAAATCCGGGGGGCATAATACAATGCAACATTTATACCCACAAATTGCTGGAAAACAGAAAGTAAAATACCAATTACGATAACAATCTTTCCATAGGCAAACAACTTTTCGGATGATGCTTCAACAGATTTTTTAATATCAGCAAAAATTATTTTTGCTTGTGTCAGGCCATTGATCCTAGTTAATATCTCCAGTGCTTTGGTGTCGTGATTGTTTAAAGCCAGGTATCGGGGTGTTTCAGGGACAAAAAATAACAGAATTCCAAAAAGAGCAGCAGGAATTGAACCTGAAGCAAACATCAGTCTCCATCCGGTTTCATTAATATATTCAATACTTTGTCCTCTTGCAATTCCCCAATTTACAAAGTAAACCACAAGCATTCCGAAAATAATAGCAAACTGATTAATTGAAACCAGCTTACCCCGAATGTCTGCAGGCGCTATTTCGCCTATGTACATTGGGCAAACGGCTGAGGCTATACCAACTCCGATACCGCCAACAATGCGATAAAAGTTGAACATGAATAACAATCCCATAGTAGGTTCACCTCTTTTGAAAAACAAAAACTCAGGAAATGCTGATCCCAGTGCAGAAACAAAAAACAATACTGCAGCAAGCATCAGGGCTCTTTTTCTTCCCAACTTTGAAGCCAGCAGACCAGAAATCATTCCTCCGATGATGCATCCAATTAAAGCACTTGAAATAGTTGCACCATGCGCCAGAGATCCCAGACCAAGACTGGTAATAAGATATGCTTGCACTGACTTTTCTGCTCCGGAAATGACAGCTGTGTCGTATCCGAATAAAAGACCTCCCAGTGTGGCCACCAGGGTGATTCCCATAATAAAACTAGTATTACGTTCTTTCATAAAACTAAATATAACAGTTAATTAGTTGTTCCAACATTTCCTGTTTACCGCTAATTTGTTTAGGTTCACCAACCTCTGCAGCGATATCGCGCAAGTTTTCAAAAGTTAATTTACCTGCTTCATAATCTGCTCCTTTACCACTATCGTAGGAGCTATAACGCTGCTTTCTGATTTTTAAATAATCCGATTCTTTCAATATTTTATCAGCAATAATCAGGGCACGGGCAAAAACATCCATTCCCGAAATATGTGCAATAAAAATATCCTCAAGGTCAGTAGAATTACGACGTGTTTTGGCATCGAAGTTAATTCCTCCGGTAACAAACCCGCCAGCCTGAATTATTTCGATCATAGCCTCGGTAACTTCATATATGTTTGTTGGGAATTCATCAGTGTCCCAACCATTTTGATAATCACCTTTATTTGCATCAATTGAACCGAAAAATCCGTTATCACCTGCCATGCGTAATTCATGGGCAAATGTATGGCCAGCCAAAGTAGCGTGGTTTACCTCAATATTCATCTTGAAATCTTTTTCCAAACCATATTGGCGTAGGAAGCCAATTACTGTTTGTGTATCAAAATCGTATTGATGTTTTGTTGGTTCCATAGGCTTGGGCTCAATCAGGAATGTTCCTTTGAATCCCTGTTTACGGGCATAGTCACGTGCCATCTGAAGAAAACGGCCCATATGGTCCAACTCCCTTTTGGTATTGGTATTGTGAAGGCTCATATAACCTTCGCGGCCTCCCCAGAACACATAGTTTGTTCCGCCAAGAGCTATTGTAGCATCTATAGCATTTTTAACCTGAACAGCTGCGTTTGTTAATACCCCAAAATCAGGATTGGTAGAAGCGCCATTCATATACCTGCGATGGGAGAATACATTCGCTGTGCCCCATAAGAGCTGAACTCCCGATTCCTTCTGCATTTTTTGCATCACAGGAATTGCCTGACCCATTCTTTTTTCTATTTCAAACACTGAACCATCACCAACAACGTCAGTATCGTGGAAGCAATAAAAAGGTGCACCAATTTTTGTGATAAACTCAAAAGCAGCATCCAATTTGTTAAATGAAGCCTCCATTTTTTCAGCAGCTCCCGTCCATGGAAATGTTTTGGTACCCGGACCGAAAGGATCACCACCATCGCCACAGAATGTATGCCAATATGCAACAGCATAACGCAAGTAATCCTTCATGGTTTTACCATTAATTACTTTGTTTTCGTCGTACCACTTAAAAGCTAAAGGGTTTTTTGAATCAGCACCATCATATTTGATTTTCCCTATTCCGGGAAAATATTCCTTATTTCCTATTAATACATTCATAATTAATTATTTAAAGGTTTATAAATATGTATTTTATTTAACAATATTCAATAGGGTATTGAGCCATATGTTATATGCATCCTGGAACTGCTGATATTTTGTGGTATCAGGATACACTGTTTGAATCTTTTTTAATCCCCCGAATGCCTCTTCAAACGAATGATATATACCTGCTCCAACCCCAGCGCCTTTTGCTGCACCTTGGGATCCATCGGTATCGTATAATTCAATCGAAGCGCCTGAAACCCCTGCAAGTGTTTCCCTGAAAACCGGGCTTAAAAACATATTGGCATGGCCGGCTCTAATTACAGATGGTTGAATGCCGGTTTGCTTCATTACTTCCATTCCATAATGAAAAGAAAATACTATTCCTTCCTGAGCTGCACGTACTATGTGTTTATTCGAGTGTATGTTAAAATTGATATTACCAAACCAGCTTCCGGGATTTGCATTTTCCAACACTCTTTCTGATCCGTTTCCGAAAGGAAGAATTATCAAACCATCAGATCCTATGGGAACGGATGAAGCAACCTCATTCATGGCATCATAACCTGAATCGGCAAATCCGGCATTTCTTTTCACCCATGAATTTAAAATACCTGTACCATTGATACATAATAAAACCCCCAAACGTGTTTTGTTTTGAGTGTGGTTAACATGGGCAAAAGTATTTACCCGTGATTTTGGATCATATTTTACTGTATCCGATACTCCATAAACTACACCGGAAGTGCCGGCAGTAGCTGCAATTTCCCCGGGGTTTATAACATTTAATGAAAAAGCATTATTAGGCTGATCACCTGCCCTGTAAGCAACCGGAGTTCCGATTGATAAACCAAGTTCTTCGGCAGCAGAAGAGCTTACCCTGCCTTGCTCGGAAAAAGTTGGCAAAATAGTTGGAATCAGATCCTTTTTAATTCCATAGTGGTTTAACAGAAAATCAGCCAGATGATTGTTTTTAAAATCCCAAAACATACCTTCTGATAAACCGGAAATGGTAGTTGTAACTTCACCTGTAAGCTTCATGGCAATATAATCGCCTGGCAAAAGAATTTTATCAATCCTGGCAAATAAATCAGGTTCATTTTCCTTCACCCATTTAAGCTTGGAAGCTGTAAAATTGCCAGGGGAATTCAATAAATGTTCAAGGCAATGTTGTCCGCCAATTTCTTTAAAAGCTTTGTCTCCAATTGGGACTGCGCGACTGTCGCACCAGATAATGGATGGACGTACAACTTCTTTATTTTTATCGATACAAACCAAACCATGCATTTGGTATGAAATTCCAATTGCTTTGATGTCAGATCCTTTGGCACCTGAAATTTTCAATACTTCTTTTGTTGCCAATTTCAGATTATCCCACCACGATGATGGATCCTGTTCTGCCCAACCTGGTTTGTGAGCAATAATGGTCATTTCCTGTTTTGGAAAAAATGCACTTGCAGTGCAACTTCCCGTATCGATTTTCACCAGGCTGGCTTTAACCGATGAACTTCCAATGTCGAATCCTAGTAGATACATAATTAGTATTAAGTAATTAGTAAAAAGTATTTAGTAAAATGCAAATGTTTAAATTCTATATTAAAGATTAAACCCACTTAATTCTTTGCGGTGACGTTCATGTAGTTTCCGGTCGAACTTATAAAGCTGAGCAGGTTTATGATTAACACCTTTTTCTTTTTCGTTTAACAGAATCAGAAATTTTAAAGGCATAATCTTTTTCCTGAAATTCCGGTTATCCATTTTAACTCCGAGTATAGCCTCATAAATATCCTGCATTTGCCTGATTGTAAATTTTTTTGGCAAGAGTTCAAAACACAATGGCTCATTACGAATTTCTTTCCGGAGCACTTCGAGCGCTTTTGTTACAATTTGATTATGGTCAAAAACCAATTCAGGTAAATCATCTACAGCATGCCAGATAGTTCTATCAGTAGAATTACTATCCTGAAGTTTAATGAGCGAATAATATGCAATGGTAACAACCCGGTCGACTTGTGTATTACTTGTAACCTGCAGCCATCTAAGATCTTCTTCGTTTGATAACCTGTCGGGAGAACCAAAAACATGGAACTGATTCAGATAAATATTTTCCAAGCCTGTTAGTTCCTTTAATGTTCGATAGGCAGAATTGTCCAAATCTTCATTTTCAATAATTAAACTACCTGGTAATTTCAATTTGTGAGAAGTTGAAATTTCATTATCAGTCTTTTCTCTTTCAATTAATAATACTTTAAGTTTCCCTGAATCGAAACCAAAGACCACACAATCGACTGATACATGAGGATTTAATCTTACCATAGATAGTTATTTATGAAACGAAAATATAAAGAAAGAATATCAATTCCAAACTTAGCGTAACATTTACGCTAAGTTTTTTTTAAATAATATAGTAACAGTTTGTCAGGCTGAGCATAGTCGAAGCCTACTTCTTAATTAAGCGATATTGAATCCTATACAAGAATTTTACAGTTATTTTCTTCATGAAAGCTTATCTTTGAAAAATTGATTTGAATAAATATAGCATATGGATAGAAGACTTGAAGAATTTAAGAGATTGTTGGATATAATGGATGAACTGAGGGCTAAATGTCCATGGGATAAAGAACAAACCATGGAAAGTCTGCGACATTTAACCATAGAAGAAACCTATGAACTTGCTGATTCAATTTTAGAAAATAATCCCCAGGATATCAAAAAAGAACTGGGAGATATTTTGTTACATATTGTTTTTTATGCCAAAATTGGTTCGGAACAGGGAGAATTTGATATTACCGATGTAATTTCAGGAATTTGTGAAAAATTAATTTTCAGGCATCCCCACGTTTTCGGAAACGTTGAAGTTGAAAACTCCGATGATGTTAAAAATAACTGGGAAAATCTGAAAATTAAGGAAGGAAGTAAATCAATTCTGGCAGGAGTACCTGTATCGTTACCTGCATTGGTTAAAGCTCACCGAATTCAGGACAAAGTAAGGTCAGTAGGCTTCGATTGGGAAGACAGGCAACAAATTTGGGACAAGGTTGACGAAGAACTAAAAGAACTTCAACAAGAGTTTGAGGAAGGAGATCCTAAAAAAATGGAATCAGAATTCGGTGATTTGATATTTTCACTGGTTAATGCAGCACGATTATATAATATTGACCCTGAAATGGCCCTGGAACGCACCAATAAGAAATTTATCAAAAGGTTCAATTACCTGGAATCGCAAACCATGAAAAAAGGAATGCCGCTAAAAGATATGACACTTGATGAAATGAATGTTTATTGGGAAGAAGCTAAAAAACAGGATAAATAAAAGAAAGAAGCAGCTTACTCGGCTGCTTCTTCTTTTTTAGATTCTTCATTAGGCTCTTCAGCCGCTTTTTCATCAACAACCAAATCAACAAGATTTTCACCCTGAAGAATGTTATACCAGTTGATAACCTTTTTCATATCCGATACATATACCCGCTCTCTGTCGTATGTAGGCAATATTTCGGTAAAATATTTTTTTACCTGATCGTCTGAATTCTTTCCAAGTGAAACGGAATTGCCATTTTCTTTTGAAAAAATCAATCTTAAAACTTCAGCCAGAGGAACTTCTTTTTCTTCGGTATAAACGGCTATATCTTCAAGTGCACTAATTCGGGCAGTTGCAGAAGCGTTCATCCGCTTTTTGTCCACTAAACCTTCAACAATAACACCATTTCTTCCCTGTGCAATAAATTTAAATAAACCACTTTGCCCTGAGATAGACATTATATCTTTTAAAGTCATACGTAATAAGTTTGGTTCAAAATTTTAATCGTTTGCAAAATTAAACAATTCCACGTTCTTTTTTTATTTTCTCGTAAGCTTCATTTAATTTTTGAAATTTTTCGTTGGCTGATTTCTTAAATTCATCCCCCAAATATGAGACTTTATCAGGGTGATAGGTCACAGCCATTTTCCGGTAAGCTTTTTTTATTTCTTCGTTTGATGCAGTTGGTTCAACCTCTAATATTTTATAAGCCGAATCGAGTGTATTAGAAACAAACATCGCTTTTATAGATTCATTATCGGCAATTGAAATACCTAAAGCTTTGGATATCTTTTCAATAATGTCGAGCTCTGCATTTTCCATACGGCCATCAGAATGCGACAGACCATATAAAAGATGCATTAACTGCAATTTTGAAGAATAATCGACTTTTTGGGATATCTGGTCACAAACATCTTCAACAGGTATTTCTTGTTTTAACAAATCTTTTAAAATCGTCAGAGCTTCCTTTGCCCCTTCTCTTCCAAAATTTTGGACAAGAAATTTCTTTACAAAATCCAATTCCGATTTTAGTACCTTACCATCAGCTTTCATTACAGCAGCTATAAGCACTAAAAGACTAATAGCATAATCTCCCGGCGTGGTTCTGATTCCCTGATTAACTTCAATAGTGCTTGTTGTAACTGAATCAACAATCGATCCTAATATAAAACCTATCAACACTCCTATCGGTCCTCCTAAAACCCAACCAAGGCCTCCTCCGATTAATTTTGCAAAATTGCCCATTTTCGAAATTATCTTTTAAACAGTATATCTAAAGTCAAAACTTGTTTTATTAATGAATGTTCTTCATCATTATAAATGATGAAATCGCTTAATTTCATTTTCTCTTCGTCAGTCATCTGATTTTCTATTCTTGCCATTACAGCTTCCTTATCAACTCTATCACGTTCTATTACACGTTTCAGTCTGATTTCCATTGGGGAATGTACTAAAACTACTGAATCCAATAATTTATTGGCACCGGTTTCGAACATTATGGCGGCTTCTTTTATTATATAAGGTTCATTTTTGTTGCTTTCAACCCATTGGTTGAAATCTTCGAAAACAAAAGGATGAATAATCGCATTAAGTTTTTCCAAGGCTTCAGGATTGTTAAAAACTATTCCTGCCATTAATTTACGGTCGAGTCTTCCCAATTTAAATATATCCTCACCAAATGAGTGAATAACAGCTTTTTTAATTTCAGAATTGGAATCAATTAATTTTTTAGCACTTTCATCGGCACTATAAATCTTACATCCCAATGTTTGGAAAACTTGGCAAACAATAGATTTGCCACTACCAATACCTCCGGTTATTCCAATTTTTTTCATTGTATCAGGCAAGGGAAAGGAAAATCATTACTTCTCAATGATAAATTCAACATTTTTAGGGAAAAATTTAGGATTAAGAGCAGAATTGGGCAACTTTACCAGTGTTACTTTCAGCTTTTTGGTTTTTGTATTTACTTCATTAAAGTTGACTACTGCCCTAAACTGATTAGGAACCAATTTATTATAATCGTTTACCGAAACCATGGCAGAAACAGTAATATATCCCGGAAATGTTTTTAGAATCAAATTACCAGGCAAATTAACTGCTTCGATAGGGACAGATAATGTTTTCTCAGTAAATTTTTCGACCGGGATAACCACATTTACCTGATCGAGGCTATATTGAAGTGTTCGAATCGGCACTAAATCGGTTAGTTTTCGGATGGTATCGTTTACCCTCTTTTTTTCAACAGGCTCTGTAGAAATCCAATGAATTGTATCCATAATGATTTTTGGCCCGAATACTTTTATTGAATCAGGAATAGTAAAGGCAAGGCCTTTTTGCATAAATTGTTTTCGAAAAGATAGATTAACAAATGGTTTAACCTTTATATTCCTACTAACAACATCATCCAATACAAAAAATAATGTATCGGGGTAAATGGAAGTTACCTGAAGCTCTTCACCAATTTGGTTAGCCAGCTTTTCCCTGAACCTTCGTGTAAGTAAAAAATATAATTGTGATGCGGTATCGATCGGAGCTATTCCGGCATCCGACAAATCAACCCGTATTGGCCTTAATCCTGAATAAAATTTATGTTTGATTATTGTAAACCCGTGCCCATTGATACGAAGATCCAAATAATGTGGTAAATCGGAAACAACAACTTTCTCGGCAGGAAAATTATAATAACGGACAGGGAATTCCATTTGTACGGAATAATTTTTATTCAACGCGGTTAAAAACCAAAAGACCGTTGAAACAAATAAAAAAAACAGATAAATCAAAAGTTTATTTTTTAACTTAATCCTTTCACTATCTGTTCTTTTTCTTACACTTTGTAATTCCGAAATTAATGAATTTTGCATTTACTGGAATTCCAAAAACTAATGCTATTACCTTTGTTGGGCTATTTCAGAAGGATCTCTTAAAATTGCATTTTTATCAATTTTCAACCTCATTTTATCTTCAACTTCGATAATAATGGTAGTTTCTTCAATTTCAGCAATTTTACCGTAAATTCCTCCTGTTGTTACAATTTTATCGCCTTTTTTTAAGCTGGTACGATAAGTTGTAAGTTCTTTTTGTCTTTTTACCTGTGGACGGATCATGAAAAAGTAAAATACAACGATTACAAGAATTAAGGGTATAAACATACCATATGGACTAGCTCCAGGTTGAGGACTTCCCATTAAAACAACAGATAATAAATTCATAATGTGCGATTTAATATTAAAATAATTTACAATTTATTAGAAAAAATATTCGGCAAAAGTACAAAGATTTTGTGATATCCTAATTACAAATAGGTTACTAATCGCCAATGAGGCCTCTTCCCGTTTTTATAATTTTCTTATCTTCTTTCAGTTCTACAATAATTTTATCTAAAATCCCATTGATAAATTCATTGCTTTTATTTGTGGAATAGTATTTGGCAAGTTCAATATATTCGTTTAATGTAACTTTAATAGGAATTTCAGGAAATTCAACCATTTCAGTGATAGCCATGACCATAAGCTGAATGTCCATTAATGCAATTCTGTCAATTTCCCAATTTTTTGTATGTTTTTCAATTAAAGCTTTGTAATTGTCGTAGTTAAGAATAATTTTCCGGATAAGAGTTTTTGCAAATTCCTGATCCTCTTCATTTTTAAATAGTGGCAACATATTGCCACCTTCGGGATTATTCTCCTTAAATCTATCGACTGTTCTCAGTATCATACTGATAACAAATTCTATATCGTCGTTCCAGAATATATTTTGTTCTTCAAGAACATGATACATAAGATCAAGATTCTCAAGTTCATTTGTTAAAACGTCGACAATAAATTGTTTTTCAATTGCATAAGTAGTTTCTGTCAGTTCCATGTAACTTTTAAAATAATCGGAACCGAGAACAACATAATAGAGTTTTTTAAAAACTTCGTCATGATCGCGCCACGATAATTTCTTTTTGAAAGCATATTCTTTAAAGGCTTTGTTTTCCTCGAACTGTTGAAGAATTCTATTATTTACAAAACGTGTATTGGGATGCAAATCCTCAAAAGTGGGAAGTATTTTATTTCCGGCAATTTCAATCCTGTCCTGAGCGTAATTTTTCACATCAAGCAGAAGAACAATGAGATAGTGATAAAGATCGTATGTTTTATCGATGTTAAACCATAAGCTTCTTTCAGCTTTAGCAATGTCGCCACCCTCATTATTCAACCATGCATAAATTACCTGCATAATTTTTATACGTATCAATCGTCTACTAATCATCCTATGTAAAGAGCGTTTAATGAATATTACTGTTTTAAAAAAACAGGACAGCAAAATAAGCTTATTTTTAGGTAACGACCAAAGAAGAAAAACTCAAAAAGGCAGATTTAGTTTTTAATATGTTATACGTTTATAAATAAATTACGAAATTCTTTTAAAAAAAACAAGTATTTGGAAATTAAACAATTTATTTTTTTACTTTTGATTGTTGAGAAAAAATATTTGCAATCTAAACACCTAACCAAATGGAAGAAGGAAACGAAAAAGTAAGCGGATCGGAGAGAACTGACAGGGAAGAAATTTTTTCAAAAGCAGTCCGTGCCGGAAAAAGAACCTACTTCTTTGATGTTAAAGCTACCCGCCGCAACGATTATTATCTTACCATTACCGAAAGTAAGAAAAGGTTCAATCGGGATGGTCGTTATTACTTTGAAAAGCACAAAATTTTTCTGTATAAGGAAGATTTTGAAAAGTTTGTTGAAGGTCTTACTGAGATTGTGGATTACATCCGTCAGAATCAGGGTGAAATTACCAGTTATGAAAGTTTGGATCATGAAAACGAATTTAATGACGAACTTCACGATTCTGTTAATTCTGAGCTCGAAGAAGTAGCAGTAGAAGTAGATTCATATTCCAACCTCGATTTTGACGACTTGGATGAGAAACGCTAAAAATCTTAAAAAAAACCGGAATTCCCTTCCGGTTTTTTTTATTGTCTGAATTTTTCGATTTTATCTTCAAAATATAAATCCTTACCAGCCGATCGATGAATTTTTAAATTCACAATAATTTCGTCGGCTCCCGATTTAATACAAACATCCTGCACTCGTTTTACCAAATCCATCACCACCTCATATTCCCCTTCAACAACAGTCTCGAATGGACAAACCAAATATTTTAAACCGGATTTTGCAATTTCGTCAATGGCAATATCAATCAGCTTATACATATCAACCGTTGTCGATTTTGGTATAATCTGGATGGCAAGATTAATCATAGGAAGAAGTATGAAGTATGAAGTAAAAAGTTTGAAGTAAAAAGTAGAAAGTAAAAGATTTAGTTTTCGCCCGATTTATAGGATTCTTCTTCACGGATCAGATAATCGGAAATTTCATCAAATGTAAGTACTTTCACATTGGTTACTATAACATTGGAATGTAGGAAATTCCCGAACTGATTGCACTCATCAATTATTTCTGTGAAAATTCCGTTTAACGATTCTTTTAAAGGAATAAGTGCCTTAACAGCGGCAAATCTATCCGAAAATTCAATTTCTTCAAGTTCCGACTGATGTTTCTGAAATATAAAATTAAGCTCACTTGAGATCACTTTTTTATGAAGATCTTCGAATACCATTCCTGTTTTTGCAATTAAAACTATAAAATACCTCAGTTTCGAACCCTTTCCCCCTAACCCTGTCGAAATTAAAACCTGGTTTTCGTCGAGAAAAGAGCTTTCAAGCAAAACACGGCTTTCCTGCATAGCAAGAGTAGCCCAATCTTTAAGCTCAGGATCAGGGTTTTTCAAATAAGTTTCAATAGCCCGGTAAGCCTCAACCTGGTCGACTGAAGCAAGCTGTATTAATATGTTCTTTTTTTGATCAAGGTTTGAGTTAAGGGAATTAAGTTTATCAATTAAAATAAGAGGATCTTTTTGCGATTTCGATTTCTTTACTTTTTTCGACGATTCAAAATACTCCAACTGAACATCAATATCAACCTGCTCTTGAAGAACACTATAATTACCCTTAAAATTACCCAGTAATTCCTGGATCTTTTCAAATATATTTTCTTCTTGCTCCATTACTTAAATAAATATTAATAAATGTATGAAACAGTATGTAATTATACAATAAATATCGTTTAGAATATCAATTAATTATTTTTTTTGGTTATTTAAAATAGCCATTTGTTGCTATTGCATTAGAACAAGTAATGAGGTAATATTGCAGGCTAAAATAGTTTTTAATTAATTTAAATTAAAATTATTTTTAAATATTTTTAGTGAAATGTCTGATATTTAGATAAAAACATTTCCTGACATATAATAATTATTGCAAAAATGAAATTATCCGAATTGCAAACAAATGAATCTGGTATTATAACCAGAGTGCAGGGGATAGGAGCTTTTCGAAAGAGAATTACCGAGATGGGGTTTGTTAAGGGTAAAAAGATTAGAGTAATCAAAAATGCCCCATTGCGAGATCCTGTTGAATATAATATAATGGGGTACGAAGTCACGCTTAGACGAGATGAAGCATCTATGATTGAAGTAATTACCGAAGAAGAGGCCTTAGCAACTGAAAATATTATCATTAACGGGAATTACAATGGTGTTTTTTCGGAGGAAAAACTTCGCAAAACAGCAGCAAAGCAAGGTAATATCATAAATGTTGCTTTAATTGGAAATCCAAACTCAGGAAAAACTACCCTTTTCAATTTTGCATCGAATTCGCGCGAGCATGTAGGAAATTACGGTGGTGTTACAATCGATGCAAAAACATCGGTTTTATATTATAAAGACTATCAAATAAACATTACAGATTTACCGGGTACTTATTCCCTCACAGCTTATAGTCCCGAAGAGCTTTATGTCAGGAAATTTATTGCCGGCAATCACCCTGATATATTAATAAATGTTGTTGATGCTTCGAACCTAGAAAGGAACTTATACCTTACAACTCAACTGATTGATATGGATGTTCGGACAGTAATGGCCCTGAACATGTATGATGAATTTCTGGACAGAAAACATAAATTTGATTTCAAATCGTTGGCCCGAATGATTGGAATTCCTATTGTTCCAACCATTGGTTCGAAGGGTTCAGGAATAAACGGTCTATTCGACATAATAATTGACATTTTTAACGACAAGGAAAAAACACGCCGGCATATTCATATAAATTATGGCGACGATGTTGAAACTTCGATTCAACGATTAAGGACAAAAATAAGAGAAAGCAGCAGTCATGCTTTGCTCATCAATTATTCGTCGCGTTTTTTGGCCATTAAAATGCTCGAAAATGATAAAGCTGCATTTGAAGTGCTTGCAAACAGTAACAATTTTCAGGAAATTGTAAAGCTCGCCCAAAAAGAGAAAAAACGCCTGGAACTATTATTTGACGATGATAGTGAAACAATTATCACCGATGCTAAATATGGTTTTATTCATGGCGCTCTTAAAGAAACCTATAAAGGTGATTTTGAAACAAAAAACTCTGTTTCCTATAAAATTGACCGGTTACTTACCAACAAAAAGTTGGGTTTTCCTATTTTTTTAATTTTCCTGTGGATAATGTTCGAATCAACCTTTATTCTGGGTAGCTATCCTATGGATTGGATTGAATCGGGTGTATCGGCTTTAGGCAATTTTTTGGCTAATAATATTCCTTCGGGATCATTCAAACATTTGCTTATCGATGGAATAATCGGAGGAGTTGGCGGTGTAATTGTGTTTTTGCCCAATATTCTCATACTGTTCTTCTTTATATCGCTTATGGAAGACTCGGGATATATGGCCCGCGCAGCATTTATTATGGACAAGTTGATGCACAAAATTGGGCTTCATGGAAAATCGTTTATCCCGCTTATTATGGGATTCGGGTGTAATGTGCCGGCTATAATGTCGTCGCGCACTATAGAAAACAGAAAAAGCAGGTTGATTACCATGCTCATCATTCCATTGATATCGTGCAGTGCCAGATTGCCTGTTTATGTATTGCTAATTTCAGCTTTTTTCCCTTTTTATTCAGGCCTGGTACTTTTTTCAATTTACATTTTTGGAATCGTATTAGCCTGTTTAATTGCTTTAATCCTTCAGAAATGGGTTGTAAAAGGCGATGATATCCCTTTTGTAATGGAGCTTCCTCCTTATCGGATCCCCACCTTGCGAAATACTACCAGGCACATGTGGCATAAAGCTCAACAATACCTTACAAAAATGGGTGGGGTTATATTGATTGCTTCAGTAATAATTTGGGCCCTTGGTTTTTATCCTCGTAATGTTGATTTTTCAAAAAATTATGATGCACAAATTAGTCAGCTTCAAAATCAGAAAGCTGGATCAAATGGAGTTTTAGTTCAAAAAATTGATTCGCAAATAGAAGAACTCCAATTGACTCGGGAAGGGGAACGTCAGGAGAAATCGTATGCCGGCAAAATTGGAAAATTTATTGAACCGGTAGTAAAACCTCTTGGTTTTGACTGGAAGATGAGCATTAGCTTACTTTCAGGGTTGGCGGCCAAAGAAGTTGTAGTAAGTACAATGGCTGTGCTTTATCAGGTGAATACGGACAATGAAGATAATACAGGGTTAATAGATAAATTAAAAGATAATTCAAATTCACCGAATAGAAAAGCAGGTATTTATACCAGTGCGAGTGCTTTATCGTTTATGATTTTTATATTAATTTATTCACCATGTATAGCTGTTATTGCTGCCATTGGAAAAGAATCGGGCAGTTGGAAATGGGCAACTTTTACGGTTGCTTATACTACAGTATTAGCATGGATATGCGCTTTTATTGTCTTTCAAATTGCATCTTTAATTATGTAAAATATGGTTCAGGATATATTAACAACATTAACCATTAGTGGAGCAAGTGGATATTGCATTTATAGTATTTATAAAATAATTATAAATGCAAAACAAAAAAAATCAAGCTGTAACGGATGTTCCGGATGTACTCCAAAAAATCATGTATATAGGCTAAATAAAAAAATATCGTAGCTTTTAAATCTTAAGCTTCGTCAATATTTTGTATTTTTGATTATTGAATATCTGAATAATAATCATATAAATATTATGATGAAGTTAATTATACTCTTCGTATTTGCATTGTTTATTTCCCTGTCGGGTTGTAAAAACAATACCAACAGCACATCCTCTGAAAATTCAAATTATGCCGACACTTCAACTTTAGCCCTTGTAAAAGCAGAATTCAAGGTAAACGGAATGCATTGCACCGGTTGCGAAAACACAATCAAGACAAATGTTAAAGAAATAAAAGGTGTTAAAACTGTTGAAGCTACTTTTAAGGATAACAAAGCCATTGTTTCTTTCGACAGTGCGCAAACCAACGAAATTGCAATTATGTCGGCCATTGAAGATGCCGGTTATAAAGTAGATACTTTTATGCGGAGGTAAGATGGATTATGTCCTGGTTATTGTTGGCTTCATATTTTTGTTGCTGGGATTGGTCGGTTGTTTTGCTCCCATAATTCCAGGTCCGCCATTAAGTTATTTAGGACTGTTATTTCTTCACTGGTCACGATTTGGACAATTCTCTTCGAGTTTTCTTTGGTTGTTTGCAATATTAACTTTTATCGTTACCATTATCGATTATTTTATTCCCTTGTGGGGAACACGACGATGGGGAGGATCGGGAGCAGGTGTTACAGGAGCTACGATTGGTTTAGTTTTTGGATTATTTTTTTCACCTATTGGAATTATTTTAGGGCCGTTTATCGGAGCTGTTATCGGAGAATTAATCGCCGGAAAGAAAACCCATGAAGCATTAAAATCAGGTATGGGCGCCTTTATTGGTTTCGTAATGGGAACTGCTATAAAAATGAGTCTTGTTTTTGTAATGGTTTTTTACTTTGTATCGGAGTTGTTAAATTAGTTATTAGTTATTAGGTATTAGAGATTAGGTATTAGAGATTAGTTATTAGTTATTAGAGATTAGGAGTTTAGGGAGATTAGGCTGAAGTTAGAAAACCTAATTTTCTATTACCTAATTCACCTGAAACAAGAAGCTGTGTAAAAAGGCAGAAAATACAAATAGAACACGAAGCCACAAGGTCACAAAGTATTTATTTTCAATATATTTCTTTCGTGTCTTTGTGCCTTCGTGTTTAAATTTTACCTTTTTATACAGCCTCTCATTTTGTCAGATTGTTTCCTCTTCTTCCTTTTCCTTCTTTGGATTTGCCAAATTAACTTTAACTTTTCTCCCTCCTATCTCTTTTCCATTAAGAGCTTCAATAGCATTTTCCTCATCGCTTGAATTTTGCATTTCAACAAATCCATAGCCTTTAGAACGTCTGGTTTTTTTGTCTATAATTACCTTGGCAGACTCAACTGAACCGAATTCTTTAAATACATCGATTAAATTTTGTTCCTTCATATTGTAAGGAATGTTACCAATATAAATGGTCATAGTCGAAAAAATTTAATGAAACATGAGCGATACAATTTAGTAATTACATGTGACTTATGCAAAATTTATAACAATTATATAAAAAGATGGTTCTTATTTTTTTGTCAGGGCATTTATTTTTTATGCTAAAGTTGCAACCATAACAGCTTTGATAGTATGCATCCTGTTTTCAGCTTCGTCCCAAACAAGCGAACGCTCCGATTCAAACACATCATCGCTTACTTCCATGGCATCCAATCCAAATTTTTTATTTATTTCCTTGCCCACTTTGGTTTCAAGGTTATGAAATGCGGGCAAACAGTGCAAAAATTTAACATTTTTATTGCCTGACAAATCAACAACTTTTTGATTTATCTGGTAAGGTTTCAACAAGTTAATTCTTTCTTCCCAAACTGAATCAGGCTCACCCATCGAAACCCAAACATCGGTATATAAAAAATCGACACCCTTTACAGCTGCAGAAACATCGTCGGTGATGGCTATTTTTGCACCTGTTTTCAAGGCGATTTCTTTACAGGTATTCACCAGTTCAGCGTCTGGCTGACAAGCTTTGGGAGCAGCAGCCCTAAAATCCATTCCCATTTTGGATGCTCCTACCATCAGCGAATTACCCATGTTATTGCGGGCATCGCCTAAATAACAAAACGAAATTTCATTCAACGGTTTATTGGAATGCTCCTGCATGGTTAACAAATCGGCCAATATCTGTGTGGGATGAAACTCATCGGTTAACCCGTTGTAAACAGGCACACCTGCATATTTGGCCAATTCTTCCACGATAGATTGTCCATAACCACGATATTCAATGGCATCGTACATTCTGCCCAAAACCCTGGCGGTATCTTTCATCGATTCTTTTGATCCAATCTGTGTTCCTGATGGTCCTAAATACGAAACATTTGCACCCTGATCGAAAGCGGCTACTTCAAAAGCACAACGGGTTCTGGTAGATGTCTTTTCGAAAATAAGTGCAATGTTTTTACCTTTTAGCTTTTGCTGTTCAGTACCGGCATACTTTGCCGACTTAAGATCAGTTGATAACTTTAAAAGAAATTTAATTTCTTCGGGAGTAAAATCCAAAAGCTTCAAAAAGCTTCTATTTTTTAAATTTACAGGCATATACTCTTGTTTTTATGTTAAATATTGATCCTGCAATTTAAATGTTATACTTTGAGTTAGCTATTGATAAAAGGCTATTTAAAAACATCAATAGCAATTAAGTAAATACTACTATTTATTTTTTTATATTTACCATTGGGTGAAGAAGCTTTATAACACTTTAACAATTTGTTAATGATAAGATTAATTCCGTTTGCACTACTATTCTTTATTGTTTCTTGTGAAAATGAAAACTCCCTCGATAAAATTAAAGAAGGTATAATTGAATACGATATAACCTATTCAAGCGATAGTACCAGTTCAGTTCCTGTACAATTTCTTCCCAAAACAATGATCATGAGGTTTAATCAAAATTATGCTTCATATAAAATTGAAGATATGATGGGCGTTTTCTGTATAACAAATACCACTAATATTTCACGGCGCACTCATGTTTCAACTATTAAGCTGTTTAATAATAAATATAAATATGAAGGAAAAAAGACAGAAGTACCCGTTTTTTTCAAACCCGAATCAGTGTTTATTATTAGCCAAACAACTGATACGATCACTTTAGCCGGGGTTCATTGTAACAAATCCATTATAACCGATTTAAAAGGACGAAGAAAATTCGATGTGGCTTATTCAGATGAATTTTTTATTAAACATCCAAATATAAATACACCTTATAGCGAAATTAACGGAATATTAATGAAATTTGAAATTGACCTTGGTAAAATGAGGTTAACCCTCAGTGCCAAAAAGATTATACCTGCTGTGATCAGCAATAAGTTGTTCCATATTTCGGACGAATATAAACCCATTAATGAAGAAAAAATGCGTGATATTATAGCTACCATGTTGCGATAGCTTAAGTTTTCAGTTTTACAATTTTAACTTAACCCCTTATGAAAAAAATAAAGTACATATTAAATCTGTTTTTAGTATTCTCATTCACGGCAGGTTGTTTGGCACAAGACAAGAACTTAAATCTTTTCAATGGCAAGGATTTGAAAGATTGGAAACAAACAAGTCCCGGTTTTATTGTCCAGGATAACTCAATAGTAAGTATGGGAAAACCTGGTTATATTTTCTTCAATAACAAGGACAAACAATTTAAGAACTTTGAAGTTTCGTGCGATATTAAAACACAAACTGGTGGAGTTGCCGAAATACTTGTTCATACTTCAATTCCTTTAGCAAAAGAGAATCCTAAAGGTTATGCATTCAGGATTAAAAACACCTACGACGGAATCAATTCCGGTGAGGCATTGAAGTTAACAGGCAGTATCGACAGAATTCGCAATATCTATTTCCCTTTTGTAAAAGATAATGAATGGTTTAACTTAAAAATAAGTATTGAGAATAGTAGAATCAGAGTTTACATTAACAATTCCCTGGTATCGGATTATTATGAACCTAATAAAGCATGGAGACCTGAAGATTTAAAAAGCAGGATTTTGTCGGACGGTACCATTGGCATCCGAAGCATAAGTGGAAAAGTTGCTTTTAAAAATCTTAAATTGGTTGAAAAAGAAGCTTTTCAAGCCAACACTCCGGATATTGACTGGAAATATGATAAAACAATCACTGAACTTCATGCCAACAATTTCCCATTAATCGATTTTCATGTTCATTTAAAAGATGGTATTACTATAGATGAAATTGTAGCAATTTCGCAAGCCAAAGGAATTAATTACGGAGTTGCTGCTAACTGTGGCCTTCGATTTCCGGTAACAAATAATAGTGAGTTAAACAGCTACCTTAACAGCATTCAGCACGCACCAATCTTTAAAGGAATGCAGGCCGAAGGTCGTGAATGGATGACACTTTTTTCGCCCGATACTGCTGCCCGATTTGAGTATATCTTCACCGATGCCATGACATGGACCAACAACAATGGTAAAAGACTAAGACTTTGGATAAAAGAAGAAACTGAAGTAGGAGATCCCGAAATGTTTATGGAAGAACTGGTTAGTAAAATTGAAAAAATACTTGAGGAACCGATTGATATATATGTGAATGCAACATATATCCCCGACGAAATCCACGATATGTATTCTGAGTTATGGACAAACGAACGCATGGAAAGGGTTATAAAAGGCCTGGTAAAAAATAATGTTGCATTCGAAATAAGTGCCCGGTATAAACTTCCGAGTATCGAATTTGTTAAGAAAGCTAAAGCTGCAGGTGTTAAATTTACTTTTGGTACCAATAATATGGTAAGAGCAGATTTAGAATATGCTTATTGCTTTAAAGTTATGCAGGAAGTTGGGCTTACTCCGTTTGACATGTGGATGCCACGTAAACCTGGAGAAAGAAAAATTCAAAATATGAAAAAATGAGATTCCGGATATTTTTAATATTGACAGGTATATTCTCAGGCAGTATTCAGGCACAGAATATCATTGCCGAATATGCCGATTCAACCATTAAAAGTATAATTTTCAATAAAAAAGGTTTTCCTATTTCATATCCCGTTATGGAAATGGGCGAGGAAAACCCTTTAGTACTTTCATTTGACGATTTATCAGTAACTGCAAAAAATTATTATTACAGCATAACCCTTTGTAATGCCGACTGGAGCGAATCGCGCCTCTCCCCTTCCGAATATTCCCAGGGCCTTTTCTCCTTCCCTCTTTCAAATTATCAGCCTTCATTCAATACCTTAGTCCATTACACCCATTACGAAATCCAAATACCTAACGAGGAGCTTCAACTTATACTTCCCGGAAATTACGTTTTGAAAGTATTCGAAAATAGCGAAAGCGACAAACCCGTATTGGCAAAACGCTTTGTGTTTGTTGATAAAAAAGTAGAAGTAGCCGGTCAGATTAAAATTCCCACCTTACCCGAGTTTAGAAATACTTCACAGCAAATTGATTTTACCATCTTCAACCCCGATTTCCCCATTACAAATCCTCACAGAGAGTTATCAGTAGTAATCATTAAAAATTTCGACTGGAACACTGCTTTAACCAATCTTAAGCCATTATTCATCAAGGCGGGAAGTTTTGATTACAGCTATACCAAAGAAAACCTGTTTATAGCGGGTAATGAATATCGCAGCTTTAATATCAATAGCCGAAAATACCCATCAGCAGAAGTGACCGGTTTCGAATATACGGGCAACCGCTATACAGCTTTGTTAACAACCGATAAGCCACGGAATACTTATTTCTTTAAAGAAGATATCAATGGTCTTTTTCTGAATGAAAATAAAGATCTCCGAAACCCTGACAATAATATTGAATCGGATTATTTTAACGTGAAGTTTACTTTAGATGCAAATATTCTTCCTTACGATGGAGATATTTTTATTTACGGATCACTCACTGGTTTTGGCTTTTCGAGTGAAAGTAAAATGAAATATAACTTCGACAGGAATATCTATGAAAATACGTTGTTTTTAAAGCAAGGCTATTACGATTATCAATATATTTTTATTCCCAAATCTACAGGTACCTTCGACGAATCAGAAATTGAAGGATCTTTCACAGAAACTGAAAATGACTATTTCATTTTTGTGTATTATCGTGGCTTTGGCGAAAGGTACGACCGCATTATAGGTTACAAGAGAATTGCGAAAAGGAATTAGGGAGTGCGGGTTACGGTCCCGATAGCTATCGGGAGCGGGTATCGTAACTTCCATTAACTTCCATTAACTTCATTCCCCATTTCCGCCTTCTCCATTCCCATCTTCTCATTTAAAAAACTTCATTAACTTCTCTTTTAAATAAATAACTTCGCATTTATGAAGCTATCGGTAATTATTGTAAACTATAATGTCATGTTTTTTCTGGATCAATGCCTGCAATCGGTATTTGGTGCTTTAAAAAACATAGATGCTGAAGTATTTGTAGTCGACAATAATTCGGTAGATGGTTCGGTGTCCATGGTGAAAGAAAAATTTCCCAAGGCAATTCTTATTGAGAACGATCAGAATTTAGGATTTTCAAAGGCCAATAACATGGCTGTTAAAAGATCGTCGGGTGAATATGTGCTACTGTTAAACCCTGATACTGTTGTAGAAGAAGATACATTTAGGAAAACATTGGCTTATATGGACGATAACCCGGTTGCCGGGGCTTTGGGTATTAAAATGATCGACGGGAAAGGAAATTTTTTACCAGAATCGAAAAGAGGATTGCCCACACCCTGGGTTGCATTTTATAAAATATTTGGAATTACCCGCTTGTTTCCCAAATCGAAGAAATTCGGCAAATATTATATGACGTTTCTTGATCCCGATATCATTCATAATGTTGATGTGCTATGCGGTGCATTTATGCTGATCCGCAAGAAAGTTTTAGAAATTACAGGCTTATTGGATGAAATTTTTTTTATGTACGGCGAAGATATAGATTTGTCGTACCGGATCCAAAAATCAGGTTATCAGGTCATCTATTTCCCTGAAACCACTATCATCCATTATAAAGGCGAAAGCACCAAAAAAAGCAGTTTAAATTATGTTTTTCTGTTTTATAAAGCCATGGAGATTTTTACAAAAAAACATCTTTCGGGTAGCGGAGCCAAGGGTTTGAAAATATTTATCCATTTAGCCATTTATCTGCGTGCCTCACTTTCGCTGCTAAAAAGAATTGTTTTGAATCTTATAACACCTGTTTTAGATGTTGCATTTATTTATTTGGGAATTTATGCCATTGCAAAACTATGGGGGCTTTACTGGTTTAATAATCTTCATTATTATTCGTCGGAGTTTTTTGCAATTTCTTTGCCGGTTTATCTGGTTATTTGGATCATCTCCCTGCTTTTTTCGGGAGCATACGATCATCCTGTCAGATTAAAAAGTCTTGTTACAGGTGTTATTTCAGGAACACTCATTATCCTAATTCTTTATGCGTTACTTCCAAAGGATTTTCATTTTTCGAGAATTATCATCCTTTTTGGTGCGTTTTGGGCATTCATAATCACCTTTGCAATCAGAATACTATTATCGTTTACAGGATTAAAGCAATTCGCACTTCAGTTCAGGCAACATAAAAAAATATTAATTGTTGGTTCTTTAAACGAATGTGAACGAGTGAAATCTATCATTCAAAAGTCCAAAATTCCTTATAATTATATTGCATTTGTATCTCCATTGAAAAATACAGAATTTCAATTTTTGGGAAACATTGCACAAATGGAAGAAATAGTGAAAATTCATAAAATAAATGAAATAATTTTTTGCTCGAATGATATTTCAGCTTCATTGATTATCGATAGTATGTTATTGCTCTCGAAAAAAGATTGTGACTTTAAAATAGCTCCTGCCAACAGTGAATCTATTATTGGAAGCAATTCGATCAATACTGCTGGCGATTTATATGTTTTTAACATCAATTCGCTTGCTTCGGCTAAAAACATACGTTTAAAAAGAACTTTCGATATCCTGCTCTCCATAGTTTTACTATTGCTAACACCACTCTGGATATGGGTAAAGAAAAACCCGGTGAATATTCTAAAAAATATTATGAAAGTAATTGTTGGCCGCAAAACATGGATAGGATATTCAGCATCAGTAACTCATAAGGTAAATTCACCTAATTTGAAAACAGGAGTATTTACAATCGACAAAGCTTTTCCTGAAAGTCGAAATGATGAAGAAATAAAGGCCAGGCTCGATATAGCCTATGCTCAGGATTATAAGATGGTAAATGACTTGAAAATATTTGTTAAGGCATTTTACCATACGGATTAAACTATCTAAAATAAACATTGTTCCTATTTTGAAGTTTTAGTACTATTTGAAACATTATTTATGGCATTAATTGAAGTTCGATTACCAGCTCTGGGTGAAGGAATAACAGAGGCTACCATAACACGCTGGCTTGTAAAACAAGGCGATCAGGTGAATACCGACACTCCATTGGTTGAAATTGCTACCGACAAAGTAGATACTGAAGTAATATCGCCTGTGGAAGGAACCGTAGCTGAAATTATTTTACCCGAACAATCGGTTCCCAGGATAGGCCAAGTACTGTTAAAGATTTATTCGGAAAAGGAGGAAGAAATTAATAAATCGACCGAAATATTCCCCTTCGTCACAGAACCAGCCACAGTTGCTGTTAATCAATATCCTCCGGTTCAGGTGGGAAAACCAACCATTCAAAAAATTGAAAAGAAGTTTGTTTCACCTTTTGTGAGGCATCTGGCAAACTCTGAAGGTATTCACCCGAACGAATTATACAATATTCATGGCACTGGTGCTGATAATCAAATTACCAAAGAAGATATTTTAAATTATATCCTTCACAGACCGGCTAAAAAATCTCCCGCACAACAAAATGGACACGCGATTTTTAATAATGAGACAATTGCTTCACCTTCCGAACTAATAGCGGGCCCAGATGAAACAGTTGTTCCAATGGACCGGATAAGGAAACTAATTGCCAAAAATATGGTCGATTCCAAAAGAATTGCACCACATGTAACTGTATTCTCCGAAGTAGACATTACCCCCATTGTAGAATGGCGCAATAAAAATAAAGAGAAGTTTAAAGATAAAAACAAGGAACATCTTACCTTCACCCCGCTTTTTGTAGAAGCTGTAGCCAAGGCGTTGCGCGATTTCCCGGGAATAAACATTTCGGTGAAAGATGAATACATTATCCGTAAAAATTCGATAAACATTGGAATGGCTGTAGCGCTTCCCGACGGAAACCTGATTGTTCCGGTTGTGAAACATGCCGATAAATTAAATCTTCCTGAGCTTGCCCATCAGGTAAACGATCTTTCGAACAGGGCTCGGATTGGAAAACTTAAACCCACCGAAATCCAGGAGGGAACGTTTACCATAACCAATGTGGGGTCGTTTGGAAATATTTCGGGAACACCCATAATATACCAGCCGCAGGTTGCTATCCTGGCCATTGGGACCATCACCAAAAAGCCTGCAGCCGTCAATAACAGTGGAATTATTGGTATTGGTTTACGCGATTTAACAACACTTTCCTTATCATTTGATCACAGGGCGGTTGACGGTGCTATGGGAGGTAGTTTCCTACAGAGAGTTTGTCAATATCTATCGGATTTTGATATGAACCGGGAGGTTTGAATTTAACAATATGAAAAATCAATTTTATACATAAATTGATGGACATGAAAGAAAGAATTGAGATTAAAAATGGAAGATTTAAATTAATGGACTTGATTTACCCATTGGCAGCATTTCGTTAATTACAATTATTAATGCGAATTAAGGGTTAAACGGTTAAAATATGCAGTTTGGATCCAAGGACATAACTCGTATTCTTCAGGCTGAAAGCCTGACACATCGCAACCTTGGGTGAAACCCAAGGCACTAAATCTCCCCACTTCCGTTCAACCTAAAAGGCTGGGAAAAGCCGATATCGAATAGGCGGTATAAACCCATATCGCAGGCATACAGCCTGCAAAAACAAATGGTATTTCTTTACGACAGGGCGTTGCTCTGTCCTTTGCTGTCTCAGGCTTTCAGCCTGAAAAACGGGTCAGGCGATAATTTTGCCAAAATAAAGTGTTTAACCTTTAATTCGCATAAGTAATACATTTTGCTTAACATATTAAAAAAGTATCGACAGAAAGCCTGAATTAATCGACAAAAAGATAAATTCAGAGAAAACAAATACTACGGCAAGGGATTTCCAATAATGCATTCCAATATATAAGTTAAATAATAAAAGCGGAAATGAATATTAGGAATCGTTGAAAAATAGAAGCTTAAAATTCGTGATGTTTTAAAATGTGCTTTAAAATGCCCGATAGCGTACACAACTGTTCCTAAGATTCAAATCTGCAAATAATCATTTACACACCATCTCATTTTCCATTTCAATATAAGAAATAACTAACCAGCAATTCACCAGCTAAAAAAAAATTATTTGGAATTTAAAAAAAATGAATACTTTTAATCTGAAAATGTCTTGAAATGAAGTTTTACTAAAAGAATATTTATCCTTTTACAAACGTTTAAAAACGTTTACCAACGGATAATAAAAGACAAAAAATAAAAATAACAAAAATGCCCATAAAACCTCGATATCAAGCATTTACAAACACATAAAATTTATTATATAATAGAAATAACGAAAATTGTTGTTATTTACATGTTATGCCTCATGCTAGAAACGAGCCAACGACAACACTGTTAGAAAAAGAAAAATTGAAGCTGAAACTTTATTTGGGGCAAGAACCATTGACTATGAATATATGGGACTCGAATTAAATGAAGCTGGACCGCCTAAAGTTTGGTATCCGTGGAATAAATATTAAGATTGTCGGGGATACAATAGATGGTTATCCTGTATACATGAAGGAGAATGTTGAAAGAGTCTATATCCGGGGGGCTGAAACTGCATGGGACTTAGAGTTGAATAAGTCATGGACAGTTAGTGGAAGCATGACTTATACGTACGGCCAGAATATTACCAGGAACGAACCTGCAAGGCGGATTCCCCCATTCTTCGGACGCCTTGCTGTTGAATATAGGCTGAAAGACTGGAGTGTTAACCTTGAGTGGCAGTCAGCAGCAAAACAAGACCGGCTTGCAGTTGGTGATAAAGACGATAACAGAATTCCGGCTGGTGGCATCCCCGGTTGGAATATTTTCAATGTCAATACGAGTTACACAATGCGGTTTATTAAATTCGATCTCAGTCTGTTGAATCTTCTCAACAAAGACTACAGGTATCATGGCTCCGGCGTGAATGGATATGGGAGATCTGCTTTCTTATCGGTTATTGTGAATATCTATATATCTTACATAATAACAGAATCTTATCCAGATTTGCAGATTATAGAATATCACACATGGAATAATTTTTTGGGTTTATACTCGGTTTTTTAAATAAACTTTTTGATAGAAGATTTAAAATATTGGGAACTTATTTTGGTTGGGGAGCAAACCAAAAGCAACTTCATCGGTGTTGGTTGACAGTGGACAACCTCGCAATCCGCCACTTTTCATAGCCTCAACAATTCTCCGAAACCGCAATCTGGACCAATGCGCAACCGTTAGGGCAAATGAAAGAAAAAACCCAACTTAATGAAACATTTTGTAATTTTACAAAAAAATAGATTATGACTTTTGAGAAAACATATGATGTTCAAAAGAATAACCAGTTAGTTATCATTCTGCCTGATAAATTTAGATCCAAAAAGAAGGTAAGAGTTACTATCGAGGATATTGATGAGAATAGAGATGAGAAGCTTTCTTTGCTTAAAAAAGCAGCCAGCGATCCTATTTTTCTTTCTGATATCGCTGAGATTGATTCAGACTTTAGGTATTCTGATAATGAAATGAAATGAAATGAAGGTAAGTAAATGGACTATTTGGCGGGCTAACCTCGATCCAGTAGTTGGTTCCGAGCAAGGAAAATCCAGGCCAGTTTTAATCATCAGTGAGGATGATATTAATTCTTTACTTAATATTGTCAACATTGTTCCTATTACTTCCCGAAAACAAGGCCGAATAATTTACCCAAATGAGGTATTACTTTCGACCGATATTACGGGACTAGACACAGAGTCAATCGCTTTGTGCCATCAGATTAGAACGATTGATAAAACTCGTCTTTCGAAAAAATATGGACAAATATCTTCCAAAGATATTCAGAACCAAATTATTGATGCTGTTTGTTTTCAATTAGGCATTAGAAAGGACTAATCGCACCTACCCCTACCTACAGCTAAGCCCAATGCGGGCGGATCAAATCAGAAATCAGAAACATCCTGCACCCGGATACGCGTCAGGGCCTTTTACCACATTCTCTAGTGTTTTCTATTTTCTGGTGCGTTTATATCCGGTCTGAAAAACCAGTTTGGATATTTTGGCTAATGTTTGCTTTTATAATAGGAATGTATAACAAATACAACATTGTCTTTTTGCTTATTGGATTATTGGGGTGTATTTTATTGACAGATAAAAGAAAAATACTGATTAATAAATATTTTTATATCAGCTTACTTTTGGGCCTTTTGCTTCTATTACCAAATATTATTTGGCAAATAAATAATCGTTTTCCGGTTTATCATTACCGGTTTTAACTCCATGCCAAATCAAAGCCAAAAAGGAGAGATTTGAAAAGTTGGGGTTGTTGAGATGGAACGATGGGCAAAACCATGAACTCCCACAGGATTTTGCCGATATGCAAGGTAGGAAGGAAATGGCAAGCAAAGCTTTACTGGCATATAGAATGATCCCTAACGACGAAAGGGCGCAAACTTTGGTTTTTTGCGACAATTATGGACAGACTGGAGCAGTGAATTATTACAATAGAAACGAAATGCCTGAGGCATATTCGGCCAACTCTGATTACATATTTTGGATGCCCCATATGAAAGAGATTAAAAACATATTGCTCATCGGCAAAAAACCGTCCGATAAAGTAATTGCCATGTTTTCCGATTTTAAATTGGTGGGAACGGTTAATTGTGAGAATGCAATTGAAAAAAACACAGGTATTTACTTGCTTATAGGAGCCAACAAAGATTTTACTTTTGAGTTTTATAAAATAATGGATAAGCGGATAGAAGAGTTTGACATTTTTTGATGAAAAATTTAAATGCCCAGCAGCCAATAAATAGGAATATGAGCGGTCTGCAAGTTGATATATGGTTGCCAATCTGCCAGGTTTTAGAAGTTTAAAGAACAAATTTTGCCTTTAATTGTTTGTAAACGAGAATCAAGATGCAAGAAAAAATTTGGTGGGGAAAATAATTACATAAGAAACTGATGGAGAGAAAAAGATTTGTAAAGAACATTGGCGTTGGATTAGTTGGAACCTTAATCGGAAGAAAGGCTCTTGCAGTAAATAAAAACAAAATCATCAAATCAACTATTGAGACAATAAAGCCAGTAATTAACAACAGAAAGGAGATAGCGATGAGAACCGAACAGACTGCACATGAGACGAAAGGCGTTACGGTGAAACAACTTGCAGCAGTTGACCTTGGCCCTGAAATCGAGGGCATGGCAGGGCGGCAACTTCGAATGCGTATGGTGACCATCGAACCTGGAGGTGTCATCGGCCCTATTCACAACCATATAGACAGGCCGGGCATGGTCTACATACTGCAAGGAACAATAACTGACCATCGAAATGGATTGTCTACGGAGTATGGGCCGGGAGTCGGCTGGCCTGAGGATAAGAACACCATGCATTGGCTTGAAAATAGAGGAACGACTTTAGCAGTGGAGATCTCGGTCGATATATTCAATCAACAACAATAAGCTGAGACACGGTATTTATTTAACGCTCATAAAAGGGCTAGTTAAGCAAAGTTGTCATGCAAGCCATGCAAGTCCTGCAAATCCAGTATGACGTCAAGTTGCTGACGAACTATCTGAAAA
>JBBQEI010000018.1:0-75921 GCA_038320545.1 Bacteroidales bacterium
GATTCATGCTGCGCAGATGCTACACGGATCGGCTGCTGAAGTCTGTTTTTACGGCAGCAAAGGAGCCGATGAAGCAGGTGCATTTATTGTGGAGAAATTGAAGGAAACGCCCTTGAAAATTGGCAGCTATAAAACAGGAACCCAATATACGCCTTTCACAGATGTGCTGTCCGATCCCGATTTTGACGGAGGTCATGGAGAACGGGTTTTCATCAATAATATCGGAGCGGCCTGGGAATTTATGCCTGAAGATCTGGATGAATCTTTCTTCCGGAGCGATATGGTAGTTTTTGGTGGAACCGCCCTAGTACCGAACATTCATACCTCACTTCGTGAATTGCTACTGAAAGCCAAAACGCAAAAAGCCATAACAGTGGTAAATACCGTTTATGATTTTATGAATGAAAAGAGCGATCCTTCAAAGCCATGGCCACTGGGCGACTCGACTGAAACCTACCGGCACATTGATTTATTGATAACCGATATGGAAGAAGCGCTTCGTTTAAGTGGAACTTCAAAGGTTGAAGATGCGGTCCTGTTTTTTCAAAATTCCGGAGTGGGTGCTTTTATCATCACCCATGGATCCAAGCAACTCTATCTTTCAGCCGATAGTTTATTGTTCGGACAGATTCAACCAACCACTATGGCGGTTTCTGAAAGAGTAGTCGCCGAATTAAAACAGATGACAGAAAAATCAGGCGATACCACCGGTTGCGGCGATAATTTTGTGGGTGGCGTATTGGCAGCGATTGCACTTCAGCTAATCAAAAATCCTTCAGGTCAGGTTGATTTGAAAAGTGCTGTGGCATTGGGAATAGCTTCTGGTGGATATGCGTGTTTTTACAACGGAGGTACGTTTTATGAAAGTTTCCCCGGTCAGAAGAACAGTCTGGTAAAGACCTATCATCATGATTATTTGATACAAATTGGGAAGACTGAATAAATTATAAAAATGGAAGATAAAAAATTGGTACTTTTTGGCGGAGGGAAAATTGGCCGTTCATTTATTGGGCAGTTGTTCAGCCGTTCGGGTTATGAGGTGGTGTTTGTTGACATCAATCAGGATTTGATCAACCAGCTCAACCTACAAGGAAAATACAAGGTGGTGATTAAAAGTGAAGCCGGTGATGAAATTCTGGAAGTCGCCAACGTACGAGGCATCAACATCAAGGATACCGAAAAGGTGGTTAGTGAATTAGCCGGTGCTTCAATCGCGGCATTGTCGGTTGGCCAGCAGGGATTGCCATCGGCCTTGCCATTGATCGCAAAGGCATTGATTCAACGCAGGAATAAATTTGGTGAATGGCCGCTCGATTTTATTATCGCCGAGAACATGCGTAATTCCGATGTTTATCTGGCGGAGGAATTGAGTTGTTTTTTACCATCAGATTATCCGCTCGGGAAACTAGTTGGATTGGTCGAAACAAGCATTGGTAAAATGGTACCCATCATGTCCCAACAAGACATGGAAGAAGATCCGCTTCAGGTGTTTGCCGAACCTTACAACAGCTTAATTGTAGCAGAAAAAGGTTTCCTGAATGCCGTTCCTGAAGTTTTGAACCTTCAGCCCAAAGATAATATCAAAGCATGGGTTGACCGGAAATTGTTTATTCACAATCTGGGCCATGCCACAGCGGCATATCTGGGGTTTCAGAAATATCCGAAGGCAATCTATATGTATGAAGTTTTGGCTGATTCTGAAATCCTTGATGCTACCCGGCAAACCATGCTGCAATCAGCCGAAATCCTGATGTCCCTGTATCCCGGTGAGTTCACATCAATCCAGTTGGAAACCCACATTGACGATTTGCTATACCGGTTTCAAAACAAAGCATTGGGCGACACTATTTTTAGGGTTGGCTGCGATTTGTACCGCAAATTAAGTCCGGAAGACCGGCTGGTCGGGCCAATCAATGCAGCCATCAATCTCAATAAGCCATACAATTTAATCTACACAGCGATGATTGCCGCCCTTTCATTCAGGGCAACCGATGAAAACGGAAAATTTCTGGCTTCGGACGAGATGTTTATGAAAGAAACAGTAAATGGAACCCAATGCATCATTGAAAACATCTGTAAACTGAATTTGAAACAAATTAGGTGAATTTATTTTGAAACGAGTAATATAAATATTTAAGTATGAAAAACATAATTTTAATTGGTCTTCTTTTTTTAAGCATCGGTTCTTACGCGCAAATAGCTACCTGGCAAGCGCCTGAAGGATTTGCTTTAATTATATGAAACTGAAATTCAAACCATGAAAATAAAATTATATATTCTGTTTTTATTGATACTTTTTACATATTTCCCCGTTCAGGCACAGAGCAATGCGGGGTGGTTCGTTTTCAAGCCTGAAAGTAATATCACTACCTCTGAGCTTAATATGGCTTCGTGGCTTGATGCACCGGCAGGAAAACACGGATTTGTGCAAATGAAAGGCGAGAATTTTGCTTTTGAAGATGGCACTCCCGTTAAGTTCTGGGGCGCCAATGTAGCCAGTGATCTTCCCTTTATGGCCCCGGATGATGCTGTGAATTGGGCGGGTTTTCTATCTTCATACGGATTTAATGCAGTTCGTTTCCATAAGTTTACCTGGGATGCTACCGATGGTATCCACTCCACAATCATCACCCCCGAAAAGTGGAAAAATTTCGACTTTCTGTGCAATCAGTTACGGAATAAAGGCCTTTATTACGGCTGGTCGCATATCTATGGCCATCGGGTTTGTCGGGGCGACAGTACAAGAATTTTGGCTTACAGTGAACTTACGGCAACAAAATTTCCGTGGTCGCACCTGAACCGCACCACTTCAGCACTGGTAAACTTCGCCGACGATCTCCAGGATTTGAATATTGAACTTACCGTAAACATGCTCAACCATGTGAACCCGAACACCGGATTGCGTTATGCTGACGACCCCGCTTTGAGTTTTATCGAGTTTCAGAACGAAGACAATATTTTCTGGGCTGCCATTGAAGAAACGCTGAAGCAAACGCCTACTTACAGAAAACTGCTCTGCAAAAAATTCAGCCAATGGCTGGAAGTAAAATACGGAACCGATGAAAACCTTAGAAAAGCCTGGCACAGCGAAGGTCTTGCTGATGGAGAAAGCATAAAAGCCGGAAACATTTACCCTCAGCCAAACCATGGCTTATTCAGTTGGGAATACGATCAGGCTGTGAAAGAAAACAGGCCTGTGAAAAAGCATATTCTGGATAAGGTCACTTTTTTGTACGAACAACAGGTTAAATTTTATAAGAAGTTCGAAAAAGCAGTACGCCAAACCGGTTACCGCGGAACACTTGTAGGCAGTTGTTGGCAGGCAGGTATTGGATTGTCGCATCTGCTGAATCTTCATGCCGATTTTCAAACCGGCGTGATTGATCGTCATAACTATTTCGGAGGCGGACAAGGTCACCGGCTTGCTCCCGGAAAATTCGACAACAGAGCAATGGTTTCAAACATCGGCTCGGGGTTATTCAGCACCGGACTGCAACAGGTAAGCGGGCGGCCTTTTGTTTTCTCGGAATGGATGAGCCTCATACCTAATGAGTGGACCGCCGAAAGTGCACCCATTGTCGCCATTTACGGAATAGGTCTCCACGGATGGGATGCATCGTATGTGTTTGCAACCGATTACCCCCATTATTCACCAACCATCGAAACACCGGGCGGAGGAATTTACAATGCCACCTCTCCAACTCAGCTTGCTTTATATCCTGCACTCGCCAGAATGATTTACAGAAATGATGTTACTGAAGGCAAAATAGTGGTAAACCGGAATGTCGACCTAAACACCATGTTAAAAGGAGAAACCCTATACCGGGAGAATGTTGTCCAGGATTTCGACCGCAAATCCATTGAAGGTTCATTTCCGCTCCAGTTAATGGCTGCCGGAAAAGTGCTGCTGAATTTTACAAATATCACCAGGATGGATGTTCTGGGAAATCACAATGGCAACGACAGTACCATAGTTTCCACTACCGGTGAATTAAGCTGGACAGAAAAAGGAAAAGGTTATTTTACAGTGAATACCGCGGGAACAAAAGGCTTGGTAGGTTTTTGCCCCAATAAGGAAATTCGTCTTGGAAATTTTACTCTGAAAACCAAAACCGAGTTTGCTGTAATTCTGATAACCAGCCTGGAAAAAGATAAAACATTGGACAAAACCGGGAAAATTCTGGTAACTACCATAGCCCGTGCCCAAAATACAGGCATGAAATATAATACGGATTATACCGAATTATTGGAAAATGGCAAAGGGCCTGTTATCCTTGAACCTGTAAAACTGATTTTACAAATAAATGGGAAATTGCCAAAATGCACCATTCTGGATCATAACGGAAACAGAACCATTCAGATGATTAAACCCGTAAATGGTGTTTTAACCCTCGATGGTTCTCAAAGTAAGGCTTTGTACTATTTAATCGAATATTAACTAATGTCTAAAAACATAAAGCATCTGAAATACCTTTTCATCGTTGTACTCTTTTTCAGTACGATAAATACTTTTTCACAAAATCCGATATGGAAAGCTCAGTGGATTATGCATCCTACCGTTCAGCCGCAGGATCATGCTGTAATCCTTTTCAGGAAAAGTTTCGAGCTCTCCTCAAAACCTGACAAGTTTGTGGTGCATCTCTCGGCCGACAATCATTACCGTCTTTTTGTTAATGGAGAATATGTTCTTAGAGGGCCCGCCCGTGGCGATATCTCCCATTGGTTTTTCGAAACAGTGGATATAGCGCCATATCTTACAGTTGGCCAGAATATCATAGCCGCTGAAGTGATAAACTGGGGGCCCAAACGCTCATTCACCTACTTCTCGCAAATGACCAGTTTTATTCTGCAAGGTGATACTGATGCCGAAAACATGGTAAATACCAATGGAGGAAGCTGGAAATGTATCCAGAATGAGGCTTATGCCCCAAAATTTGTTGAATGGATGACCGACAGAAGTACCATCGATTTTGGCCTTTATGTTGGAAATCCTACCGATAGTATCCGTGCTGATAAATATCCTTGGGGTTGGCAAACTACATCTTACGACGACTCCAAATGGCTGCCTGCAAAATGGTGCGACATTGCAGGAGGACGTGATGAGCAGTTTGCTGGCGGAATTCTCTACGGGAACGGCAAAATGCTGATTCCACGTCGCACAGGAATTCTAAGAGAAACCAAAGTTCAGTTTTCGGTGATCAGAAAAACCAGCGGGATTGCTAAAAATGAAAATTTCATAAAAGGCACCGGAAGCTTAACCATTCCTGCAAACCAAAAAGTAAGTATACTAATCGATCAGACTTACGAAACCATGGGTTACCCCGAAATGCTCGTCAGTGGCGGGAAAGGTGCTCATATTCAGACCATGTATGCCGAAAATATGATTGTAAAAAATCATGCTGCCAAAGGGAACAGAAATGATATCGAGGGAAAATTTCTGGTTGGGATTAAAGATGTATTTATTCCCGACGGAGGGAAAGATAGGCTGTTTAAACCCACCTACATGCGTCCATTTCGGTTTATTCAGCTCGAAATTGAAACTCAGGCGGAGCCATTGGTAATCGAAAGTTATTACCATGTTGCCTGTACTGCACCCATCGACCTGAAGGCACGTTTTCAGACCGGAGTAACCGATCTCGACTGGATAATGGATGCCGGCTGGCGTACCATAAGCATTTGTGCCCAGGACATGCTTTCGTCGGATGCATATTACGAACAGATGCAATATACCGGCGACTCCAGGGTTCATAACCTTTCGCTTCTTACCCTGTCCGGCGACGACCGGCTAACCAGAAATGCGCTGATTCAATTTGATCAATCGCGTATTCCTGAAGGTCTCACTTATGCCTGCTATCCTAATCCTTTTCACCTTATTATTCCATCCTATTCACTTATCTGGATCGACCAGGTGCACGATTACATGATGTGGAAAGACGATAAAGAGTTCATCAGTCAGTTCGACCTCGGAATTTATAGTGTTCTCGACTGGTTCGAAAAAAGCAGGCAACCCAATGGATTGCTTGGTAAAATCGACTGGTGGGCTGCTCTGGCATGGCCCCGTCATTATAAGAATGGCGAACCCCCGGCAGTGTACAATGGCAATAACACACTCTACTCCCTGCACTATGCATATACCTTGAGCCATACATCCGAAATTTACAGTTATTTGGGAAATACATCCAAAGCCGAAGAATATCGGAACAGGGCCAACGATATTTGCAAAGCTGTTAACCAACTCTGCAAAACAGCCGATGGATTTTATACAGAGGCACCAGAAAATAAACAGGTTAGTCAGATTACCAACCTGCTGGCTATTCTTGCTGAGGCAGTCACCGGCGAAGAAGCCCAGCAGCTAATGCAAAAGCTACTCGAACCTAAAGATTGGTTCGGCCAGGTGGATTTGTTTCTGCATCTCTATTTGTTTGAAGCGATGAACAAAACCGGGATGCAATCGGAATTTCTTCCACAACTTACCGAATGGCAGCTCATGAAAGGCCGCGGAATGACCACCTTTGCCGAAGTTCCGCTGGAGTGGGGCGAAGAAAATCAGCGTTCGGAGTGTCATCCCTGGAGCAGTTCGCCGAATTATTTCTTTTTCCGCACGGTTTGTGGCATTAAGCCAACTTCGGCTGGTCACAGAACGGTAGAAATTGCTCCGTCATTCGGCGATTTAACATTGATAAAAGCTACTTATCCGCATCATCTGGGAAATATCGAATTATCACTGAAACGGTCAGGAACAGCAATATCCGGTAAAATATCTGTTCCCGAAGGTATTCAGGCTACATTTGTTTGGGGAAAAGAAAAAATATTGCTGAAGAGCGGTAAGCAAGCAATCAACATAAAAAATAAAAAATGAAATTAAAACTTATAATCATTCTGCTGATATTTAATCTTTTGGTGAATGCACAAGCGCCAAAAACGGCTTTTGTAAAATCTCATTTGGGCAAACCAGCTTTGTTTGTGGATAACGAACCTGTTGTTCCTGCTTTTTATGCTCTTACACATGCGTATGGCGGTCGCTGGAGCTGGGAAGAAGTGGCTTCAAGAAATATTAAGAACTTCTGTGAGACAGGAATCAAACTTTTTCAGGTCGACCTTTATTTTGAAGATATCTGGTATAAAGGTGTGGATACGCTGGATATAGGAAAAGCTCGCCGCCAGGTAAAAGGCGTACTGGATGTTTGTCCCGATGCATCGGTGGTGATTCGTGTACATGTGAATGCTCCTTACTGGTGGAACGAACAAAACCGCGGCGAGTGCACCGAATTTGCCGATGGTCCCATTGATGACAGAACTTACGGACCTCCTTTCAATAACGAAGATGGCGATACCGACCGGCCTTTGCGTGCGAGTCTGGCATCCATGAAATGGCGTCAGGAATCAGGTAAACGACTGGAAGAATTTTGTAACCGGCTGGCAGATACACCCGAAGGAAAATCGGTAATCGGCCTCCATGTGTGTGGTGGAATTTATGGTGAATGGCACTACTGGGGCTTTATCGATCACGACCCTGATACCGGACCGGCCATGACAAGCTATTTCCGCAATTGGCTGAAAAATAAATACAAAACAAACGAAAACCTTCAGAAAGTCTGGAACTCCAAAGCATTTACACTGGAGAATGCAACCGTACCTTCTTCGGCTGAGCGCAACGTAACTACCGCGGGTATTTTCCGCGATCCGGCAAAAGAGCAACGGGTAATCGATTACTTCACCGCCCAGCAGGAAGTAGTAGCTGAAGACATTGAATATTTCTGCAAAATAGTAAAAGAAAAGTGGAATCGTCCGCTGATTGTGGGTGTGTTCTACGGGTATTTCCATATGACATTCTGCCGCCAGGCTTCGGGTGGACATTTATTTGTGGAACGTATCCTAAATTGCCCTTACATCGATTATATGAGTGCTCCGCAATCGTACTGGGGTGCATCGCGGGAGTTGGGGGGCTCCGGAAACTCGCGTGCTGTGATAGAATCTGGATTACTTCACAACAAACTCTGGCTCGACGAAGTTGACAATGGCTTTCTGCAACAAAACCCGGGATATGATGGAATAAGAATAACCACAAAGCCCGATTCAGCCTTTATTCCTGTAATGCAACGAAGTGCACTTTACCCCTTGATGCGCGGAACCGGATTGTGGTACTACGATTTTGGCATACAGAAAAGTTTTGGATGGTGGGACCGGCCTGCTTATCTCCAGAAAATAAAAGAAGAAAATGACTTTCTGAAAAAGAGGTTAGATACTCCCTACCAATCTGTTGCCGATGTGCTTTACGTGTGGGACATGGAAAGCTTTTATTTCGTAAAGAATGGCTGGACGCCTGTGTGCTATAATCAACTCGATGTAGCTCTGGAAGAAGTGCTACGTACAGGCATCATTGGCGATCATATTTACATGTTCGACCTCGACAAGGTAGATCTGAATAAATACAAAGCGGTAGTTTTTATGAATACCTATGCCATTCCCGATAAGTGGAAAGCTTTTATTCAGAAAAATGTGGCGACAGGTAACCGCACACTCATATGGAACTACATGCCCGGAATTACTGATGGCAAAACTCTGAATACCAGTTTTGTGGCGCAACTAACCGGTATGAAAGTTCAGCTCTATAAATCGACCGAAAAGCCCAAAGTGATGCTGACACAACCTGTCGATTCGTTCGAAATGGAAGGAGCGGTAGATCCAATGCTGGTTATTACCGATCCCCAAGCCCAGGAGTTTGGTTTGCTCAAAAACTCCCAAAAAGTTATTGCAGCTAAAAAAATGTTTAAGAATTATACAAGCATTTATTCTACCCTTCCGCTGCATGGCATTGCCGTATACCGGAAATTGTTGCAGGATGCCGGCTGTCATGTGTACAACAACAGTGGTGAATTTCTATATGCTAATTCCGGATTAATTTTGCTTCATACAAAAGATGGAGGGGAGCGGACAATTCATTTGAAGAACGGTAAGGATATTCAAATTGAGTTACCTCCAAAATCAACATGGCTGTTAGATGCTTCTACCGGAGAAATTATTATAAATTAGTACTATTTATAAAGATAATTCTGTAAGACTTTAATTTTTCAATATAAAAATTCACCTTAAACTTTAATTTTATGGATCCAAATCGTCGAAACTTTATTAAACAGGCAGGATTAGCCACTGCTGGTATTGGTCTTGTTAGCACATTTCCATCTTATGGTTCGTTTGGAAAGCAAATGCCAAGTGATAAAATAAATGTAGCCCTTATTGGTTGCCGCAATATGGGTTTTGGAATTCTTACCCATCACCTTGGCAATCCCGATGTTAATTGCGTTGCCTTGTGCGACATAGATGAGGCTGTATTAAATGAAAAAGCCGCCGAAATACAAAAAACCTTTAATCAAACCCCGAAGTTATATAAGGATTTCCGCAAGTTATTAGAACAGAAAGACATTGATGCTGTCATCATCGGAACTCCCGACCATTGGCATTGCCTGATTACCGTTTATGCACTTCAGGCCGGTAAACATGTGTATGTTGAAAAACCCATGGCCAACACCATTGCCGAGTGCGATATAATGGTGAAGGCTGCAAATTATTATAAAAAAACGGTTCAGGTGGGACAGCAACAACGCTCGGGTTTTATTTTCAACAAAGCCATGGAGTTAATTAAAGACGGCAAAATTGGTGCGTTACGGAAAATTCAGATGTGGGCAAATTTTGAATATGGTGTTGGTCCTCAAATTGTGCCCGACGAAGCCGTGCCTGCCGGAATTGATTACGACATGTGGCTCGGGCCTGCTCCCAAAAGAGCATTCAACAAAAACAGGTATCACGGATCGTGGCGTCATTTCTGGGATTATGGAGGAGGCGTTGTTTCCGACTGGGGCGTTCACCTGCTCGATATGGGACTTTGGGCCAAAAACATTGTAACTGCTCCTGAGAAAGCCCTTGTATATGCCGCCAATACTTTTCCTGAAAAACGTGCACGCGAAACTTTCGACACTATGACTGTAAGTTTCCCATACTCCGATCTGGTGATTACTTACGACGTCACTGCCGGATTACAGCGTGGTCCATGGGACAGACTCTATGGTATTGCTTTTATTGGCAACAACGCAACTATCGTTACCGACCGGTCAAAGCTGAATGTTTATCCAGAATGGGATAACATTGCCAAAAAGAACAGAGCTGAGGAATATGTATTTGATCAGGGAAAGGAATCGCATGGAGAGCATGTGCGTAACTTCCTCGATTGCATCAAATCAGGTGATAAACCTGCCTGTCCGCCCGAGTTGGGAAGAGCCGCAGCCATGCATGTTCACATCGCCAATATTGCAGGGCGTGTAGGCGAACCCGTATTATTGTGGGATGAAGAAAAGAAACAATTCTCCAACAGTAAAGCGGCGAACGAATTTATCACTCCTGTTTACAGAGCTCCATGGACTTTACCTAAATTTTAACCTATTAAAAAACAAACCATGATAACACGTCGATCATTTTTAACAACCTCGGCCACTGCAGCTGCTTCATTATTGCTGATGAACCAACAATTGCTGGCATCTGCCGGAAAAAACAAACTGAAAAATTTAGGGTACATCTCCGGTATTATTGGTAAGGAGCTTAATGGTAACTGGAAATCTATTCTGAAACAAACCGTTGATTTTGGTTTTACCGAAATTGAAACCGGAAAATACCTTGGCGATTCGGCTACCGGATTTCTCGCCTACTGCAAAGAAATTGGTATGAAACCAATTGCCGGAGGTATCAGCTTTACTGACAAGGAAGATGAGCTAAAAAAGAAACTTGATAGTTTGGCTGAACTGAACCTGAAGTATGCAGTAAATTACTGGCCATGGCTAACAGGAGGTCCTTTCAAACTCGAAGACTGCAAAAAAAGCGCTGAAATGCTAAATAACTTGGGCGAAGCTTGCAAAAAACGAGGGTTAACTCTTTGCTGGCATAATCACGATAAAGAATTTATTGCCATGGAAGAAGGTATGCCATTTGATTACCTGATGGCACATACTGACAAAAACCTGGTTAAATGCGAAATGGATATTTACTGGGTAGCAAAAGGAGGAACCGATCCATTAACCCTGCTCAAAAAATATGCTGGTCGTATTCCAATACTTCATGTAAAAGATATGGCTCCGGGCGAAGCAAAAGACTTTGAATGTCCGGGAAGCGGAATTATCGATTTCCCCTCTATTTTCAGAGAAGCCTCAGAACAAAAAATAGCGCATTATTTTGTGGAACGCGATAATGTAGTGGATGGAATGGCTTGTCTGAAATCAAGCGGCGCTTACCTCAAGAATTTGAAGTTCTAACATTTTGAAGCTGTTCGGAAAGGTTAACATTTATGTTTACAGAAGCTGTCTTAAAAGTCAGATTATTGTCGTATTTCGACTCCGCTCAATATGACAACAATCTGACTTAGTACGGTAAGGCTGAGCGTAGTCGAAGCCATTTCCCGCTTTTTACACAGCATCAACCAGGGATAAAAATTGAAATAACTAAATATCAATAATTCAAAAAATCAGAAATGATTAAAAAAGTAATGGTAAAAACCTGCATTAACCTTTGTGTTACTTTGTGAATGTATTTCTTTCGTGCGCCTTTGTGGTTAAATACAAGCATCGCGAAATAAATTAACCTTTGTGTTTAAAAAACATTAAACCCGAGACATACAGGTTGTGATTAATAAAAAAACGAAAAATGAAAAAACTCCTTTTACTCATTTCTTTCACCTAGGCGGTTCTTGCTTTTTCACAAACGCGTCCGTTGCCAGTCTTGAGCTGCCGTTAACAGAAATTAAGGTATACAGTCCATACATCCGAAATTAATTGGCAGCCTGAATCGGTAGAATTGAACACCTATGCTGGCAGGTGGTCCAAACATTTTTTATTTGTGATATTGAACTCCGGTGCACGCAACCATACCAAACGATTACACCAAATCGGTTACCTGTGCCTGTGTAATTTTAACCAGGTCCTGTGGAATTATTTTCATCTGTAAACCTCTGGTACCTGCGCTAATAAAAATGTATTTATATTCCAGACAGCTATTATGAACAAATATTGGATACTTCTTTTTCATTCCGATAGGCGAACAGCCTCCCCGGATATAACCCGTTAATTCAAGAATTTCTTTCATGGCCACCATTTCCACACTTTTATTTCCGGATACTTTGGCTGTTTTTTTAAGGTCTAATTCATCGCCTCCGGGAATGAGGGCAGTAATAACCCTTGTTTTATCACCTCTTAATACTAAAGTTTTAAAAACTGAATTAATATCCTGGCCAATTTTTAGGGCAACAGTAGTAGCACTTAAATCGTTTTCGTCGACTTCGTACGGAATTAATTCATAGGGTATTTTTTGCTGATCCAAAATCCGGGCTGCATTTGTCTTTGTCATATTTTGATAAAATCTGAAAATATATATTAGATAAAATCTGATATCCAGAAACTTTCAAATCATCCGGTGGGCAAATCTACCAAACTTTAACTTCAGGATATCTTGCATTTTTGGTTAATTTAATTGAATAATAATTCCAGCAGATTCATTTTTACATGGGATGACCAGATTAAAATATCATAAAATTTTGACTGTTGGTCAATTTATTTAAATGATTTATTTTTTAAATTTTCTACTATATTCAACAATAAATTAATATTCAGTATATTAAGAGTATTATGAATAAACTCCTTTTTTCAAACAAATTAACAGCATCGTTTGTTAAATGCTGAGCAAATATTAAAGGCAAAATAGATACTACTTCTACTCCGCTCAGTATGACTAACAACCTTTCAGTCTGAGCGAAGTCGAAGACAGATTACGAATGACATAACACTAGCATTATTTAGGGAATATCTTTTCAATTTCAATGGAAAAAATAATGTAACATCTAAATAACAATTCTATGATAGGAAAAATTAAGGACATTATCCGTACGTCGGCAATCATTAATAATTATGATAATAGCAGTGAATCTAAACCTGCATTACCTCTTTTTGTTGATCTGATGAAATGGGCTTTGGTAAACAGAGGCCATATTTTGAGTTTTTTTATTTTAGGATTAAACAAGAAAAACAGAAAACTATCTGAATATTTGCACACAAGAAGTTTCAAAAGTTCTTATAGGGATTTTTACCCTCCCAGTTATTTATGTATCCTTGAAGATAAGTTGATGTTTGAAAAATTCATTAACAACTATCCGGAGTATGCTCCAAAAAATATAGGGTATGTAACAAAAATTCATCTTTATTTTCCTGATGAATTACCCCAGCCTATCGAAAATATTCTTAAATATGACATGAACTGTATAGTAAAAAATACATGGGGATATGGAGGTAAGGATATTTTTCTTCTTAAAATAATATCGGGCGGAATTTTTATCAATGGAAATCAAAGCACACTTAGCGAATTGAAAAATAAATTACCTGAAAGAGCTGTTTTACAAGAGATACTGGAACAACATGAGGTGTTAAAACAATTCCATCCGGCATCAATTAACACTGCAAGGGTTGTTACTGTAAACACAGGTACTGAGGTAATATTAGTTTCCACAGCCTTGCGAATGGGGGTAGGAAATAATTTTGTCGATAACATCGCAAAAGGGAATATGTATGTTCCTATAAATAAACACACCGGAATGCTTACAAATGTGGCTTATTCGAATAAAGAGCCAATTTTTCATTTATTCCATCCGGAGACCAAAGTTAAATTTGAAGGAGTTAAAATTCCATATTTTAAAGAGGCAATCGATATATGTAAAAAACTTCATCTTCATCTCCCATATTTTTTTATTCTCGGCTGGGATGTTGCATTTACTCCAAAAGGTCCCATAATTATTGAAAGTAACAATATTCATAAAATTACAATTGAACAAATGTGGGAAGGGGGACTTAAAAAGCAATTTGATGGTTATATAAAAGATTTCAAAGAAAACAAACAAAAGGAAAGGAGACTCAACTATGCATGAATTTATACAAACTGAATTTCCTATCAACGGGCAACCCCTGTTGAAATATCCTGAAACTTTTGTCCCGGAAAGAAGTACTGCCAAATCTTCAGTTTTGAGAAATGTTATAAAAATTATTACGCATCTCAATTATAAAACCTTAAGATTTAACTTTACTTATTTTAAATATAAAGATGCTATTAAATTTCCTGTTTTTATAAAAAACACACACATACAAAAATATGGCGGCAGTGTTCGCATTCAAGGGAAAATATCTCCCGGTATGATAAAGATAGGATATAGTTATGTTGGCCATTTTGATAAAAAGAGCTTGAGGGCAATATGGGATGTCGATGGTGAAGTTGTTTTTACAGGTTCGGCACTTTTAAAGTATGGATCTAAAATTATCGTGGCAAAACGTGCTTACCTTGAAATAGGTGATAAGTTCAGAATTTCTCCCAATAGTGCCATCATCTGTTATAAGAAAATCGTTTTTGGTAATAATTGCCGGCTTTCGTGGGATGTTCTGGTTATGGATACTGATTTCCATAAAATTAAATCAATGGATGGAGAACAAATTAACATGCCCAAAGAAATTACGATTGGCAACAATGTTTGGATTGGAACCAGAGCTATGGTTATGAAAGGCACCAAATTAGCTTCTTATTGTATTGTGGCATCTAATTCCGTGGTTTCTAAAGAAATTGAAGGATCTTACCAAATTATTGCTGGTATGCCTGCAAAGGTTGTTAAAACAGGAGTTACCTGGGAAGAATAGTAAAAATTAAAATTCCTGAAGATATGCTTGCAAAGTTTAAGAAAATTATTCAAAAATCAGTTGCTATTTCAAAGCTTAATAACAACAGTTGCGAAAGTAAACCTGCATTAAACCTTGTGCTTGATTTCATGAAGTGGACATTTATTTTTTATTTTCGCATCCTCAAACCAAAATAGTATTCGAAGGAATTGAAATCCCATATTTTCAGGAAGCATTGGAAGTTTACTTTTTAATATAATCATCAAACTGCTTTTTTAATCCACCTGCCGATATTTGCTCGTGAACAATACGGTGAATGTTGTTAGATTCAACAATAATCGACCCATTGGGAGTAAATGCTATGTCCCATCCCAACACGAAAAAATAAGGCAACTGGTAATGAAGTTTTCTACAATAACAAAAAAGACACCCATTCGGATGCCTTTTTTGTATTTACTTTTTACTCAGTCCTCATGCGAATTAAGAGTTAAACACTTTATTTAGGCAAAATTATCGCCTGACCCCGTTTTTCAGGCTGAAAGCCTGAGACAGCAAAGTACAGGGCAACGCCCTGTCGTAAATGGATACCATTTGTTTTTGCAGTCTGTATGCCTGCGATTTGGTTTTATACCCGCCTGTTCGATACCGGCTTTTGTCCCAGCCTTTCAGCCTGAACGGAAGTGGGGAGCCTTAAGAGCCTTGGGTTTCACCCAAGGTTGCGATGTCTCAGGCTTTCAGCCTGAAGAATACGAGTTAGGTTCTTGGATCCAAACTACATATTTTAATCGTTTAACCCTTAATTCGCATTACTCAGTACTCATTACTCAGTATTATATTTATTTTCCACGGATAGCTTTAATACCTGGCAGTTCTTTGCCTTCCATATATTCCAACATGGCACCGCCACCGGTCGAAACATAACTCACCTTATCGGCCAGTTTGTTTTTGTTAATGGCAGCTACAGAGTCGCCACCACCAATTAAGCTGAAAGCGCCTTTTTCGGTTGCCTTTGCAATAGCATGAGCAACAGCGGAGGTTCCTTTGGCAAATTTTTCCATCTCGAAAACACCCATCGGACCATTCCAAAGAATAGTTTTGGATTTTTCTACCACATCGCTGATCAGTTTAATTGATTCATCGGCAATATCCAAACCCATCCATCCATCAGGAGTTTCGTTTGTTTTCGAAATCTGTGTGTTGGCATTGGCATCAAAGGCATCAGCATTAATGGCATCAACAGGTAGAATGATATTTACACCTTTTTCTTTTGCTTTTTTCAGAATTTCCAAAGCTAAATCGAGCTTGTCTTCTTCGCAAAGCGATTTGCCAATTTTTCCACCTTGAGCTTTGATAAAGGTATAAGTCATACCGCCACCAATAACAAGATTATTAACTCGGTCGAGCAGGTTTTCGATAATTAAAATTTTATCCGATACTTTGGCTCCACCCATGATAGCGGTAAATGGTTTTTCAGGGGCAAGGAGAATTTTGTCCATTGCCTTCAATTCACTTTCGATAAGGAACCCGAACATACTGTCGTTTGGAAAAAAAGCTGCGATAAGGGCAGTAGAAGCATGCGCACGGTGAGCTGTTCCAAATGCATCATTTACATAGCAATCGGCAAAGCTGGCAAGAGTTTTTACAAATTCTTTCTGACTTTCCTTTACTTTGGCTTTACCGGCTTTCTTTTCTTCGTCACTTGGATTTTCACCCAGGTGGTAAGGCTTTCCTTCTTCTTCTTCATAAAAACGAAGGTTTTCCAAAAGAACAACATCCCCTGGTTTCATTGAAGCTGTAATTTTCTTTGCTTCTTCGCCAATGCAATCGCCTGCAAAAATCACTTTCTTACCGATATTTTTCTCAATAGCAGGAATTACATGTTTTAAAGAGAATTTATCCTGTGGTTTTCCATCCGGGCGACCCAAATGCGACATCAGAATAACAGAACCGCCATCGCTTAATATCTTATTAATGGAAGGTATAGCTCCACGGATGCGGGTATCGTCAGTAACTTCAAAAGTTTGTTTGTTAAGGGGTACATTAAAATCCACACGGATAATCGCACGCTTTCCTTTAAAATTGTACTTGTCAATGGTCTGCATATGAATATGTTGTTTAAAGTTTTGTTATTAAAATCACAAAGGTAATATAAATGGAAGTAACTACGATTAGAGAAGTTGAGAATTTAAGTAAGAATTTGTGAATATGGGAATTTGTGAAGATGGGAAGATGAGAAGGGGGGAAGGTGGGAAGAAGGTGGGGTGTTGTGGAGAGCGATATTTAATTTTTCTTTAAACAATGATGTAAATTGAAACGTTTCATAACAAACAATTTAAACCATCGGTTATGCCTTTTCAACAGCCATCAGTGCATGTTTTTGGTATACAAATTGATGAGCCGGTAACCTCATTAACTTCCCTGTTTATTTCAGGCGTTTGTCTATATGCTTTTATTAAACTCTCGAAAATTCCAACTCAAAACAGGACTCATTTTTTTCTTCGGTATTATTTTTTGGTGATGGCTGCTGCAACGGCAAACGGAGGAATAATTGGCCATGCTTTTTTATTTCATCTCTCATTTGCATGGAAATTAATAGGATGGATTTTGAGCATGCTTTCGATAATGCTTATTGAAAGAGCATCAATTGAGTATGCAAGTAAGTTAATTAATAAGAGGATTAGTTATTGGTTAAAATGGATTAACCTGTTTGAACTGATCCTTTTTGTTACCATTACTATTGTTACTTTAAATTTCTTTTTTGTTGAGGTTCATACTGCATATGGGTTATTGATAGTGGTTGCCAGTTTGCATTTATATGTTTATTGGAAAACTAGATCAGAAGGAAGCAGGTTATTTCTGATTGCTGTTTCTTTCGCATCTGTTTCAGCAATCATCTATATGAATCAGCTTGGAATTTCAAAATGGTTTACTCATAGCGATATCAGTCATATTCTGCTGGCAATTGCAGCTTATTATTTTTATCGGGGTGCTTCTAAAATGACCCGGGAAAATGTATTGATAAAAAATCAACCCACTGACAAAAAATTATTTCATATGGAGAAGATTTAGAGCAGGTAATTAACAAACTTTGTTTCTTGTCAAAAAAATGGTTTATTTTTATTTTTAAAATCACTCAACATGGATATATCCCCCTTCAAAATTAAAGATAAAAGGAAAGTAAATCTTCAGGACATATCAACAAAAGATTCCGGGCAGTATGAATCGAAACCTGATGCAGCTGAAAAACTTTATGATAGCGTGCGTTTGTAACGTGTGCCCAAGCACTTGGCTAGCGGGGGGATTACAAATCTGCGCCAGCCTTCCGACGAACATGCGCGCTAGCGGGGTATTACATAAAATTTAATAGTGAAATCTTGTTTTTCCTTTTTCCCTTGAGTATTTACATATTCTACAAAACCTTGATAATTCTTTTCTCCTTTTCCTCCTACAGCATTGAAATTTGCACATCTTTTTTCAGCATTTACAGGTAACTGAAATGTTTCTTTATCTTTAAGTATATAAAATGAGGGTAAAATACTATCATTATAAGGAATATATAATTCTGCACTGTATATTGATCCCTCAACAATTGTGTCATTGTTGGATTTTATTATAACCTCATGATTTTCAACAGAATTACATGACAATATTCCAAAAGCTATTGTAATTAAAAGAATCATTTTCTTCATTTCTTTATTTTTTTATATTGATTACTGATAGGTCTTCCTTGTCGAGTGTTTTTATGAACTTTATAATCTTGATAAGTATTACCTTTTTCGTCATCAAAAAGAATTGTATATGTGACATTTGTTGAATCTGACTCCTTGGGTTGATAAGTATATTCGGAATCTGAATTTATAGGTCTTCCATGCGAATCGGTTTTTTCAGCTATGCCGGTAGATTCTTCTGTGATTTCTTTATCAGAAGTATTTTGCATTTCTTTAACAGCTTTCCCTGTTTTATGAATCTCCGTTTGGCTTAGGCTGTGCCTAAGTCGAACATATCGCTTCAGGCTTATGCCTGATAATTAAATTGTTTTCCATAAAAAATCTACTTTTATTAAGTTAAGAACATATTCAAGTTCTGCATAATTTCTTGCACTAAAATACAAATAATGTTCTGGCTTTTCAACAATGCCTGACCTTACAGAATTGTTATGAATGTAATTAATTTTTTGTTCGATAAATTTTTGGCTATAGATTTCCTCTGCATGGTTCTCGTGTGTCCATCCCTGTTTAGTCTGTTTGTTTTTGTATTTTCCGTGGTATTCAAATACAAGCTTCATCCAATCGCTACGGCTCTCAGTATTTTCTTCAATACATTTTAAAAGTATTTTACTTGTATAGTTTTTAAAATCTCTGACAATCCCACTTAGATTTCCTGTTTCACTTCGTGCCAAAATATGAATATGGTTCGACATGATAGCATATGCAAATAATTGTAGGTCTTTGTTTTGCCGACAATATTTAAAGCTTTCAATAACAATATCCCGATATATTTTACGCGTAAATACGCCTACCCACCCTACAACTTGGAAAGTTAGATATATGAGGCCTCGCTTTCTCCTATTTTGTAACCAGTGGACAAAACTTTACTGTTTATTATTGCCAGCTAATTTAATTATTTTCAGGAAATAGCATGCAAAAATATATTCGACTAAGGTAGAACCTCAGGGAACGCCTTTACTTTATATACAGCCTCAGCTCAATCAGGGTGGCTGGTAATGCTACCCCTTATTTCTTTTTCGTAGGCATTGAAAGCACAAAACCCCTTGGTGTAATGGGTTGACTACCAAAATTCTGTTTCTCTGGAGCTTGGATTTATAACAATGTATTGCTTACAACCCTTTACCTAACTTCTTGCTGCGCAATTGTCGTTATAAACGACTGCTAGGAAAAGAACGCGATACAATCGCGCTCCAGCAGCTTTGAACATGCTCGCTAGCTGGAGCACCTGCCACCTTTACGGTCTCTAGCCGGTTTACGGCATCGTAAGTAAAATCTTCTTTAAAACCGGCCATCTGAGTTCCGTAAAAAAATTTCTTAACGGTAATTGAGTTGCCCCCAGCCATTCGTAGTTTGCCAAAATGTATGTTCAAAGCGTACGAGAAAAAGTAAGCTGTTAGTCTGAAAAGATTGAAGATAAATATTTCGCAATTAAAATGCAGGTTGTACGCCGAATTTTAGGTAATAATATTATTTTTGGCCTGAATAACGGGGATAGATTGGTAACGAAAAAAAACTGGCACGTTCGAAGGTTCTGCCAGAGTTTAATGCGGAGTATGCCTAATGCCCCTGAAAAAACCTCTGGCGACTAAAGAACTTTCTAGCGTACGCAGTTCCTGGAAGTGTCTGATTGTAAATAAACAAGAGGGCATGATTATAATTATGAAATACAAATGTCAAAAACTCAACTAAAAACACACTTGCAATCGCTTACCAAAGAGCAATTGGTAGAAAATGTGCTCGAGTTGTACGAGTCGTTTAAACCAGTAAAAGAGTTTTACTCTTTTTATCTTAACCCCAACGAAAATGAGTTGTTCGAAAAATACAAGGCGATTATTGTCAACGAATTTTATCCAAAAGGGAAATATGTTGAGCCTCATACTCGTTTTGCAGTAGCTAAAAAAGCCATAACCGATTTTATTGCCTTCAAACCATCGCCCAAACTAATTGGCGACTTAATGGTAACTCTTGTTGAGATGGCCAGTCAATTTACCTTCGACTATGGCGATATGTGGGAACAATATTATACCAGCACTGTAACCAATTTTGAAAGGGCTTTAAAATTCCTGCAAAAAAACGGATTGTTAAGCGATTTTAAACTTCGCTGCCAGACATGCCTCAAATATGCAGAACCTTGCGGATATGGTTTCCCGGATGAGATGCAGGATGTTTATTCAACCTATTATACTGAATAGCCAATTAGCTACTCTGTATTAAAAGCTTGTTGAAGTGCCAATATCCATGAATCAACCTAATTCTACCATAAAATTAAATTCTCCCGGAAGCTTAAAACGATTACTTTAGTAATAAAAAAACGAAGATGACAAAAAAAATATGGATGTATCATCCAGTCCCCCAAAAATTAAAGGATACTGAAAAACTCCTTTTAAAGAGTAAAATCATGGAATTTATCCAAACTTCCGAAAAACTGTCAAAAACCATTAATAGGATAGAAATACGTGCAGGACGGATTTATCTTTATTATTTGGTAGAGCAATTCGGATGGGAGGCTCCTGATGCAAAATTCATTATTCCGTTAATTGAAGGTAAATATGACGAATTTCCTTATGCAAGGATTACTGTTTTAAAAAATGGTAAATTTTCTTTGGGTTGGCAAAGGTCTAACGAGAAATGGATGGAGATTTTTGAAGGTACTTTCATGGATTGCCTTAAGTATCTTACTAAAGATATTGATTTTTTTAATTAAAAGTAAGTCCTACTCTTAACGTATTTTAACCTGGTATCAATAAATACATCCTTTAATTTTTGCCATAATGTACCTTAAAACATTCGAAACCAAATACACGGAACAATTCTGCAACGGGGTAAAAGTTATTATAAAGACGGAGCTGTTAAAGACCTTCAGGGAATGGAAAACGGCCAATGGTTTGCCATCGTGGAAGGAACCGATGATTATGAGGTCGATGTCAGGCTTGGTACCAATAACGAAGTAGTTAGCTATTCCTGTAACTGTCCTTACGATGGCGAAATTTGCAAACATATTGTGGCTGCCCTATACCAGATAAGGGACGAAGCCCCGACAACCGAAACATCAAAAAAATCAAAAGAACAAGTGCCCTGGAAAAATACGATCTCTATAATTCCGGAAGATGAGCTAAGAAAATTTCTGAAAGAATACGCTGCAAAAAAAGCGGATTTCAGAAATGTACTCATGATTAGGTTTTCCGAATACGACAATAGGGACAGCCGCGATAAATACAGTCAGATTATCAACGGAATTTTTAAAAAAGCAGAAGCCCGGAATGAGTATATTGATTATCACGACACTTTTGATGTCATGCAGAAAGTTTTTGATTTACTCGCTAAAGCCGAAAATTATTTAGAGGAAGATAATTTTAATGAAACATTCTACATTGCGGCTTCGGTTGCCCCCTGCTGTATTGATGCTCTTCAAAATATGGACGACTCGAATGGCGAATGCGGAGGTGCAATAAATAATGCGTTTGAAGTTATTTCGAAAATCCTTCACACGGATGCGAGTATTTCCTTAAAAAACGAAATATTTGATTGGTTGATAATTCAGGCAAATAATCCGGATTACAACGATTATGGCTGCGCCGATGAAATGCTCCCTATTTTGGTCGAGGCTATAGACTCGCCCGAAAGAGCTGCACGTGTGATGGCTTTTCTCGATGACCAATTAAAAAAAGATGCTTTAAAGGGAGATCGGTCAAGTGATTACAATACAAAAAAATTTCTAAACCTTAAAATGGATGTCCTTAAGAAGACCGGCAAGGAAAAAGAAGCAGCCGATATTATTTCGAAAAATATGCATATCCACGATTTTAGGAAGATCGTGGTGCAGCAGAGCCTCGCAGAACATAATTCCGATGAAGCCATCCGCCTTATTAAGGAAGGAATAAACATTGCTACCAGCGAAAAATACCCGGGAATTATTGCTGATTGGAAAGTGTTACTGATGGATATTTACAAGCAGCAAAATAATATTGGGGAATTAAAAGCTATTGCCAAAGAATTGTATTTTTCTGGCGGTTACGAAATGAAATACTACCTTGAATATAAATCAACTTTCGGAAAAGATGACTGGGCCGGGGAGCTCCAAAAAATCCTTAACGGGTATAAAAAAAACGAAAAAGGCGTATCAAACAAATTTCAATCATTTTCTTACCAAATTGCTGCTATTTATATTGAGGAAAAAATGTGGGGCGAACTATTCGATTTGCTGCAAAAAGGCGCAGACATAAACACATTGCTTAAATACAGCCCATACCTTATAAAAGATTTTGCACAAGGATTAATTCCTCTATTTAAAGATGCAATTGAGCGGATGGCAGAATATGCATCCGACAGAAGCCGATACCAGGATATTGCGTCATACATTTTGAAAATGGCTGAAATTCCCGGAGGAAAAGAACCTGCTATGTCACTTGTAAACCACTTAATGGAGAAGTTTAATAAACGTCCTGCCATGAAAGATGAACTGAAGAAAATACTAAACCTTTAGGTTTTTACGATTTTAGTTTCCATATGTTTAAAGAAAAAGCCAAACGCATTTTTTTGTAAATTTTTAAAACAACATAAAACAATGAGCAAGCAACCACAAATTTCTCCGGAGAAATATATCATTACCAAAGCAGCCACACTTCCTTTTCATGAATGTTTTATTAGCGAAGGGTGGATCGAAAATGGAATGGCAAGTATTCTGCTAAGTAAAAAAATGCCATCGGGCAAATTTATTGTTGGATCTTATTTGATTGACATGTATTGCCTTGGCTTGAAAGATACCCTGTTTAAGTTTGGTTTTGACCAAATTAGTTATTCCGAGTTTCTGGATGTTTTTAACTCCGGGCAAAAAATGATTGATTGCAACCTTACCTTTGCTCATAATTTAATTTATGGAGCTATTGATTTTGCTCACGATTTAGGCTTTTCGCCTCAAAAGGATTTTAAGATTACCGAGCACCTGCTTGATCCCGACCTGATAGACGACGGTATTGATGAAATAGAGTTTGGCAAAGATGGTAAGCCGCTATATGTTGCCGGGCCATACGATAATATTAACCGAATATTAAGCACGCTTGACAAAAACGCCGGAGCAGGAAAGTACCATTATATCATGCCGGGTAATTAATAGAAGACCAGGATTGCTTTTTCTTTTTTAACTCCTCTTCCCAATCGAAGCATTCCTATACTCACTGGGCGTAACCTGCATTTTTTCTTTAAACAGTTTGCTAAAATAAAAAAAAGAACCAAATCCTAAATTGAACGAAATTTCTTTAATACTCAGTTCTGTGTTGGTCAATAGGTAGATAGCTTGCTGTATTCGTAGTGTAAGGTGGTATTGGATGGGCGATAATCCGGTATATTTTTTAAAGGCTTAGCGAAAATGCGAGTAGTTAACATTCATATTTATCGCAATTTCTTCAATATTCATGTTTTTATTGATGTTGTCGCGTAAATAGAGGCATGCATTCTGAATAGCGTTTTCGATTTTTCCACTTTTAAAGTTTTCGTTTTTCTTCAGCGAAATTATTTGTCATAAAATATAGCCAACTAACCCTGCGCATATTTGCTGGTATCCCGGTTTCTCACTTTTCACATGGTTAAAAATGTGATGGAATTCCTGTATTATTTTATCGTGAAACCCAATTTGAATTACTGGACAATCCTGAAGGAAGTCAAAATTTTGTAACATAATATTGGCATATTCGCCATTAAAACCAATGTAATGTTCCATCCTGATTCCGTGCGGTGGGGGTTATTCTTTCGGTGGTTTAAATCCTATCTTGGGGCGGTTCTTTTGTTCTAATTCCTGTTGTTTGGCTTTTTCAAGTTGTTTGAGGTATTCAAAAATGAGCATGATTTTATCATCTTGCTCAATGTCTTTCTTTTCAAGCTGTTCGAGCTTTTGCAGTATTTCTTTATGCGTGGACAGTAATGCACGCATCTTTGTAAATATGCGTATTATTTGGATGTTCACCTGTATTGCCCTGTCGCTGTTCAATATACTTGATAACATTGCAACGCCTTGTTCTGTAAAACAGAACGGGGCGTAACGCAAGCCCTTTTTATCTTCTGCCGTTGTAATATATTCTTTCCGCCAGTCTTCAAATTCCTTTTCCGACATTTCAAACATAAAATCGCTTGGAAAGCGGCTGATATTGCGTTTTACAGATTGCTTTAACACCTTAGTTTCTACGCCGTAAAGTTCGGATAAATCCCTGTCGAGCATAACTTTTACGTTTCTGATTACATAAATCTTGCTCATTACCACTTAATCGGGGATTGCAATACTTTTTATAAGGTCACTCATATTTTACTGTTTTTCAGTTACAAAAATATTATTTATTTCTTCTTATCTGTTTGGAGGTCACAAATTGTGACCTCCAAATTTAAAAGTGCTGATTTCATTGAGTTTTATGGTCGCAAATTGCGACCATAAAGTTTTCATTTCAACGGGTGGAACAAGTCTAACTGTAGCTGTAAATCGTCCAGGCTTAATTTTTTATATCACTGTGTGCTGTGGATGCTGGCGTGCCCTGCAAGGTATTGGGTTTCTCTTATATTCTTTTCTTTGACCCAAAAGTAAATGACGGTAGAGCGTATTTGTATGAAGCTCCTTAAAAATGGGTATTTCCTAAATTTTGGGGATTAGTTGTACCTATTCCTACATTACCGTCTCCTCTTATATAAAAGCGGCTAATACCTGCCCAAGGAGTCGCATTTAAAATCGGGTAATTATTTCCTCCTGCTCCAGCTTTGATTATTAATCCCGGACCTGAGCCCCCATTGTTTTCAAATAATCCTGATGCATTGTTATTACTGGATTGTAAACTATGAATTAACACCTCATCTCCTGTTCCTATATAACTGACATCTAGTTTAGCCAAAGGAGGGTTGTACAGTTCCGGAAAGCAGATGTTTACGAGCGGAAAAAACAGGGAAATTACCGGAAAGGATTCTGTTATTAAAGGCTTTTAGTCGTCTGCTCATGAGTTGAAGCAGCCAACCGGTGATTATTACCGAGTAAACTGATAAAAACAGATAGAACATGGTTTTGCCGATAGATTAAAAATATTAGTTAGTTCGGTTCCCGGCTACAATATTTATAATCCTTCCATCAACATCCAACCACTTAAAAACGATAGCAAAGAATTGAATGAAACGAAAGTATTATATTTCGTAAATAAATAAATTAATAGTATGTTATTTAAAATCGTTCTAAAAAATTAATATATAGCTATTTACAGGTATGGTTTTATTATGAAAAAAAATTGTTTTGCCCGAATTTAATGGTTTTAAGGCGTTCATAAGCAAAAAACCTTATTATAATTTAATCAACTAGTATTAAGCGCTATATAGTAATCTAAAAAGTTATTAACAATTGGCCATTCTAACGTTTGCAAGCATGTGATTGGGGGATTAGTCGTAAGGTATTCGAAAAAGGTGAATGTTTCTATTCCCAAAAAAATAGTCTAAATTTATATTTTAATGTCGTTTAGTTAAGTCATAGGCTTCGACACTGCTCAGCCTGCCGAACTGGTATTAGTGTCACACTGAGCGGAGTCGAAGTGTATATTAATTATTCAATTCTTAAACTAAACGACATTGATTTAAATTTCATAAATTTTACCCATGGATATCTCAGAATTCAAAATTAAAGAAGGAAAAGAGGTAAAACTCGCCCACATACAAACTGACAGCACAGGTAAGTTCGAATCGAAGACAGAAGCTGTCGAAAAGCTGGAAAGTAATATAGACCGGATGGCTGAGTTGCAGGATAAACTCTATGCACAGGACCGGTATTCTGTTTTGATTATTTTGCAGGCAATGGATACTGCCGGTAAAGATGGTATTATAAAACATGTAATGAAAGGGCTTAATCCCCAGGGAACATATGTGCAAAGTTTTAAACAACCATCGGCCGAAGAACTGGATCACGATTACATGTGGCGTGTAAACAAACACCTTCCCGAACGTGGCCGAATCGGCATATTTAACCGCTCCTACTACGAAGAAGTTTTAGTGGTTAAAGTGCACGATCTGATCAAATCCCAACAATTGCCCGATGAATGCATAAATGATAAAATATGGGAAACCCGATATCGGCAAATTCGCGATTATGAGCGTTATCTCAGCGAAAATGGTACTGTTATCGTTAAACTTTTTATTCATATTTCGAAAGAAGAGCAGAAAGAACGTTTGCTGGCCAGGATTGAAGAAGCATCAAAAAACTGGAAGTTTTCGGCAGCCGACATAAAAGAGCGTAACTATTGGAATGAGTATCAAAAGTGTTATCAGGAGGCTATTCAGGAAACAAGCTCAGAACATGCGCCATGGTATGTTATACCGGGTGATAAAAAATGGTTTGCACGCCTAGCAGTTTCCGAAATAGTTGTTCAAACTATGGAAAAACTGAAATTGGAATATCCTACAGTGAGCAAGGATCAACTTGCTATTTTAGAAGAATGCCGGCAGAAACTTATGAATGAGAATGATTGAAAAGAGTAGTATAATCAAGTATTACATACGTTAACCCGAGGGCTATGGGGTTTCACCAAAGGTTGAGATGTCTAAGGCTTTCAGCCTTAAGAATACGAGACAGGTTTTTTGGATCCAAACTGCATCTTTTAATCGTTTAATCGTTTAATCCTTAATTCGCATTATTATAAGATTGATTTTATAAAATTAACAAATGTCATCCATTTCTATTTCTTTTCGTCCATTCACCCTCGATTTAAAACATCAGTTTACTGTATCTTCCTACTCCAGGGTTACCACCCCCATTATGCTTGTTGAAATTAACCATGAAGGATTTACCGGATATGGTGAAGCTTCCATGCCTCCTTACCTGGGAGAATCGCAGGAATCGGCAACAAGATTTTTATCTAAAATAAATTTTTCAAGGTTTAAAAGCTTTCAACTGGATGAAATTCTGGATTATATTGATTCTATTGATGTTGGAAACAATGCTGCAAAAGCTTCGGTAGATATTGCCCTGCACGATATCCAAGGTAAACTTTTGGGAAAGCCATTGCATAAAATTTGGGACTTGGATCCCTTGAAGGCTCCGTTAACTTCATTTACTATTGGAATTGATGATCATGCCAAATTAATTCAAAAGGTAAAAGAAGTCGAAGGTTTTGAAATTTTAAAAATAAAATTGGGAAGCTCATCGGATAAGGAAATGGTAAAAGCTGTACGTTCAGTTACCAGCTTGCCTCTGATGGCCGATGTAAACCAGGGTTGGAATTCGAAAGAATACGCCCTTGAAATGGCATACTGGTTAAAGGATCAGAATGTAATTTTGTTGGAACAACCACTGTCAAAAGAAAATATTGATGACCTTGCCTGGTTGTCCGAAAGAAGTCCCATTCCCATAATTGCAGATGAAGGAATTAAAAGAATGGATGACTTACAGAAAAACCTGGGAGCTTATAACGGGGTAAATGTAAAATTGATGAAAAGTGCAGGTTTGCGTGAGGCCAAAAAGATGCTTGAATTTTCAAAAAATCACAACATGATTCCCATGATTGGTTGTATGACTGAAACCTCGTGCGCTGTTGCGGCAGCATCGCATCTCTCTCCCTTGTGTAATTTTGCCGACCTCGACGGACCATTTCTTATAAAAAATAATCCGTTTGAAGAACTTTCGATAAAAAACGGAACTATTGTAATTCCTTCGAAACCTGGAATAGGAGTGGATATAATTCAAAATATTATTTAACAGAGGTTCGATGTAACAAATAGAATTTAATCGATGTTAATAAGGCAATGTCGTTGACTTAAGCAATAAACACTTCGACTCCGCTCAGTGTGACATTCTAATTATCAGTCAGGCTGAGCGGAGTCGAAGCCTTCTATAAGTTAACGAGTTCTTAAGTCAACGACTTTGATTAAACTCAGATTCAACTGTTTTGAGATAAAAGAAATCTTCACACCGTTGATAATGAAATTTACTTGTTCAAATCCTAATATGTTCCTGGATTCTATTTTACCGATAGTCTCAAGGTCTTTCTCGATAACAGGCCAATTAACGGTAGGTTTATCCTTTCTCAGATTTGTTGACCATTTGCAAAAATCCAGGTCCTCACTGAGTCTTTTGCCTATCTGGAGAGAGAGGGCAGTTCCTCCTATGAGGGTAAATCCTTTCAGGCAATCTAATTTGGAAAATGGCTCGAATATTCAATATCCAGATGGATCAACACTTTCCCGATAAGCTCATCGACAGAAATAGTTTCGATGGAAGTATTGTCATACGACCAGAAGGCGTTTTCGTCTTTAAGCTTTTGAACCAAAATTGTGTCGATCGTAATCCATACCTGAAGTTTTTGGATGTTTTTACAAAAATAAAGATACAGGAGGTCAATAGCAAAGTTATTGGATACAATTCCTTTAACAGATGAATGTAAAACATATCCCTCCCGGATAAAAATCATACTTTTTGCCTGTCCTTTCCGTTAAATTCGAATAATCACAAGCTTTGACTTTATACTTCTTACTCATTACTTAATACTTTTACAAATGTTCGATCCGGCAAGCAATATTCAGGACTTAAAACAATTCGGGGAATTTGGGGATGTGAACCCCTCTATTACCGATTCGGCAACCTATACTTTTATGCAGGCAAAAACAATGTCAGAAACTTTTCAGGGGAAAGTGGAGGGTTGTTATTTGTACTCACGTCACTGGAATCCAAGCAATAAATATTTGGCCGATGCAATGGCAGCCATGGAAGGTACGGAGGAAGGATGGGTTACCGCGTCGGGAATGAGCGCCATTACAACTGCTATTTTGCATAGCTGTAATGCCGGTGACCATATTGTTTCCAGTATTACAACCTATGGTGGAACATTTGCATTTTTGCAGAACTTGCTGCCAAAATTCAACATCCATACCACTTTTGTTGATATAACAGACTTAAAATCGGTCGAAAAGGCAATTCGACCCAATACCAAATTAATTTATACCGAATCGGTAACAAATCCTTTGCTTCAGGTTTCGGATATACCAGCTTTGGCGGCAATAGCCAATAAACATCAGTTAAAATTGATGGTCGACAATACCTTTACACCCATGATTTTATCTCCGGTAAAACTCGGAGCTCATATTGTGGTGTATAGTCTTACCAAATATGTAAACGGCAAAAACGATTGCGTAGCAGGTGCCATTTGTGCCGATAAAGCATTTATCGATTCTATGATTGATGTTAACGACGGCACAGCCATGTTGCTTGGGCCTGCCTTAGATCCGCTGCGGTCATCAGCAATATTAAAAAACATTCATACCCTTCATATCCGAATGAGGCAACACAGTTATAATGCTTTATTCCTGGCACAAAAATTTAAAGGAGCAGGCGTCAAAACTATTTATCCTGGTTTACCTGACCATAAAGGATTTGAGTTGCTCAAGCAGATTATGAATCCCGGTTACGGTTTTGGAGGAATGATTGCCATTGACCTTGGTACTGCCAGGAAAGCTGCCGAAATTATGGAGATGATGGAAATGGAAGATGTTGGTTACCTAGCCGTGAGTCTGGGTTATTTTAAAACACTATTCAGCAATTCAGGAAAAAGCACCTCGTCGGAAGTTCCTGAAGATACTCAAAAAAAGATGGGTTTGTCGGAAGGTTTGGTTCGGTTTAGTGTTGGCCTCGATAACGATATTGAACGCACCTGGGAGCGGATTGAAAAATGCCTGAAAAAAGCTGAACAATAGTATTATTTCCCATTTGATTTGTTAACCGGAGAAGTTCTTGTTGTTACTTCTTCCGGTTTTTTCTATTTTTGTCATTTATTTATATTCGTTCCAAATAATTTAGATGGCAGATCATTCAGGACATTCCCAATCTCATATACACAACCAAAGTGAAGGCAAAAGCCAGAGAAACCTGCTTTGGGCTACATTGCTTAATATTATTATTACTGTTGCCGAAGTGGTTGGTGGTTTATTGGCCAACAGTCTTTCCCTGCTCGGCGATGCTTTGCATAATTTCAGCGATGCCGTTGCTGTTTTTATTGCTTACCTGGCAAATAGGATCAGCAAACGTAAATCGACGCCTAGCAAAACTTTTGGATACAAACGCATCGAAATATTAGCGGCATTGTTTAATGCGGTGGTACTGATGGTAATCTGTATTTTTCTGTTTGTGGAAGCTATAAAAAGAATTTCACATCCACAGGAAGTCAAAGGTGTTTTAATGTTTGTTGTAGCAACAATCGGTCTGGTGGCCAACCTCATCGGCATGTTGTTGCTTCATAAAGATGCAAACAAAAACCTCAATATTAAAGCAGCCTACCTTCATCTGCTGGGCGATACGTTATCTTCCGTACTTGTAATTATCAGTGGTATTTTAATAATTTATATGAAATGGTATTGGATCGATCCTCTCATTACCATTGCTATTGGTCTGTATATTCTGAAAGAAACTTATGAAATTCTACGCCAAACAATCAACATATTGATGCAGTTTGTTCCGGATGAAATCAACATATTCGACATTCAGAAAGAAATTGAATATATTCCCCAAATCAGCAATGTACATCACATGCATGTATGGGGTTTAAACGACAACCAGGTTCATTTTGAATGCCACATCGATCTTAAAGACGATTTGCTTCAGAGTGAAACGGAATCTATCCGCGACAGGATTGCAGGTATTCTTAAGGGTAAATTCAGCATTACACATAGCACCCTTCAGTTTGAATATAACTGCGATTGCAATAAACAGTTGATAAATACAGTAAAAGAATAGAAATTAAAGAACCAAGTATCAAGAACCAGGTATCAAGTGATATCTACAGCGAACCATAGTAAAAAATAAAATGAAACAGTTGCATTTACCTCATCCTAAATCCTGCTCCTCTAAGGAGAAGGACTTTAATAGCGCTTATGGCTCCCCTCTCTTTTCATGAGTTTCAGGAGAGGGCGGGGGCTGGAGTTTCTTAATTGACACATTATAAAAGCCGTTTTCTTTCTTCATTTCTTTTGTCTTACGACTTACGACTAATCAAACGACTTACGATTATATTTTTACTAATTCAAATAAAACTCCAGCTCTACAGCAGTAATATTATAATTTAACAGGGTAGTTAAATAGTCTGCTTTTAACTTCATGGCTTCCGAAACACTCAGCAGAAATTCGGAATAATTAATTTCTTCCTTCTGCAGTTTAATGGTTGCAATTTGGAGTAACTGCTCGGCTTGTTCCAGCGCACTTTCACGAAAATATATGACGTTGATAAATTCCTGATCGAGCTTAATTTTCAAATCATCAATGGTCTGCTCCAGTTCATAAGTTTTGTAGGTTGCTTCATTCGAAGCTATTTCACTGGTTATCCTGGCTTCTTTTATTTTATTTGTTTGAGGGAGAAACCACAAGGGAACCGACATTCCCAATTGAAAACCCTGAAGGTTTTTAGCACGATTGACACTTTGATGGAAATAGCCTGCACTTATTTCAGGATATAAATGAGATTTTTCGAGCTTAACTTCAATATTTTTTTGGTTCACCTGTTGCTGAAAATATTCCTTAAATGTATAAGGATAAAATTTATCTTCCTGTCCTTCAGGAAATTTAACGGTATAAAGATCCAATTCCTGTTCCGAAGGTCGAAAAATTTCTTCTGAGTAAATTAGCCTGTTAAGCTTATTTACAGAAATCCTTAATTCCTCTTCCGAAATAAACTTCTTACGTAACGATTCTAAATACCTGGTCTCTGCCAAAGTTTTCATCAGAAGGTTATCAACAGAGTCAGAATTAAGCTTGGTGAAATTCATAAATTCTTCATAAAATTTAACTTCTTCCACTATCAAATTATTAAACGAAATTTGATGAACCCACAAAAAGTAAGCTTCCTTTACAGATGCTATCAATTGCTTTTCGGTAATTTTCTGAAATGTGTGGCTAAGTTCTATCTGGTTTTTCTGAAGTTTGTTCTGCTGAACATGGGTAAAAGGAGAACCAAGATTTTGCGATAGTACAATTCTGTTATCGCTTACAGGTGAATATATCTGACCATGTTCCCACGTAATATTTGTTGGATCAAGTGTAATAACCGTACTATTTCGAACTTTAGCTGCTTCCACTTTTAAGGAAGCATTTTTTGATTTAGGGTGATTGTTGATGGCCAGAATTACAGCACTGTCCAAAGTTAGAACTTTTGACTCATTCTGCTGTGCCTGAAGAGCCGCCATTATGAATAACAACAAATACGATATCAATACTTTAGAGTAAATATTTTTGATAATATTCTTAAAAATAGTGTTCAAATTGTAAATAATTAGATAAAAAATAGAATAACAGACCTACGGCTGAAAATTGGTACATCCACCGAAGTCATTAAACGTAAATTTAAAATTAATTAGTATAGCTTCTCCTATTTTTCAGAACTTTAGAATGAATAGTTTTGTTATACTGTTATGCTAATTTGTGTTGATATGAAAACTGAGCAGGTAATTTTTGGAGGTGGATGTTTCTGGTGTACCGAAGCAATTTTTCAGAATGTTAAAGGAGTCATAAGAGTAGAATCGGGATATGCCGGTGGATTTATTAAAAATCCGGCTTACAGGGAAGTGTGCAATGGAACCACAGGGCATGCTGAAGTTGTAAAATTGGAGTACAACCCCGTAGACGTAAGCTATGAAGAATTGTTAAGAATATTTTTCTTAACACACGATCCTACAACCTTAAACCGGCAGGGCAATGATGTGGGAACTCAATACCGTTCTGTGATTTTTTACTTTTCGGAGGAACAAAGAGAAAAAACTGAAAAATTTAAGGAAGAAATTGTAAAAAGCAGACAATATGCTAATCCAATTGTAACTGAAATATTGCCCTTTACCAATTTTTTTAAAGCCGAAGATTATCATCAGGATTATTTCAGTAATAATTCATCCCAACCTTATTGTAGTTATGTGATAGCTCCAAAATTGACCAGATTAAAAAAACTGTTTCCAGAAAGTTCAATTGAAAGTTTAAAATAATTGAAAGAAAAATGGCCACGAATACAAGAAATTAAATTCCTGTTTTCGTGGCCATTTTCAGAAATGATGTTCTTTTCTACGTGTATTAATTATTCTAGGTATATCTCAAACGGTGTCCAACTCTCAACAATTTAGTTGATCTTATTTTATTCAGTTTACATAATTTGCTAACTGAAACACCATATCTCATTGCTATCCTTCCAAGTGTATCGCCTCTGCGTACAACATGATAGCGTATTTTTTGAATTTCAACCAGATATGCAAAATTTTTAGAGCAAAGGTCCAATGAATCACTTTTAAGGCAATAATTTTTAAAATCAATAATGTCGTGAGGATTTATATTTTGTCCCAGATATCTTACTTCGTAATGAAGATGAGGCCCTGTTGAGCGTCCGGTATTGCCTCCAAGGCCCAAAGGTTCTCCTCCTTTAACAACCTGGTTCAAACCAACAAGTGACTTGGACAAATGTGCATAAATAGTTTCCAATCCATTGTGATGGCGCACTACTACATAATTGCCATACGATTTACTGTATTTGCATATTCTCACCATACCATCAAATGAGGAATAAATTGTATCGCCAGTTTGAACCTTGATATCCACACCATAATGATGACGGTAGCGTCGGAAACCAAAATCGGAAGTTAAATAATTATTTCTGGGATGATGATATCCGCTAAGATCGATGAAAGTAGTATCAGGCTTCTTAATCAGACTTACCTGGTAGGGGTTTACAATAAAATGACTCCACGATTTATATAAATCGGCAGCGGGAACTTGTGTTGTATCGAAAATTGCATTAAAAATTAATAGCGAATCGTTACGGCTCAGGTTAGAAGAATCAGAATCAAGGTCGTCAATTTCTTCAATTTCTTCGGAAACCGCAGGAGCTTCTTGTGCACAAATCCTGAAGTTGAGAGTACAAAGCAAAATAGCGATGGTGAATATATATGTAAATTTCATATTGGTCTTTAATTTTTAATATAAATATCGAAGGCCTGATAATAGTAGTAATTTAATTATGTAACAATCACTGGTAATTCCAGGAGTTAGAAATAGGAGTTGATGATATTACTCCTGTTCAAAGGTGGAGCTCGATTACTTATCCGGTATTCACGACAAAATTTTAGTATTATCTTTTCCGGGATCCAGAATTGACTAGAAGGAAATTGGAAAACATTGAATGAGAATGAGTATTTTGTAAGTAAAAACAAAAGCAACAAAAATATTTCAAACCTGATTAAATCTTTTGAATTCTGTGGCTGTTGTGAATTTGAATTATTATATGGAGAATATGGTTGAGTACTTTGGACATTATATTCCTTTAAACCTGAATTAACAGGTACACTTGCATTGTATTGCAATTTAAAAAGGAAGGCCAGTACCAGAAAAACAAAAAATAATTTGAATAAATTCTTCAGCTTCAACCTATTTTAGTTTTGAGTTAGAACAAAAATATAAAAATATTCCAATTCTTAAAGTTAATAATATTAAAAAAACAAATCTGTTGATGTATATTAATAAACAGATATGCTCCTTAAACGTTCATTTTTTTAAAATGTTATCTAAAATCCTAGTATTTATTGGTAATATAGAATATTTCAAAACTATAGCTTTACTGGTTCAATTTGTCGCATCAATTTTAATATTCTTTGCTGGCGTTTCATCAAAAAGGTGCTTGGGTTTGCCACTTTATATTTGCGGGGATTTGGGAAAGAAGCCACGATTAGAGCGGCTTCCTGTTTTGATAATTTTTTAGCTGGTTTTTTAAAATAAATCCTGGAAGCAGCCTCTGCTCCATAAATCCCATCGCCCATTTCAATCATATTCAGGTAAACTTCCATAATTCTCTTTTTTGTCCAAACCGTTTCGACAAGTAAAGTAAAGTATAGCTCCAAACCCTTTCTCAAATACGATCGGGTTTGCCAAAGAAAAACATTTTTGCAGGTTTGTTGCGTAATTGTGCTGGCTCCCCGAAGTTTTTTACCTTTTTTACGGTCGTTAAACTTTTGGGCTTTTTTTATAGCATCGAAATCGATACCAAAATGAGAATTGAAATTATTATCCTCGGCAGCTACTGCAGCCTGAATTAAATTGGGGGAAATATCTTCGATGTTCACCCATTTATGGATAATTTTCGGTTTCTTACCATTCGAAACCTGCTCAACCATGCGCGTAAACATCAAAAGCGTAAATGGTGGTCTTACAATGGAAAATGTTATTACTCCACTTAAAGAAATTACAAGAAACCCCAATAAGATCCAGCGAAAATATTTCCAAAAAAATTTAATCCAGCGTGTTATCATTTTTATATCTAAAGGCCACAAAAATAAAATTTAACTTTGAAATATAGAAAATTACAAATAGAAAGTGAATTTAACTTAAAAACGTTCCATGAAAAACTTTCTTACAAGGTCAGTCTGGCTGGTTTCGCTCATTAGTCTTTTTACCGATATAGCAAGCGAAATGCTTTATCCGGTGATGCCCGTTTTCCTTAAGTCGATAGGGTTTTCAATAGTTATGATTGGAATATTGGAAGGAGTTGCTGAAGCTACCGCAGGCCTTAGCAAAGGATATTTTGGAAACCGGTCGGATATTTCAGGTAAAAGGGTGCCATTTATTCGTTGGGGGTATATTTTGAGTGCAGTATCAAAACCTATGATGGCCATTTTAACATTTCCCTGGTGGATATTTGTGGCTCGCACTTTCGACCGGTTAGGAAAAGGCATCAGAACAAGTGCACGCGATGCTCTGTTATCCGACGAAACTACTTCAGAAAATAAAGGCAAAGTTTTTGGGTTTCACAGGGCACTGGATACTTTGGGAGCCTCAATCGGACCGGTACTTGCGTTAATATTTCTCTGGAAATTCCCGGCAAACTATAAATGGCTTTTTATTTTGGCATTTTTACCCGGAATTATTGCTGTTTCACTTACATTTTTGTTAAAAGACAAAGCCAGATCTCAAGAATTATCAAAACCAAAAATAAATTTTCTGCAATATCTTAAATACTGGAAAATTTCTTCTGTTTCATACAAAAAATTAATAGTTGCCTTATTGTTATTTACCCTGTTCAACAGCTCCGATGCCTTTTTGCTTCTGTTCCTGAAATATAAAGGCTATTCTGATTTGCAGATGATAGGGTTTTATATTTTTTATAATATATTGTATGCTGCATTAAGTTATCCACTTGGAGCTCTGGCTGATAAAATGGGTTTAAAAAAAGTATTGGTATTTGGAATGGTTATTTTCTCTCTGGTATATGGAGGGATTACAATGGCAAATTCAACCATTTTTTTCATCATTGTTTTTGGCTTTTATGCCCTGTATGCAGCAGCAACCGAAGGAATTTCAAAAGCATTAATATCAAATCTGGTCAAAAAAGAGCATATAGCAACTGCTTTAGGTTTTTATTCCAGTTTTGCAAGCTTCGGAACCTTGATCGCATCCACATTGGCCGGATTGTTATGGTTTTCATTTTCGCCCGAAACATTGTTTTTGGTTTCAGCGGTCGGGGTAATAGTTGTTGCATTATACATGGGATTGAATAAATTTGAATACAGAATAGAAAAAAAATTAGTCAAAGAATCGCAAAGGTTCAAAGTATAAGAATTTTTATACTTTTACGCTGTTACTGATGGCCGAAATGCTAGAAAACGATCAAATAACACTGGTTATTAATCTTAAAAAAGGCGATATAAGTGCCTTTCAAAGTATTTATAATGCTTATTATAAGCGTATATATAACTTTTGCCTGAAATTACTTCCTTCGGTTGACGATGCTCAGGAAGCTACCCAAAAAGTTTTTATTGCATTATGGGAACAGCGCGACCAGATTGACGAAACAAAATCACTCACAAGTTATATTTTTTCTATTGCACGGTATACAGCGTACCACGACTTTAAAAATCTGGTGTATCATCAGGCTGCATTTGAGTACTTTGCCTCTTCCCAGGGTACTTTTCCGGAAACTGCTAGGGATGAACTTCTTTTCAAAGAACTCACCAATGTATTGAATAATATTATTGAACAACTACCACCACAACGACGAATGATTTTTCGTTTGAGCAGATTTTATAATCTGACTTACAAGCTTATTGCAAAAAAATTAGGGATAAGCGAAAATACCGTCGATACCCAAATAAGACGGGCTTTAGATCACATCCGAAAGGAATATAATAAGTACCTGAAATAGGTAGTGTTTAAAGATTTTAAAAAATATTGAAAAATATTTTAAAGTACTGTCACGGGAAAAACTTTCTATATACAATATACAGGTATGAAACACAACATCGACATTGAAAACCTGATCGGAAAATTTAAAACAAAAAGCATTTCTCATGAAGAACTGGCAGTTTTAGTTGAATACTTCAAAGAAAACAATCCGGGAAACGAGCTTTTAAACCTTTATCAAAAAGCCTGGGACAATGCTGCATTTGAAATGAATGAAACAAATGCCTCAAAAATATATTCGTCGGTACTTAGTAAAATAAATGTAGAAACCGGTACTTATGAAATTTCTGAAAAACCCTCCCGTTTTTTAAACAAATTTTTGAAATATGCTGCTGTATTTTTAATAGCTTTTTCAATATCATGGTTTATCAACAACCAGTTTAAAAATTGGAAAGCAGAAAACGCAGGGATTACTTATCAAAAAATAGAAGTTCCTTATGGATCCAAAACAAAAGTGGATCTTCCTGATGGATCACATGTCACACTTAATTCAGGCTCCAAATTAAAATATGCTGCAAGTTTTGGAAATAAATCACGTACTGTTTACCTGGAAGGGGAAGCATTTTTTGATGTTAAAAAAAATTCAGATCTGCCTTTTTATGTGAATGTGTCAGGTTTAAAAATAAAAGTATTGGGAACATCGTTTAACGTGAAGGCATATCCTGAAGAAAAAACTATTGAAACAACGCTTATTTCAGGGAAAGTACAAATTTATAATGCTGGTTTCGACAACGAAAAAAATCTTATTGCTACGTTAATGCCAAGCCAGAAAGCAGTATATGAAAAAAAGAGCGGACAAATTGCAAAGCTGGAAAAGGAAGATTATTCTGCGTCAGATAAGGCTCAGGTGCCTGTGAAATTAATTATAATTCAGAATGAAGTGAAAGTAGAATTGACAACAGCCTGGAAAGATAATTACCTCGTGTTTGACAATGAAAGGTTTGTTGATTTAACTACCCGCATCGAAAGGTGGTATAATGTCGAAATCATTTTGAATCATCCGGATTTAAAAAATGCCCGATTCTCCGGTAAATTCGACAAGGAAACTATTGAACAGGCTATGAAAGCATTAACTTTTGTAACACCATTCCATTACAAAATTGAAAAAAATAAAATCACAATTACTAAATAACTAAAATTGAAATGCCTATGAAATAAAGAAACAAACTACTACAAAATAAAAAAAGCGGAAAATGGTACCAGCATTTCCCGCCAATTAAAATGAATGTCTAACAGAAATTAAACTAATCATTAACATGTCAAATTTATGAAAAAAGTTCATAATACTATGTCAGGTATGAATAACTATTACCTGAAAAAAATACTACTAACTATGAAAATTTCTACGTTTTTACTAATTGTTAACCTGCTTCACATAAGTGCAATAGGTTATTCACAGGGTGAAAAACTGAATTTGAATCTCAAAAATGCTTCTTTAAAAGAAATGTTTGCGGCCATTGAAAAGCAGACTGGTTATAAATTTCTTTACAGGGACGATGTTCTGGAGAACGTTCAGGTTTCGATCGCCGCTACCGATGTTCCCTTAAATGAGATACTAACGAGAGCTTTGGAGAATTCGAGCAACACATACAAAATTCTTGATAATAGCTTGATAGTAATAGCTTCAAAAGAATCCTTACAGCAGCAAAAGGTAACCGGAACAGTAATGGATGCCACCACAGGTGAGCCAATAATAGGAGCTAATATTTTAATTGAAGGAACAACAATAGGCGTAGCAACCGATATTAACGGAAAGTTTAGTTTAGAAATCCCTAAGTCTGATGCCGTTCTGTTAATTTCGTACCTTGGTTATAATACGGAACGAATTTCCTATTCTGGTCAGTCCAATATAGATGTAAATTTAGTTCCAGACATTACAAAGCTTGAGGAAATTGTGGTTGTTGGGTACGGTACCCAGAAGAAGGGAACAGTTACTGGTGCAGTAAGCACATTAAGCGGATCGGATGTAGCTTCTAATCCGGTGTCTAACATATCTCAATCCATTGCCGGAAAAATGGCTGGCGTGAGTATGAGACCAAACGGAGGACAACCCGGATATGATTCTCCGGATATTCATATTCGCGGTATAGCTACAACAGGTAATAATGCGCCATTAGTGGTGGTTGATGGAATTATCCGGTCAAATATTAATCAAATTGACCCAAATACTATTGAGTCTTTGTCTATTTTGAAAGATGCAGCAGCTGTGGCTCCTTATGGTTTAGGTGGAGCGAATGGTGTAATTCTCATTACTACTAAAAAAGGAAAAAGTGGTGCTCCAACCCTGACTTTTAATTCCTATTATGGGATACAATCACCTACCTACAACTATTATCCTAATTTATTAAATGCCAAGGAGTATATGAGCTTAAAAAACGAAGCCTATCTCAATGATTATTTGGGAATAGTTCCAACTGGCGGACAGCTTCCGTTTGAACAATCGCTCATCGATGATTATAGTAATTTGCATGCCAAGGATCCTGATAAATACCCTGACAGTAACCCTTCGGAATATGTCAATACAAGTGTTCCTGTTCAAAATTACAACTTGCAAATTAGCGGAGGTGCAGAAAAGATAAAATATTATGCAGGAATGGGGTTTTTCAAACAGGATGGAATGTTTGCTCCAATGAACTATAAACGTTACAATTACAATATGAACCTTGAATCGCAGGTAACGAAAACTACTAAAGTTTTCCTATCTTTGATGGGTTCGATAGAAAAAACCAACACCGTTGACCCGGCAGAATCTGCCAGTGGTTTGTTCCGAAGCGGTTACAAATTTATTCCTATAAAAAGCATCTATTACAGCAATGGTAATTGGGGCGAATTTGCTGGTCGTTCACCGGTAGCAGTGCTCAATTCAGGGGGCTATGTGCATAACAATAACAATACATTGTTAACCAATATTTCGGTGGAACAACAATTGCCTTTTATTAAAGGGTTAAGTGTCAAAGGTCTTTTTAGCTACGATCCCAATCAGCGTACTATTAAAAACTGGCACCGACCTTTCTATTTTTATTCTCAAAATCTTAACACAACTCCATACAGTTATGCTAAGGAAATTTCAGCCAATGAAGGAGGTTCTCCAAGTTATACATGGTTAAGTCAAGAATATTCTAAAAATCAGAATTTTACTTTTCAGGGCTTTGTCAACTATCACAATACTTTCGGAAAGCATGATATTACTGGCTTATTTGTTGCTGAATCGCGAAATAACGTTTACGAAACATTTAGGGCCGGTAGAGATAATTTTGCCATCAATATAGATGAGTTAGGGATGGGAAGTTCAGCTAAGGTTGATTTTAATAATGATGGTTCTTCGGCAACCGGAAGCCAGATTGGTTATGTCTATCGGTTTGGATATTCTTTTAACAATAAATACTTATTTGAAGCATCAGGACGTTATGATGGTCATTATTCCTTTGCTCCAGGCAAACGATGGGCTTATTTTCCTGCGTTTTCTGCAGGATGGAGAATTAGTGAAGAAAACTTTATGAAAGGTCTTTCTTACATCAATAATCTGAAATTACGCGGATCGTGGGGTAAATCTGGTAATTTGCCGTTTGTCAATGGGAGGATTGCTGATTTTCAATATTTAAACGGATATAATTTGTATGGAAATGCCTATGCGTTCGGTTCAGGTAATCTGGTACAAGGGTCTTACATTCCCCGTGAGGCAAACCCCAATATAACCTGGGAAATTGCCACAAAAACCGATATCGGATTTGAGGCTTCCTTATGGAAAGGACTTTTAACAGTAGAAGCCGATTATTTTCATGAAAAAAGGACCGGGATGCTTTTAGCCCCTGCTGTTAGTGTGCCTGTTGAATATGGTTTGGATCTATCTCAGGAAAATCAAGGTATTATGGAGAGTCAGGGTTTTGAATTTATCCTAGGCAGTAATCATAAATACCAAAATGGACTTGAAATTGGTATCAATGGAAATTTTAGTTATGCCACCAATAAAATGGTTCAGATCTTCGAAACTACTGTTACACGCGACAATCCCAATCGAAGCCGCACAGGCAGAGCCTATGGCATTCCTTTCGGATACGAGGCTGAGGGGCTTTTTTCTACTTCGGATGATAAAAACGGTGATGGAATTATCAACAGTGACGATGGCTATAATGTAACTCAATTTGGAGAACTACATCCGGGCGATATACGATATGCCGATATCAGTGGCCCTGATGGTATACCCGACGGCAAAATTGATTCAAATGATGAAACAGTGATCGGTCATCCGATTTATCCATTGATTAGTTATGGGTTTACTCCTACAGCTGCCTGGAAAGGATTTGATGTGAGTTTGTTTTTTCAGGGATCGGCACTGGTTAGTCTAAATGTGAACCAAACCTTTCAAACCCTTCCCTTTGCGAACAATAGCAGCAATACCACACATGAATATTTGGATAACCGATGGACCAAGGATAATCAGGGAGCCAAATATCCAAGAGCTTCTCAGGCTCCTTATGCAAACAACATTCAGGGTTCTGATTTTTGGATGATGAATACCGGGTTCTTAAGGTTGAAGAATGTTATCGTTGGCTATACCATTCCTTCGGTTATAACTAAATTCATGCATATTCAAAATGTACGGGTTTATTTCTCAGGTCAAAATCTATTTACCCTAAGCAAACTCAAATACATGGACCCTGAGGTGGGATACAACGACAGGGAAACGGCTTATCCAAACCAGAAGGTGGTTACTTTTGGTTTAAATGTAACTTTCTAATTATTATTTAAAAAGTTTTAAAATGAGACATATATATAAAAATATATTAACAAGTAATTTGCTTATCATAGGATTACTTTGGTTGTTGGTCTTTTCCTGCAAACAGGAAGAGTTTCTCGATAATGTAAATAAAGCAAACTTGACTGATGCCACGCAATGGGCCTCGGAAGGGAATGCCGATATTTATCTGAATGACATCTATAGTCAACTTCCCAATAAGGGGAATGAACCCGAAAATTTGGACAATTTTACGGATGACAACGATAATGGGTTTTATTATACCTCATGGAACTGGAGAAATGGTATTGTGACTCCGGCTTCTGGCGGTTTCGACGTCTGGTTTGGCCAGTGTGGACCTGTTGACTGGGCAAGTTGGAGCAGTACTTATAATAAAGTCAGAAGGTGCAATACGTTCATTCAAAAAATAAAAGAGAATTCAAAAAACTTTTCTGACACATATGTCAAACAAAGGTTGGATGAAGTCCGGTTCTTGCGTGCATATTTTTATAGCGAATTGTGGTTCCATGTTGGAGGTTTTTCGATTATTACCATGCCTCTGGATCGCAATACCATGGATAGTACGAAAATATATACAACAAGGTCTTCGTTCGAAGATTCCTATAATTTTCTTACCAATCAATTGGATTCAATCGTTAAAAACGAGGCATTGCCTGTTAAGTATAGTAATGGAGAGAAAGATGCAGGAAGAGCAACCTTAGGTGCTGCCTTGGCTTTAAAAGGCTGGATTGAACTATATGCTGCAAGCCCTTTATTCAATTCAGCTCCTGCCTTGTCCGATCCCTATAATTTCATAAGTTTTAAAACAGCCGATCCTGCACGATGGGCAAAAGCGGCTGCTACCAACAAACAGTTTATTGATACGTATGCAGGTAAATATGCCCTTTTTTCCGATCTTCCTAATTTATGGAGAGTATCTAATGAATATAACTCCGAAGTTATTTGGGACCGGCAGGTAGTTGCTGTAACCATGGGCTCTAATTATGAGCAATTTGGTGGCCCGGTTTGGATTAACAATGTTTATTATACCTGGGGTAATTATGATCCTACTCAGGAACTTGTTGATCAGTTTTGTATGGCAAATGGAAAACTGATAACCGATCCTACATCCGGTTACGATCCACAACACCCCTATGTAGAGCGCGAAAAAAGGTTTTACGATTTCATTGTTTATGATGGAGCTCCATATAAACAGGATTGGATGGCCAAGGTCGATACAATTTTTACCCGAATCGACAAAGTACATCCTTCGAAAAATGAAATTGATTTTGCCAGCGATGATGTTGGGAATACGGCTTATTATTCCAAAAAGAAAATTAATCCGGATGCTCCACGTGGTGGAGGAGCTAGTGGTCAGAATTATATTTATTATCGTTACACTATGGTGCTGCTTAACTATGCTGAAGCTCAGAATGAAGCCGTTGGCCCAGACGCTTCTGTTTATTCAGCTATCAATTCCATAAGGAAAAGATCAAACCTGCCCGATTTAAACACTGGTTTAGATAAATCAGCCATGCGTGATGCCATTCGACGCGAACGCAGGGTTGAGTTGTGCTATGAGAACAATAGGTTTTTTGATATTATCCGTTGGAAAATTGCCGATGATGTGATGAACAAAGATAAACATGCGATGAAGATAACCAATTCATCACCATCCGACAATAAAGGTGTTTGGGTTTATGAGGTTATTCCTCTTAACCACCCTCATACTTTTACGGCAAAACAATACATGAATCCTATTCCTCAACCGGTTATTGACCAAAACTCGAATATTTTGCAGAATCCCGGATACTAAGAATATAATTAATTAATAGTAGTTTAATAGTTAAGAGACTTCCCGATGCGATATCGAGGGAGCCTCTTAGTTTTAAAAAAGGACTAATCATTAATACACCTTGGGAAAAATGTCTAAATCTCAATCAAACCAGTTGAGGATATAATCCTAAACAGAACCTCATGTCCTTAAATGAGATTATTGTTATGCTTGTTAATACAGAAACCTGTCGATGATGTATATAACTCTGTTCAAAAAGAAAACCATATATATTCATCTTCTTACCGTTAAGGATTCATTGCATCTCTCTTCTTTGGAAAAAAAGAATTTCATGTAAACAAATGTCCGGCTCATCATTAAAATTCACTCAAAATGCAAACGGCACTAATATTTCATTAACCAGTCATAAGCCTGATTCCAGTGTGATCGCACTGGTTCTTGAAACAAAATAAAACAATACCGGATATTATAAAGGAATGCATTTATTATTCGACCCTCGTATTGTGCTCATATCTTTAAAACAAGCTCTTATATCATATTTATCATTTTGCATAAATCAAGCGTTTAGAGCTATCAATATTCTCTCTGATTATTGGATTCTTAATTGCTTTATTCTCCAATAAATCAATCTGTTCACTGGTAGAATCTGTTGAATGATAACAACTCTATATTTAGTTTTCCATTAAAACCACATTAGGCTTCGACTCCGCTCAGCCTGACAAACTGGTATTATTGTCGCACTGAGCGGAGTCGAAGTGAGCGGAGTCGAATTGAACGGAGTCGAGGTGTGGATTAATTATTCAATTCCAAAACTAAACGACATTGAATAAGATATTATAAATAGAAAGCGTTATATTTACGCTTACTCTTTTGGCATTTCAGGATAACTACTTAAAAAATATAAATATATGAAGAGGAATACACTACTGTTTGTTTTGATGCTTGCGATAACAATAATGAATGCACAAAATAAACCCGATTATTTTCCTGCCAATCAATTGTCAACTACAGGGGTTTATTATTATCCGGAGCATTGGGATTCGTCGCAGTGGGACAGGGATTTAAAGCAAATTGCTGCCATGGGTTTTGAATTTACCCATTATGCCGAATTTGCCTGGGCACAAATCGAACCCGAAGAAGGGAAATACGATTTTGCCTGGTTGGACAAAGCCGTAGCCCTGGCTGCCAAACACAAATTGAAAGTTATCATGTGCACTTCCACAGCTACCCCACCGGTATGGCTGGTACGAAAACATCCTGAAGTACTTTCATTGGAGGAAAATGGCACCCGCATGGACCATGGTGCCCGTCAGCATGCATCGTATTCAAATAATTATTATCGTCAATATTCGCTTAAAATGATTGAGCAACTTGCCAAACATTATGGGAACGATTCCAGGATTATGGGATGGCAACTGGACAACGAACCCAGAACTTTTTTCGATTATAATGAAGATGCACAGCAACGGTTTCGGAATTGGCTGAAGGGAAAATATACAACCATTGACTCCTTGAATACTGCCTGGGGAACATCATTCTGGAGCCAGACTTATACCGATTTTGACCAGATAAACATTCCAATGCACCGGCAATGGGGGATGAACCTTAATCAACGTCTCGACCATTATCGCTTTGTTGCTGCTGAAACAGCTTCTTTCATGGATGAACAATCCAGAGAAGTTAAAAAGCATACATCAAGGAATCAATGGATTACCACCAATTATATTCCAAGTTACGACGGTGGATATATCGGAAAAAGTAAAGAACTCGATTTCATCACCTATACCCGGTACATGGTTTATGGCGAATCCAGGGGAATTGGCCGTAAAGGATACAGGCTTGGCGATCCGCTCAGAATAACATTTGCCAACGATTTCTTCCGTCCATTATCTCCTTTTTATGGTGTTATGGAACTACAGCCTGGTCAGGTTAACTGGGGAACCGTAAATTCACAACCATCTCCCGGAGCTGTTCGAATGTGGCTTTGGCACCAGTTTGCAGGTGGAAGTAAAATTGCCTGCACCTATCGCTACCGGGCTCCCTTATTTGGGTATGAGCAATTTCATTATGGTGTGGTTGGACCTGATGGCGTTACCCCAACTCCCGGTGGTTTAGAGTTTCAAAAATTTATTCAGGAGGTAAATCTGCTTCGTAAAAATTATGAAGAGAGAGCCTCAGTACCAAAAGCTTATACTTCCCGAAAAACTGCTATTCTTTTCAACCACGAAAATATTTGGGGACTGGATATGAACAAGCAGACCAACCAATGGAATTCTATGGATCATATCGACAAATACTATAAAACTTTAAAATCCTTCGGCGCACCGGTCGATGTTATTGTCGATTCCATGGATTTTTCAAAATATCCGGTTTTAATTGCACCTGCTTATCAGCAAATTGATAAAACACTGATCGATAAACTTGCAAATTACGCCAAAGCTGGCGGAAACCTTATTCTTACCTGTCGTACAGGTTACAAAGATCGGGAGATGCATTTATGGGAAGCTAAGTTTGCTGCCCCAATATACGATCTCATTGGTGCCGAAATCGAATTTTACGATTTACCTATGCCACTTGCAGTGGATTCAGTTGTGATGGACAATAAAAAATACGCATGGAAAACCTGGGGCGATATTTTAAAACCAATGCAGGGAACTAATGTCCTGGCAACTTATCAGGGCGATTTTTACGCTGGTAAACCTGCAGTGGTTTCCCGCAAATTAGGCAGTGGAACCGTTACTTTTGTTGGCATTGACAGCAATGAAGGTTTACTTGAAAAAGAGTTGCTGAAAAAGCTCTATTCTCAATGGAAACTCCCGGTTGAAAAGTACCCTGATGGGATCATTGTCGAATATCGGGATGGCTTTGGCATTGCTGTGAATTATTCCGATAAAACCTATAAACTGGATATCCCGGGCGATGCTAATATTTTAATTGGTTCATTGGAAATTCCGACAGCTGGAGTGACTGTATGGAAGTTAAGATAGCTTTTGATAATAATTATCAAACATGAGAAAGAAAATATTATTTCTGTTTTTATCTCAATTCAGTTTTCTTTACTTAAGGGGCAAAAGGTTTCTCAATCGTATCTTAAATAGCTATGATTTATAAACCTATTGTTATTAAACACCCCAATTTTCTCAAATTCCATTTTCTTTCGTTGACCCTGAATGATATTGGAAATAATCATTAATTTTGAGCACATATAGCCTCAACTTTTAATGGAGCAGGTCGATAGGGAAATTGTAAAAGGACTTAAGGAAGGCGATCAACGAGCTTATGGAATGTTGATTCGTTTGTATTTCCAGTCACTGACCTTGTATGCCAAAAGTATTCTTAACGATTTTGAACAATCCAAAGATATAGTTCAGGAAACATTTATGAAACTCTGGAACAACCGTGAAGGTATTCAGGTAAATGTTTCACTTAAATCGTATTTATATCGGACGGTTCACAATGCCTGCATCGATCATTTACGTAAATTAAGATCAGCTGGTAATCTGAATGCTGTATCGTACGACGATATGCAATTCCGTATTCAGGTATTTGAAATAAAAGAAGAACACTCATTTTTCGATATTCTTTTCTCCGAAGAATACGAAGAGGTTCTGCAGAAAGAAATAGATCAGCTTCCTGATCAGTGTAAAGAGATTTTCCTGCTTTGCCGTTACGAACAGTTAACCTATGCTGAAATTGCAAAAAAGCTTTCAGTTTCCGTTAGCACTGTAAAAACACAGATGTCCAGAGCGATACAAAGGCTGGGAAGCGAATTAAAAAAATATTTCGAATAATTCTTATTTTCTTGTAGACCATTTATAACAATTTTTCGTCATAAAGGGGAACTAGAAGATATACAACTGTGACGAAAGCTTTTTTTGATATTGACGATCTTATTATCCGTTACCTTACGGGAGAAACAACTCAATTGGAAAATCACCGGCTTAGGAGCTGGATAGAAGAATCGTCTGAAAATAATTCTTATTTCGAAACTATAAGAAATATCTGGTTAGCGTCGGCTCAAGTGAATCACGAACCATCAGCTTTGCCTTTAAAATCAATAAGTCGTGGTAACGATAATTTAAGTTCTCCTTTTATTCGAACCCGCGTACTAAATCAGTTACTAAAAATTGCCGCAATACTTACCCTGGTAGTAATAACCGGAGCTATTGTGTTAACACAATTTTCGAAGAAACCAGGCAAAGCAGCAAATGATGTTATTGTTGTGGAAGCTACTATGGGTTCGCTTGCAATTACCACTTTGCCCGATGGTTCCAAGGTTTGGCTGAACAGCGGAAGTAAATTATTTTACGATGGTAACTATAACAATACGGTACGCCAGGTAAAATTAATAGGCGAAGCTTATTTTAGTGTTGTTACCAATCCCCAAAAACCTTTTGTTGTAAAGGCAGGTAATCTGAATATAAAAGCTCTGGGTACTAAATTCAATGTGAAGGCATATCCGGAGGATCCATCAATTGTTACAACCCTAGAGCGCGGTATAGTAGTTATCGAAGGAAAAGACAACACTAATAAATCATTTACGGTAACCATGAAACCGAAGGAAACTGTAACCTATTTTAAAAATGAGGAATCAGTTTTTGCCAAAGAAAGTAGTGAAAAGAATCACAGCATAGCTTCGGAACGTGAGCCTGATCCGAGCCTGATCACAATACCTATTAAGAAAGTAGAAGAGGTAAAAACAGAATTATTTACATCGTGGAAAGACCAGAGATGGGTTATCGAAAAACAGAAACTAGGCGAATTGGCCAAGGACTTTGAGCGCAGATACAATATCAGGATTCATTTCTCTTCCGATACAATTAAACAGTTCCATTTTTCAGGTTCGTTTGAGAATGAAACAATCGAACAAATTATGGTGATTATGCGACATACAATTCCTTTAAAGTATAATATAGAAAAAGGAGTTATAAAAATTGGACAAGACAACGAACTAATGAGAAGATTTTACAAATACTAACTTAAAACTACATGCTTATGATAACTTAGCTACTAACTAAAAACGAACCGGGATTGCGGCCCGATTCGTTTATGTACTTTACAACTCCCTTGTCAGAGGGACTCGTGTTCAATTAAATATTAATAACTAAACTGATGTAAAATTATGAAAAAAAATCGTAATTGTAATCCTATACACAGACCTTTAGGATTGAAATTTTTACTACTTACTATGAAACTATCATTTATATTAACATTCGTGGCAACTTTACATGTATCTGCATCTTTGTTTTCGCAAGGTACAAAACTGGATGTTTCAGTAAAAGAAATGACAGTAAAAGAAGTTTTAAAAATGCTTGAAAGTAAGTCAACTTACCGTTTCTTTTACTCCGATGATTTTAAGGTTTTGGATAAAATAGTTTCGTTAAGAATAGATAACTCTCCAATGGAAACGGTTCTCGATATTTTGCTTGATCGAACAAATGCTTCTTATAAGATTTTGGAAAACAATATTGTTGTAATATCTCCTTTTTCGTTTCAACAGCAGATAATTACCGGAAGCATATTTGATGCTGTTTCAAAAGAACCATTGCCTGGAGTAAATATAATTATTGAGGGAACAACCCAGGGAACCGTTAGTGATAATAGTGGGAATTACTCTATAACAATTCCTTCTGAAAATGCAACATTGATTGTTTCTTATGTAGGGTATGATACCGAAAGGATTGAAACTTCAGGTAAGAAGCAGATTAATATCAGCCTTATTCCAAATATCAAAAGCTTGGATGAAGTTGTAGTTGTTGGCTATGGCTCTGTTAAAAAATCCGATCTTACCGGATCAGTTAGTTCAGTTAAAGGCGATGCTATTGCTTCGGCTGGTTCTGCAAGTTTTAGCCAGGCTTTGCAGGGGAGAGCTGCCGGTGTTAATGTTACCTCCAACTCGGGGACACCAGGAGGTGGAAGCACTATTAGGATCCGTGGTATGGGTTCAATCAACAGTGGCAATGATCCTTTATATGTTATAGATGGAATGCCGGTTGGTTCTGGTCCTAATACTGCCGATATGCTTAATCCCGGTGATATTGAAAGTGTTGAGGTTTTGAAAGATGCTTCTGCAGCAGCAATATACGGGTCGCAAGGTGCAAACGGTGTAATTCTGGTTACAACAAAACGCGGTAAATCGGGTGCTCCGCGCCTTTCGTTCGACTCTTACATCGGCGCCAAAGATATCAGTAAAACATGGAAACCCGGCGATGCTGCACAATTCGGTGAAGTATACCTGCTGGCAAAAAAAGCTGCCGGAGCTCCTGAAGGCGACTTATACGATTATTATAAACCTTATTATTCTATGCTCGATGGTATCGATTTCTCGAAAGATTATTCAGCCGCTCAAAATGCTTTATACAATAAATTAAAGGCTGATCATCCTGAAAGCACCGACTGGTTAGATGAGCTCTACAGAAAAGGTACCGTTCAGAATTACAATCTTTCGCTGGCTGGCGGCAACGATGCTTTCCGGTATGCATCGAGTATTAGCTATTATAAGGAATCAGGTATTGTAAAAACTACCGATTACGATCGTTTGACTTTCAGATTGAATTCAGACTATTCTGTAACTAAAAAACTCAAAATAGGTTCCAATTTAACACTGGTAAACTCAAACCGAAAAGGTATTAACCCTTTAATTTCCAGCAGCACAACAGGTGGTTTGAATCCGGGAAGCGATAATTCCCTTTTTAGTCAGGCATACCAGATAGAGCCTGTAGGCGCAGTGCATCGGTCGACTGCCGAAACTATTCTTGCCGGAGGCGATCCGGCAAACGAATTCGACCTTTTTTCGGCCGCACGGTTTACCGGTACTTCTAACCCTGCTGCTGGCCTGGCCAGAGCCAATTTAAAATATGGTCAGTTTCAAATGTTGGGAAATGCTTTTGCCGAATATTCCATATTTAACGGACTTACCTTCCGAAGCAGCATAGGTATTAACTTTTCCAGAGGTGCTGAAAATACTTTTTATCCTAACTACTTTATATCCGCACAGGATAGGAATTTAATCAATTCAGTAAAAAAGTTAACTGATGGTTATAGTACCTGGGATTGGATTAACCAATTGACATATTCCAGAACTTTCGGTAAGCATTCGGTTACAATTATGGGAGCAGTTGATGCATCTAAGAATCAGTATCAAAGCATGCTAGCCACCAAATCGAATCTTCCTTCCAACGATCTTAACCTTCAGTATTTGCATAATGCACAGGGTAGTGCTTCAGCTGATGATAATATAGACGAAAGTACCCTTCTTTCTTACCTGGGCCGCTTAAATTATTCTTTTGCCAACCGCTATTTGTTGACGGCAACTTTCCGTCGCGATGGTTCTTCGAAATTTTCTGAGAATACCCGCTGGGGAAATTTCAAATCATTCTCTTTGGCCTACAGGATTTCAGAAGAAGAATATTTTAAAAATCTGGACATTCAGTATATTAGTAACCTGAAATTACGTGCTGGCTGGGGCCAGCTTGGAAATGCTGCTATTCCTTCATACCGGAATGTATCCTTATATAATGCAACTTCGCATGTCAGTTATCCGTTTGGACCAGCCACCCCATTTCCGGGTGGAACGTTAGGTAATTATGTTCCTCAGCCTCTTACGCAAGGAGCAATCCCTTATCAAATCGGGAATTCAATGCTGAAATGGGAAACTCAGGAACAAACCAACGCAGGTTTAGATTTAGGCTTGTTTGACAATAGAATATTTTTATCTGCCGATTATTTTATAAGAAAATCGAAAGATAACCTGCTTCAAATGCCTGTACCTCCCAATGTTGGATATGCAGATGCGCTGCCTTATACAAACGCTGGCGAAATAGAAAACAGAGGTTTTGAATTTACAGCCGAAATCAAGGATAAGGTTAATGAATTTTCTTATAGTGTTGGCGGTAACATCAGTTTTATGAAGAACAAGGTTGTTTCTCTAGGAATTCTGAAAGAATATCCTCACTTGGGTAACCGTATTGATGGAATACCATGGAGGACTGTTGTTGGAAGTCCTTTGGCTGATTTCTATGGATATAAAACTAACGGTATTTTCCAGTCGGAGGAAGATGTCCAGAATTACACAGGTACAGAGGGTGCTGTATTGCAGCCTAATGCCAAACCAGGTGATTTTAGATTCTTTAATACTCAAAACAATAATGTATTGAACGATTCTGACAAAGTGGTATTGGGTTCTCCGCTTCCAAAGTTTACTTATGGTTTTAATGTTGATCTTTCCTTCAAAGGATGGGATTTGAATATGTTCTTCCAGGGTCAGTATGGTAATAAAATATTCATGTACGAAAAATACTTTATTTACCGCGGTCAGGGTAACTTCAATAGTATCGACGGATTACCTGATATGGCTTGGCACGGACCGGGAACTTCCAATAAACAGCCCAGAATAGCTGCCGACGATCCTAATAACAATTTCAGAATGTCCGACTATTATCTCGAAAATGGATCTTACCTGAGGCTTAAAAATATTCAGTTAGGCTATAATATTCCAAGGGAAATATGCTTTAAACTTAAGATCAGTGATATAAAACTCTATGTGAGCGGTGATAATATTCTGACTTTTACCAAATTTTCCGGAATTGATCCTGAAATTGCTTCTACCAATATTTCCAGCATGGGTCTGAGTTCATTTCAATATCCTCAGCCAAAAACCTATAGAATTGGGATTAAGATTGGATTCTAGTGTTTTACTTGTTGAATTTAAAAAAAACGAAAATGAAAAATAAATTTATAAATCTGTTGATATTTTCAGCCGTTGCTCTTGCAACATTCAGCTGTAACAAAGATTTTTTAGATGTTCCTTTAAAAGGTAGGTTAAGCACTGATGTATTTCCTGCTGACCAAGCCGTTACCGGTTGTTATGCACTTATGCTGAGTGCCGATAAAGAATGGTCGCTTTGGGGAGCCTGGCCTAATTTTCTGCTGGGTAATGTAATGTCGGACGATGCCTGGAAAGGTGGCAACAGCGATGGCGATCAGCCAGATATGGGCAAACTGGAACGTTTTGATATACTTTCTAGTAATGGCATTTCATCAAATATGTATTCGGTTTTTTATCATTACATATTTATATTCAATACTACACTGGAAGGTTTGAATAATTCCACAACACTTACCGATTCTGTCAGAAACAAATATATTGGTGAAGTTAAATTTCTAAGAGCGTATGCTTATATGAAATTATTGATGGTGTTTGGCAGTAAGTCAGCTAATCTGGGTCTTGCTATAATTGATCATCCTCTTTTACAAACAGAAGTTGGTAAAATTCCCCGTTCCAATTATAATGACACCTGGAATTTTATTATCAACGATCTTAAGTTTGCCGATGAACATTTGCCAGCCAAGGATCAGTATCAGTTAAAAGATTTAGGAAGGGCTACCAATGGAGCCGCTCAGGCATTGATTGCAAGAGCTTATTTGTTTATGGGCGACTTTGTTAATTGCGAAGCGTATGCAAAAAAAATAATTGATTCCGGTAAATATAGCCTTGAGCCCGATGTTAAAAATGTTTTTTCGAAGGCTAATAAAAATGGTAAAGAGTCGATTTTTGAAATAGCTTACACTATCGATAATTATTTTGGAATTGCAGGTTGGGATTTTTCTCATGGTTCCTGGTGGGCCGCTGCACAACAGCCTATTCCAAATGGTTGGGGAATTGGTGCATTTACCAAAGATTTACTGAACGAATTTACTAAAGATCCGGGCGATCCGCGTATTATTTGGTCCTTCGTGTTTGGTGGCGATAAAGACATCAGTACTTCCGATTCCACTGTATTGGCTTTTACAGCAGGTCTCGACCCTGACAAGCTTCATAACAGGAAGATTTGGGATCCGAAATTTTTTCAGATGGGAGGACAAACTGATAATAACCTTATGGTTATCCGATATGCCGATATTTTATTGATGTATGCAGAAGCCGCCAACGAAAATGGAAAGGCTGCTGAAGCTAAAGTTGTGTTGAACTCTATTCGCAAAAGAGCTCGCGAATCCAGTATTGCCGATCCATATAGAATAGTAAAAGGGTATAATTTTCCTGTTTCAATGGTGGCTGCTGAAAGAGTACCCGATATTGCCACAACTGATAAGGTCGCGTTACGTGATGCAATTTGGCACGAACGAAGAGTGGAACTTGCAGGCGAAGATCTTCGCTTTTTCGATCTGGTTCGCCAAGGCAGAGCCGGAAGTGTTTTAAGAGCTTTTGCTGAAAAGTATAATACTCTAAAAGGGAAAGGTTTTGTAGATGGAAAACATGAAGGTTTGCCCATTCCACAAACAGAAATTAGCTCGTCCAAAGGTATAATACAACAGAATCCCGGTTATAATTAAAATAACGTGTAGAGTAGTGTTGAGGGAGGTAGTAATACCTCCTTCATTTTTTATAACTTGGAAGTCAAAACTTTTATTTGCTACCAAACAATTATATTAACATGAAAAAATTTTTCTTCTCATTTTGCCTCTTGCTGATATCCCATATTTCATTAATGAAATGTCAGGTGGTTTCACAGAAATATCTCGATCTTCAAAAAAGAATAAGCCAGGGCTGGAATACCTGGGATTATGGCAGCATGCTTACACAAGTATTATTACCCGAAGGCTTGGCTTTAAAAGTGAACTTCCGGCAGGCTTTTATTGGTACACCAGGAGATCCCAATTATTTTATCGATGAATTTACCACAGATACCTCCGATCTTGTGCAACCTGTGGCCCACAGTTTCGATGGAAGTTATACAGAGCTCATTATTAACAACTGGAAAGGCAACAAAATTCGTGTTCAATCGGCGGCAGTTGGAAGCGATGTGTTTATTCTGGTTACCCCACTTGTGAAATCGTCGGTTCGTTACACCATCGAACTGCAAACGGGTATTATGTGGAACCGGAAAGGAAATCTGGAAAGGGATGGAGATTTGATTAAAGCTTCGTTCAGCAATAATGAATATCAGATACGCTCAACAGGCAACCTAACCGATTCTTATTACGCCTATCTCTCTCCTTTTATCACTTGCAAGGGCGATTCGGCAGTGGCCTTTTATACCGGCCTAAAAAAGTCGCAGGCCGAAGTGGTTCAATTGATTGAACAAGCCAAAAAACAATATCACGAATATTCAAAAAAATTTGGTGAAATGGCCGGGGCATTTGAAGGTCTACAAACAGTGCTCGGTTGGAATACGCTTTACGATGCAGAAAAAAGCCGGGTTATTTCGCCTGTTACCCGCGGCTGGAATGAGGCATGGCAAGGATATGTACTTTTTGAATGGGATACCTATTTTGCTGCTTACCTTTTTGCCCTCGACAATAAAGAACTTGCATACAGCAATGCTATTGCCATGACAAAAGGACTTAATAAAAGCGGCTATGTTGGCCAATGGCAAATGCCGGGTTTGGTTGCCGACGCAATTTCGCAACCCCCCGTTGGCAGTATGATTTGCTGGCTGATTTATGAAAAATTTCAGGAAAAATGGTTTGTCGAAGAAGTATATGACGAAATGCTCTCGTGGAACCGTTGGTGGATAGGAAACCGCCAGAACAAAGAATTTCTTACCTGGGGTACCTATAAAGGTGGCGGGGCGCAAATGGCAGCTTTGGAATCGGGGCTGGACAATGCACCCATGTATGAGGATGTTCAAATGGTGGATATTGGCAATAACTCCCTTTATAACCTTGCCGATGTTGGTTTAAACAGCATTTATGTTGCCGATTGCCAGTACCTTGCTAAAATGGCAAAGCTGCTCGGCAAAACCGACGACGAAAAGGAGCTGCTCAACAGGGCCAAAACTTTTACTGCTACCACGCAAAAATTATGGGACGATAAATCGGGAATTTTCCTTAACAAATATATTGATAAGCCTGGGTTCAGTAACCGTTTAAGCCCTACGTTGTTTTATCCCATGCTGGCAGGAATACCCAGCAAAGTGCAAGCTAACCGGATGATTGCAGAACACTTTTACAATACAAACGAATTTTACGGTGAATATATGTTGCCATCGTGTGCATTTAACGATAAAAGCTTCGATAACAATTACTGGCGGGGTGCCATCTGGGGGCCAATGAACTTTTTGGTGTATCTTGGTTTAAAAGATTATGATAAAAAAGCAGCCACAGAATTAGCAGACAAGTCGTACGATTTATATCTCCAGGCCTGGAAAAAGCATGGCTGCGTTTTCGAAAATATTAATTCAAAAAAAGGAGTGGAGCGAATCCAGGACCAGGTAAACTGTAATCCTTTTTACCATTGGGGAGCTCTTATGGGAATTATGAAATTCATGGAAAATGGTAATTATTAAATAAAAGCGAACCGCTCATTAAAGCACCGAAAATGAAAATAAATCTAATTGCAATTTTATTTTTAGCATTTATATTTAACAATTGCTCCAATAATACTGATAATATCGTAAGCTGGACATTAGTTGTGAAACAAGCGGGAAAGCCGGATATAGAGGTTTGTAAACTGCCCGATCGTTTAACCGAAGCTTTTTCATATAAGAAGCTTGTAAAAGGTGTTCGGGTTTTGTTTACTCTTGAACCAAACGATGGATATACTATATTCAAAGCAACTGCCAGCTCAACTGTTGATACAAAAATATATTTTGCATTAAAAGGTAAATATCCCGGCGAATTTATTCCGTTTAATTTCAATGAAGAAGTTAAAAGATCAGAAATATACCGGCAAAGTCCACACGATGTAGATGCATGGATTGTAAAAGATATAGCTGAACAAGCTGTGCCGATGGTTGCACTAAAAAGCGATTCCGAATTTATAGTTGCTTTGAATGGGTCTCCTGCCTTGTATGACAATTTTACCAGTCAGGCATTTTATCCCGAAAAAAAGACCGTGGAATTATCGTCGGGTGATAATGGAGAAACACCTGGACTGAAACCCGATTCAAGTGAATTAGACATCGCATATAACACCGACAAAACCCAGAAAATGGCACCAGGCAAAATTTTGGCCATGTATCATCCGGTGAACAAAAATACATCTCATGTCTTCGAAGGAATCATATTTACATGTAAAGGAAGTAATATAAACGACCTTCGAAAAAATGTCAACCAATTGGCTGCAAAACATTTTTCAGGAGGGAAAGTCACAGATTATTTTGGAGCCTTGTCCTTTACTACGGCATACATGAATCTTCGTGTCAACGAAACAGGTAAAAGTAAATTTTGGGTAGTTCCCTCGGTTGAATACGGAAATACCCAGTATTGCCGCGATGCATTCTGGATTTCAACCATGCTCGATCCGGCATATTCTGCCGAATGTTTAAAAAGTGAACTTTCCGAAGTAAACACTTATGCTGAATATCCATTGATGGCAGTGCTTTGGGCATACAGGTCGTTTAAGGAAGGCAGAAAAGTAGAAATGGATAAAGTACAGGATTATTTAAATTCCATAGAAACCCGGGTACGGAACAACTGCTTTTATAGTTATACTGAAAAGGATGGTAGGCTTGATTTTCAATATTGGGGCGATGTAATAGCTTTTGATAAGGATGATGTGGTGACCTATAACCAGGGCCTTTTAGCATTGGTACTTTCTGCAGCAGAAGAGATGAAGCTGAAAATTAAATCGGATCCCGGAAAAGCGCTTCAGGAATACCAAAATATGTTTAATGCAGAATTGGGATTTTACCCGATCAGCCGCAAAAAAAATACCATTCTGGGTCCGGATCCTCTTGTTCCGGATTTGATTTCGCAGATTTATTTCAACCGAAAAATGCTCGATAGCAAAACCGTAGAACAACATTTCAATAAAATTATCAAAAACTCCAAAACCAATTACGGCTATAAAGTGGTGAGCCAACCAAACGGCGATTTTCTCACCCCCGAAATGTACGATGTGAAAAACTATGTATCGCAGGTTAATCGTGAGAAGATGCCCGATGGCAGATACTTTAAGGGTGGATCGTACTTTCTTTATGATAATCTGTTTTTGATTGATGCTTACCTTCATGGAATTAAAGTAGCTGAAGCTGAATTAATATGGAGAATATCTCTGGATTTTAAAATCGGAGCTACAACCTATGAATGTCTGAATACTGTAAATGGTGAACCCTGGAAGCCAAACATGGGTTGGAACGTTGCTGTATATTCATTTTGGCGTAAACTGGTCGACGAGGGCAAAGCCGATAATAAATTATTTGAGGCAATCGATAAAATAGTAAATAATCGCCAATTTTAATAGATGATGAGAATTGTAATTATGAAAGCATTCTTATTTTCAGCTAATAGCATTAAATTGCACCTTAATTTTCTTATTAACGATTAAATAACTTAACCCGTGAAAATCAAAACTTATTTACTTATCCTAATTGGAATGTCAATCAGTGTAGCTGGATTCTGTCAGCAAAGCACTGTTTTTCCTTATCAAAATACCCGTTTGTCTATTGACGAAAGAGTAACCGATCTGGTTTCGCGCCTTACAATGGAAGAAAAGGTTTTGCAGCTATTTAACCAGGCACCGGCCATTGAGCGGTTAGGTATCCCAGCCTACAATTGGTGGAACGAATGTCTGCATGGCGTTGCAAGAGCTGGAAAAGCTACAGTTTTTCCACAAGCAATTGGAATGGCGGCAACTTTCGATCAGGATCTGATGTTGCGCATTGGTACTGTTATTTCGGATGAAGCGCGAGCCAAACATCACAACTTTGCACGTAACAATGCCCGGTCAATTTATATGGGTTTAACTTTCTGGACGCCTAATATCAATATTTTTCGCGATCCAAGATGGGGGCGCGGTCAGGAAACGTATGGTGAAGATCCTTTTTTAACGGGCCGAATGGCTGTAAATTTTATCAATGGCCTGCAAGGAAACGATCCAAAATACTTAAAAGTCATTGCAACAGCCAAGCATTACGCAGTTCATAGTGGACCGGAATTCAGCCGGCATTTGGATAATATTTATGTGAACGATCGAGACCTGTACGAAACATATCTGCCGGCTTTTAAAGCAACGGTAAAGGAGGCTAATGTACAATCGATTATGTGTGCTTACAATCGTTTCCGTGATAAACCCTGTTGTGGTTCGGATTTATTATTGAATAATATTCTAAGGAACGAGTTTGGATTTAAGGGTTATATTGTTTCCGATTGCGGTGCGATAAGCGATTTTTACACTAAAAATACCCATCATGTTGTTGAGACACCATCGCAAGCCTTTGGATGGTCACTGGCATCAGGAACTGACCTCAATTGCGAAGAAAGTCGTGCTTTTGTACAGGATAACCTGGATGAAGCAGTCAGAATTGGAAAAATTAACGAAAAAGATATAGATAATTCCCTAAAACGTCTGTTCAAGGCAAGAATGATGCTGGGGATGTTTGAAGAAGATAAAGTTTCTTATTCCAAAATCCCAATGACGGTGGTTGGATCTCCGGAACATTTGAAATTATCTCTCGAAGCTGCTGAGAAATCGTTAGTTCTGCTAAAGAATACAGGAATCCTTCCGCTTAAAAATGTGAAAAAAATTGCACTTATCGGGCCAAATGCAAACAATCCGGCTATTCTCACTGCAAACTATAATGGCGATCCTATCAATCCGATCACGCCTCTGAAGGCTTTCAGAGAAAGATTGGGAGATAAGAATATTTTTTATACTCCAGGGTGCCCGATTGTACCTGGGATATTTACAGATTTTGAAGTGGTTCCCGAACATAATTTATTTCACCTGGTAAATGGTAACATGGAGAAAGGTTTAAAAGCCGAATATTTCCAGGATGTTGCAATGGCCGGGGATCCAAAGATCAGTCGTGTTGATAAGAATATAGATTTTTACTGGGAAAAATCTCCAATCAATCAATTGGTTGACGAATCTTTTGCCGTGCGTTGGACCGGTTTTCTGGTTCCGGAGAAATCAGGTAATTACATGTTTACAGGAAATGTAGAGTTGAAAATAAATGATCAGCTAATAACTGATAATCAAATTAAGCTTGTAAAAGGTACGAAATATAAACTTGAAGCAGTTTTAAAAGTGGCTGCCTTCTGGTGGTCGAGCAATCATCAGCAGCAATTTGCTAATTTAAGCTGGGTGGAAACTTCAAGAGATTATCGTAAGGAAGCTTTGGATGCGGCATCAAAAGCTGAATTAATTGTGTTTTGTGGAGGCATTTCTGCTAACCTCGAAGGCGAAGAAATGAAAATTGAAACTGATGGCTTTTCTCATGGCGATCGCACTCATATCAATCTTCCACAAATTCAGGAAGATTTGCTGAAAGAACTTCAAAAGACAGGCAAACCAATTGTCTATGTTAATTTTAGCGGAAGTGCGATTGCTTTGAACTGGGAAAAAGAAAACCTGAATGCCATTGTACAGGCTTTTTATCCTGGAGAATCTTCTGGGAAAGCCTTAACCCGGTTGCTGTTTGGTGAATTTAATCCATCCGGTAGGTTGCCGGTTACTTTCTATAAGTCGGCAGCCGATCTGCCCGATTTCAAAAACTATGAAATGGAAGGTCGCACCTATCGTTATTTCAAACAGGAACCTTTGTTTGGATTTGGATATGGATTAAGCTATACAAACTATAGTTACAAGAATTTAGAAGTTCCGGCTTTGGTAAATGCGGGAGATCCGGTTAAAATTTCGGTTGAGGTTACAAATTCCGGGAAAATGGACGGTGAAGAAGTTGTACAGGTTTATTTAAGCGATCTGGAAGCTTCAGTGCCGGTTCCGGTAAGATCGTTGGTCGGAGTTAAGCGTGTTTTCCTGAAAGCAGGAGAAACCAAGAAAGTTGAGTTTCAAATAAAACCTGAGCAATTTTCTTTAATTGATAAATCATACAAACGGGTTGTGGAACCTGGTAAATTTATGGTTTCAGTAGGAGGGAAGCAGCCCGAAACTAAGGTGAAAACGGATAATTCTTTTGTACAGTCAGAAATCGAACTAAAAGGTTCTATATTTCCGATAAACGAATAAAATAAAATGAGAGTATTTTAAAAGAAAAAAACATGAACACGAAGACAGAAGGTCACGAAGAAAATATCTTAATATATTAGCACTTTGTGTCTTCGCGTCTTCGTGTTCAATTTCTTTTATTTGCCTTTTTAGGCAGACAGCCTCATTTTATTTCAATACAATCAATACTCCCGGTTCAGAAACATCGTTCTTACTGGCAGCGGATGTTCCGGTTATTTCCAATAAATCTCCGGAGATGATAATCCCGGTTTTTGTTTTTTCTATCAAATCGGTAATTTCAATGGCTTTATCGCCTGCTAAATCCTGAGCAAACACTTGTTTCCAGTTATTACCCGGTTCAAAATTAATTTGTAGCGACTTATAATATCCAAATACACCAATATTCGTAGGTTTTTCACAACGGATTGTAATATCTGCTTTCGGATAAATAAATCCCTTAACCGAATCGGTACGAAATAAGGTGGACACTGCATAATTTCCATTAGGAAACCTGCCGCAGATAACGTAAGGCAAAGTATCGGCTTTTACTTCCGGTAATTCCATTCCGCGTGCTACCCGCGATGGGGCAGCCTGAAGCACTGTTTTGCCATTCATCCAATTTGCCCAGGTTTCACCGGGTTTAAACTTCCAGTAATCCAGATTATATAAGGTATCCATAATAAACGGTACTGCTCCAACCTGAAAAGCAGGTGAAATGCGTTGCCACCTGACTGCTCTTGTGACAGCATCCAGTTGATTTTTTACTTTTAAGGGATCATAATTATGTCCGGGTGCATCAATAAATGCCGGATGTCTCATAATTCCTATAGCACAGCCTAAAACTGCGGCAATGTAAGGTTCGTCCTCACAATTTATAATACCTTTTCCCTTGGTTGCGGAATTGAAAGTACCCATAATCTGAACCACCCTATCGAGTGTGGTGGGTATGGATAGTTGAGCGCTCACATCATAGGTGCGTAATACATCGCTAAATTCAATAAGATTATGTGCTGTTTCAAGTGCTTTGCCTTTATCCCAGTTTTTATATTTTCCTGTTTTACCAGGATTTGGATCGTCCCAGGGACATTCATCATCGTTAAAAGGACCGCTGCCTCTTCCATTTTCTACCCACAATCCGGGAGCTTCTTCGTGCGAAAGTCGGGTGAGCATTTGCCGAAATTTGATGTCACCCCCGCGGGCGCCATAATCTACTTTCCAGTATTGAATGCCTGCGTTTTTACTCCAACGAAACCGTTCCCTGAAATAATTTTCAACCTCTTTATCTGTAGGCTTTTTACCTTTGCTATCCATCGAGGTTTGAGCCGCAACCCATATGGCGGCACCTTTCCAGCCGGCTTTTTTTGTTAATTCGTTAAGCTTTCTTAATCGTTCTTCTGGTTTCCCCGTGCAATCAGGAAATTTATCGGATGCAACTTCGTGAGTACCTAAAATCCATTTATCAGCTTTGTTAGAATGAGAATCTCCGGCTATATCCCAGCCAACATCAAATACGATGAATAAATCTTTTTTAATTTCCTGAGGCATTTGTTTTTCCCAGCCATTCTCTCCAAACACAGCCTTCTGGGTTAAATTATCGGATGGAACTGTATGATCGCCCAATCCAATTACATAGTTTAAGGTAAAGGTATCGACTGCAAAATTCTGCGCCGACCACGTACACCAATAACTTGGCGTGATACCGGGGATATCAGGGATAAAATTCTGTGTAGACTTTTCGATCCTTTCCAGGACGATGCTTTTGTAATCTGTTCCTTTTTTTGAACAAGAATTCAAAAGTGCAACCAATGAAAAAGCGTAAAGTATAAAATAAGATTTTCTCATGTTACCAGAAATTTAATTATTAGGTTTATTAGAAATAAGTTTTAACGTAATCCTGCCCACACTTGCAAAAAATCCATCAAATACAGTATCCGATTTGGCCTGCCAGATACCGGGAATCTGATAAAAATTTTTATTATAAGCAGTGAAGAATAGGATGTAAGTCCCATCGGCCTCTTCGGTAAATCCGAGTGGCGTTCGTGAAAGTCCCCACCATTTATCAGGGTTCTTATCCAAATCAATGATTATGGGTTTTGACCAATGTATTCCATCGACCGAAAGCAGATAGCCAAATTTCTGATACACTCCACAGCCATCAAAAAAAGCCACGTACAGGTTGTTTTTTAGCTTCTGAACTATTGGGTTTTCGGTATGTTCACTTACAACACCCGCTGTTAACAATCTTTTCCAAGGACCCTGGAGTTTTGGGGCTTCTGCTAATCCGTTCCATTCGGGCGAGGACCCGTAAAAAGCCATCCAACGACCATTTGCCTGGTAAGGGAAAAAAGAATCAACACCCATTAACCCCAGCCATGGTTTTAAGGTGTCGGGTTCCATTACACTTCCCAATTCTTTATAAGGCCCGCAAATTCCATCAATACCTTTTTTTGAAGAAATCGCCAGGGCTATTCTGCCATCGTAATTACGAAACCAGTCTTTATCAGTGTTTGGTTTCGATCGATAGCAAACATAAGTAAGCACCCATCTGTCCTTTTCATTATCGAATGTTGGCATGGGCGACCAAAGTGCTGCGTGTGTATCCATGCCTTCGAATTCGCCACTCGATTCAAAAATAGTTGAAACCCTGCTCCATTTTATCCCGTCCCCACTCTTCCATGCTGATAGCCGGGTTTTGCCCCAAATAGGCAAACCCGACATCTCAGTGGTAAAAATATAATACGTTTCCTTGAGCTTTATTACACGACCACCTTCAAATCCATATCTGTTATTCTGAGTTCCAGCATCTCCTTGTGTTATCAAAGGCTTTGGAAAAACATTGACAACTTCAAAGATAGCAGCCGAGTCGTGTATTTGAGCATGAAGCTCAAACATAGCAAATATGAATGAACAAAGGATTATTATTTTTTTTTGTATCAACATATGTGTTAGTTGTGGCCGGAGACTGATTGTAACTCCACAATGGCTGGCTTTATTCCGTCCGATACAGCTTTTACCGATATCTTACCTGGTTGTTCGCCGGCTTTCACAATCACCAGACACCTGCCCTGCCAAGCTTTACGCTGGGGAAGCTGGTTACTTTCTACACTCATCGGATTAGCATTTCCAACTGCTATAATGGTTCCGGGACCTTCGATCTCGAATTTCACAGGATTTTCGGCTTTTACATTCCGGATTCCGCTGTTATCGGTAAGTTCAACAGTGATGTAGCTTAAATCCTGACCGTCCGATTTAATCTGAGCCCTGTCGGCAGTCATTTTAATCTGGGTAGCTTCTCCGGCAGTTTTTAACTCTGAAATACTTACCTGCTTTTTACCATTATAACCTACAGCTTTTAAGCTTCCAGGCTGATATGGAACCTGCCAGACACCCATAAATTTAGTAGTGCGGTTGGTAGGTTTCTTACCTAACGATTTACCATTTAAAAATAACTCCACTTCTTCGCATGAGGAATAAACAGAGACTTCTAAATTTTTATTCTCGTTACCAGTCCAGTTCCAATCGGCTACAGCATCAAACCAGTGCCATTTCGACCATTCTAATCTGTTTTTGTTTTCGGGAAATGAAGGTTGAGGAGGTTTTACAAAAACGGAAAGCTGATTTGGCATCCAAAGTGCATCTCTATAGTATGATTGGGGGCGCTTCCAGCCACAAATATCGATATCTCCGCAAAAAGCAAGATTCCATGGATAAAAATCCTGTTCCTGCATATAACCACGCCAACCGATACTTGATTCACCAATATAGTCGAACGAAGTCCACACAAAATCACCAATCACGTAGCTATTATCCTCAACTGCCATCCAATAGTCAAACGCTTCGAGCGGAAACGATTCTGTAGCTGCAATTACACGTTCAGGAACACGGCTATGATCGCTCGCATATTTATTGGGAGCATAGTTATATCCAGCTACATCCAAGGTTGAGAAATAGTTGTCTTTATTATCTGTTACGTCGTTCACAGCCGAGGTAATCTTTCGCGAAGGATCGGTTTTACGAACGAAGTCACCCAGCATTTTAGCCACCTGAGCTACTTCCGGAGTATGCCTGTTAGGAATTTCATTTCCAATGCTCCATAATATAATTGAAGGATGATTTCTGTCGCGCACAACCATGCTTTCAATATCTTTTTGCCACCAATCGTTAAAGTATAAATGGTAATCGAAAGGATTTTTTGCTTCTTTCCACATGTCGAAAGCCTCATCAATTACCAGCATACCTAAACGGTCGCAGGCATCGAGAAAAGCTGGCGAAGGAGGGTTGTGGGCACAACGTATTGCGTTATAACCACTCGCTTTGAGTATTTCTACACGGCGTTCTTCGGCGCGGTCGTAAGCTTTAGCCCCTAATGGGCCATTATCGTGGTGCACACAGCCACCTTTTAATTTAAGTGTTTTTCCATTTAATTGAAATCCACGATTTGCATCAAAAGTGATGGTTCGAATTCCAAAAACTGTCTCTTTCTGGTCGGTAAGCGTATTACCGGCATAAACTTCGGTTATTGCCTTGTAAATATCAGGTTTTCCTGTTGACCATAATAAAGGTGCTTTTATATCCGACGTCTGCATCACTGTGGCAGTTGCTCCAGATGCAACTGATTGTTTAGTCTCCACATTACCGGCTTCCTTTCCGGAAGGATCGATAAATCGGGTCACAAGTCTTATTTCACTGTTTTCGGTACTTTTATTTTCAACAACAGTTTGAATATTAACTTTGGCGGATATATTGCTAACTTCAGGAGTTGTAACATAAGTTCCCCAGGTTGCAATATGAATGGGCGCTGCCTTATTCAGCCAAACATGCCTGTAAATTCCGGAGCCTGCATACCAGCGACTGTTTTCACCTTCGTTGTTTACTTTCACAGCCAGAATATTTTCCTGGCCATATTTAAGTTTGGAAGTTATATCATAAAAAAAGCTGGTATAACCATAAGGATGAGGTCCAAACGATTCGCCGTTTACAAATACTTCAGCATTCATGTAAACACCTTCAAATAATAGGGTAAAAATATTTCCTTTCTGATCAGCCGGTATAGAGAATGATTTGCGATACCAGCCAGTACCGCCGGAAGTAAAACCTCCACTTACCTGAGTGATGGCATCAACATTAAACGGAGATGACGTTCCGGGAAGATCTTCAATACTCCAGTCGTGAGGAATGTCAACCGTATTCCATTTGGAATCGTCAAAACCTGGTTGTTCAGCTCGCTGAGCGCCACCAAGGTGAAAGCGCCAGCCGGTGTCAAAAAGATTATTTCCATTCTTGTTCTGTGAAAAAGACACAGAAGAAATTAGAAAGAAAAGGGTTAAGGTGAACGATAGTGATTTCATAAGAGTTGATATTATTAGTAGTATAAGTTAATGATGCCCACAATAAGTGTAAATATAACACTAAAATAAATCGGTTGCAATATTTGTTCTATTTTTCGAATAATTGTATAAGTTTAACTTAATGCTTATAATTTTGATATTTTTGTCGTTCCACTTACAAAGGCTTTATGTTAATTGATTACGAAAAACAATTAATTATAGAACTACTGGAAGGTGATAAAAAAGCTTTTTCATTGTTGGCCGGAATTCTTTCCTTTTCAAATGCTTTGCATGAATGAAAAGAACATGAAAATATTTTTTCGTACCATTTACGTGAAAGTAAAGCATTAAAAATTTTAATTTCATGGACTTTGCAACAACACAAAGTGAATAAAAATCTTTTTTTGTAGTGCTTTTACCAGTGAAAAGCGTTTTAAAATTTGTTTTCGGGTACTTTACATTCCAACAAAGTCTTCCAAAAAAATTTTCATTGCCTTTGCAATATTGCAAACACCTTAAAAATTTGTTTTCGCAGGCTTTGCAGTATTGCAAAGTATGCGAAAACTGTTTATGGTGTATTCCACCCGAAAATGGGATTGAAATCATGTTCGAAATGCTGAACAAGATTCCCGCTAATCGTTGCGTCCGCTACGTTTTTCCGGTTTTCAGCCAAAAAATGACTCGTCCTAAAAAATGTTTACAGGTTAATGTTTAATCCTGCTTTTTTTTACAATTTTAAAGTTTGATATCGACGGATTGTCAATAATTGTATCCGATTACCTTGTATTTACATGATAAAACAAAAAGGGGTACACTATGTAGCATACCCCTCTGTTTATTTTAAAAAAAATTATTTAGTACCCCGGATTCTGAGTTAAACCGGGATTAACGTCCATAGCATCTTTTGGAATTGGGAAAAGCAAACGCTTGGCTTCACTTACACCTCTCCAACCCGGAACAGCATTCATGAATGTACCAAAACGAATATTGTCCTGACGGCTAATCATTTCCCATGCAAACTCAAAACGGCGTTCCTTACGGATATCTTCTAAGGTAGCACTTCCTATTGGTTTTTCAGGAATGAAAGCACGTTTACGAACAGCATTAACAAGAGTAGTTGCAATTGCATCGCCGTCACCATTTTTACGCACTAAACTTTCAGCTTTCATTAAATAAATATCAGCCAAACGGAAAATAGCATAATCATTATCTAAATCACCTGCTAAACCTTTAGGAATTTCCCACTTGTAACAACGAGCTCCGTCTTCCTGGTTACACCAGCCCCAGTTTGTTGCAGTTGCTTCATTCATGGTAATGTCAACAGAGTGATTTAAGTCGCGGCCATGTGCGGTTTTAATAACTACACCTGTTACGGGATCAAGCATTGGACCAATCAAAAACGACCAATTCAAACGTTTATCATCCTGGTCATATTCTTTCACATAATTTGGATCGGCAGATAGTCCATTCCATGGACCGATATTTAAACCAAGTGCATAAGCATCCAGATAATGAAGAGTTGCATTAGGTAAATTATTACCCCCATTCACAGCCTTAAATACTGCAGGAAAAATAATTTCTTTTGAATCTTCGTTTTTTACCTGGAAAGTCTTTTTCCAATCAGGTTCTAACACATAGGGCAGGCTAAGAACAACATCGCAGGCATCAATACATTCAGCCCATTTTGTGCCACCTTCAGGATTCCATACACCTGCATTTAAATACATTTTTGCAAGTAAAGCATAAGCAGCACCCTTAGTAAATTTGCCATACGAAGCAGAATTTACATCAGATCTAAGTTGATCTTTAATATCAATCAGTTCGGAAATAACAAATTCATAAAGTACTTTCCTGCTGGATGAAACCGGAAGTTCAGTAGAAGCAAAATCGGTAACCAATGGTCCTTGGCCAAAATTATCAACATAAGCATAGTACCAGAAAGCTCTAACACCTCTGATTTCTGCAATAATTTGATCTTTATCAGTCATTTCGGTCATACCTTCAACCATTTTCAATACTTTATTACAGGTGGTAATACTACCATAGATGTCGTTGTAAAGTCCTGTAATTAAAGATACATTGTTGGTTGTCCATGTATGTTGCTTTGTATACATAAACTGGCCACCATCCCACCAGTCGCCACCTTTACGGGTTGGAGTTACTTGCATATCTGCCGCCATGTCAACTAAATGACGATTGTTCCAGCCTCTGTAATTTCTAACTGAATTATAAATAGGTGCAACTAATGCTGCTATTTCTTTAGGTGTTTTTCCGAACTGATCGGTAGGTACCTGATCGTATACAGTCTCTGAAAGATCTGTACATGACTGCATCCAGGGAAGCACACCTAATCCAATAAACAATAATTTTATATATGTCTTTTTCATATTTTCTAAAAATTTAATGTTAAAAACTAATATTAACACCCATCATAAAAGTTCTGGATTTTGGATAGTAATCTCTTCCTTCCACACCTGGCTCAAAGCCTCCCATGTTAACTTCGGGATCCAATCCTTTGTATTTGGTTATTAAGAATAAGTTTTGACCTACTACGTACACTCTGAAGCTTTTCATCCATTTAACACCTTCAGTTTTAAAATTATACCCAAGTGTCAGGTTTTCCAAACGCAGGAATGAACCGTCTTCGATATAATAATCACTGTAAATAGGCGAGTCCTTTAATCCATTTGTTAAAGCTTCCTGTAATACATTAGCACCCATCAACCACTGTGTAGTAGCAAATGACATTCTGCTGTAATTCAAAACTTTATTTCCGTAAACACCTCTTAAGAAAAACGAAAGATCCCAATTTTTGTAATTGAAAGTACTATTAATACCATAAGTTAATTTTGGTTGGGCTGATCCTAAATAAGTAAAATCCTTATCGTCAATTACACCATCTTTAACAATATCGGTAAAAATATATTTGCCATTAGCATCCAAACCTTCGCTTTTACGGCCGTAGAAAGTTCCAAATGCTTGTCCTTCTTCTAAAACGTGGGTTGTAGTGTTAGAACCTCCCCTAATAAATGCAGAACCTGATAAAATTCTATCAGTATGGAATTCTTCATTGGAAAGTTTTGTAACAACGTTCACATTATGAGCCATATTAAAGCTTAGTGTCCATCGAATATCTTTGGTTTGGACAGGAACAACGTTTAATAATAATTCAATTCCCTTATTTTCCATATCACCAACATTTGCAAGTAAGGTGTTGTATTGATAAGGAGGAACAGGTACTCTATAAGTGTAAAGCAAATCAGAAGTTTTCTTATTATACCATTCAAATGTTCCCGAAATACGATTGTCCAAAATTGCGAAATCCAGACCGATATTGAACATGGATGTTTTTTCCCATTTAAGGTTAGGATTTGCATTCTGAGTTACGCCATAAGCGCTGTACCATTTGCCATCATTGTAGTATTCGCCCGAGCGGCCATATAAACTAAGCGAACGATATGGATCCAGACCATCCTGATTACCAGTAACACCATAACCTAATCGAAATTTAAGATCATTTATAGCAGATATACTTGTTAAGAAATTTTCTCTTGAAATGTTCCATGCTGCAGAAAAGGAAGGAAATACACCCCATTTATTATTTTGGCCAAATTTTGAAGAGCCATCACGACGGATAGTTGCTGCCAAAACATATTTTTCGGTAAAATTATAAGTTGCCCTTCCAAAAAAGGAAATAAGTTTGGACATATTTCTTTGAGAATATACGTCGCCCGATAAAATGTTTTCACCGGCCTGTAAATTATCGTAACCCAAAAGGTCGGTGCCAAATTGACGATTTTGAGCACCTTGCAGTTCATAAGAATTTTGTTCCCATGAATAGCCACCCAATAAACCAATATTATGAACATCGTTTATACTCTTTTGGAATTTGGCGGTATACTCAAATAAAGTTCTATCCCATACTTTAGCTTCACGCTGGGCATAACCTTGTGCGTTACGACCTCTTTCGGTAGTCGAATTATCATACCTGCCCCAATCGTTTGTTCTTCTTTCCTGGAAGGCACTGGCGGTAAGATTTAAACCCTTAACAACTTCAAAATCAGCTTTAAAATTACCATAGAACTGATTTGATTTGTTGAGTCTTTTATTTAGCTCAATATTTCGAACCGGGTTTCCCTGATCAAAATCCTGGGAATCGTACCATGATCCGTCTGCTAATTTAACTGGAACTACTGGTATTGTGTTATATGCTAAAATAAAGTTTTGAGTTTCAGTAGGACTATTTTGGCCCATTACTGCATTACCAGTGAACGACACAAGAAGTTTATCGTTAATAGCACGCTGATTAAAAGAAAAACGTGCATTTGTTCTTTTCATTTCATTTCCTTTAACAACTCCCTCACGATCCATGTATGCTACAGAAGCGATGTAATTATGATTTCCGGCACCACCTGAAAGCGATAGATTATGATTATGAGTTATACCAGTTCTTAATATTTCACCAAACCAATCGGTATTCGCGCCCAAATCCATGCCTGCAATATTTTTATTATTGTCGGCTGCATATTTACGCCACTGATCACCGGTTAGCATTTTTGGTTTGTTCGTTACCTGATCAACTGCAACATAACCTTCGTAACTTACTCGGGTATTGGTAACTGAACCTTTTTTAGTAGTTATCAGAATAACACCGGAAGCTGATCTGGATCCATATATGGCTGCTGATGATGCATCTTTCAAAATACTAATCGATTCGATATCCTGCGGAGCAACAGAATTAAGATCGCCTCCAGGAACACCATCAATTACCACAAAAGGAGCGCTGCTTCCTGTAAGCGAAGAGGTTCCGCGAAGACGAACAGTTGCATCGCTTGTTATATCACCATTACCTTTGGTAATAACCAAACCGGCGACTTTTCCCTGCAAAAGGTCGGCAGCATTTGAGGCCAGGCCTTTATTAAAATCTCTTGAAGTTATGTTTGTAACCGAACCTGATATTTCTCGTCTCGATTGAGTACCATATCCAACTACTACTACTTCGTCGAGGTTTTGCACATCTTCCACCAACGAAATATTAATGCTATTTTGGCCTTGTACCGGTATTTCCTGAGACATATAACCAACATATGAGAATACCAATATGCCGTTTCCGTCGGTTACATCCAGGGCATAATTACCATCCATATCGGTTGTTGTTCCAGCAGTGGTCCCTTTCAAAATAATATTAACACCAGGTAATCCTTCACCCGCTGCATCTGTAACCTTGCCCTTAACAGTTATAACCTGCATACTTTCCAGTGGAGTAAGCACAACAAGGTTATTTTCAAGCACCTTGTAGGTCATATCAGATGAAGATAGCATGGTTGCAAGAATCTGCTCTACATTCTGATTTTTAACAACGATATCAACTTTTTCGTCGATATAGTTGAAGTTGTCGTTATAAAAGAACCTGAAATTACTGTTCTTTTCAAGGATGGTAAACACTTCGCGAACTGTTTTTCCACGAAAGTCGTAGCTGAATTTTGTGTTTTGAGAATATACAGTTGCCTGTATGTTCAGCGTACAAACGATAATAAATAAGGTTGCAATCTTCATAACACGTAGTAGTTTGTTTAGTTGCCTTTTTGAAGAAAGGTTGTTAGAAATCCACTTCTTTTTCATACATTTGAATTAGTTAATAGTTATACAATACGTTACTGGTCTTTGATGTTTGCGCACATTTCCAGTAAAGTGAGTTTAATTTGTTAATCATCTGGGGAGTTGTTGCCAATCAGCTACTCCCCTTGTTTTTTCAGTTATTTCATAGGCAATATACTTTTATTGGTTTATTTTATTTTTCATTTTTCAGGTATCGTTTAAATCTCTTGCGCAATTCCGAATTTTCTTTAATAGTAACCGATCTTCCTTCAATGGTATAATCGATAGGAGCTGATAACTTAATAACATCAAGTACTTGTTGCAATGTTTCATCGTCTAGGGTTCCGCTAAATCTGAATTTTTTAACGTAATCGCTGGTTATAAACATCTGAACATTATATTTTCTTTCCAATTTTATCACCAGACTCTCCATTTCTTCTCCCCTGATAATCATCCGGTCTTCTTTCCAGGCAATAATTGGGTCAGGATCAATTTTTGGGATGATATAAACCTTACCTGGTTCAACTTTAATTTGAGGTGGGAGTTCTTCTATAAATTTACGAATATCATTTACTTCAAAAGAAGTTTTTTCTTTAACGAATGTTGCCCGCTGGTTTGGCTCGAGATATAATTCACCTGAAATCGAGCTGGTTTTACCCGATCGTATAATTGCTATTTTACCTTCGATAAGTGTAGTTTCAATAGTTCCTTCTTCACTATAGGCTTTTACATTGAATGAAGTGCCAACTGCCTTAATGTCAATATCTGAAGTTTTAACTATAAAAGGAATATTCTTATTTTTAGCAACATTAAAAAAAGCTTCTCCATCAAGAATAATATCTCTGTTCATTAAACTGAATCCAGCGTTATATTTAAGTTTACTTCCTGCATTTAGCCAAACATGGGATCCATCGGGAAGGATAATTTCAGTTTTGGCGCCTAAAGGGGCTTTAATTTCGTAATAAACTACATTCACTTTAGGCAGTGGTTTTGGCTGAATAATTTTATTTATGAGAAAAGTTGAAAGAATAATAATTAAAGCTATTGCGGCAACTTTAAGAATCATACCAATAAAATTATTTGTCGGTTTTCTTAGTGTATAATTTGTTTGTGAATCCGAATCGATTACATCTGTAATATTAGAATAGATACGATCAAAATTAACATCTTTTATTTCGGTTGTATCAGAAAAGTTTTTAAGCTGATCGTAGAGATATTGCCTTACTTTTTCTTCGTTTTCTTTCGAAGCGAGCCAGTTTATAAACTTTTGCCGCTCTTCAGGTGAAAACTTCTGGTTCAGATATTGCTCGAACCCATCATTTAGCTCGTGAAGACTCATCTATTTTGGTATTTTATGTAATACAATTTAAAAGTGTGAGGTACTTACTGTAATTTGAAAAATAATTTAGTAAGCTTAGGAACTGTTAATTAAAAAGAATGATAAAAATTATAAAAAGATCTTCTTTAAGATTTTTTTTCAGGAATTTCAAGGCTTTATAAACCTGGCTCTCAACTGTGCGCACAGAAATCGCCATTTTATTTGCAATTTCTTCGTGCGAAAGCCCTTTTATCCGGCTTAATTTAAAAATAATTTTGCGTTGCTCTGGTAATTCTTCAATAAGTATATTGATATTTTCCTGTAAATTATTGAAATAGATATTTTCAAGAGTTGAATTGTCCGATTTTTCACCTAACAAAAGTTGGTCGTTATGTGCAGTTGCCCTGACTTTTTTAAATTTGAAAATATTATAAATGTGATTGATAGTAATTTTATATAAATAACTCTGCAAAGAAAGATCATCATTGATTTCGCTGCGATTTTCCCATATTTTCACAAATACAACCTGGATAACTTCTTCGGCTTCGCTTGCAGACTTTAAATAAGAATAAGCGAAGCCATAAACCTTTTTACTATAAAGGTTATAAAATTGACGGTAAGCTTCTTTATTCCCATTTTTTATCTGAGAAGCAAGATTTATTTCATCATCTGAGTTTATTGTAGTTGTCAAGTTTTTGTATTTTCAATTCAAACGTAAGTGAAAAATTTAAACTGAGCAAATGAAGCAACAATTTTCATTGTCAATTTAGTAGGAATAATAAAAGCTTTGTAATGATTGCTCAAAAAAGTAGTCTTTACAAATAAAATTTTTCTATTTTTGTAGCGGTTAAGTTAATACTAAGGTTTTCTAATGAATTTATTCATTAGTTTAAAACGCTGATAGGAGAGTGTAGGGATTACACCTCCTATTCTTTTTTTATAGGTTAACGTTCCCTGTACTTAACATTTTATAGAATAAATAAAAAGTTGAGAAGATGAACGGGTAAAAGCAAACCAGAAATAGAACCAAAGAGATGATTCCATCTGATTTCAATATAATTTTCAAATTTTGATTCCGTAAATAAACCAAAACAGGAAAAGTAACCCTTAAACCTAATTGGATAAGAAAAAACAAAAAGATATGACTTCCATATTTGTTCCACTCCAAGGCACTTTTATAATCATTATGAAGCAGTGCTGAAAGGCTGCGTGTTAGTCCACACGAAGGGCAATTAATTCCCAGCAACTGATGATGAATGCAGCTTACAGGTTTTCCTAATGAATTAACAAAGAAGCAATAAAGAAAAATACCACAAATAAACAGTATAAAGAAGATATTTAGTAAGCTATATGATTTTTGGGTCACACAGAACTATTTACTGTTTCAGATTGTCAAGATCTCTTTTGTACTTTTTATTTATTTCCTCGAGTTTTTTACGCTGCTCATCCGATAAATTGGGTAGGTTAGCCAGCATTTTGGCATGTACCGCAGCTAATTTTAACGCAAGTTTCGAATAATTGATGGTTGCTTCCGATTCACCTTCTTTACTTTTTTTAGAAAGCTCTGTAGTTTGCTTTATAAGGTTTTCATAGTCAACCATTAACTTACTGAATTCATTGTCAGAAAGTTTATGGCCTATTTTTATATCTATATGTATACTGTCGTCGATATTTTCAAGTTGTTCCAAAACTTTCTCCATATCTTTTCCCGCTTCATCGAAATTATCTTCTAAATGTTTTTCAGTTTCTTCTTCAATTTTATCACTTATATTATTCCAGAATTTATCAGGTCGATTTTTTAAATATGAAAAACCTAATCCTTGCAACAACGCCACACTGCTTCCTAATATAGAAATAACCAATGCGGCTATAATAATGCCTTTTAAGCCGTTTCCTTTTACCGCTTGATTATAGGCAATGGCACTAAGTGTTACACCAACTAACCCAGGCACAATAGCCAGAATACCAATGCAAGGTATAAAGCATATCAATATTGCTATTATTCCCAGAACTAATCCTGCTATTCCAAGTCCCTGACCGGCATTCGTTTTATTTTCTTCCATATCAGATAGTTAAATATATTTTATCATATCAAATATAGGAATTAAATAAAACAGAAATAAGTGTTATTCAAAGAAATTGATATATTTTTATTACTATGTGTTTTGTTTTTTTTAAGCCAATAGCTTTTTTTTATATTTGGTAAATAATAGTAATCACGCGGTTATGAATGATTATTTAATCGCACTGATAATTGGAATTGCCGCCGGCATTATTGATGTCTTATCAATGATTATACAGAAACTTGATAAGGCAACTTGCTGGTCGGCATTTGTTCATTGGTTGGTTTTAGGGATCATTATTCCATTTGTGGGATGGGAAATACAGCCTTGGTTAAAAGGATTGATCATTGAGAGCTTTCACTTCTACCAGTTTTGATTATTGTTTCTCAGAAGGATAAAAAGGCCATATTTCCTATGGTTTTATTTTCTGCTATATAGCCTGAATAATTCATAAACCCAATTTCTAATTTATTTGGGACAAATATCGCCTAGTCCAGCCGCTAATTTTTATTTTGTGTGCATAATTTTATCGGATTTTGAATAATGCGAATTAAGGGTTAAACACTATTTTGGCAAAA
>JBBQEI010000019.1:0-75893 GCA_038320545.1 Bacteroidales bacterium
TGCGACTGACATCGAATCGTCGAACTGGATGATTGGATGTGAAACACTCGACCGCGATTTGGCCGATTACGACCAATACAAAGAATACCTTGTGCCGCTTGGCATCAAACTCCTGCGCATGCAGGCTGGCTGGAACAAAACAGAAAATGTGAAAGGGCAATACGACTGGGAATGGCTGGACCATATAGTAAACGATGCCGTAAGTCGCGGTTTGAAACCCTGGTTGCAAACTTCGTACGGCAACGTGCTTTACAAAGATGGGGGAGGGGCTAACCTGGGTGCCGGTATGCCAACATCGAAGGAAGCTCTGGACGGGTATTACAAATGGGCGGAAACAATGGTGATCCGTTACAAGGACAAAGTAAAAGACTGGGAAGTTTGGAACGAACCTAATTTTGGCGATAACACCATAAATACTCCGGAAATGACCGCAGAATTGAATATACGCACTGCCGAAATTATAAAACGTATTCAGCCCGATGCCCGTATTTCGGGATTGGCTCTGGGTCATTACAACGAAGACTTCGTTAACCGATTCTTTAAATATATTGGCGACCGAAAAAAAATGAAGCTCTTTGATAACATGACCTACCACGATTATGTGTACAATCCCGATGCTAATTATCACGAAGTTTATCTGATCAGGAAAGAACTTGACAAATATGCACCTTATGTAAAGCTCAGGCAGGGCGAGAACGGTGCTCCTTCGGATGGCGGTTTTGGTCGCGGAGCTATCGGCGATTACGATTGGACAGAGTTGTCGCAGGCCAAGTGGGATACCCGGCGTATGCTCGGTAACCTCGGGCATGATATTGAATGTAGCCTGTTTACTATTATCGATATTGCTTACAATAGCGGCCCCATTACCAGATTAAATATTAAAGGGATCATCCGCTCCGACTCCACAAAAAAGGCCCTCGGCCCCAAAATGGCTTATTATGCGGTTCAACATGTTGCATCTGTTTTCGATAACACACTCGAACGTCTCAGAGATGTGAAACATACCTATAATATTAGCAGCTCAGCACCAGGCGAACATAAATATACGGTGAATACCGACAGGAGTCTGGCCGTGTTTGGATTTCAGAACAAAACAACCCAAAAGCAGCTTTACGTAATCTGGAACAAGGAAGGTATACCGTCGAACCAAAATCTGATAGTAAACCGGGAGTTTTCAATCTCGGAAGGTAATTTCGATACACCTGTTCTTGTGGATATAATTACAGGTGGTGTTTATGAAATCCCAGCTTCCGACTGGTCGAGGAGTGGGAGTACTTATACTTTTAAAAAGGTTCCCGTTTACGATGCCCCGGTTCTGATAGCCGATAAAAGCCTTATCAGAATTGTCGACTGAATTTGGTTTAGTGTAATCACTAATGGTTCGGGAAATCATTAATTGTGAAAGATTGTTTTGTAGAACCTAACTAATTTGAAAGAAGCCCAAAAAATGGGAAAAATTCAGTTTGAAAGAAAAGGATATTTTTGTGTGGTCCCGTATTCTTCAACGATAATGGATTGTTTAACAGAACAGTAAGCATGAACTACAAATAAGCAAAAATTTCATGTAAAGGAGAAAAATAATATTTTTTTGCCAATATGTACAACATATACATTTTGCTGTTAAATTTGCAGCTCTTAAAAATTGTCCTGTGGTGTAATTGGCAACACGTCTGATTCTGGATCAGAAGAGTTCAGGTTCGAGACCTGACAGGACAACATAAATCATCGGAACCCTTTCAATAGTAATTTGGAAGGGTTTTTTGTTTTAGAAGTATTGTCCATACGAGTATGTTTAAAATGTCTTTTGAATGAGTTACTTTTTAAGATAAAAATTAACAATTTCCTGAATTTTGAAATTATTAAAAGGTTTTGAAATAAACCCATCAAAGCCTGCTTGATTATACTTGTACAGGTTCTCTGAAATTGCAATGGCAGAAATTGCAATAACAGGAATATTAGCATTTATTTTTTTAATTTGTTTCAATGTTTCCCACCCGTCAATTTCCGGTAAACGGATATCTAAAAAAACAAGATCAATCGAAAATTCAATGCTATCTAGCAATGAAATAGCTTCTTCACCTGAATTGCAAACTATGCATGTGTCTTTCTCATTATTAAGCCTTTCTGTCAATATTATCCTTGAGGCTTCATCATCATCAATAATTAGAATTTTCCCCATTGTCGTGTTTTTTAAATTTTATTAAAATCAAAAACATCATTAATTACTGCTGCAAAAAATAAAAATTGATTGTCCATCTAATGTATTGAAAGAATGAAGTTCATTTTTCTTCGAATTAAGTTGGTACACTTCAATTTTCTTATACAGCTGGTTACTGATTACCAGAATTATTTCTGGTGAAAGTTGAAGGCTTTCTTCTAAATTAATATAATATGACGTTTCCATATCCTTTAATTTTGTCGATTATACGAAATTGAAAATATAAAGTTAGATAGAAAAATATATCTAACAAATGTTTTAATATGCATATTATAATTGATTTTAACCTCTTTGGAATAAACTGATTTCAGATAGCAAATACCAGTTTGTCAGGCTGAGCTGAGTCAAAGCCTTCTTCTTAACTAAACGACATTGGCTTATCAATATAGATTTGCAACATTAAATTCATAATATTGACATTTCTGTTCTAAACAGTGAAAAATAATTGGAATAGCACGGCTTTAATCAAGGATTTCACTATATTTTCATGTATTTTTGAAATGATTTTACTGAACTACTAATTTTATCTCTCCCAGTATGGAAAAGGAAAACCCGAGCGAAAAGCAACATCCCGTATTAGGTACATACATAAAAAAGATTACTAAAGACGAAATGTCCGGAACTTTTTTATTCGAAGTGGCCTGGGAAGTTTGTAATCAGGTTGGTGGAATTTATACAGTCATCCAATCAAAAGTACTTTCGGTACTGGAGAAATGGAAAAAGGAAAATTATATTTTACTTGGTCCATATATTGAAAAAAGTGCTGCCAGTAATTTCGAGCCTATTCACGACCCTACTGATCCTATATCACAGGCAGTTGAAGAAATGAACAGTGCTGGTTTTAAGGTGTATTATGGGCAATGGCTTATTGCTGGTCGTCCCAGGGTTGTACTTTTCGATCCATATGCTACTTATCCCCAATTAGCAGAAATCAAATATTTTTTATGGGAAAATCACAAGATTTCTTCACCTGCAATCGACGAGCTTAATGATCAGGTGGTTTCTTTTGGTCACCAGGTTCATCAGTTTTTTAAAATATTCACGGCAAAGTATGCAAAAGGTAAACGTATGATTGCCCACTTTCACGAATGGATGGCAGGCACACCAATACCTAATATGCGCCGGGATATGCTTCCCATTAAGATTGTTTTTACTACTCATGCTACTTTACTGGGTCGGTATCTGGCCATGAACGATCCCAATTTTTATGATAATTTACCTAACTATAACTGGTATAACGAGGCCAATCATTTTCAGGTAATGCATATTGTTGAAATTGAGCGGGCTGCAGCTCATGGGGCACATGTTTTTACTACAGTAAGTGAAATTACTGTTCCTGAATGTATTTATTTTCTCGGACGTAAACCTGATGTTGTGCTTCCAAACGGGTTAAATATCGATCGGTTTGAGGCAATGCACGAATTCCAGAATCTTCATAGATTATATAAAGAAAAAATAAATGAGTTTGTGATGGGTCATTTTTTCCAGAGTTATTCTTTTAACCTGGATAAAACGCTTTATTTTTTTACATCAGGACGATTCGAGTACAATAATAAAGGATATGACCTTACCCTGGAAGCTTTAAACCGGCTCAACCGGAAAATGAAACAGGCAAAGATCGATATGACCGTGGTAATGTTTATTATTACCCGAAATCCATATACCAGTATTAATGCCGATGTTTTGCAGTTAAAAGCGTTACTGGAAGAAATTTTACGAAATTGTGAACAGTTAGAGGAAAAACTGGTGCAAAAGCTTTTTTATGCCATTACTTCCAATGAAAAAGGTTTTGTAATGCCCGATCTCAATAAACTTATTGACGATCACAATGTGTTGAGGTTAAGAACCAATTTTCAATCGTGGCGCACCAAAAGACTTCCTGCCGTGGTTACACACAATTTAATAAATGAACATGCCGATCCAATCATGAATTATTTGAAATACAATGGCATGTTGAACCTTCCACATGATAAAGTTAAAGTAGTGTATCATCCTGATTTTGTTGCAACTTCAAACCCTCTTTTCAGGATGGAGTATTACCAGTTTATACGTGGTTGCCATATGGGTATTTTTCCAAGTTATTATGAACCGTGGGGATATACTCCACTTGAATGTATCGCCAGTGGTATTCCTTCTGTCACCAGCGATCTTTCCGGCTTTGGTTCTTTTATTCAATCTTCAATTCCTGAAAGTGATAAATCGGGTATTTATGTTTTAAAGCGTAATCACAAAAGTTTCCACGATGCTGCCGAAAATCTTGCAAACATTCTGTTCGATTTTGTTAAAATGAACCGAAGGGACCGAATTATGCAGCGAAATAAAGTTGAAGCTTCTTCCGTTTTGTTCGATTGGAGTAAACTGGGCAAATTCTACGATAAGGCTTATGGCTTAGCAATTAGAAATAAAGACAATTAATTGTTACTTGTTTTTATATTAACATCTGTCCTAATTTTTTAAACCTTCATAAAAAAATTGTAATGGTTTGTCAAAATCATAAAAATCTGTAACTTTATTTGATGTGTAAAATTGAGAAAATTCAAAAAAAATTAAATGAAAGTAATTTAGAATTATGTTAAATAAATTCTATAAAGCTTTGATATTTTTGATTTTGCACTAATGTTATTTTTGTAACAATATGATTTCAATTTAATTATCTTGTGAATACGATGAATGTCCTGATAAAAATTAGTGACTTTTTATATATTTGCGCGCCTTATGAGATAGTTCATACATCTCAGGGTAAAGTACATTTAAACAGTTGATAATATGGGTGCTGCTTCAATTATAATTTTACTTTTCTGCGGAGTTATATTCGCGGTTCTTGCCATAGGAATTGGAAAAGTCTTCGGAATGTCGTCGACTAATCCGGAAAAAGGCCAGCCTTACGAGTGTGGAATTGAAACTCAAGGTGTTTCATGGGTACAGTTTAATGTTGGTTATTATATTTATTCTCTGGTATTTCTTATTTTCGATGTCGAAATCATATTTCTGTTTCCATGGGCTACTGTTTTGAAAGATCTGGGAATGATCGCTTTTGTGGAGATATTAATATTTACGTTGTTCCTGTTTATGGGACTCTTATACGCATATAAAAAGAAAGCGCTTGCATGGATGTAAATAAAGATTTTATCCCGGAATTTCCGGGTGACATATATAAAGACGATTCGGGGAAAACAAATTTTATTGTTACCAGCGTCGATAGCATTGCAAACTGGGCTCGTAGTAATTCACTCTGGCCACTTTCATTTGGAACAAGTTGTTGTGCTATAGAATTGATGTCGACCGTTTCAGCAAAATACGACTGGTCGAGGTTTGGATTTGAAGTTATGAGGGCTAGTCCCCGTCAGTGCGACCTGATTATTGTTGCAGGAACCATCACTTATAAAATGGCTCCGGTATTAAAGCGTTTGTATAACCAAATGCCCGAACCACGGTATGTTATTGCCATGGGTGCCTGCGCCATTTCGGGTGGCCCATTTTTTTATAATTCCTATTCTGTTGTAAAAGGTGTCGACAATGTGATCCCGGTTGATGTTTATATTCCCGGTTGCCCTCCGCGTCCGGAAGCGCTGATACATGGTATGATGACCCTTCAGAATAAAATTAAGAATTCCAAAGCTTATGTGATTGAAAAACCTAAGAAAGATCCTGAAGAATAACTAAATAAACAACACTGATGATTTTAACAACCGGAGAAATTTGTTTGATATCCTGGCTCTTGGCTCTTGGTTCTTGTGTCTGTTAAATGAAAAAATAATTGTTTGTAAATGACTAAAGAAGAACTGAAGAAATACCTGGAAATAACATTTCCATCAAATAAAGTGGAGGAAACATTTGATTTTCCTGTTCTATATGCTGATAAAACAGAACTATTTAATATAGCTCAAAAATTAAGAGATTCGCAAGAAACGCTTTTCAATTTTTTGTTTTGTGAAACTGCTGTAGACCGCCTTCCAAACCTTGAGGTAGTTTATCATCTCAATTCTACTGTTCACCGGCACGACATGGTTCTAAAAGTGGTACTTACTGACCGCGAAAATCCTGAAGTTCCTTCGGTTTATCCATTATGGAAAGCTGCTGACCTATATGAAAATGAGATTTACGATATGTTCGGAATCCGTTTCAGTAACCACCCAAACCTCAGACGAATTATGTTGGGAGAAGAATGGCCCGGCTATCCGCTCCGCAAAGATTATAAAGATGATATTAATATAGTAACCTTGTAGACTTTCCAATGGAAAATAAAAATACGGCGTTACCAAATGATTTAACAGAAGAATTTGTTGTGAATATTGGGCCTCAACACCCTTCTACTCACGGAGTTCTTCGTCTTCAGGCCACCCTCGATGGCGAAACCATTAAAGATATTTTACCTCATTTAGGTTATATTCACCGTGGAATTGAGAAGATGTGTGAATCGCTTGGTTATAAGCAATTCATTTATCTCACCAGCAGAATGGATTATCTTTCTGCTCACATCAACAACCAGGCCTGTTCTCTCGCCATTGAAAAAGGGTTACAAATTGAAATTCCTCCGCGTGCAAAAGCGCTCCGTATTATCATGGCCGAATTGCAGCGGTTAACTTCGCACGAGCTTTGGTGGGGTTCATGTGCTATGGACTTGGGCGCTGTTACTCCATTCTTTTTAGCTTTCCGTGACCGTGAAAGAATTCTCGAATTATTTGAAGAAAATACCGGAAATCGCCTTACCATGAATTATATTACTCCCGGTGGCGTAATGTTCGATGTTCTGCCTTCATTTGTTCATAAACTTAAAGAACTTCTTGTTAAAGTAAAAGGTTACCTGAAAGAATATGACACATTAATTACCGGAAATATTATATTTCAACACCGATTAAAAGGGGTGGGTGTGCTGCCTAAAGAACTTGCTATCTCACTTGGGTGTACCGGTCCTGTTGCCCGTGCTTCCGGAGTTAGTTGCGATGTTCGGAAGTATTATCCTTACGATGGTTATGATAAATTGGACTTCAAGGAAGTCGTGTTTGATGGTTGTGATAGTTGGAGTCGTTATCTCGTCCGTATGGAAGAAATACGTCAATCCATCCATATCATTGAACAATTGCTCGATAATCTTCCTGAAGGTGAATTCCGTGCTAAATTAAAAGGTATTGTAAAATTGCCGGTTGGCGAGTATTACCAGAGAGTTGAAACTGCCAGGGGCGAATTAGGGGTATATATTGTGAGCGATGGCGGAAATAAACCTTACAGATTAAAATTAAGAGCTCCCAACTTTTCAAATCTTGGTGCCGTTCGTCCTATTACAATTGGTTCGAAAATTGGCGATTTAATGGCCAGTATGGCAACTATCGATTTGGTAATTCCTGATATTGACAGATAAACAAGCAGGTTGTCTGCCTACTATAAAAATACTTGTATGATTTTAAGTTTTCAATTTTCTGATATAACAAAATGGATTCACGACAGTCTTAGCGGTATGATGTCGCCAGGTTGGACACTCTTCAGTGAGTTTGTACTTGCCGGTATCGCCATGATTCTTCTTGTTGTTGCTTTGGCAGTGATTCTTGTTTACATGGAACGCAAAGTTGCCGGTTTTATGCAACTAAGGATTGGTCCTAATCGTGTTGGTTTATGGGGTTCACTCCAGGTTTTTGCCGACGTTTTTAAATTATTGCTCAAAGAAAGTTTTGCGCCTAACAGCGTAGATAAGTTTTTATTTAATTTTGCTCCTATTCTCGTTCTGGCGGTTAGTTTCATGGCATTGGCGCCTATATCGTACGGTCCCGGAATGCAACTTTGGGATGCTAACATTGGAATTCTTTATGTAACTGCCGTTTCTTCAATTGGTGTTATTGGAATATTGATGGCGGGATGGTCGAGTAATAACAAGTATTCACTTTTGGGAGCCATGCGAAGCGGTGCTCAGATTGTTAGTTATGAATTATCTGCCGGACTTTCTATTGTTGCTGTAATTGCAATGTGCGGTAGTCTTTCAGTTTCCGAAATTATTGCTTCACAAGCTGATGGATGGTGGGTTTTCAAAGGCCATCTTCCAATTATGTTTGCTTTTGTGATTTATGTGATTGCTGGTACAGCCGAAACAAATCGTGCTCCTTTCGACCTTGCTGAAGCCGAATCGGAATTAACAGCCGGATATCATACTGAATTCTCCGGAATGCAATTTGGAATGTTTTATCTTACCGAATATATCAACATGGTGGTGATATCCATGGTTGCTGCAACTGTTTTCCTTGGAGGCTGGCTTCCTTTCCACATATTCGGATTCGATGCTTTTAACAACATCATGGATTACATTCCTTCGTTTGTTTGGTTCTTTGGAAAAGTTTTCTTTATTATTTTCCTGATGATGTGGTTTCGTTGGACTTTCCCTCGTTTACGTATCGACCAGTTATTAAAACTGGAATGGAAATACCTTCTGCCACTCAGCATTATCAATATTGTGATTGTAGCTTTCATAACAGTTATGGGCTGGCACTTTTAAATGATTAAAAATTGAAAAAATGAGATCGTTGATTCAATATATAAAAGAAGTAGTATTGGGCTTTTACTCCCTGATACAGGGATTAATGCTGACACTCAAATATTTTACCCGTCCGTGGAAAAATATTGTTGAACAATACCCTGAGAATCGAAGTACTACCATTAATATTCCTGAACGTTTTGCAGGAGAAGTAGTTCTTCCACACGACGAAAATAACCGTCATAAATGTACTGCCTGTACACTTTGTGAAATGGCTTGCCCCAATGGTACCATTAAAATTATTTCGGCAACCATCGAAACTGAAGACGGAAAGAAAAAGAAAGTACTTGATAAATGGGTATATAATCTTGGTATGTGTACTATGTGCGCGCAGTGTATCGATGCTTGTCCGCAGGATGCCATAACCATGAAAAACTCATTTGAGTTAAGTGTTTACGATCGTAATCAACTCATTAAAGTACTTAATAAACCAGGTTCAAAACTTAAAGAAAAAGAATCATGAGCGCATCAGCAGTTGTTTTTTATATTTTAGGTGCCTTAGTTCTAACCTTTGGTATATTAACTGTTTTCACCAGAAAAATATTCAGGGCAGCAGTTTACCTTCTTCTGTCACTCATTGGCATTGCAGGGATTTATATCATTATGGAAATGCAATTTATTGCCGCCTTACAAATCGTGATTTATGTCGGTGGAATTGTGGTTTTGATCATTTTTTCGATATTTCTTACCCATCAGGCCGGAGAACGCTTACCATCGCGTTTGCCAAAACACATTCTCTGGTCAGTGCTGATTTCAGGAACCGGATTGCTGTTAACTACCCATATTCTTTATTATTTCAATTATGTGGCATCGTCGGTACCTGAAGTTTCTCATTCGGTAAAAAGTATTGGAGAACAACTTATCGATTATAGAAAATATGGCTATGTATTTCCATTTGAAGTAGTGAGTATTTTATTACTTGCCGCCATGATCGGAAGTATTGTGATTGCTATGAAAACTAAGAAAACTAACTAGTTTGGGGAAACCTGAGCTGGAAAAAGAAATATATTATTATGGAACAAGTACCATTATCGCATGTGTTAATTCTAAGTTCCTGTTTATTCTTTCTGGGAATTTACGGATTCTTTTCACGTCGCAATTTGATTACCATGCTGATGTCTATTGAGTTAATACTAAATAGCATCAACATAAATTTTATTGCTTTCAATAAATATTTGTATCCCCACCAACTCGAGGGCATATTCTTTACCTTATTTATTATTGCTATTGCTGCTGCGGAAGTTTCCCTTGCAATAGCCATTATTATTAATCTATATCGGAAATTCAATACCATCGATATAGAAGATACTAACACAATGAAATTTTAATTTTATGAGTACCTACGATATTGCAGCTTTACTCATCGTTCTTTTACCACTTGTTAGTTTTATAGTATTAAGTTTTCTTGGTAAGAAAATTACTCCTTGTTTAGCCGGAATCATAGGCACTTCGGTTTTATTCGTTACCGCAGGACTGGCAATTTATACTGCTTATGGATATTTCTTTCAATTTGGTGATATAGCAGGTAATTTTCAACCACATCGTTCCTTTGAAATAAGCTGGTTGCAGTTTAACGAAAACCTTTCGATTAATCTGGGGTTAGTTTTGGATCCGATTTCTGTAATGATGCTTGTGGTGATTACGTTAATTTCGGCCATGGTGCATCTGTACAGCTTTAAGTATATGCATGGCGAAGAAAGGTTTGGTACTTATTTCGCCTATCTGGCTTTATTTACATTCTCGATGTTAGGCCTGGTTGTTTCGGTAAATCTTTTTCAGATGTATATTTTTTGGGAATTGGTTGGTGTTTCATCCTTTCTCTTAATTGGATTCTATTTTACCAAACCTTCAGCTATAGCTGCCGCCAAAAAAGCTTTTATCGTTACCCGTTTTGCCGACCTTGGTTTTCTCATCGGAATTTTAATGTTAAGCTTTGGTGCAAAAACCTTAGACTTTTTTACACTTATTGAGCGTCTTACACAACCTGATTCTGTTTACCTGGCTTCGTTTACAGCGACTTCCTTTTTAGGAATGTCTGCTTTGTCATGGGCTTTGTTACTTGTGTTTACAGGTGGCGCAGGAAAATCGGCAATGTTCCCGCTTCATATATGGTTACCCGATGCAATGGAGGGCCCAACACCGGTTTCAGCATTGATTCATGCTGCCACTATGGTGGTTGCCGGTGTTTATCTGGTTGCCAGGTTATTCCCGGTATTTGCTATTTCAGCTCCCGATGCTCTGATCATCGTGGGGTATATTGGCGTTTTTACTGCTCTTTTTGCTGCCATCATTGCCTGTACACAAACTGATATCAAGAGGGTTTTGGCATATTCAACCATCTCTCAAATTGCTTTTATGATGTTTGCTCTTGGCGTTTCGGGCTGGGGTGAAGAAAAAAACGAAGGTTTTACGGCTTCTATGTTTCACCTGTTTACCCATGCATTCTTCAAAGCACTATTATTCCTTGGAGCTGGTGCTGTTATTCATGCTGTTCACAGCAACGAAATGAAAGATATGGGCGGCTTACGGAAATCAATGCCCATTACACATATTACTTTTCTGTTAGCATGTCTGGCTATTTCCGGAGTACCTCTGTTTTCGGGGTTTTTTAGTAAAGAAGCAATTCTTTCAGCAGCCTACCATGGTAATTTAATGATATTTTACGCAGCGCTATTAACAAGCGGATTAACAGCTTTTTACATGTTCCGTCTTTACTTCAGAATATTCTGGTTTAGAGCAGATGAACATGGCCATCACAACCATGATAAAGGAAATTGGGCGATGAATCTCCCATTGATTATTCTGGCAATTGGTGCTGTATTTACCGGTTATATTCCGTTTGGCGATTTTGTGTCAGCCGATGGAAAAGCTGTTGAACTCCCTTTCCACCTTACATTTTCTATCGCACCAGTGCTCATTGGACTATTAGGTATTTCAGTTGCTGCAATGATGTATATGAAGCAAAACAATAATCCTGATAAAGTTGCTGTATCGTTTGGTAATTTTTACAATTGGGCTTACAATAAGTTTTACATTGACGAAATTTATTTATTTATTACCAAAAAGGTTCTTTTTAATATGATTGGAAGACCTGCTGCCTGGTTCGACCGAAATATTGTTGATGGAATGATTAATGGGTATGCTTCGGTTACTGAAACAGCATCTGAAGCTATTAAAGGAATACAATCGGGCAGGTTACAAACCTATACTTTATTTTTTCTGGGTGGAGTGCTGGTGATTGCCATTTTATTGATCGTTAATTTTATTTAAGTTCCTGAACATTTGAAACATTATATATGAACTTGTCGCTTTTGATTCTGATTCCGCTCATCACTGCACTGGCCATTCTCTTGGTTAAGAAAGATAGCACCATTAAGCTAATCGCTTTGATGGGCAGTGTTGTTCAATTGGGTATTGCTGTATGGATTACTTTTTTCTATATCAACCTTCGTAAAGCTGGTATTTCTGGCGATATGCTTCTTCAAAGCACTCTTTCGTGGTTTGCGCCTTTAAACATTCACTTTAGTGCCGGTGTAGATGGGATTTCCCTTACCATGATTTTGTTAACTGCCATGGTTGTAGTTGCCGGAATCCTCGTTTCATGGAAAATTGAACGTCAGGTGAAGGAGTTTTTCTTTCTTATAGTTTTATTGAGCCTCGGTGCTTATGGCTTTTTCATTTCCACCGATCTTTTTATGATGTTTTTCTTTTTGGAATTAGCTGTAATACCAAAATATCTTCTGATTGGAATATGGGGAAGCGGAAAGAAAGAATACAGTGCCATGAAGCTTGCATTAATGCTGATGGCTGGTTCAGCCCTTGTTTTTTTGGGTATTACTGCTTTGTATTTTGCATCAGGAATATACGGAGGGCAATACACCTGGAATATTCATGAGCTTGCTCAAATGAAGTTCCCAATGGAAGTTCAGGTTCCAATTTATCTTTTGGTTTTTACAGGATTTGGTGTATTTACCGCCATGTTCCCTTTTCATACCTGGGCACCCGATGGTCACTCTTCAGCTCCTACTGCAGCTTCAATGTTTTTAGCGGGTATATCGATGAAATTAGGTGGTTACGGATGCTTAAGAGTTGCAACATATCTTATGCCTGATGCTGCACAGGAATGGTCGTGGATATTCATTATTCTTGCTTCTATTGCAATTATCTATGGTGCCTTTGCTACCATGATGCAAAAGGATTTAAAATACATGAACGCCTATTCTTCGGTAAGTCATTGCGGTTTTGTAATTCTTGGTATTGCCATGCTTACCAAAACTGCCTTTATGGGTGCAGTGATGCAAATGGTATCGCATGGTATCATGACAGCACTTTTCTTTGCCGCTATCGGCATGATTTACGACCGGGCACATACACGACAGGCAAACGAACTGGGTGGAATGCTCAAACAGATGCCTTTTATTGGAACTGCTTTTATAATTGCCGGTTTAACATCTCTCGGATTACCCGGATTCAGTGGCTTTGTTTCTGAAATGACAATATTTGTTGGGTCATGGGAAAGAACAGGTATATTTTACAGAGTTGCTACAATTTTGGCTTGTGCATCAATAGTTGTTACTGCAGTTTATATTTTAAGAGCTATTGGTTTTGCTATCTGGGGTTCAATTACAAATAAAGAGTTTGAGAAACTTAAAGATGCAAGTTGGAATGAGAAAGCCGCTTCTATACTTTTAATTGCCGGTATTGTTCTTATTGGAACTTTACCCTTCTGGATTATCAATCTGATTCAAAACGATACGATTACCATATTTAATAAATTTATCTCAGTGGCCGTTGCCAACTAATTTTTGTTAATGATGATATTATGAGTCTATACTCTTACATGCTTTTACGGTTCGAAGTTGTTATCACACTGATCATCTTCATATTGCTTGTTTTAAAATTAAATGATGCTGATAAAAAGGTAAAATCCTTTATGATTGGTATAAATGTTTTATTACTTATAAACTTTCTGGTTGGTTTACTGCCATTGGGTGAGGGAACTTTATTTATGGGTTTTTTCCGTTCAACAGGTTTGCTGGTACTTCAGAAAAATATATTAAATCTGGGATTATTGCTGATTTCACTAACTTCTTATACATATCTTTCAAGAAATAACAACAGGATCGAATTTTATATACTCTTGCTGAGTAGTATGCTAGGTGTTTTTTCAATGCTTTCAAGCGGCCATATTCTTGTTTTATATCTTGGATTGGAAATGTCTACTATTCCACTGGCTGCTCTTGCCAATTTCAACAAAAGCATGAAAAACTCCTCCGAAGCGGGTATCAAATTAATTCTTTCTTCAGCATTCTCAACAGGTATTTTACTTTTTGGTATTTCTTTATTATATGGTGCAGTTGGGAATTTAAGTTTCGAAAACATTGCGGCTAACCTTCAAATGAACGAACTATCCGTTTTAGCTTTTGCTTTTATTATTGGTGGTTTTGGTTTTAAAATGTCGGTTGTGCCTTTCCACTTATGGACGGCTGATGTTTATGAAGGATCTCCTATTCCGGTTACTAATTTCTTATCTGTAATATCAAAGGGTTCTGTAATATTTGTTTTTATCAGTGTATTGTATTCAATTTTTGCAAGTTTTACTGAAGTCTGGTTGTATGCAATTACGATTCTCTCCATATTAAGTATGACTGTTGGAAATCTATTTGCAATGCGTCAACAGAATATCAAGAGATTTTTAGCGTTTTCGTCTATCGCACAGGTAGGTTTTGTTTTGGTGGGTATTGCAGGTGCTTCTAAAATCGGGATGACTTCAGCTACATATTTTGTACTTATATACCTTCTAAGCAATATTGCATCTTTCGGAGTTATCAGCGCTATTTTTGATTCAACCGGGAAAGAAAATATTGACGATTATAAAGGCTTGTATAAGTCCAATCCCTACTATGCCCTGATTTTTGCTGTAAGTTTGTTCTCATTGGCAGGAATACCACCTACTGCCGGCTTTTTTGGAAAACTTTTCCTGTTAACTGCTGGTATGGGGAATGGTATGTATGTTTTATTGGCTTTTGCTGCTATAAATCTTGTTTTGTCGCTATATAACTATTTGAGAATTGTAAAAACCATGTTCATCGACGATGCAATTGAAAGATTACCATTGGTTGATAAAAATATGGCAGTGAAAATTGCCCTTGCAATTTGTACCATTGGTATTATTATCATCGGATTTGTAACGCCTTTGTTCCAATATATTGATGTTTTAAGCATTATTAAATAATTTTGCAGAAATTAATTTAGGCTATGGCTATTAATCCTCATCATACAATAGAAGAAGTAAATGGAGTAAGATGCTCTGTTGTTGAAAAGAATGTTCCGGAAGATAGAATGCTGTTCTTAAAAAAAGTATTGGAGCATAACAAATTGACCTGTTATACTTCCCGGAATGAAGATGGTACTTTCATTATTGGAGTTGATAATTTACTGTTTAACCCTGTTCATTCGGTATACAATAAATCGATGCGAACACTGGAAGGTAAAATTTTGATGCCATCATACTGGCTTCAAAAAAAGCAAACTGACGAATATTATTGGAATTATAAATAAAAAAAAAGAGGCTCAACGCCTCTTTTCATTTTGGTAATATTGTATAGTTTATTGAATAACTGCTGGTTTAAATTTTACTACTTCCGACAATTCTGTTAAAATATCAGAAAGTACAATTTCGCCCTCATTTGCATGTTCAACCGCTGGTTCAAATGATTCGGTTGGTTTAAATTTTAATTCATTTTTTAGTTCAACGGATACTTCGTCTAATATCGTTTCATCGTAAGAAGATAACATGGATTCTTCAGGATGAAACTTAGCATATTTTTCCAGCTCATATGTGATTGCAGAAATATTGTTATTCATAGAAGGTTCCGAAAAATAAAGCACCTCAGTGCGAAGATTATATTTAACTAGTTCAACGAGTTTCATAATCTGCGATGATAATTCTTCACTTTCTGACGAGAAAATATTAGAACTTTTTAAGTTTGTCATCAGATAGTTATCAGTATATTTCGATAAGCTTTTTGTGTTTTGAGCGTTTAAGTTAAGAGTTAAAACACCTAAAGTTATAATTGCGATTGATTTGTAAATTGTTGTTTTCATTTTAGTTTTTATTTTCTGTTATGATAGCATAATATCAACAGCAATGCCACTATTTTTAACTAAATGAAATACAGTAATATAGTCTAAATATACTGATAATATTTTTGGTTAACCTGTAATGCCTTCGTACGTAGGTGTTCGAATTAGAACACCCAAGGTTTGCCCTTGGGTGTTTAATCTATTGTTCAAGTTTAAAATTTACAGGGATGGTGAATAGTTGTTTTACCGGTTTTCCTCCTTGTAAAGGAGCACTCCACTTAGGCGACGATTCAATTACACGTATAGCTTCCTGATTCAGAGCAGGATCTGCTCCTCTTAAAATTGTAACATTTTCAACTTTGCCTTTTGAATTTACTACAAACTGCACATAAACTTTTCCTATTATACCATTTTCAACTGCTATCTGAGGATATTCTATGTTCTTTATAACCCATTTATTAAAGTTATATAAATCTCCTCCTTCAAATTGAGCTGGAATTTCCACCGTTACAAAAGGTCTTTCTTCAACAATTATTACAGGGTCGTTTTCAACTATAGCTACTATGTTTGTTGGAGGTTCGTTGTTTTGCGGAATATCTAATAATTCATCTATAGAACCTAATATTGGATCTGAATTATCAATTGAATCAACCACCAGGGGAGGAACAAATCGATTAGCCATTGGTTCTATTTGAATATCCGGAGGTTTAGGAGGATCAAATATTAAAGTCGAATCCATGATAATAACTGTTGGACCAGAAACCATTTTGCCGGATATGGATCCTTTGTTGTGGTTTAGAATAAATGGTGTAATTACAGTGGAACCAACCATTAGGAATGAAATGAAAAAAGCTATAAACAAATACCTTTTTTGCTTTTTACGGAGTTCATATGCACCGTATTCTTTGTTCCTGTTACTGAATACAATTTCCTCGAAACTGCTTCCAATAATTACATTTTCAAATGGAGACATAATTGAAAAGTTTAATTGTTAGTAAAATTGAAACTAGTCTTGGTATTCTTTTTTTAGGTAAACCTTTTCAGGTTATAGTTTTGCTTTTATATTTTTCACGCATATAGAAAAGTGATGCTTTGAAAAATTGATAGATTAGAACTATCGATCAAAGAACTAAATATTAAAATATTTAATTCTTTTTCAGAGTATTACGGAATTTGTTGAGCTCAATATTGTAATTTCAAAAGCCATGCCAAAGACATAGTAAATAGCCTTAGAACGTTCTCGTAATTGTAAAAAAATCAAATAAAAAAAGCCTTCTGGTAATAGAAGGCTCTTTAAAAAATGGAATTGTTGGTTTATTTCTGTTCTTCTACATTCTTGCCGGCAAGCGCATCCTGAAGCATTTTCTTTTCTATAGAATTGATGTCAACTACAGCATACCTGGCAATATCAGTAACTGACATTTCATCTAAAACATCAACAAGATTTCCGTACGATACTCCATCTGCTGCTTTAATCAGAACAATCGGGCCATTCTTATCTTCACTCCTCCATTTTTTAATGTTGTTTTTAATTGTATTCTCTGGAATGTTGATATTGTATTTGCCTAATCCTTTGTTAATGCTATCGTTGTAATAATATATTCGTTCAAATAAGGTTCTGTTGCGTTCTAATAACACTTTTCTAATGCCATCCTTAGTAAAACTACTTTTTATCATTAAGGGTAATTCTGCTTTACTTGGATCTGCCAAGCCATTATAAAAGAATACCTGGTTGTTTTCTGCAAGAATGATATGCAGGGCTCTTCTCTCTACAATTGGTTTTGGTGGGCCATCAGTTGGCATCACAATTTCCATAATTTTAGGTTTGGTGAAAGCTGTAGTAAGCATAAAAAAGGTGAGCAGGAGACATGCTAAATCCACCATGGGGGTCATATCAATGTGAGCGGGTAATCTTTTCGCTCTTCGTTTGCCTCTTATAGAGTCAACGCCTTCGTTTTCAATAATAGCTGCCATGATTATCTTTATTAAAGGTTAAACATATAAATAATTATATATCGTGATTTCAGACAATCAATAAATAGGATTTCAGAAGATTATTTAAAAAGTTAGATGATGTATAATGTTATTAGAATTAGGCAAAACTTATGCCAAACACATTTGAATTGCCAATGAACGTGAAGATATTGATAATTAGAATTGTATATAAATAAAAAAAGCCTTCCAGATTACCGGAAGGCTTTTTTGAGAGTTATTATTACTCTTGTAGTCTAAATACTACCGGAAGAGTAAATAATTGCTTTACAGGTCTACCACCTTGCTTTGGAGGAGTCCAGCGCGGAGAGGATTGTACAACACGAATTGCTTCCTGGTCGAGTGATGGATCTATGCCGCGTAATACTTTGGCATCTACCACCTGACCTTTATTGTTAACAGCAAATTGTACATAAACTTTTCCGGAAATACCGTTTTCAACTGCAAGTTGAGGATATTTGATGTTTTGACCTACCCATGCATTAAAGTTGTTAAGGTCACCACCCTGGAATGTTGCTGGTTCTTCAACAACAAGGAAGGCAGGTTCATCTTTTTCGATAACCTCTTCTTTTTTCTCTTCCACAACAATTTCTGTAGGAGGAGCTTCTGCCACTGCTGATTCGATATTTTCATCAAAAGTAGCAAGGGTTACTTCTTCTTTTACGGTATCAACTACAACCGGAGCCACAAATTTTACCTGTGCTTCCAATGCTGCCGGAGGAGGAGGAGGTGGGGGTGGAGGAGGTGCGTCATTAACATCTTCCAACTCTACAGTGACAGATTTTTCAATCTGTTTCCTTTGCTTATTTTTATTGTAATAGCTATTAATTAATGGAACAACAACTGCAGACGCTACAATAAAGAAAGATAATAGAAAAGCTACCATCAGGTATTTTTTATATCTCTTTCGAATATAGTATGCTCCGTATTCTTTATTCCTGCGGCTAAATACAATCTCCTCAAAGCTGTTATATACTACAATGTCTTCTTTGGGCGACATAATTTTTCTTTTTAAGGTTATCTTTGAACTTCGACATTTTTACCAGCAAAAGCTTCGCTCAGCATTTTCTTCTCAACATAGTTTAAGTCAACTACTGCGTAACGAGCAACATTGGTAATACCCATTTCATCCATTATGTCTACAAAATTACCGTATTTTACTCCATCGGCAGCTTTGATAAGGACTATCGGGCCAGTTTTATCAGAGGATCTCATTCTTTTAACCGATCTGGTGATTGAATCTTGAGAAAGGTTATTCTTGTATTTACCTAAACCCCTGGTTAAACTATCCTGGTAAAAATATACCTGTTCAAAAAGGTCTTTATTTCTTTCAAGAAGAACTTTCCGAATACCATCTTTACCATAGTTGCTTTTGATCAGAACTGGCAAATATGCTTTTGTAGGATCGGCCAATCCGTTGTAGAAAAAGATCTGATCGTCTTCAGCCATTATAATATTGATAACACGACTGTCATCAATTTTAGGAGGATCTTTCACTTTGTCTTTACTAGGCATGACAATCTCCATTATTTTTGGCTTACTAAAGGCTGTTGTAAGCATAAAGAATGTAAGTAAAAGACAGGCTAAATCCACCATAGGGGTCATGTCAATATGAGTACCATGCTTTTTTGCACGGCGCTTACCTTTTTTGTGTCCACCACCTTCGTTTTGTATTATTTCTGCCATGGCTTATCTATTTTCAGGTTTAACTTCTACCTTTTCCAACGTTGTGGTAAGGTTAAATCTATCAATTTTCTTATCCTGCACCATATCAAAAACTTTCTTCACTACTTCGTAGTCACTTTCAGCATCGCCTTTTATGGTTACTTCAGCTTTAGGATTATTTAAACGTGCAAAATGAACCCACATTCCTAACTGGTTATCTAACGAATCCATTGGAATACCAGTATGAAGTTTTTCCCTTTCACTAGGTTCAGCGTTAATCCATGTTTTTACGTCCTTTATAGGCATACCAAAAGAAGGTAACTTTTCGAACATACTAAGCTCTGCAGCATTGAAAGGCACACGAAAATAAGTACCCATATCCTTCAATAATTTAGCACGCACGTGACTGGTTGAATCTTCTCCATTATCAATATTAAAAAAGGCTTTATCATCTTTTGAAATATAAATAGTGAATACATTCTTTTCAGGTGCCAATAAACCCGAATTTGAATTGGGAGTATCAACCTGTGCTGCTTCCTGAGGACGAAATGATGTGGTTAACATGAAGAAAGTAAGTAGAAGGAAGAATAAGTCTACCATCGGCGTCATATCAATATGAGGCGCTTTATGTGCTATTTTAAATTTTGACATATTCTAAAATCCTTTCTTTAAAATTATTTCTTAAGGGTTGTAGCAAATGTTTGGGTCAAACTAAATCCAGCCTCATCAATTTTGTAAGTCATATCATCAATTTTTGAGGAGAAAAAGTTATAGGCAATAATTGCTAAGGTTGAACCGGTAATACCAAAAGCTGTGTTGATAAGAGCTTCAGAAATACCTGTAGCAAGGGCTAATGCATCAGGAGCACCTGCAGTTGCTAAAGCACCAAATGCCTTGATCATGCCAATTACTGTACCAATAAGACCAACAAGTACTGAAATTGATGCTATGGTAGAAATAATAACCAGGTTCTTTGAAAGAAGAGGTAACTCAAGAGCTGTAGCTTCTTCTAATTCTTTTTGCATAGCGATAACTTTTTGATCGTTAGGCAAAGTGGTGTCAGCTTGTAAGCTTCTGTAACGGAATAAACCAGCTTTTAATACATTCGCAAGAGATCCTCTTTGTTTATCACAAATTTGAACAGCTTCTTCAATTTTATCTTCTTTTAATAGCGTTTGTATGTTACGAACAAACGTGGTTAATCTACCTTTACCATTAGCACGGGATAATGTAATCCATCTTTCAATACTAAAAGTAATTAAAACTAATACAATTGTGATAAGAATAGGTACAATTACTCCTCCCTTATAGATCATTCCAAGATAATTACCTTGAAGTGGATGACCCTTTGGGTTACCTCCTTCAAAATTCACAGGATCGCCCATTATGTAAATGTAAATAGCCAGCGCAACTCCAAATGATAATAATATTACCGAAGTAGCAAAGATAGATTGCAAAGCCTCCTTTAATGATTGATTTCCTTTATTACTCATACCAAATTAATTTTTAAAGATTAAACATTTATATTCATTAGTTAATATTAGTTACTCAATTTCCCATATTCTTTATCATGTTGATCTGCTTCTGAATGTCTCCAATAGCTTTTTTTGCACTTGCACTAGAAGGATCCAGTTTTACGAGCTCCTGGAACATGCTTTTTGCTTGTTCCCATCTTCCAGTTCCGCTCGATTGCGGGGCTAATCCCGTATATAATGCTGCCAGACCCGAATAAGCCGTCTTTAGCCAATCCTTGTTTGAAGGATCTAAAGATAAGATATTTTTGTAATAGTCTTCACTTTGTATTTGGTTACTCTTAACTTCGCCATAAAGATAATATGATCCCATGAATTTATAGGCATCAAATAATTCTTTTAAGTATTTTTTAGGGTCTGTATTACCCATGGCTATAATCTGTTCATATTTTGGCTTGGCTAAGCCAAGTTTCGATTCAGGGTCCTGATTAGCGTAAGCATTGGCTGCCCGCATTAAAGCTTCCATATTCTTTGGATCAGCAGCAGAGATTTTGTCAAAAGTTTCTCCTGCTTTAATAAAATTTTTAACCTGCATATACGATCTTCCTAATTGGAGCATATCAAAGGATGTGGCAGTTCCGGAATCAACTTTTTTGTTAAAGGTATTGATTGCATTTTCATAATCGTCAATATAAATGTATGAAAGCGCTATCTCTGTAATCAATGAATTATCAGCAGGATTCATCTCATACGACTTGTTCAGCATTTCAATTCCTTTTGAAATGGAAACAGAATCTGCTTTAAGCTTTACAAGTGTTCTGCCATAGTATAAATAATCCCTGGCAGTGATATTTGAAGGTTTTGCCTTGCTGAAAAACTCATCCAGATATTTTTTTACCATATCATAATTAGGGGTTTTCATATCAAAAGCTGAATATCCTCCAACACGATTAAGGTAGTTGCGACTGTTATCAACCGCTTTGATTTCTTCAATAACTTTTATAGCTTCTTCATAATCTTTTGTTTTATATAAAGAATTTAAATAGCTAATTTTTGCAGGAATGTTATTACCTGATAACGACAAGTATCTTCTGAAATTTTCCTTGGCAAGGTCGTAACGTCCGGCTGTATTCCATAACTCGCCGTAGCTTTTATAAACTGAAGCATTGGTAGAGTCGATCTCTTTGGCCTGATCGTAGTATGTGCGTGCTAAATTGTAATTCTTGGCAGCCAGATATAAATCGCCTATTTTAATTAAAGGAAGTGGAGATCCGGCATCTATTGATGCTGCACGGTTGTAATTTGCTATGGCATTAGAGCCATCTTTTCGGTCAAGGTAAATGTCGCCCGACTGAAGAGCCACTTCGAAACTACCCGGAGAAACTTCTTTAGCTTTATTTAAATAATTAGTAGCAGCTGGATATCTTTTGTTGTTTCCCATTGCACATGCATAAGCTATTTTAGCATATATTAAGCCATGTATGTCCGTATATTTCTTTTTGTTTTTTGGGAAAGATATTAACGCTCTTTGAAAGTACCTATTAGCAGCAGTGGTATCATTATTACATAATTGCTCCAACATTCCTTTACCAACAAAATTCAAAACATAAGAAGAATCTTTATTCAAACCAGTTTCGAATGCCTTTTTTGCATCATCACAAACATCAGTTAATGAGTTTGAAAGTGAATCAGCCAAATATTCCTTAATGATGGTTTGACCAAGAAAGAAATAGGCGCTTGCATTATTGGGTTCACTTTGAATTATCTTGTTTAATACATCTTTGGCATCATCAAATCTCTCAGCTAAAGCGTAATTTCTGGCCGTTTCAAGATTTTGCCCATAAATGTTAGCAATTCCCAGAAAGAAAATTACTACAACTGTAGCTCGTTTAATCCTCACCATAATTAGTTAAATATTGAAAATTAATAAAAAATTATTCATTTGAAATTTTTACAAATCGAATAGGCATTGTTGCAGGCACTAATTTCGATTTTAAAATAATTCGCTGTCCCTGTTCACCCGCCATAAAAGAAGCAAAACCTGATCCAAGTCCCGAGAAAGTTTCGCGGCTAATATAGTAAACTTCCCTGACAAATGGATAAGATTGGTCAGCGATATAAGCCTGATAAGGCCTTACATAATTTTCTTCATCATAAACAGGACTAACAGCTACCACTTTAACTTTCTTTAAAAAAGTATGAGATATAGAATCGTGTTTATCACTGATCCAATTAACACTTACAACCCCAATAGCGTTTGTGTGTTTTTCAACATAATTAACAACTTCAGCATTGGTTGAAACAGCTTGACAATATGAAGGAAGCGTGTCTTTTAAATTGAATTTTTCGAGCAAATATCTAACATTACCTGATTTTTTGTTGTCGAAAACCACTTTAATATCTTGAATAGGTGATGATTTATTTATTTTTTCCCAGGAGTCATTTTCTCCTGAGAACATCTTCTTAATTTGAAGAAATGTAAGAAAAGAGTCAGGATTTTGATTATTCACGATAAAAGCTAAACCATCGTATGCCATTTTAGTAGAACGCGGAATATATTGCTGACTGGTTAAATATTCTTTTTCTTTTTCGTTTAATGGTCTGTTAATTATTATGTTCTGTAACGAGTCCTTTAAAAACAATTCGATTACTTCTTGTTCGTTAGTATATACAGGATTTATTCTGGCATATTTATATATGCTTTGAAAGGTATATATTTCAGTATCTAATAGAAGTTGATAAGAATCGTCAACTCCAATTTTAATGTTTCCTCGTGTTGGGGTTTCATCTGTGGGCTTGGAACCCTTGGATGAACATGAAAGAAATAATGACATTATCCATAAAAGGATCAACAAATTATTCAGCTTCATTGTTATTAGTATTAATCTTGGTTACAAGTGATATAATTCGTATCAAACCATATGCCAAAAGAATTACGCCTACTATCTTTTTCATTTCGTTAGGAATGTAGCTGAATAGAGAAGTAAAAAGTAACACTGACCCAAAAACAATGAATACACTATTTATGATAATGCCAAATAAAATTAATATTTTATCAAACCCTAATTTCATCTTTTTTAAAATGCGAACAAATGTATATAAAATTTAATGACAATCAAATCAATTATTTATAAGTGTAATTTGAATTTTGAAAAGTTTCGAATTTACACTTTATTTGAAATTCTTAATAATTCTTAATAAAAATTCTACCTTATTTTTATATTAAATTTAAATATATTTGTCTAAATATCTATAAATGATTAAGTAAGTTATTATAAAAAATGATTATTGTTAACAAAATATTATTCTAATTATGTAATAAACTATTCAAAACATGTTAAGTTTTTTTTTAACCGGTTTATTTTATCAAACATATATTTTTAATGAAACTAATAACTCTAAAATTCTTAATTTTCGTCTCACTTTAAACCATTATAAATCAAATAATATGAAAAAAATTATCGCGCCTGTTTTATTCCTTGTAATCACAGTTATCTTTATTTCCTTTACCGGATGTTCGTCTTCAAAAAAAACTACTTCAGGCCCAAATGCCGGTAACTCTTCAGCTTCTTATACTGCATATGCAGGGACATGGGCTTTTATCGTTAAAGGTACGCCTGATGGTGATACCAAAGGTGATATGGTGTTGTCGCTGAATGGTAATGTTTTGAAAGGAATGATCTCAACAGGAGGAGCTCAGACTGAAATTCAGGATCTTAAAATTGAAAATAATGTATTATCCGGAATATTTTATTACAATGGAATGGCCATAAATATGATGGGAACATTCACTGGAAATACTTATGAAGGTAAAGTTGAAGCTCAGGGTTATGCTTTCCCAATGACAGCAACCAAGTAATGCGAATTAAGGGTTAAACGATTAAAATATGCAGTTTGGATCCAAGGACCTAACTCGTATTCTTCAGGCTGAAAGCCTGAGACATCGCAACCTTGGGTGAAGCCCACGGCTCTAAAGGCACCCCACTCGTTCAGCCTGAAAGGCTGGGACAAAAGCCGGTATCGAACAGTCGGGTTATAAACCCATATCGCAGGCATACAGCCTGCAAAAACAAATGGTATCTCTTTACGACAGGGCGTTGCCCTGTCCTTTGCTGTCTCAGGCTTTCAGCCTGAAAAACGGGTCAGCCGATAATTTTGCCAAAATAAAGTGTTTAACCCTTAATTCGCATAAGTAATTATCTGATTGAAATTAAAAAAAAGAGGCTTACTCAAAAGTCAATTGTTTGCCTATTTCATACTTCGATTTCGCTCATTATGACCGCTGAAAGTCAATTAATTGTCACATTAAGCGGAATCGAAATGCGATAATTAATTGACTTTTTACACAGCCTCTTTTTTATTTTAATCCTCTACGTTTCAACAAAGCATCTATAACCGGATTTTTTCCTCTGAAACGAGTATATAATGTTAATAAATCTTCAGTTCCGCTTTTTGCAAGTATGTTTTGACGAAAAGCATCTGCAGTTGTTTTATCAAAAATACCCTTTTCCTTAAATGCTTCAAAAGCATCTGCATCTAGCATTTCAGCCCATAAATAACCATAATATCCTGAGGAATAACCTCCACTAAATATGTGCTGAAAATATGTGCTTCTGTATCGGCTTACTATTTCAGGAATCAACCCTAGTTTTTTCATTGCATTATTTTCAAATTCCAAAACATTGAAATTTTCGGGAAGCTGGCCTAAGGTGTGATAATTCAGGTCTAAAAACGATGCGGCCAGATATTCACTTGTGGCAAAACCCTGATTAAAATGACCACTTTTCACAATTTTATCAACAAGTTCTTTCGGAATAACTTCTCCTGTTTTATAATGTTTAGCATACATATTTAAAACTTCAGGTTCAACTGCCCAATTCTCCATTATTTGAGAAGGTAGTTCAACAAAATCAGGAGGAACAGGAAGTCCGGGATATGTCACATCGTACAATAAGTAGTTAAGGCCATGGCCAAATTCATGAAAAAATGTTGAAACTTCGTCAAATGTAAGTAATGCCGGAGCACCTTCTGTTGGTTTGGAAAAATTACAAACGATAGAAACAACAGGTGAAACTTTATTTCCATTGAGTTTATACTCGCTTCTGAAAGTTGTCATCCAAGCCCCACCTCGTTTACTTGCCCTTGGATACATATCAAGATACAATATTCCCTGGTGGTTACCAACTGAATCAGTTACTTCATATACAGCAGCATCCGGGTGATATTTAGGCATATTGTTAAGTTCCTTGAAGTTTAAGCCATATAATTTGTGAGAAACAGTAAATATCCCCTGTTTTACATTTTCCAGTTTAAAGTATGGCTTTACTTGCTCTTCATCTAAATCGTATTTTAACTTTCTTTGTTTTTCTGAATAATAACGCCAATCGTAAGCCTCAAGTTTGAAATTATTTCCTTCACTTTTTATTATTTTTTGTAAATCTTCAACTTCTCTTTTTGCAACAGGCAAAGTAGCTTTCCAGACTTTATTTAACAAATCAAATACCCGTTGTGGGGTTTTTGCCATGTTTTCAGTTAAAACATATTCAGAATGATTTGCATATCCGACTAGCTTAGCTTTTTCAATTCGTAATTCAAGTATTTGGCTTATAATTTTCTTGTTATCAAGCGAATCATTATTGTTTCCTCTGTTGATATATGCTTGTTGTATTTCTTTTCGTAATTCCCGGTTCGAAGAATATTGCAAAAAGGGAGTTACACTTGGATTATGAAGTGTGAACACCCATTTTCCATCTAATTTCATTTCTTTGGCAGTTTCAGCAGCAGCATCTATTGTTGTTTGAGAAAGTCCGGCTAAATCTTCTTTTTTGTCAATTATTAACTTGTACCGGTTATTTTCTGCAAGAACATTTTCCCCAAATTTTAATGTGAGCACTGATAATTCTGAATTTATTTTCTTAAGTCTTTCTTTTTGCGGGGCTGGTAAATTTACGCCTGAACGTACAAAATTTCTGTAACAATATTCCAGTAAGGTTTTTTGTTCGGCTGTAAAATCGAGCGAATCTTTCTTTGAGTAAACATTTTTCACTCTTTCAAAAAGCTTTTCGTTCATATAAATTTCATCCTGAAATGCAGTTATTTTCGGAGAAACTATGCTGGCAATTTCCTGAAGGGTGTCATTTGTATTTGCTTCATTCAGGTTGAAAAATACTGAAGATATTTCATTTAATAGTATTCCGCTGTAAGTTAAAGCTTCAATTGTATTTTCGAAGTTTGCCGGAGATGGATTTTCGACAATCGTTTTAATTTCATTTTTTGCCATAATTATGGCTGAATCGAATGCGGGTTCGTAATGTTCCGCTTTTATCTTTTCAAATGGTGGGACTTGAAAAGGTGTGTCGAAAGTTTCTAACAAAGGATTATTCATCTTTTCGTGTTTTGTTTTATTACATGAAACAACAAAGATGAGCAGAAATGTGAGTGGTAACAAAATATTCTTCATAGTTAAGCATTAATGATTATTAAGGAAAAATAGATCATTATTATTTCTGTAGAAATGACTAATAACATGTTTTTATAAATGTTTGGATATTGATTGATAGATAAACATAAAATTCAGACATAAGATTCTTACCTTTGAAATTTTTAAATTTAAAGATGATTCTAGATGTTGATCCCCGTGCAAAAGCTCTGATATTTGATTTTGATGGAACTTTAGCTAATTCACTTCCTGTGCATATGGAATGCTGGGAAATTGTATGTGAGAAATTTGATTTTCATTTTAGCAGGGAAGTTATGCTGGAGATGACAGGTATGCCAACATTGAAATTTGCCGAATATGTAAAAGAGCAAAGTGGCTGCAGTTATAAACCAGAGGAAATTGCCAAAATGAAGCAAGATGAGTTTATTAAAAGAGTTGACCAGGTAACTCTATTTGATCCTGTTTTTGCCCTTGTTTTTAAATATCATCATAAAATACCTATGGCAATTGGAACGGGAGGAAGTCGTAAAAGTGTTGAACTGATGCTTGATTGGTTAGGGATACGCGATTATTTTGATTATATTGTCACTGCCAATGATGTAAAAAACCATAAGCCTGAGCCTGATACATTTCTGGAGTGTTCGCGCAAAATGGGAATAGAACCTGAATATTGTGAGGTTTTTGAAGACGGTGATATGGGCATCAGGGCTGCACAATCGGCAGGTATGATTGTAACTGATGTTCGACCGTATGTTGGTCATCCTATATAATTGAAGCATTGCAAACTATTCTACCCATTTTTGTCATTATTGTTTTAGGGGCTTTCTTTTCTAAAATAAATCTCGCCCGATATTCTTGGGTGGATGTCTTGAATGAATTTGTTGTGCGTATAGGTTTTCCCTCCCTGATTTTATCAACTTTGGTTAAATTGAACTGGAACATGCAACTGCATGGGCAAATTCTTCTGATTAACAGTGCATTTGTTCTTTTCTGTTTCAGTTTCGCTCTTTTCTTAGGCAATGTTTTGAAATTAAATAAGAAGCTGAAGCGAACTTTGTTTTTAGCGGCTACATATGGAAACATTGCTTATCTAGGTATACCTGTTATTGAAATGTTTATGGGTAAAAGTTATTTACCGGAAGCTTCCTTGATTACTGCATGTTATTTATTCTGGATTTTTACGGTCGGAATGATTTATCTGGAATATTCAAAAACCGGAATAGTGAATTTGAAACAAACATTTTTGAATCTCATAAAAAATCCTATCATTGTATCGGTTATTCTTGGTATTCTTATTTTAGTGCTTCAAATTAAGCTTCCAACAATTATCTTGAAACCATTGGAAATGATTTCAGCATCGGTAACTCCGGTGATTCTATTTTCACTGGGTATTTTCTTAGGCAATTCATCGGTTGGGAAAATTAAAGAATGGGTGCCCGTTATGTTATTAGTATTGTTTGTTTTAATGATAAAACCTTTGATTTTCCTTTTCACTATAAAGGGTTTATCCTTTTCAGTCCATAATTTTCATACCTCAATACTCGATGCCGGTATGCCATTGGCACTTACACCTTTTGCATTATCAGGCGAATTTGATCTTGATGCCAACTTTCTCGCGAGGGGAATTGTGTTGAGTACCATGTTTTCGTTGCTTTCGTTATCTTTGTGGCAATCTATATTATCAGGGTTATAACTGAGTTATGAAAATTGCGGTAAACACCCGTCTTTTAATGGCCAATAAACTCGATGGCATTGGCTGGTTTACTTTTCAAACATTAAAAAGGATTACACAAAACCATCCGGAACACCAATTTTATTTCCTGTTCGACCGGCCTTATCATCCTCAATTTATTTTTTGCGAAAATATTATTCCGGTTATCGTAAATCCTCCTGCACGTCACCCTTTGCTTTGGTATATCTGGCTTGAATTTATGGTTCCAAGAGCCTTGAAAAAAATCAAACCTGACATATTCCTGTCTCCTGATGGTTTTGTACCACTTACATTGAAAATTCCTGTTATAACAGTTATTCACGATATTAATTTTCATCACCGGCCTTTAGATTTACCTTTTTCGTCGAGATGGTATTACACTCATTTCTTTCCAAAGTTTGCAGCTAAAGCTATAGGTATTGCGACAGTTTCTGAATATTCAAAATACGATATTTCAAAAGCTTACCATATTAATCCTAATAAAATTGAGGTTGTATATAATGGTTCGCATGAATTGTATAAACCTGTTTCTAAAGAACTACAAATATCAGTTAAAGAACAATATTCAGGAGGATCGGATTATTTCATATTTATTGGAAGTTTACATCCACGTAAAAATATAGATGGTCTTTTAAAAGGTTTCGACATTTTCAAGCAGAAATCATTATCTGATTTTAAGTTGATTATAGTAGGTGAAAAGTTCTTTATGAACAGATCAATTGAAAAGGTTTATCAAGAAATGAAATTTAAGAACGATGTTATTTTTACAGGAAGAAAAGAACCGGAAGAATTATCTAAATTGCTGGCCTCTGCATGGGCTTTAACTTTTGTGCCTCATTTCGAAGGTTTTGGCATTCCATTACTGGAAGCTATGAATTGCGATGTGCCAGCGGTAACATCTAATATTACTTCTTTACCTGAAGTAGGCGGCGATACTGCAATATATGTAAATCCAGGTGATACTGTTTCTATCGCCATGGGACTTATCCAAATGGCTAATGATATTAATTTACGCGAAAAACTTATAATAAATTGTCGAAAACAACGAATAAAATTCTCCTGGGATAAGACTGCTGAAAGTCTTTGGAATACTTTAGAAAAGAATTATTTTTAATAACATCTTCTCACCTCTGACTTCACAATTTCTTCCAATATTTCTATATTTGTTCAAAAACTGAAGTGAATGTCCCTGCTAAGCTACTACCATCCAGAATTTATTGAAGCCGGTTGCGACGAAGCCGGAAGAGGCTGTCTTGCAGGCCCTGTTGTAGCTGCGGCTGTTATTTTTCCAAAAGAATACATGCATTGCGAGTTAAACGATTCAAAACAATTATCGGCAAAAAACCGTTTTCGCCTACGTGATGAGATAGAGCGCGATGCAATTGCTTTTGCTGTAGCCTTTATCAATAATATTGAAATTGATAAAATAAATATTGTCAAAGCTTCTGTGAAGGCCATGCACAAAGCACTTGACCAACTATCTTTAAAGCCTCAGTTCATCATTATCGATGGAAATTATTTCATTCCATATAAAAAAATACCTCATAAATGTCATGTCAAAGGCGACGGTAAATTTTTATCCATTGCCGCCGCATCAATTTTAGCAAAAACATACAGGGACGAATACATGCAACAACTTCATAAGGAGTTTCCAAGCTATTTATGGTGCGAAAATAAAGGATACGCCACAGCTGATCACCGTATGGCCGTTCAGCAATTTGGCCTTACAAGCTACCATCGTAAGTCTTTCTGTTCTAATTATGAACAATTGAGTTTGGATTTCATTGATTAATAATTTAACAGTGAAATTTTGCCCGTTTTCTGGTTTCACCTGTTATTTGATATATTTCGTCGATTTGAATTGTTACCTTTTAATTATTATATAATATTGCGACGTATTAACTATAAACTTTATTTTATGAAGAAACTCTTTGCCTTTATACTTGCGGGATTGATGTTTATTACATTTTCAGTTAAGGCTGACGAAGGAATGTGGTTGCTCACCCTTTTAAAAGAATTGAACATTAACAAAATGAATGAGATGGGATGTAAATTATCTGCTGAAGATATTTACAGCATCAATAAAGCGAGTTTAAAAGATGCGATAATAATTTTTGGCGGGGGGTGTACCGGCGAAATTGTATCGGACCAAGGCCTTATCCTTACAAATCACCATTGCGGGTACGATGCTATTCAATATCACAGCACGCTGCAACATGATTATCTTTCGGATGGATTTTGGGCTAAAAATAAATCAGAAGAGTTATATACACCCGATCTTAAAGCTACATTTTTAATTCGTATTGAAGATGTTACTTCTCAGGTTATGGCTGTTGTAAATAGCGGAATGAGTGAAGAAGGCAGACAAAAAGCTATTGAAGAAATAAAGGAAAAAATAAAAAGTGAAGCTACAGCTGGGTCTCATTATGAATCTGCTGTCGAGGACTTTTTTGGTGGAAACAATTTTTACCTTTTGGTTTATGAAGTTTTTAATGATGTGCGTTTGGTAGGAACACCGCCTAACTCCATTGGCAAATTCGGCTATGATACCGATAATTGGATGTGGCCACGTCATACCGGTGATTTTAGTGTGTTTCGCGTTTATAGCGGCCCTGATGGAAAGCCAGCTTCTTACTCAAAAGATAATGTTCCTTTAAAACCTCGACATTATCTTCCAGTTTCGACCAAAGGTGTCGAAAAAGATGATTTTACCATGGTAATGGGTTATCCGGGTGGTACTGAAAGATACATTACGTCTTTTGAAGTTGAGGAAATGATGAATATTACAAACCCAAACCGGATAAAAATCAGAGGAGTTCGTCAGGATATTTTGATGACTGCAATGATGGCCGATCCAAAAATTAAAATACAATATTCTTCGAAGTACAGTCAATCCAGTAATTATTGGAAATATTCAATTGGGCAGAATGAGGGATTTGAACGTTTGAATGTAATTGAACGGAAAAAAGAAGATGAGAAAAGATTTCAGAACTGGGTAAATGCTGATGAGTCGCGCAAAGCTGAATATGGGAATGTTTTGACAACTATTCAGGAAGCAATTACCAGCCGGAAACCATTAACGCATGCTTTCCAATATTTAACTGAATCTTTCCTCCAATCGTCAGAAATTTTTCTGCAGGGAATAAATTACTACCGACTTTATAATACTTTGGTATATACTCCCGATAGTTTAGCTCAGATTAAAAATCAAGTGGATAGAATAAGAAAATCTCAGGATGACTTTTTTAAGGATTATAATCTGGAAACAGATAAAAAAATTTCAGCAGCAATTTTTAAATTATTTGATGAAAACGTTCCTGTGGAATTTCACCCTGATTTTTTAAAAGCTGCTAAAACAAAATACAAGGGAGACTTTGCCAAACTCACTGAAGAATTATTTAAAAAGTCGTTTCTGATTAATAGGTCAAAAACTGAAGCGATGTTAAATAAGCCAACTGCAAAAGCTTTGATGAAAGATCCTGGTTTTAAAGCTACCATGGATGTAATAGGAATGTATTTGGCATTAAATTCAGCATCTGAAAAATTTGATAACAATGTTTCCAAAGCTATGCGCAAGTATATTGCTGGTACTATTAAAATGAACAGTGATAAAACTTTTTATCCCGATGCAAATTTTACGATGCGTCTCACCTATGGAAAAGTAGGCGACTATAAGCCAAGAGATGCTGTATATTATGATTATTATACCACTTTGAACGGCATTATGGAAAAAGAGGATTCTACAAATTTTGAATTTCAGGTTCCTGCCAAACTCAAAGAATTATATAAAAAGCAGGATTTTGGTAATTATAGTCAGGATGGTAAAATGCGGGTTTGTTTTACAACAAATAACGATATCACCGGTGGAAACTCGGGAAGCCCTGTTTTAAATGGAAATGGAGAACTTGTGGGTTTAGCTTTCGATGGGAATTGGGAAGCAATGAGCGGCGATGTTGTTTATGAGCCGGAATTGCAAAAATGTATTTGTGTTGATATCAGGTATGTTTTGTTTATTATCGATAAATATGCAGGGGCTTCGCATCTTATTGATGAAATGAAACTGGTTAACTAAAAAAACAAAAGCCTTGCTTCTTGGAAGCAAGGCTTTTATTTACTAAAATAAAATTATTCTACAGTTACTGATTTAGCAAGATTTCTTGGCTGATCAACATTGCATCCTCTCATTACAGCAATGTGATAGGAAAGAAGTTGCAGAGGAATGATCGATACCAATGGTGAAAGACAAACGTCACATTCAGGAACTTCCAATACATAATCGGCCATTCCCTGAATTACAGTATCTCCTTCCGGAACTACAGCGATTACTATTCCTTTACGCGCTTTAACTTCCTGAATATTGCTTACAATTTTTTCGTATGTATGATCCTTCGATGCAATTACAACTACCGGCATTAATTGATCAATTAATGCAATCGGGCCATGTTTCATTTCTGCTGCAGGATATCCTTCTGCATGAATATAAGAGATTTCTTTAAGTTTTAAAGCTCCTTCCAAGGCTACAGGAAAAAGTACTCCACGACCTAAATACAGAAAATTAGTCGCATTTTTAAACAGTGAAGCTATTTCTTTATACCGGTCATTATTCAAAAGTGCTTTTTCAATCTTTTCAGGTATAGTACACAGTTCGCCAATTATTCTGATTCCTTCTTCTTTGGAAATTGTATTGCGAGCCATACCAATGGCTATGGCCATCATGGTAATAACTGTTACCTGTGCAGTAAAGGCTTTGGTTGATGCAACTCCGATCTCCGGGCCAGCATGGGTATAAACACCTGCATGTGTTTCTCTTGGAATACTCGAACCTACAACATTACATATTCCAAGTACAAGTGCTCCTGCTTCTTTTGCCAGTTTTATGGCAGCAAGCGTATCGGCAGTTTCACCGCTCTGACTTATAGCTATTACAACATCATCTTTAAAAATAACCGGATGACGATAACGAAACTCTGATGCATATTCCACTTCAACAGGAATACGGGATAATTCTTCAAAAAGATATTCCCCAACAAGTCCCGCATGCCACGATGTCCCACAACCTATAAAAATAATTCTTTTAGCTTTTATAAGCTGAGGCATAACATTAAACAAACCTCCAAGATTAATGCTTTTTTGATCGGGAGAAATCCTGCCGCGGAAAGTGTCGAAAATAGAACGTGACTGTTCAAATATTTCCTTGAGCATGAAGTGATCATAATTGTTTTTTTCAATTTCGCCAATTTCCAGATTTAATTTTTGGATGTTTGGTGTTAGCTGATCGTTGAAAATGGTTTTAAGGGTTAACTCATTCGATTTTATGATGGCGATGTCGTTATCATTCAAGTAAATAACGCTGTTTGTATGCTCAATAATGGGTGTGGCATCGGAGGCTACAAAATATTCTTCGTTTCCTACTCCAATTACTAATGGGCTGCCTTTGCGGGCTGCAATAATTTTATCGGGTTCGTTGGTACAAATGATTACTAACCCATATGCGCCAACTACTTTTGTTAATGCAAGTCTGACGGCAAGTTCCGCAGAGATATTGCCTTTTAAATAGATATATTCAATTAAATTGGATAATATTTCAGTGTCAGTCTGACTCTTAAATTTATATCCTCTTTGCTCCAGTTTCTTTTTTAAAGAAGAATAATTTTCAATTATACCATTATGGATGATAATAAAAATTCCATTCATGGAGGTATGCGGGTGTGCATTCACATCATTCGGCTCACCATGGGTTGCCCAGCGTGTATGGCCCATGCCAATACATCCGGTAATGTCCTGTCCTTTAACAAAATTTTCAAGGTCACTTACCTTACCTTTTTTCTTGAAAGTTTTTGCTTCGCCATTTACTAAAGAAATTCCAGTAGAATCATAACCTCTGTATTCCAACCGCTTCAATCCATTTATCAGAATCGGATAAGCTTGTCTATGTCCAATATATCCTACAATTCCACACATGTTCTTATTGTTTTGAATATGTAATATTAAGATTAGCCCCTTTGCCTGTTGAGAAATTAAGCGCTGTTTTTTTGAAGCTAAAGGGAAGTTCCCTTTTATAGCCATCAACTATAATTATAAAATCGGTGTTTTCAACAACAGGGCCACGTAATTTACTATTAGCAATTTTTTGAACATGCTTTGTAAGGTTAAAAACATATCCACCTTTAATAGAATCGTAACCTCCTCCTAAAAATGTTTGACCAAAACCATATTCTATATATTTGGAACTATCATTTTGGTATGTCTTTATGCATAGTTTTCTAGGATACAAACCTGAAGGTATTCCATCAATACTTTCAATCGGAATTATCAATTCTGCTTTATTAATAGAAACAATTACTGAATCTGGCCATTTTGATAGTTCAGGAATCCGGATGCGGGTACCCAGACCACCTATACCCTCAACATAAGTAACTTTTTGATTAAGTTCGTTATACTGAAGGGCAGTTTCAATGGCAGTGCCGGTATAATCGTGTATAAACTTGCTAACCGGTGTGTAAATATTATAACTTAAACTTAACGTATCTTTATTATCATTTGATCTGTAATACATTCTTAATCGGGTATAAAACTTACCCGAACTTTTCCATGGATTAATTGTAACAAAAACTTTTGGATCACTTGGAGATTTTACTTCTAAATATAATCCTTTAAAATATTCCTGGAATTTAATGATATTAGCAATAGAAAATGAGTCAGCAGGAGTGATATTCACAAGTTTATTAATAAATACATCATTATCAATCCTGATTTTAATTGAATCATTGTATTTTAATACTTTTGATTGAACCAGGCTATTGATATTTTTATACTCCGATTCGCTGATATTTGAGCTGTATTTTGATTTATAAGAGAGAGATTTCTGTAGCTCCCATATATCAAATTGAAGATCAGAAAGTGTATCCCCGTAAATGGAGCTTAATTTAATATAAAATACAAGAGAATCAACTTGTGTTAGATTTTTAAAGACACTGGTTAAGGTGTCGGGATAGAAATTCATCAGTAACGATGACTGGGAACTGCCAAAAATATTATCTGTGTAATTTCCTACAATTACTGAATTGTAAACATTAAAGGAAGAATCTTGCGGTAGATATGTTATTATAGAATCAAATTTGACTGTAGTTGCCCAAATATTAAAAGTTGTATCAACAATATTAAAATTTTCGTCTGTAGGAAGAATTTCTAATCCAAATTTATCAGGTTCTTTTTCACAGGAAAATAAAATGCTGATAATGGAAATTGTGGAAATCAGAAAAAATAACTGATTTAGTTGGCTTTTATATTTAGTCATTGCGCTGAGAAAGTATTTTTTCATAAAGTAACGAATAATCTTGGGTAAAATTGTTTCCAGCTTCGCTGTTGTGTTTGATAAATGGTTTTCCTGAGCTTTCAATAAATTTTGCCAAATCAGGATTAACATTTTCATTTACAATAACAAGGCCATCAGAATGATTCACACCTAATTTCATTAAATTCAAGTAATCGGGTGAATCCAAAATTGAAACATCTTTTTTAGTTACACCTTCCATCAAAACTTTTTGTTTGAAGGTTTTATTTAAAGGAGTTGTGAATTCATCATCGTAAGCTGAAAGAACAAGTTTCGAATGTGAAAAAAGTGGGTCGTCGCGAAAGCTCTTCTTAATATAAAGAGGCAATAAAGCAGTAAACCATCCATGACAATGAATAATATCAGGACTCCATCGTAATTTACGCACCGTCTCAATTACGCCACGACAGAAGAATGTCGCACGCTCGTCGTTATCGGCAAATGATTCTCCGTTTTCATCTATTAGCGTATTTTTCCTCGCAAAATAATCCTCATTATCTATAAAATACACTTGCATGCGGGCTGACTGAATCGAAGCCACCTTGATAATCAGTGGGTGGTCGGTATCATTTATTATCAGGTTCATCCCAGAAAGTCTGATCACTTCATGCAGCTGATTTCTACGTTCGTTGATACACCCAAAACGCGGCATAAACGTCCGAATTTCTTTTCCTTGCTCCTGAATTGCTTGTGGAAGTGTCCGACAAATCAATGACATCTCAGTTTCCGGCAGATATGGAGTAATTTCTTGGGAAACAAACAATACCTTGATGCTTTCCATTAATTTTCGTAATTTTCATTTAGTTTGCAAAATTAACAAAAATAATTGAAGTAGAGTAATTCCTGATAGTTTCTGTTTAATAACAATCTCTTTGAAGAGTCTTACCTATGATTCCTATTTGTATTTTTGTGTCTTTTATTTTTAATTATGAAAGTATATAAAACGGCATTAGAGTTAAATAATGCAATACAAAGCCTTAATCATGTCAAACCTAATGTGGGATTTGTTCCAACTATGGGTGCTTTACACCCGGGGCATATTTCTTTGGTAAAGAAATCGGTTTCGGAAAATGATATTACTGTGGTGAGTATTTTTGTGAATCCTACACAATTTAACGATAAAAATGATTTGTTAAATTATCCGCGTACCATGGACAGTGATCTCGATCTATTGTCAAAAAATGGTTGCGATTTTGTTTTTGCACCTTCTGAGAAAGAAATGTATCCTGAACCTGAAACCCGCAAATTTGTTTTTGGCGAATTAGAAGAAGTGATGGAAGGCAAACATCGACCCGGTCATTTTAATGGTGTGGCTCAAATTGTGAGCAAGCTTTTTTCTGTAGTTCCTGCTCAAAAGGCTTATTTTGGAGAAAAAGATTTTCAACAGGTTGCAATTATTCGAAAATTAACAGAGATGTTGAAAATTCCTGTTGAAATTATTTCATGTCCAATTCTTCGGGAGGATGACGGATTGGCCATGAGTTCACGAAATACATTACTGACAGAAATTCAAAGAAAAAAAGCACCGTTTATATACAAAACACTTCGTAAAAGTTTGGACCAAGCCGGTAAACTTCCGGTAAATGAATTAATAAATTGGGTTGTGAATACCGTTGATGAAAACCCTGAATTAAAGACAGAATACTTTAATATTGTGGATGAATTCACTTTAAAAAATATTGATTCGTGGCAACATAATGGTAATAAGATAGGTTGCATAGCTGTTAAAGTTGGTAACATCCGACTGATAGACAATATTCGATATAATTTATAACTTTGCTTTACTTAAAATATTCAAATTAAGAAGATATGCATATTGAAGTGCTTAAATCGAAAATACACAGGGTAACGGTAACTGAAGCGAACCTGAACTATGTTGGAAGTATAACTATTGATGAGGATTTGATGGAAGCTGCAAATTTAATTGAAAATGAAAAAGTTCAGGTAGTGAACGTTAATAATGGAGCACGTCTTGAAACATATGTAATAAAAGGAGAAAAAGGATCTGGGGTTATCTGTTTAAATGGGCCTGCTGCCCGTTTAGTTGCACTCGGTGATATTGTTATAATAATGTCGTATGCTTCGATGGATTTTGAAGAAGCTAAAAAATTTAAACCACAGGTTATTTTACCTGATACTTCAACAAACAAATTAGTCTAAAGCCTTGAAAAGAACACTGATTAGAATATTGCAATTTACAATATTCCTTGCATTAACGGTCTTTCTGATGTATTTAGTAATGAAGGGCATAGATTTTAAAAGAATCTGGGCTGATCTTCTTACTGCCAATTACTTTTGGGTTATTTTGTCGATGATTCTTGGATTGGTTGCTTTCTGGGCCAGGGCTTACCGGTGGAATTTACTGATTGAACCATTAGGTTACCGACCATCAGTAACAAACAGCTATCATGCTGTAGCCATTGGTTATATTGCTAATATGGCTCTTCCCCGGTTGGGCGAATTTTCTAAATGTGTTTCTTTAAACAGAACCAATAAGATACCTGTTGATAGCCTTGTGGGTACAATTTTAATTGAACGGGCTATTGATATTGTAACGCTTTTTTTTCTATTACTTATCATATTTGTTGGAAAGTTCGAGTTATTCGGAAAATTCATTTCAGATGAAATATTTATACCGTTATTTCAAAAAATGTCTTCTTTACTCAATCAGTCTACAAATATTATTATAATTGTTGTTGGAATTTTGGCAGCTATTATCTTGTTGATCTTTATTTTTAGAAAACAACTTTCGAAGATTCATTTAATCCGGAAAATAAAGAAAATTGTTATTGGAATCCTGGGTGGTCTCAAAACAGTTTATACTATGCGAAAACGGTTGCAATTTTTTGCCGCTACTGTTGTAATCTGGTCTTGTTATTTTTTGATGACCTACCTCATATTTTTTACAATTCCTGAAACATCTCACTTAAAGCCTATTGATGGAATGTTTATCCTGGTAATTGGTAGTTTTGGAATGGTAATTCCTGTTCAGGGTGGGTTTGGTGCATTTCATGGAATGGTTATTCTTGGATTGTCTTTATATGGTATAAGCATGGACAAAGCCTTTGTTTATGCGGTGCTTTCGCATGAGTCGCAAACACTTCTTGTTATTATTGTAGGAGCAATATCTGCAATGAAAGTGTTCTATTCGAAAAAGAAAAATAATATAACCTCAAAAACTTAAAATATGGATTATTTTGCCCTCCTTCAGTCGAAAATTCTATATGATTACCAGGAATTGGCAAATAACCTTGCCTTCTGGCAATTCAAAGGTCAAAAAATAGTATTTACAAATGGATGTTTCGATATTTTACATCGTGGGCATGTGGAATATTTGGCAAAAGCAGCTTCTTTGGCTGATATAATGGTTGTTGGTTTAAATACCGACAGTTCGGTAACTCGTTTAAAGGGTTCGAAACGCCCGGTTCAGGATGAAACCTCCAGAGCTCTTATTTTAGCTTCTTTATCATTTGTTACAAAAGTTGTTTTGTTTGATGAAGATACTCCTTTTGAGCTGATTAAGTTTGTCCAGCCAGATGTGCTGGTAAAAGGAAGCGATTATAAAGCTGAAGATATTGTTGGTTACGATGTTGTTAAAGCTAAAAATGGTGAAGTTGTAACAATTGATATTGTCGATGGATATTCCACCACTGCCATTGTTACCAAACTTATTTCCTGATTATAATGGCAAAAGCACGTACCGTTTATATTTGCCAGAATTGCGGTGCCGAATCATCAAAATGGCTGGGTAAATGTATATCATGCAACGAATGGAATACTTTTGTTGAAGAAGTGGTTAAGAAAGAACCTGCAAGCAGAGGTGCTTCAGTGTCTTCTGTGATTTCGTCCAGGCCAATAACGCTAGATCAAATTACCCATACCAAAGGTGAAAGAATTGACTCTACCTACGAAGAATTCAATAGGGTTTTAGGTGGAGGGCTGGTTCAGGGCTCGCTCATTTTAATCGGTGGCGAACCGGGAATCGGTAAATCTACTTTAGCACTTCAGGCAGCATTATCTGTAAAAAATTTTAAAACCTTATATGCTTCAGGGGAAGAAAGCCTTCAGCAAATTAAGCTTAGGGCTGATCGTCTTAACCTGAAAAGTGAATTTTGTTTTTTCATCAACGAAACTTCACTTGAAAGCATCATCAACGAGTGTGAATTAAGTAAACCAGATATTCTTATCATCGATTCAATACAAACAATATCCTCCGATGTTATAGAATCATCAGTTGGCTCTGTTTCACAAGTAAGGGAATGTGCTTCTGTTTTACTGAGATATGCAAAAAAGACCCAAACCACGGTAGTTTTAATTGGGCATATAAATAAGGAAGGTAATCTGGCCGGGCCAAAAACACTAGAGCATATTGTTGATGTGGTTTTACAGTTTGAAGGCGACAATAATCACTCATACAGGATGCTGAGATCTTTAAAAAATCGCTTCGGTTCTACTTCCGAAATTGGAATTTTTGAAATGCAAAGCACCGGATTGGTTCAAGTTACAAATCCTTCAGACATATTGATTTCACCAAATGATGAAAAACTCTCCGGAATTAGTATTGGCGTAACTATGGATGGTGCAAGGCCTTTTCTTATAGAAGTTCAGGCATTGGTGAGCACTGCTGCTTATGGCACCCCTCAGCGTTCAGCAACAGGATTTGATACCAGAAGATTAAACATGTTATTGGCTGTGCTCGAAAAAAGGGCGGGATTTAAACTAATTTCCAAAGATGTATTTTTAAATATTACCGGTGGGATCAGAATTGACGATCCTGCTATTGATCTTGCTGTGGTAACTGCTATACTTTCTTCAAATTTCGACCGATACATCAATCATCAATACTGTGTTTGCGGCGAAGTAGGCCTCTCAGGTGAAATAAGGCCTGTAAGCAGGATTGAACAGCGGATCCGCGAAGCAGAAAAGCTTGGTTTTAAAACTATTTTTATCTCAAAATCCGGTTTGAAAAATTTTCATCCCGATCGGTACCAAATTGAAGTTTTTCCCGTTGGAAAAATAGAACATATCGTTAAAGCTATTTTCCATTGATCCATGGGTATGCACAATTCTCAAAAATTACTTGAAATAAAAAATCTATGCATCAATACTGGTGCCGTTGATGGCAAACAATTATGCAACAAGGTTAACCTTCAGGTCAATAAAAATAAAGTTTTAGGGATTGTTGGTGAATCAGGTTCCGGCAAAACACTTACTGCTCTGTCGATTCTTGGATTATTACACCCCGGATTAAAAATTACTGAAGGAGATATAATTTTTAATACGGATAATGAAGAATTGCATCTTCAAAACTTATCATCCGAAGAAATGCAGGATGTTAGAGGTAACAGGATTGGAATGATTTTTCAGGAGCCAATGACGTCCCTTAATCCATCGATGACATGCGGTAAACAAGTGATGGAAGCTATTTTAACACATCAGAAGATTTCAGAAGAACATGCCAGGCAAAAAGTAATCAAACTTTTTAATAAAGTAAAGTTACCTAATCCTGAAGGTATCTTTAAAAGCTTTCCATTTCAGTTATCTGGAGGACAACGTCAAAGAGTTATGATTGCCATGGCTGTAAGTTGTGACCCACAGCTATTAATTGCCGACGAGCCAACTACTGCATTGGATGTTACAGTACAGAAATCAATTTTTGCATTACTAAAGGAATTACAGGTCGAATTCAATATGTCTATTATATTTATTTCGCACGATCTGGGGATAATTTCTGAATTGGCCGATGAAGTTGTTGTTATGTACCAGGGAAATGTTGTAGAAGCCGGTATAACAGAGAAAATTTTAAATGAACCTGCTCATCCATACACAAAGGCTTTGCTTGCCTGCAGGCCTTCACAGTATCACAAAGGGAAAAGGTTAATTTCAATACACGATAATTTAACCGAACCACAATCATCAATACTTCCTGCATTTGAAATTCTTGATGAAGTATTGCTGGAAGTAAAAGATCTTTCAGTTTTTTTCTCTTTGCATGGGAAAAGTAATTTTCTCAATCGTAAGAGACACCAGGCATTATTCAGTCTTTCATTTGATGTTTATAAAGGTGAGACTTTGGGACTTGTTGGTGAATCGGGTTCAGGTAAAACTACTTTAAGCAGAGCAATTCTAAGGTTAATTGAATCATCGTCGGATAAAATAAGGTATAAAACCCACGAATTAAATAATCTTAAAGGTGACGATTTAAGAAAATTCAGGAAGAATATACAGATAATATTTCAGGATCCATATTCTTCGATCAATCCTAAAGAAACTATTGGTACAATAATTATGGAACCCATGATTGTGCATAATCTGCATGGTAACAATAAAGGACGAAAAGCAAAAGTCCTGGAATTACTGGAGAAAGTTAATTTGAACAGTGATATGTATAGCCGTTACCCACATCAACTTTCAGGAGGACAACGTCAAAGGGTTGGGATAGCACGGGCTCTTGCAGTTGAACCTGAATTAATAATCTGTGATGAATCGGTTTCTGCTTTAGATGTCTCTATTCAAGCCCAGGTGCTGAATCTTTTAAACGATTTAAAAAGAGATTTTGGATTAACCTATATTTTTATTTCTCACGATTTAAATGTTGTTCAATATATGTCCGACAGGATAATTGTTCTAAAATCGGGCAAAATAGAAGAAACTGGCAATTCCGAAAAGATTTTTATTCAACCGGAATCACCTTATACCCGTGAACTTATTGCTTCCATTCCTGGGAGAAAATTATAAATTGGAGAAGATGAGGATGGCTGATTAAATAATTTTTAACCTGAAATGTCTATTGGTTTTTAGATTAGACAAGGACAAGGTTCCGATAATTTCCGTAACTAATATGTTAAAATATAAGTTGACTTTTAGAAAGCAGTTACCTTTTAAAACTAATCTAATTACCTAATAACTAATACCTAATAACTAATACCTGATTTCAATATTCTTCTTCTTTCTCAGTCTCCGTTTGTTGTTCAATTTCAGAAACCGGACAATTCATATCAACATTGAAATTATTGGGTCGTTCAAATGATCCCTGAGTAAGGTTTATAGTTTTATCGGCGTACACTTTTTGCATAAATAATCCAAATATCGGCAGAGCAGTAGTTGCTGCCTGACCTTCTCCAAGATATTCGAAGTGTATTGCCCTGTCTTCGCCACCAACCCAGGTACCTGCTACCAGATCGGGTGATATGCCCATGAACCATCCATCGGAATGGTTTTGGGATGTTCCGGTTTTACCGGCAAGTTCATTTAATAAATTATATTTGTATCTCAACCTTGAACCTGTTCCTCCCGATATAACTCCTTGCATTAAATTAAGCATTAAATAGGCGGTATTTTCGCTAATTGCTTCAACCTTTTGAGGCTGAAATACTGCTATAACATTTCCATTTTTATCTTCAATCTTTGTTACCATTATCGGTTCAGTGTAAACCCCCTTGTTTGCAAAAGTGGAATATGCTCCAACCATTTCATACAAACTTATATCGGAAGTGCCTAAAAATATTGATGGTACGGGATCTATTTTGCTTTTAACACCCATTTTTTCAATGATATCTACAACGAGGCTTGGATTGAACTGCTGAATGAGGTATGCTGATATATTATTTACCGAATTAGCCAACCCCCATTTTAAAGTAACTAGTTTTCCATCGTATTTTGAAGTACCTGAGTTTTTTGGTGTCCACGTTGTGTCGTTATCTCTAAATGTAACGGGAACATTCCAAACTTTATCACAGGGTTTAAAGCCCATTTGCATAGCCAGTGTATACAGAAATGGTTTAATGGTTGAACCTACCTGTCTTTTTTGGGTTTTTACCCCGTCGTAACTGAAATATTTTGAATCGGGCCCGCCAATCCATGCTTTAATGTAACCGGTATGAGGATCCATAGCCATAAAACTTGTGCGAAGCAATTTTTTAAAATATCGAATCGAATCCCATGGTGTCATTGTAGTATCAATCTCTCCCTTCCAACTGAAAATAGTCATATCGGTTTTAGTATTGAATATTTTCATTATTTCTGGTTCCGATAATCCTTCATTTTTTAAAGAACGATATCTTGGAGTGCGTCTCATGGCACTTTTCATAATATTTTCTATATCTGTTTCGGTCAAATCATTCGAAAACGGTGCTTTCTTTTTACCTTTTTTTTCTTTGTCGAAGGCAGGTTGCAGACTTTCTTTCATATGTTGCTTTACAGCTTGTTCTGCATAATCCTGCATTCTATAGTTTATAGTCGAATATATTTTAAGGCCATCTGTATAAAGATTATAAGGGGAACCATCAGGTTTTTTATTCTTATTACACCAGCCATATAGCGGATTGGCTTCCCATTCAATGGAATCTTCAAAATAGCTCTGGTAACTTCCATATCTGGATTTCTCAGGTTTTGAACGAGTCATTACAAACCGGAGTTTTTCCCTGAAATATGTGGCCCGGCCTGCATTATGGCCTTGAGAATTATAACTTACTTTTACGGGTATAGTAATCAGAGAATCATATTGAGACTCACTGATATAATCGTGTTCAAACATTTTTTGTAATACCGAATTTCTCCTTAACTGTGAACGTTCGGGATTACGTACGGGGTTAAATTTGGTGGGGGCTTGTAAAAGACCAATTAATAATGCAGATTCCTCAATTTTTAATGAATCGGGAGACTTATTGAAGAATGCTCTTGACGCAGCTTTAATGCCAAAAGCATCACCACTAAATGGAACTGTATTGAGATACATTGTGAGGATTTCGTCCTTTGTATAGTTTTTTTCAAGCTTTACTGCAATTACCCATTCTTTAAATTTTCTTAAAGCTACCACAGTATTTCTTACCATGCCTAACTTGTATTCTGCTGTATCGCGCGGAAAAAGATTTTTGGCCAATTGCTGGGTTATTGTGCTTCCTCCACCTTGTCCGGTATTACGCATAAGAACAGTTCGAACAGCAACCCTGAAAAGTGCAACTCCGTCGATTCCCGAATGTTTTATAAATCTATGATCTTCCCGTGCAATCAACGATTGAACAAGAAAAGGAGATAAATCTTTATATTCAACAGGATTACGGTTTTCATTCAAATAAAAAGTACCAAGAATTCTGCCGTCTTCCGATATTACTTCCGAAGCCAGATCTCTTGAAGGATTTTGTAAATCTTCAATGGTTGGCATAAAACCAAGCCACCCAAGAGTTGTTAAAATGATGATTATTATTCCAAGTGCAATGGGCGTTAGAATAATAATCCAAAAATATTTTAAATATTTATTTTGGTCCGAAATACGATTAGCCATGGTTAAAATGAAATATAGGTGGGTAAAATAACAAATTATATTTGAATTAATTTTGAACTTAAGTACCTATTTATATTACTTTGTGCTGTTTTTCCTTATAACTGATATTTATGATAGAAAATCTTGTAATTGTTGAGTCTCCTGCAAAAGCCCTAACTATTGAGAAATTCCTTGGAAAGGGTTTCATCGTAAAGTCAAGTTATGGGCATATTAGAGATTTAGAAAAAAACACACTAAGTATTGATATTGAGCACGAATATGCACCACAATATGTAATACCTGAAGATAAGAAAAAACTTGTTGCCGAGTTAAAAAAACTAGTAAAAGATGCAAAACTTGTTTGGCTCGCCTCCGATGAAGACCGCGAAGGAGAAGCTATTTCGTGGCATCTTTCCGAAGTTTTAGGTTTAAAAAAGGAAAACACAAGAAGAATAGTTTTTAATGAAATAACTAAAGATGCAATTCTTAAAGCCATAGAAAATCCAAGGTTTATTGATGATAATCTTGTAAACGCACAACAAGCCCGAAGATTGCTTGACAGGATGGTAGGTTATGAAATTTCTCCTATTTTATGGAGAAAAGTTCGTCCAAGTTTATCTGCAGGTCGTGTTCAGTCTGTTGCAGTCCGGTTGATTGTTGAGCGTGAAAGGGAAATCAGGGCATTCAGCAGCACATCATCATTTAAGGTATCTGCAAATTTTAATCTCGAAGATGCAAAAAAAACTATTTTAACAGCAGAACTTCCTCAAAAAATTGAAAATGGTGAAAAAACAATTCAATTTCTTGAGAAATGTAAAAATGCCAGTTTTAAAGTTGCCGATGTAATTACAAAACCATCAAAAAAGTCCCCGGCTGCACCTTTCACTACATCAACCTTACAACAGGAAGCCAGTCGTAAACTTGGGTATTCTGTTTCCCAGACTATGGCAATTGCTCAAAAACTTTACGAATCGGGAAATATTACCTACATGAGAACCGATTCTGTGAACCTTTCGGAAACGGCAGTGACCATGACGAAAAATGCTATTATTAAAGAATATGGTGAAAAGTATTCTTTCCCACGTCAATACAAAACCAAATCGAAAGGTGCTCAGGAGGCACATGAAGCCATTCGGCCTACCTATATTGAAAATAACAATATTGAGGGTTCTCCACAGGAAAAGCGGTTGTACGAGCTTATCTGGAAAAGAACTATTGCTTCTCAAATGAGTGACGCTGCACTTGAAAAAACTACAGCTATTATTGATATTTCCACCACCAAAGAAAAATTTGAAGCTGTTGGGGAAGTTATAAAATTCGATGGCTTTTTAAAGGTTTACCTCGAATCGACCGATGATGAGACTGAAGACGAAAATACTAAAATACTTCCTCCTTTAAATGTTGGGCAGATTTTGGATCTTAAACAGATAAATGCTGTTGAGAAATTCACTTATCATCCTCCGAGATATACGGAAGCCAGCCTTGTTAAAAAACTGGAAGAATTAGGAATCGGAAGGCCTTCAACATATGCTCCCACCATTTCTACAATTCAGGTGAGAGGATATATCGTTAAGGAGGACAGGGAAGGGGAGGAAAGAAAATATAAAGTTTTTACCTTTAAAAACAACTATGTTGAGGAATCTGTTAAAACAGAGATTACCGGTGCAGAAAAATCCAAATTGTTTCCTAATGATATTGGCTTGGTTGTTAATGACTTTCTGGTGAGTTATTTTGAGAATATCCTTGATTATAATTTTACAGCCAGCGTTGAAAAGCAATTTGACGAAATTGCCGAAGGCAATCTGAAATGGACCGATATGTTGCATGAGTTTTATAACCCATTTCATAAAAAAGTTGAAGAAACTATTGCTAATTCGGAGAGAAACGTCGGAGAACGAAACCTCGGAGTTGACCCACAGTCTGGTAAACCTGTACTTGTTAAAATAGGCAGGTTTGGACCTATGGCACAAATAGGGGAAGCCAGCGATGAAGAGAAACCAAAATTTGCCAGCTTATTAAAAGGTCAACGTATCGAAAGTCTTACTTTACAGGAAGCTCTTGAATTATTTAAATTGCCCCGCAAAGTTGGTGAATACGATGGGAAAGATATAATGGCCGGAATTGGGCGTTTTGGACCTTATATTGTTCATAACAGTAAGTTTATTTCTTTAAAGGCGGGTGTCGACGATCCATATACTATAATTACTGAGCGATCCATTGAGCTTATAAATAAAAAAATTGAAGACGATCAGAACAAAACTATAAAATCGTATGTTGAAGACAAAGATTTAATGGTTCTTAATGGTCGTTATGGCCCTTATATTAAATACAAGAAAGAAAATTATAAAATTCCAAAAACAAAAGAAGCTGCTTCGTTAAGTTATCAGGAATGCTTAGATTTGATTAGCAAAACAGTAACAAAACCCAAAAAGAAAAGAAAATAGCCTTATATGGAATTAGAAGGTTTCATCAGACCTGTTAGTGATTTTTATCACTCAATACTTATCAGGGAAGAACATCTGGGTACAAACATTACTACTTTTAATTTCGAAGACTCATTCGATTGGTCTATTTTTTGTATCGCGATTATTGGCCTGCCTTATAACAATTTCAAGGAAGAGAATGAAGAATATCTTGTGGCTTATGAAATTAGAAAAAATCTTGCATTGCTTGCTAAACCTGCTCAGAGCTGTAAAATAATTGATATTGGAAACATAATCAGAGGCAGGTTCCCAAAAGATACTGCCTTTGCAGTTGGAGAAGTAATTGCTCAATTACATCAAAAAAAGATTACTACAATTTTGTTAGGTAGTACATCCGATTTAGGATTAGGTAATTTTTTGGGATTAGTATCTAATAAAAAAGCAGCTAACCTAATTCATATCGATTCACATTTAAACCTTTTATTCGAAGGCGACAGGCTTTCAGATCGGTTAACTCTCGATGAAGTAATTTTTCGTAATAGTGAATATTTATTTAATTATACAAATATAGGGTATCAGACCTTTTATGTATCTCAAAAGGAATTAGACCTGTTAGATGATTTATATTTTGATGCATTCAGGTTGGGGCTGGTTCGGGCCAATTTAAAAGAATATGAGCCGATTTTAAGAGATGCAGAAATTCTAAATTTGAGCCTGAATGCCGTTAAATATTCCGATTCACCAGGTTCTTTGATTAAATCGCCTAATGGATTTACTGGCGACGAAGCATGCCAGTTAAGTTTTTACTCTGGTTTGAGCAGTAAAACGATGGCTTTTGGCGTTTATGATATAGGTGTGGGAGAAGAAAGATTCATAAGTTGCATTTTAGCAAGTCAAATAATATGGTATTTTATTGAAGGGAAATTAAACCAGGTTATTGAAACACCTCATATAAATAATCCAGATTTTACGCGGTTTGTTGTTAGTATAAATCAACAATCGCAGGAGTTTGTTTTTTACAGGAGCAATAAAAGTAATAGGTGGTGGTTAGAAGTTCCTGGCAAGACAGATGAGAAAATTATTATATCGTGTTCACCTCTGGATTATGAAAGAGCCTTGAACCAGGAGATTCCTGATAGATGGTGGAAGATGTTTCAAAAACTGAATTAAAAAGATAATTTGCAGATATATAGTTATTTGAAAATTTTGGTTAACATTTTTTTAACAATTAAGCCCAAGACAGTAACCTATTTTTCTTAATTTAGTATAATTGGTTTTACAACGAAGGAGGGTGTGTTAGAAAATGTTAAATTTGTGCATAAACATTAATTTAAATTTTTTAATGATCTCAAAAAAATGACAGTGAATTTGGAAAATTTCCCGATGAAACGTATAGTTTTAGCACTGACACTTTTTACTTCCTTAGTTGTAAAAGCTCAGCAGGATCCTCAATATAGCCAGAACATGTTTAACACCATGGCTATTAACCCGGGATATGCTGGAAGTAATGATGCCATATGTGCAACACTTATCCACAGAGAGCAATGGGTAGGTTTTAAAGGAGCACCTTCAACATCAGTCTTCAATGTAAATGCTGCAATTAGTAAAATTAACAGTGGAATTGCTTTAGGAGTGATGAAAGATAATCCCGGTTTCGATAACAACATTGGCTTAAACATAAGTTATGCATATCGTCTGAATATTGGAGACGGCAAACTCGGGATTGGAATAGGAGGTGAGTTTTATAACAAAGCCCTCGATGCTAAATGGGACATACCCAAAAATGGTAATTTCACTCAACCTGAAAATGATCCATCTATCCCAAACAGTAAGGAAAGTGTCTATGTTATCGATTTTTCGGCAGGCTTGTTTTATAGAACTGAAAAATTGTATTTGGGAGTATCATCTATGCATCTGAGGCAAGCTGAAATTGTATATGAAAAGGGGAAACCCTTCTTGGCACGACAATATTATTTAACAACTGGTTATACAATTTCTATGCCCAATCCAACGTTTGAAGTATTGCCTTCTATTTTTGTAAAAAGTGACGGTAAAACCACACAATTAGATGTGAATACATCCGTTCTCTATAACAAAAAATTTTGGGGAGGATTATCTTACAGGTTAAATGATGCAGTAATTGGGATGATTGGAATTGAATTGTCGAATGGTTTGAAATTGGGATATTCATACGACTTTACGCTTTCGGATATCCGAAAAAATAGCACCGGATCTCATGAGTTAATGGTAGGATATTGTTTTTCAGTAAAAAAAGAAAAAATTCCGCAAAGGTATAAAAGCATTAGGTTTTTATAAAAAATTACCTAACTTTAATAAAAGGAAATTATAAATTATCAATAGTATTAATAAGAAGTTGCAATCTATAAACACCTCAACGTTATGAAAAGATTACTTCTCGTAAGTGTAATCCTTGTTCTCCTGAATAATAGCTGTAGTAAAAACAGTAGTGGCGAGCTAGTCGGAGTTCAAGACAGAAAGAATTATTTTGAACCGGATCCTTTTGGCATGGTATTTATTCCACAAGGGAAATTTAATATGGGGCCAAGCGATCAGGACGTGGCCTGGGCACAAACAACATTATCTAAAACCGTCTCGGTTGACGCATTTTGGATGGATGAAACTGAAATAACCAATAATGAATATCGTCAATTCGTTTATTACGTTCGCGATTCAATTATGAGGAGATTACTTGGGGAATCCAATGAAGAATTTCTAATTTCTGAAGATGAAAATGGCAATCCTATTGACCCGCCATCTATTAATTGGGAAACTGAAATTGATTCCAGAGATGAAGAACAAAATGAAGTATTGAAAGAAATTTATCTTCCGGAGAATGAAAGATTTTACAGAAGAAAAGAAATCGATACCCGTAAACTGATGTATGAATATTTTTGGGTTGATTTGCAACAAGCTGCAAAAAAATCTAACAGATATAATTTCAGTACCAAACAATATGAGGGTTCTGTTTATAATGCACTTGGCGAAAGAACACCGGTTCAAAACCGTTCATCTTTCATTATGCGTGATGTTATAAATATTTATCCTGATACATTATGTTGGGTTTCTGATTTTACTTATTCATATAATGAACCACTTGCAAACATGTATTTCTGGCATCCTGCATACGATAATTATCCAGTGGTGGGTGTTTCCTGGAAACAGGCTCGTGCATTCTGTATCTGGAGAACAAAATTACTGAACGATGCGTTAACTGCTGATGAACAACCAATTGTTCAGGAGTACCGTTTGCCGATTGAAGCTGAATGGGAATATGCTGCCAGAGGTGGTCTCGAAAATTCTATGTATCCCTGGGGTGGAATGTACACCCGAAACAGAGAAGGTTGTTTCCTTGCCAATTTTAAACCTTTAAGAGGTAATTATGCCGACGACGGAGGTTTACATACCGTACGTGTTGGCTCATATGAACCAAATGAATGGGGACTTTACGATATGGCTGGTAACGTAGCCGAGTGGACCGCCAATGCTTTCGATGAATCAGCGTATGTATTTACTCACGATTTAAATCCTGATTATAAATATGAAGCTCGTCCGGACGATCCAGCTGTTATGAAAAGAAAAGTTCTAAGAGGTGGTTCATGGAAAGATATTGCTTACTATATGCAAGTGGGGACACGGACATATGAATACCAGGACACTACAAAATCCTATATCGGATTCAGATGTGTTCGTTCATATTTGGGAGGAAACAATTAATACAAAAACTCTACCCGACTTTATAAATTTGAATTATGAATATTTCTGAAATTGTTCAAAGCTCAGGCTGGAAAAACTTCATGGCCAAGCTTTACGGTATAGGTGCATCAGTTGTTATTATTGGTGCGTTGTTTAAAATACAACACTGGAATTATGCCGGTACTTTATTAACTATTGGTTTATTAACGGAAGCAGTAATATTTTTCTTTTCTGCTTTTGAACCATTACACGAAGAATTGGACTGGACTTTGGTTTATCCTGAATTAGCGGGTATGACTGATCCGGACGAAGTGGAAGGTATCAAAGAAGCCGGAAAGGCAGGTCAGGCATCTCTCGAAAGATTTGAAGATCTTGTTTCAAATGCCGATGTGGGCCCTGCCGCATTTAAACGGCTTGGTGAATCACTTCAAAAAATTAGTCTTACCACCGCTAACTTATCAGATGTTACAGAAGCAGCTTCAGCTACTTCTATGTATGTTACTAATGTTAAAAATGCTGCTAGTTCGGTTGGGCAACTTTCAAATAATTTTGTACAATCGAATGCTGCTATTCAGGAATCAGTAAGTACTTTAACCAGTTCTTATGGAGCTCTTGCACAAAGTGTCAAACAAGATATTGCATCTATTTCCGAAAATTCAAGAGCTTACGGAAATCAGCTCGAAAATGTGAACAAAAATCTTTCGGCACTTAATACTGCTTATGAACTTCAGTTAAGAGGAGCTAACGAACATCTGAAAGAAACAAGTGCAATATACGGAGGATTTGGAAAGATAATGCAAGACCTTCAACAATCAGCTGATGAGACCCAGAAATATAAACAGGAAATTACCCAATTAAGTCATAATCTGGCTTCATTAAACTCTATCTATGGGAATATGCTTGCAGCTATGAGCGTTATCAATAACCCCAAAAGGTAGACTTAGATTAAAAATATATGGCACACGGAAAGGAATCCCCGAGGCAAAAAATGATTGGTATGATGTATTTAGTGCTAACAGCATTACTGGCATTAAATGTATCAAAAGAAGTCCTTAATGCTTTTGTTCTTGTAGATGATGGTTTAACTCAGACGAATCAAAATTTTACTGAGAAAAACCAGACATTATACGATGAGATGAATCAATTAGCTACTTCCAATCCGGACAAGGTTAAACCATGGCAGGATAAAGCTAACGAAATTAAGAAGAGAGCAAATGAACTAGTCGTGTTTATTCATGATACCAAAGTAAATCTTATCAGAGAAGCTGATAAAAATGAAAAGGCAACTGAAAACAAGAAGATCGAAGGAATTAAAATCGAATCGAAAGATAATATGGATACACCAACCAGAATTATGGTTGGAGAAAACAATAATGGAAAGGGTAAAGAAGTTAAAGAACGATTGGCAAAGTTCCGCGATTATTGTATTTCATTGATTGCTAAAAATCATACTGATGTAAAAAATTCGGTAAACAAATCTTTAAAAACTGCTGATCCAAAAATGGGTAAAGATGGAGTTCATCATACCTGGGAATCGGAACATTTTGGAGAATTGCCTTTAATTGCGGTTACAACGATAATGTCTAAAATGCAGGGAGATGTTAGGAATGTTGAATCGGAAATGATAAGATATCTTCTCACTCAGATTGATGCAGGTGCTTTTAAATTTAATAAACTGGAAGCTATTGTTACCACTAATTCCAATTATATTTTAAAGGGAAATAAATATCAGGCCGAAGTTTTTATTTCTGCCCGCGATACCACTCAACTTCCTGAAGTATATGTTGGAAACCGTGAAACTGTAAAAAATCCGGATGGATCAATAAGTTATAGAATGGTGGGTAATTACGAAACATTAACTATTCAACCTAATGGGAGAGGGCTATATGAAAAAACAGGTGGTGCTGCCAGAAGTAGTATTAAGTGGGGTGGTCTTGTGAAAATAAAATCACCCGAAGGAATCGAAGCCTTTTATCCATTCGATGCCGAATACCAGGTTGCTGAAGCAAGTGCTGTTATCTCCCCTACAAAAATGAATGTGTTTTATTTAGGTGTGGATAATCCTGTTGAAATTTCGGTTGCAGGTGTACCTGCTGATAAAGTAAGAGCTGGAATTACAAACGGGTCAATTTCAAAATCAGGTGCTGGATACATTGTTAAACCCAGACAGATGGGTAATGCCTTTGTGTCGGTTGAGGCCCAGGTTGATGGCAAATGGCGCAGCATGGGGCAAATGGAATTTAGGGTGAAAAAAGTTCCCGATCCTGTTGCTAAAGTCGCTGGAAGAAAAGGTGGTTTAATTGATAAGAACTTATTGGCTGCACAAATTGTAGTACAAGCTGATATGGAACAGTTCGATTTTGATTTAAAATTCCAGATAACAGAATTTAAAGTCTCTGCCAATCAGGGTGGTTTTCAAAAAGACGAAGCTTCAAAATCTAACAGGATTACACCTGGACAATTAGATATAATAAGAAATTTAAGTAAAGGCCAAAAGGTTTATTTCGAAGATATTAAGGCTGTTGGACCTGATGGAACAGTTCGTGAATTATCAACACTAGTGTATAAAATTAATTAACATAAAAAATTAGTACCTATGAAAAACATTTTTGTGTTATTGGTAGGAGTAGTCCTGTCAGGCATGGTTTCCAACGCGGTTTTTGCGCAGGATGTGAAGAAAGAAGTTTATGATAAGGTTAATATACCTTTTAAGAAACCAATTCCATATCCAGATATCAGAGAAGCAGATGTAATGTGGTCCAAGATAGTTTGGAGAATGATAGATCTAAGGGAAAAAGCTAACTTGCCTTTAATTTATCCATCAAAACCTATTGGTGAGAGAATGAGTCTAATTTCTTTATTATTATATGGTGTTGATAATGAAGGCTTACAGGTTTATGATCCTGATAACGATTATGACGAATTTAAAGTTGCAATGACTAAGGCTGATATTGATGTAAGGCTCGATGCTGTTGAAAAAACAACTCAGGTAGTTGATGCAAACAATAACACCAGAGATACTACCTATAAACAAGATCGTCAGATAGAGCAGGTAAAAAAGCTTTTAATAAAAGAAAAATGGTTTTTTGATAAACAGCATTCAACCATGCAGGTACGTATTCTTGGATTATGTCCACTTAGAGTTTTTCCTAAGGTAGTTCAGGGTCAAACCAATGTTGAGGCTGATGATGAAGCTGAAATAGTGATGAAAAAAGTCTTTTGGGTATATTATCCTGAAGCCAGAAATCTGATGGCAAGCCATCCTGTATTTACAAGATTCAATGATGCACAACCTATTTCATACGATGACTTATTTATGCAGAGGAGGTTCAGTGGTTATATATATCAGGAAACAAATGTTTTCAATAACCGCCGTATTGAGGAATATACTACTGGAGTTGAAGCTTTATTGGAAGCAGAAAGAATTAAACAATATTTATTCGAAGTAGAACACGATTTATGGGAATACTAGAATTATAACATCATAAAAAAAGGGAGCTTCAAGCTCCCTTTTTTTATTTAAACAAATTCTTCTCCTTTTTTTATCCTCACATCATTAACAAATTCTTTTATTTTCTGCTCTTCATCTTTTTTACAAATCAGTAATATCTGATCCGATTCAACTACAATATAATCATCTAAACCATGAATAACTGCAAGTTTGCTATCAGGTATATTTACGATGCAATTTTTACTGTTATATAAAAAAATATTTTTGCCAGTTATTGTATTTTCATATTCATCTTTGTCCAGATGAGAATAAAGGGAGCCCCACGTTCCAAGGTCCGACCATCCAAAATCAGCGGTAAGCACATAAACGTTTTCAGCTTTTTCCATTATAGCATAGTCTATCGAAATGCTTTTGCTTTTTGGATATAGATTATTAATAAATTCTTTTTCGAGTGATGAGTTAAGAGAATCCAGGGATTCGTTAAACTGGTTATTCAAATCGGGCATGTAAAGTTCAAAGGAATGCATAATAGATTCCAATGACCAGATAAAAATTCCCGAATTCCAAAAGAATTCTCCACTTTCAAAAAAAACCTTAGCCATTTCGATATTCGGTTTTTCAGTAAAGGTCTTCACTTTATGCAGATTAGGACTTCCTTTAACAGACTTGTCTCCATTGGCCTGAATGTAGCCATACCCGGTTTCAGGTCTGCTGGGTTGTATTCCAATGGTTAAAAGTGCATCGTTGGTACTTGTAAATTCCAAACCCTGTTCAATAATGCTTAAAAATTCATCTTCTCTTAGTATCAGGTGATCAGAAGGTGCAACAACTAAATTTGCTTTTGGATTATTTTTGAATATTTTGAAATTAGAATATGCAATACAAACTGCAGTATTTTTGCGCATTGGTTCTAAAAGCAATTGTTCTTTTTTAATACCCGGAATATGCTCGTAAATTAATTGTTCATAATCTTCATGGGCAACAATTAAGATGTTCTCTTCAGGAATGATTTTTTTAAAGCGATCGTATGTAAGTTGTAGTAGTGATTTTCCTATACCAAGTATATCCAAAAACTGTTTGGGTTTATTTGAACGACTTAGAGGCCAAAAACGGCTGCCAACACCGCCAGCCATTATAATGCAATAATTGTTTGGGTTCATGAAATTGATATTAATTTTACTTTAGAAGATACTAAGATAGGAATTATCCTTAACTTTTGCCGAAGTTTACAAAGAACAAGCTTTTGGTCAAAACTTATTTGACGATATATTTTTATTTTTACATCAAAATTGAAACGAATGAAAATTATGTACCACATAGGACGCTATTTTATACTCATGTTTAAGGTTTTTTCGAAACCCGAAAAACATATTATGTATTATAAACAAACATTAAGAGAAATTGAAAACCTGGGAATAAATTCAATAGGAATAGTTGCTGTTATCTCTGCTTTTATGGGAGCTGTCATTACTATTCAAACTGCTTATAATTCTACAAGTCCTCTTTTACCTCCATATCTGATTGGCCTGGCTGCAAGAGACTCAATACTTTTGGAATTTTCGTCCACTATGGTAGCCTTAATTTTAGCAGGAAAGGTTGGATCAAGCATTTCTTCCGAAATTGGAATGATGCGCGTTACTGAACAAATTGATGCACTTGAAATAATGGGAATAAATTCAGCAAGCTATCTTATTCTTCCTAAAATATTTTCGGCTGTTATATTTAATCCACTGTTAACATTAATTAGTATGTTCATTGGAATTGCTGGCGGTTGGTTGGCATGTTTCTTCACCGGAGTCATTACCACCGAAACGTATGTAATTGGAATCCATTATGCATTTATTCCTTACTATGTTACTTATGGAATAATAAAAGCTGTAGTTTTTGCATTTATTATTACCTCAATATCGGCATACAATGGCTACTATGTTGAAGGTGGAGCTATTGAAGTTGGTAAATCAAGTACGAGAGCTGTTGTTTTCAGTTGTGTGGTAATTCTGCTTTTTAATTTAATATTAACTCAATTGCTCTTGTCATGATCGAGCTTAAAGGTGTGTCAAAATCGTTTGGCGAAAAAGTTATTCTGGATAATGTTTCAATAATTTTCGAGAGAGGTAAAACCAATATAATTATTGGCCAAAGTGGATCAGGAAAAACGGTCTTATTAAAATCGATAGTTGGACTTTATGAAATTGACAGAGGCGAGATAATATATGGAGATATAGTATTTAGCAAACTAAATACCATCGATAAAAGAGAAATCCGAAAAGAAATAGGAATGCTTTTTCAGGGAGGAGCACTTTTTGATTCTATTAGTGTAGAAGAAAATGTAATGTTTCCACTGGATATGTTTACTGATTGGTCACTTGAAGCTAAAAGAGAAAGATCAAATTTTTGCCTTAAAAGGGTTAATCTTGAAAATGCAAATAAATTATCACCTTCCGAGCTAAGTGGTGGGATGAAGAAAAGAGTTGCCATAGCCCGTGCTATAGCACTGAATCCAAAATATTTATTTTGCGATGAACCAAATTCAGGTTTAGATCCAAAAACATCAATAGTAATTGATAACTTAATTAAAGAAATTACCGAAGAATTCGATATTACAACTCTTGTTAATACTCATGATATGAATTCAGTAATGGAGATTGGTGATAAAGTAATTTTTATCCATGATGGCGAAAAAGCATGGGAAGGTACGAAGGATGATATTTTACTTACCTGTAATGACGATCTTAATGATTTTATTTTCGCTTCTCCAATGAGTCAGAGATTACGTAAGTTCTTACGCACTTAAGTTCTCTTCCTTTTTGTAATACTTGTATATTTCATATCCGAATGCAGATATGAGAAGTAATACAAGAACTATTGAGCTGGCAAGCGAAATTGATTCACCTGTCTTATAGGATTTGGGCTCAAACTTGAATTCAATTTTATGAACTCCGGAAGGAACCTGCATAGCACGTAATACATAATTAGCCCTTAAATGAGGAGTTAACATGCCATCTATATAAGCATTCCAACCTTTATCATAATATATTTCGGAAAATACCGCTAATTGATCTGACTTTGTGCTCGATTGATATATAAGATGATTTGGCTGGTATTCTATTAATGCAATTCTTGCAACTGAGTCGGTTATATAATTTTTTGAAATCAGATTTTCGAACCTTTTGTCTACAATTGCCTTGGTTTTAGGATTTAGTGCAGTTAATGCTGTAATTTCCGCATCGGCATTGGGAACAATTAATACTGAATCAACAAACCATGCATTACCAAGTGCTTCAGGGTTGATCTGCGGAACTGGCTGTTTATTTTCTCCGGGAGCAATAAAATACTTAGTATTCAGCATATTCAATACCTGCATATTGTTTTTGCTGATCTGATAATCAACTAATTCCTGATAACGCTTTAACTTAGCCCCATGATAACCTCCAATTGATTTGTGGAAATAGGAAGTACTAGCATCTCTGAATGGATCAACTGTAAGGTTCAATACCCGAAAGTTCAGGGCAGTGTCCTGAAGAATAGCTAAATCAGCTTCACTGGGAGTATATGGTTGCTTGGCTTCCCTTTTTGATACAAAGTTGTCGGAATTTAAATATCTTTTTCCTACGATTCCCAAGTCAAGAAGGAATAAAACAGCCAATATGACAGAAGCCCAAACAGGTTTTATTTTGTTTTTGATGATGAGCCAAATTAAACCTGCAGTCAATGCTACAAATGCCATTGAACGGAATGCATCAGCACGAAGTAACGACTGACGGTCGGCTATTAATGCATTCAACAGGGTATCTGGCCATCCAAGTCTGCTATCATTTGGTGAAGTGAAATTGTAGAATAATCCAGGTAAGAGCACAAAAATTAATGCAAAACCACCTGTTATGTAAAGCGAGTAAAGTAGCTGTTTGTTTATCTTTTTTGAATCAAATTCGCCTTTTAAAACTTTAATAAATGCAACCATAGCCAATAATGGAATGGTTAATTCAGCAATGACAAGTATCATCGAAACTGTTCGGAACTTATTATATCCAGGGAAATAGTTTATAAAAATTGTGGAGAACCATTCCATATTTTTACCCCAGGCAAGAAATACTGAAAGTATGGTGGCGGCTATAATCCACCATTTTAAACGCCCGCGGATTACAAACAAGCCAAGAATAAATAAAAATATCACTACTGCCCCTATATAGACAGGTCCGGAGGTAAATAATTGATTTCCCCAGTAGGTTGGCATATTTTCAACAATTTGATTAGCATTGGGAACATTGTTTTGTTGAAACCATTTAAATGATTCGGAATTGGTACCAACATCAGAATTTCCACCTCCTTTGAAGTTTGGAATAAATAAATTAAAAATTTCATCTATTCCATAGCTGTAATCGTTTAGTATATAACTTTTATCTAAACCTGTAGTTTGATCGGCGACATTAAGTGTCAATTCCGATTTTCCCCTTGTCGAAACTTTACCATACTCATAAGTGAGAAGCATATTGGTAAAATTTGTAAAAAAGGCAATTACAGCAACTACAGCTAAAATTGTACTAGCTTTTGAAAATTTAATTAATGTTTTCTCTTTTATGGCAAAAATAAATTCAACAATTGCATAAATGAGAATAATAATGGCTGTATAATAAGTTATTTGTAGATGGTTTGCATTTAATTGAAGTGCCAGAAAAAGGGCAAATACTGCTGCTCCAAGAATGTATTTTCCCCGGTAAGCTAAAATGATTCCAGCAACCATTGGAGCCATAAATGTCATGGCGTGGGCTTTGGAATTGTGGCCTGCCGCTTCAATAATAAAGAAATAGGATGAAAATGCAAAGGCAAAAGCTCCTGCAACAGCAATCCAAACATTTGCCCCCAGTACTAGCATCAGAATATAGAAGCCAAGTAGGGCCAAAAACATATAAACTGCTGGTACGGGAAATTTCAACGAAATTACATTATTAATTTTTTTTGCTACATTATTTTTATAAATCACCGAAATCTGGTAAGCTGGCATTCCTCCAAACATACTGTTCGTCCACAATGGCTCGATTTTGGTTTCTTCACGAAAATCATTAATCTCTTTCGACATTCCGGCAAACTGCATAATGTCACCTTGTCGAATCACTTTTCCTTCGAGAAGAGGAGGAAAATAGAGAAATGTGACAGAAATAAATACCACAATTGCTAAAAAATGCGGAGCAAGATTTTTAAGAATTTTCATATGTAGTTTTTTGAGATCAATAGATGTATGTTGTGGGACAATACGATGAGGTTCTATTCTGTTAAGCGATTGAAAAGTTTGGATTAATCACTCTTTAATTTCTTCAAAATCCACATATTCTCCCTCATTTCCATACTTCTTATCGTTTTTATCAGGTGTTTTGATGATCACATCACCTTCCTTATTGCGGGTATTATGATGGCTATTATTTTGGGTTTGGGTAAATTTATTGTTTAAATTCCCAATAAACATTGAAAGGAGAGCGCGGCTGAAAAACCTTATAATTAAAACAACAATTATAAAAAATAAAATAATCTTAAATAACATAATCTTGAAATTTCCCGCAAGTTAATTATTTTTGATAAGACAAACAGGTTAAGAAGTGTTAAATTTACTCAAGGAAAGGCTGATCCTTCGTTAAGGCTTTATGTTTATTTGCCCCAATAACAATATTTGCTCCAAATCGTAAATTAAAATCTTTAGCATAAACCGGCAAGTAAGGAACGTTATCACCTTTAATTTTATACCACATAACCGGAATCCTTTCGCTCATTATATAGTATTGCAGGGGGCCACTTCTGAAAACAAAACCAATACCCAGGTTATCATACATTCTGTTGGCAATGGTGTAGCTTAAGTTAACACCTAAAAACTGGACCGGATATAAAGTCAATGTTCCCGTAAATTGCTGACGGAATGTATTAAAAATATATTCTGATCGTGAAAGTAATCCAAATTTTACAGATTTAACCGGAGCATACGATACAGCAACATATAATTTTGGGATTAACAATGTATTGTAAGGATTATACGACAAAGTTGCATCATAAACATTTAAAAGACTATCGAGAATACCTTTGGCAACATTGTTTGTTTCGTTTAAATTTATGCCTTTGAATGTATAATCTCCCCCTCCTGATAAAGTATTTACATTAGTTTTCCAGTTGATATAACCTAAATCCAATATACTGGCTGAAATAGAAAATTTTTCACCTGGAAGAAACTGTATACCCAAATCGAAGCCAAAGCCTCTGTTTTTTCTTAATAAAACTACATCATTTATCAGATTGCTCGTGTTGGGGAAATTTCTAAAGTTTAAACTATCAGGTTTACCGGTCTTGTCAGTGTAGACATCAAGATGTGGAATCGAAGATTGTACATTAATTGAAGATGAAAGCTCAATAGATTGCCAATTGGGTTCGTAAATATTTATACTTGTTTGCTGACTCGTGATGTTAGCTTTACCAAAAAGCATTTTGCCTCTTACACCAAAAAACAACTGATCATTTATTTTTTTCGAATATCCAATTGAATATTCTCTGTAATAGCTGGCATTTAAGCCAATATTGTCTAATGAATACCTTGAGCCTACATCAATGACTTCCAAAGGTAAACGTATCAAGTCTTTTGGAATATTTGTATTAATATTTACTTTATCTGAAATTAGAAATGAAATATAACTGTCTCTTAACTTAAAGCCAAACGAAATAAGGTCAAGATTGATTCCTGCTGAAATTATATTATTTTTTCTTAATTTGTTAAGGGCTTGGGTTGTTGATTCTTTTGTATTTAGTGCATTTACAAATTTACCAAGCTCATTGTCTTTAAAAAAGGCATCATTAAGTCCAAAAAAATTGTTGCCAGCATTTATTTCTAAAGAAGAAATAACCGGAATACCAAAATAAAAAACACATCCGGGTTGCAAAGCAGGATTTAATTGAATACTCTGGGGTACTCTATCGAGGAAATAGAGTGAATTGTTTTGTTGTCCTGATACAAAATGAATAGTACAAGCAAAGAAAACAAATAGTAAAGTGATTTTTAATTTAACTTTTCCCATATCATTCTTCATTTATTTTCGAGTTCAGTTTGTATCCCAAATAATACTTTCAGGGAATAATTAGAGTAAAATTTAATGAATGTATTTCCATTGTTAGCTGTTGTAATGCCTGCTCTTATATTCGCTTTTTTTACTTTTAATAATTTTTCAATTTCTTCATCGGTAAATAATATATCAATATCTTTTTTTGTTGAATTTGAAATTTTTCCCTGAGCATCTAATGTTCCTGATTGTATTACCGGGGTATTGATCCCCGAAAACAGAGTATCGACATGGTTAGAGTTTTCGTCGAGCAAATACACCTGAATACTCAAGTCTAAAGGCATTCCATTTTCAAAAGACGAATGCAGTAAAAGTGATTTTATATTTATGTTTTCTTTATCAATCATAGAAAGATCAAGATCAATGGTATCAGTAAATTCGACTTGACTAATATGCATATTTAATGGCAAATCCATTTCAACGTCGATACTCATTTTACTAGTGTCGGTAATGTAATTTAATGCTTTTCCTGCCGGGTTTGCCGAACAAAGCAGGGTATAAAAAACATTGTTGGGTCCTATAAATAAGGCCTCATTGAGATTGGTATTATAGTTCGTGAATACTGCTGAGTCTTTTTTTGTTTGGCCTAAAATAGACGGGTAAGAAATGTTAAATGGATTAACACTTGTATTAATGTTAATTGGTACTGTTAAGCCTTCCTGCTCATTTACCGCTTTTGCATTATATATTTCAATTCTTGTTGGTATTCCAAACGAAGTTAAAGTCTTGATTTTAAGAGATGGGTTAGCGAAGGTTAAATTTGTTTTAGAGATATTTTCGAATAATGGAAGTTTAAATTTTGATTGTGAGTGTATTAACTGTATTTGGCCAATATATCCAAACAAGGAAGAAAATTTAATATTATTTAAATTGAAATCAATTGCCATATTATCACCAACACTTACACCTCCTCCGGAATTAACCAGTTTAGCCGTAAAATTACAGTTCATTAAATTGTCATTTATATTAGGATGATCTAATTGGAGCCTATATCCGGAGATGTCATATGTTTGAATCGAATTAAAAGTACCATTTGAATTATTGATGTCTACAGTAATAGTTAGGGGTTTATTATTTTTTATAAGCTTAGGTACTATTATCGTCAGGGTTCCACTGTATTTATACGACGATGAAATATTGAAAACCATACTTCCGGTTTTGATAATCATACTATCGATAATCTCACCTTTTGTGAACGAAAAAGAATAATTTTTTGTACGATTAAGTAATATGGTATCTTCTGTCGGAAATGCAGGAAGATTAAACTGCGATGCCAGTAATACTTCATTGAAGTGTTGGTTTGCAATAGGTATAAGCGAATCGGCATTTCCCGATTCAATTGTACTGGAATATACCAAACTCATAAACAAGCTGGAATCACTTTGTATATGCGGTTTTGATGTGCCTAATGATTCTATAATATCTTCAAACGATAGGTTTCCATAGGCTATTGGTATTCCAATTTTTGGATTCCAGTAAATCCTGGATGATAGATTATTATGGTCTATTTCATCTTTTATACAAGAGTTAATTAAAAAAGCAGCTAGTATAAAAGCAATTACTTTAGTAGTAACCTTTCGTTTATCCATTTTCCATTTTGTAAAAGTTGTTTCATTTTACGGAAATGGAAATCAAAATGTTGTTGTTAGAATAATATAAGTTAAGTTTTTGATCAGTATTTTCGTTTATTCTAAAATATAATTCAGAATTCCCTGCGAATGGAGTCCCGGTAAGTGCATCTCCATGATTGTTGTTTAAATATATTTTGTCTTCTAAAGTATCGGTGTAAGAAAATAGATAAGTGGAATCGGATAAATTAATAATTTTTGGTAAACGATTTACATGACCTTTGAGAGGAAAATTTATTATTCTGGCTCCGGTAGATGTAAACGCTTCAAATTTTTTGTCATAGAAGAATATATGATCTTTAACTTCATCAAAATCAATATCAGTATGAAGGTAATAATGATTCATGGGATATATCCCCGTTTGAACCTTGGTTACTTCACCATTTAATGCAATTAAATTAACAGTTCCCGACGAATCACTACAAACAAAATAAAATGAATTTTTTAAATAATTTTCATAAAGGTCTGAATTAGGCGCCATGTAAATTGATGTGGGAGTCTTTATTCTCTGTTGACCTTTACGGTCGAAAAAATGAATTTCTTTTTCATCAGGGACAACAATGAAATCTTTTCCGTTTACTGCCACATATTGTATTTTTCGGGGTTTGTTACCAATTATGGGTTTTGTCCATCCTTCCACTTCTTTACCTGTTTTATCAAAACAATAAAGCCGATTATCAGTTATTGGAACTAAAAACCTGTAATTTCTTGAATTATCATAATCAAAAACAGCCATTTCGCCACTTGCCTTTTGAGTCAGTTTGATTGGGAAACCTTCCACATCTTTGCCATTCCGGTCTAATGCAAATATCTTTTGGGCTGTATTAAAAACATACTGAAGCTTTTTATTCTTGAATAAGTCAGCTTGATAAATATCTCCCATAATTTTCTCATCAAGCTTCCTTTTCCACAATATTTCACCACTATTTGAAATTAGATAGATATTATTGGATTTATCCTGACAGATAATTTCGTTTTTACGGTTCAAGTGATTATCGACGATGGAAATTTTAGATTGTAATTCATTGTCAAGTTTAATTTCCCATAATTTGTTGATGGTTCCTTTCGGTTTTGGTGAAAATTGAATAAAGGCATTATTATAAAACAGATTGTTGTTTCGGCCAAACTGATAAACAATGGCTTGTACCTGGCTCAATCCATATTTGTATTGCGAAAACATCTGTTCCGATGTATATTTCAGATAATGCCGGTATAATTGTTCTGCTTCGGGTGATAAATAAAAGTAGCAATAAGTATCTTCTGAGATTAAATCAACCAGATTACGGTAGTTTAAATCTAACGACAAATTTTTTTGTTGTGAAAACTCCCTTGCAAAACCGCTTAATTGGGGAACAGAATCGCAGAAAATAATGTAGTTTTCGATGATAGTGCAAAAGCTATTCTTGTTCAAGCCAAAGATATTTCCAAAAAGTAGTTTAGGAATGTTAAATGCCGATGTTTCAATAATTGATTGATTTAAAATAGAATCCGATACACCTTCTTTGGCGCTGGTGCATTCAGTTATAAATTGCCTTGCCTCACTATTGCCTTTGGTTTTAATAACAGTGAAAATATTATTTTCAATATTTTCTCCATTTCCCGGAAGATAACTAAAACACACTTCCTTTTCGAATATTTTTGAAAAGGCTGAAGTAAGGTCGATACCTGTTGTTTTTTTGAATTTATTCAGGTTAATATCAAAATCAGGATTAGAAAGATTCTTTTTTTGATAGTCAGAAAAATTAATTCTGAATTTTTCATAATTAGAGATTCCCAGCGAAAAAAAGCCTTTTATCTCAGATGGGAGCAGTCCGGGGAGCGTAAGGTTAAATGGTTCCTGATCGTGAAAAATATCGGAAAGAAATCCATTGGTATTTTCAGCTGACGAAAAACCAGTGAGAATAATAGCATTTTTGTTCACATTACAATCTAATTCTATCCAGTGAGCAAATTTGGAAATTGACTCAAGTTCAGGCTGAAATCGGGAATGTATAAAGTTCAGCGCCAGAGTTGGGAAGTAATCAAAATTCAAATACAAATTGAAAGGAGAGCTCTTTCCGGCAGTTTTTAGAACGGTTTCGAGTCCCGCTTTGGTTTTTATTGATTTATTTGATTTAGTTTGACGGATTACTTCTTCAATTAATATTGACGATTTGCTGAGAACGACCATTCCTTTGTAATGTACATAAGAAAAACCTCCTGATTTTCTGTTAGATATTGAAACATCGTATATCCTGGCATCTTCATAGTTGTGTTGGGAGATATTTCCTTTTGCCTGTATGTTTTTTCGTATTAGCTTTTCAATAGGAGGGAATTCTTTTTCGCTGTTGAGTTTTAAATAGTAAACCATTTCAAGCTCATCCTTTCCAACATGATGGCCTGAAATTATTGCTGAATGAGGCCTTCGAAGTGCAGCTTTTACAATTTTATCCTGCGAAGCAACAGAATCGATTGTTTTTAATTTTTCCAAAGGATCTTTGATAAATGGAATACTCAAAAAACTTTCTGCATCAATGGGTGGTGAATAAATTATATTGAAAAGAATTTCAGGGCGATTTATTTCAATTATTAAACTGGCATCGAATGGCACTGCATCTAACAAGGAATTTATAGCTACTTCTTTTTCTTTCAGTAACTTATATGAAAAATACCCTAAAAAAACTATTAATAATATAGTTAAAACGACTAGAATCTTACGCAACATTTCACAACATGCTTATTTGTAATCAAAAATAGAGATTATTAATCGATTTGCCGGAATTTAAAAATTAACATTCATTGAAAGCTTTTAACAATACAGTCATATATTTGCGATGTAGTTTTAAATATAATATTTCAATGTCGTTGAGTTTAGGAATTGAATAATTAAAATCCACTTCGACTCCGCTCGGTGTGACACTAATACCAGTTCGTCAGGCTGAGCGGAGTCGAAGCCTGCGTCTTTACTAAACGTCATTGTATAATATTTTATTGATAGAAGTTCAGATTTTTTAGAATTTCGAAAATAGAGTTCTGGCTTTTCAATAAACTAAAGCATTTATTTAATGGAAAAAATTGATCCCAAAATTGAAGAAAGCTGGAAAGCTGTTTTATTTTCAGAATTTAACCAGCCATACTTTCAAAGCTTAAGGGAATTTTTGGTAGAGGAACGTAAGCATCATTTGATTTTTCCTCCCGGGAACCTCATATTTAATGCTTTCGATAAAACGCCTTTTGATAAAGTGAAAGTAGTAATTATAGGGCAAGATCCATATCATGGTCCTGGTCAGGCGCATGGCTTATGTTTTTCAGTGCCTGTCGGAGTGCCACCACCTCCATCTCTGGTAAATGTATTTAAGGAGATTCGTTCGGATTTGAATATTCCGGTTCCTAAACACGGAAACCTTGAGAAATGGGCCGAACAAGGTGTAATGCTTTTAAATGCCACTTTAACTGTTCGGGCTACCCAGGCTGGTTCTCACCAAAAAAAAGGATGGGAACAATTTACCGACAAAGCCATTCAGATGATTTCGCTTCATAAAACAGGTATAATATTTATTCTTTGGGGCAAATACGCCCAAGCTAAAGAAGTACTTATCGATACCAATAAGCATTTTATACTTAAAGGTCCTCATCCTTCTCCACTTTCGGCTTATGCCGGATTTTTCGGGTGCAGGCATTTTTCCAAAACCAATGAATTGTTAAGAGAACAGTTGATTACAGAAATTGACTGGAGTTTATAATAAGAATATGATCAATCGAATAAAAACTACCTGCCTGAAAAAGCTCATTGTTAATTTCTTTTAAGCATTTTTAAAACCAGTGCTTATTATGTTACGTAAGGTAAGGCAAACAAAACGATATGAAATATATTGCCTTAATAATATTGCTTTTTTTAGCAAATAAACTAACAGCTCAGGAGGATAGTATAGTGAAGCAGGTTGTTTCTGAAGTAAAAAAAGATTCTTTAATAAAATTTGTATCCAAACCCGAAAACGATGGTTATGATAAAATAAAACTCGAAACAGGCGATTCTATTATTGTAAATATAATTGCCGAAAACCAAACTGAAGTTGCTTTTAAATATCCATTAAATACGATGATAAATAAAGCTCCTTACACCAAGGTGAAAGAGATAATTTATAAAGATGGTAAAACCAGGGCATTCAGGAACAATGTTCCGGTTTCCGGAGTGGGCGCAGAAGCTGATAATCTCTGGAGAATTGTTGTTCTTACCTATGACGAAGGTGAAGTTTCGGGTTTAAAGGAAATTGGACCAATTTCTGCCAAAGCTGAAGGCAAATCATTAAAAACAAAAATTGATATTTTAGAAAAGAACGTTAATGTAAATCTGAAAAAAAGCGCACTGCGTATGAATGCTACAAAAGTTTTGGTAAAAAAGAAAAATATAGAGCAATCATACGGAGAAACACCCATGGTTGAAATTATTGGAATAGCTTACGGAATAGAATAACCAATTTTAATTACCGGTTTTGAGGTATACTCTTTTTATAAATTTCTTCTCAAAAAGGTAATAAAAAGTAAATACTAAGACCTGGTTTATAATTGCTGCAACTAATCCATACTCAGAGCCATACCAAATGGCCGTTGCATATGCCTGAACCTGACCAATTCCGTACATTGGATTTGAAATATATTTGTATGGACCTGTTTTAACAAATTCGGATATTTTTTTCCCAAGAAACATGTCTTTTAAATAATATATTTCAATGGAAACTGCTTTAGCTGCTAATATCTTTATGGCAAAACCACTGATAAACATGATAGATACAGTTACCAGAAGAAATTCCTTTCCAATAAACTGGAATAAATTACCGGGACTTGAAGATGCAATATATCCAATGCTGATTAAATTATGGAAAAATAAAAATCCAAGTATCGCTTCATAAGTTAAATAACCTGCGTGTTCGTTGCCCCACTTTCTTATAAACCAATGTCGAAGTCCATTTTTAGACAGTACTATCATTAAAAATCCAACATAGAAAACTTCACTGATAAGAAAGTATAGAATGGCAAAGTATTTATTATAAGGATAATAAATACTGATAAATATAGCAAATAGAATGGATAAGAATATGGTAATAGTTCTTGCTATGGTTGCATTTTTGGGGACATAGCCAACCATTGATATCGAAATCAAAAGAAATTCAGAAATTACTTTAAACAACTTGGATATTCGATTCGATTTAGTCATTTATAGATTCCTTAAGAGGAAGGTGCTGTCCTAAAACTCTGGAAAGGCTTCGACTTCACGCTGTCTGATCGTTTAAAGTCAATTAATTGTCACATTGAGCGGAGTCGAAATGCGATAATTAATTGACTTTGAGACAACATCTTCCTCAGGTATATTTTAAAATTTCAAATAACTCTTAAGATTTCAGGTTATTTTTTGAGATTAAACATAATCTTCGGATTATTATAATACATCTCTTTTTTATGAAAATCTTCTGATTTGGTCAAAAGTTTATAACTGAAGTTTGAAAAAGCTTTTGACTTGGTTGAAATGCCTGTAATATTTGAAATTGTTGCATTTAGCAGTGGTTCGTTTAAATCGCCTAACACCGACATGTTTGTTATTTCTTCCTCAATTGTAACATTGGGAGCAAGTCCATCTACATAATCAGAATAGCCGGTGGAACTGGCAATTTTAAGAACTATAGGCTGCATGGCCCATTTATGTTTAGGATTTACAGTTCCTTTGTCATCAATATAATCTTTCAGGGTAATTGAACCTACATATTTACCATAAGTATTGGTTCCTACTGTAGTTACTGTAATATAGGGCTTTAAACCAACAATAATACTCTCGCTTGCTGAGGCTGTATTGTCACTTGTTATAATATGAATGGCCGGGAGATTTAATGTATTTATAGCTGTGTTGTTATCATTCTCACCATAAATCAACGATTCAAATTTGACGTCAAAGTAATCGGATCCATATTCTTGATTAAGATATTCATGTAATACATCATTATATTCAGTTTTGAGAAAAATCTTAGTGGTATTGATTCCATAAATCATGCTAGCTAAATAGGTCGCTGTTTGAACTGAGCCTCCCCCGTTATACCTTAAATCAAGTATTAATTTATTAATGCCCTCATTTTTAAATTTAAGCATTACGTTGTTGAGTTCCTTATCGTAAGTTGAAGTAAACGAATTATAAACGAGATATCCTATCTTTTGATTATTGATAGTGTACACCGTATCCAGAAAAATTGGGTTTTCTGCTATTTCAATTGCCGTCATAGTGGCCGTTTTCCCATTTGGAGTAAGGGTAGTATTAATCAGATCAACAAAATTAAGAGTATAAGCTTCAGAATTTACCAATAAATCCATATAATTAGTGACGGTGATATCCTGGTTATTAACTTGTGTAAAAAGATCGCCTCTCTTAATTCCGGCAATTGCTGCAGGCGAACCTTTAACAACATACCTTACGTAGCCAAAAACTTTATCACCGGTAGCATAACGGCCAAGCATGAAATTATAGCCCATTGATTTTGTTATCCCTTCAAATTCTTTCTCAAGAACTTCGTAATCATCTACAATCCACGAAAATTTATCAGTATGACCATAATCGTATAATAAATCGTAAAACAGTTTTTCGTGATCTGTATATTTATTCAGGAATTGATTTAGGGAATCACTATTTGGGGTGTAATAGCTCTTATTAAGATTGGGAACATTCTTTGTCCAAAGGTAATAATCGTGTAAGCCGCTCCAGATAAATGTATTAATTTCATCTGCTGTTTTGATCTCTGGTGTAGGAGGCGTTGATGGGTCTTTTTCGCAACTTATAAAAAAGAATGAACCGATGCTTATGGCTATTATTATTTGATATATTTTTTTCATAATGATTTTATTATTAATTATATTAAAACGATTGTGTGGTTGCAAGGTTTTCACTAATGTATTTTTTATTTATTAAAATATTGTTTTTACATTCCATGTTAAATAGCATTGTTGGTCAATAATTTAACTTTTATAATAGTGTAGCTCAATGGGGCTAATTTTAGATAAGAAAAATATAGAATAATAAAATCAAATCCAAATTTGAAGTTAATGGCAAATAGTTGGTTGAATCTTAAACTTTTTGTTGTTTACGGAATATTGCCAAAGAAACAATTAATATTATCGTTCCAAATGAAATAAATGACATAGATTTAAAAATTCCAAACAACCGGGCACCCCAAAGATCATAAATATTAAAACTGGTAAGAATAACTCCGGAAATTAATATTACTTTTTCTAAACGGTTCATTTGGCAGAAATGGGCTAACAATAAGCAAAGCATCATACTAATTGCACCAAAAGAATTTGTATCGGTAAAAGCTAACAAGGGAATCATACCTGTTAGTAAAGCAAAGTCAGCAATTTCAGAATTTTTAGTGTTTTTACCTTTATTTACAAACCATAAAACAAAAGAAATTATTCCTGATAAAACTAATAATTGAAAAACAATTGTTCCTGTTGTTCCAAACTCGAAAAAGGAAACAGGATTATTTCGCGCCAATATTGAAAATATCGTGTGGTTTGAATTAGACATCAGCGATTGCTTGTTTTTAAGTTCTGTAACAAGTTCATAAAACCAGGATTTATACTGAAAGGTTAAATCAGGAATTTCATAGAAAAACAATGGAAGGGCTGCTAATAAAAATAAAAAGGTAATAAGTAATCCTATTTGTTTGAATTTTCCTTTTAAAACTAAATACGGAATGAAAATTAATGCAAAAGGTTTTATAAAAATACTCATTGCCAGAACAAGCGGCCATAATAAATCCTTTCGTCGGATATATAGCCATACCGACAAACTATACATGGTAAATATCAGGAAATTCACCTGACCTAAATGAATGTCTAGCATATAATGTACTGCCAGAAATAATCCACATAACAGGGTGATGTTGTTGACGATCAGGGAATCATATTTTTTACCAAAAAAGGCCAGGCTGGTATTGATAAATATTAATGACGTAATAATAAAAGCACTCAATATCCAGAAAACAATTTTGGATATTTCTAATGGGAATGAAATAAAGGGAATGAAATATGTTGCTGCTACCGGAGAATATTTATATTTATAAAAACCATCTTCCACCCGGAAAAGATTTTCACCATTAATAACACGATGGGCAGCTTTGTAATAAACCTCATAATCAACAAGCTGGAAACGGTGATTTTTCATTTCCAAAAACATGAATATTATTAAAACAGAGAAGATCATCAACAAGCCAATATATGGGTTTTCTTTATATAGTCTTTTCAGCATGAATGATTTACAATCTAATTTTATCCCATATTATTTCGAACTTATCCCTGTATACCAGTCTCAATAATACCATTAAGGATTGTAGCTACCAGGGCAAATATTCCACTCATAAATCAGGATATCGATTAATATTCGAAAACAATGTACAAAATGTTTGCTTAATTTTCTTATTGTGAATTCAATGTTCGTTTAGTTTAGGAATTGAATAATTATTATACACTTCGACTCCGCTCAGTGTGACTCCGCTCAGTGCGACTCCGCTCAGTGCGACAATAATACCAGTTCGTCAGGCTGAGCGGAGTCGAAGACAACGTCTTAACTAAATGACATTAATTGTGAATTGGACAAATAAGTTGGGTTGATTTCCACTAATTCTTATTTGTAGTTGCGGATTAAAAAATTAAATAATTTTCTATGAGGTATATGGATGCACAGGTATTGTAAACTTAAAACGACTTCCTTTTCCAGCTTCACTTTCTACCCAAATTTTTCCTTGGTGTTTTTCAATAAATTCTTTGCAAATCATTAAGCCTAAGCCAGAACCTTTTTCATTTGCCGTTCCATTGGTTGTTGTATTTTTTTCCGGATTGAACAGGTAGTTTCTTGTCAGTTTGTTCATTCCAATTCCATTATCGGCTACGGTAATTTCAGTTTCGTTATTTTTTTCAATTGCAATGACTTCTATTTTCCCTCCGGACTTAGTAAATTTTATTGCATTGGAAATCAAGTTTAGTAAAACTGTTTTGAGCATGTTTTGGTCGGCAAAAACTTCAATATTATTCACTTCACAGGTTACTGAAATATTTTTGATTTTTGCTGCTGAATTCAAAACATCTAAAGTCAGATCAAGAATTTCAGATAATTTGATCGTATCAGGATTAAAACTCAATTGACCGGTTTGGTTTTTTGCCCAGTTTAACATGTTCTCGAGCAAACCAAGTGTGCTTTTTGAAGATGCAATTATTTGCAGCAGGTATTTTTCGGTTTTTTCAGTTTCGCAGGTGTGAATGTTTCTATTAATTAATTGGGCAAATCCTAGAATACTGTTAAATGGACTCTTCAGATCATGGGCAATAATGGTAAAAAGTTTGTCTTTTGTTGCATTTAAAGCATGTAATTTCTTTATTGCTTCTTCAAGTTCAATTTCATTTTTTTTACGCTGAGTAATGTCCCTGATAATATCTTGAGAACCGATTTTTTTGCCATTTTTAGTAATCTCAGTAGCATTCACTTGGATCCATTTTATTTTGCCTGTTTTTGTCTTGATCCTTCCTTCGTACATAATATAAGAGCCAGTGTTTTCGAGCTTTTGAAAGTATGTATCTGAGATATGCTGATCATCCTTATAAATTAAGTTCTCGATTTGCATGCTCATTATTTCATCTTTTGTATATTCAAAGAGTTCAAAAGCAGCAGAGTTTACATCAATTATTTGTTTTTCATTATTGAGAATAGCAACTACATCGTGCATGTTTTCGAATAACGTACGATACTTGTATTCATTTTCTATCAACGCCTGCTCACTTTTTATTTCTTCTGAGATATCTCTGTAATTGCATAATATTCCCCTTAAGTTAGGATGCTGAATCAGGTTGGTTGCTGTGAGCTGAATATGCTTGTAAATTCCATTTTTACATTTGTAACGATATCTTATAGTTTTGGTGCAGTTTGCTTTTTCAAGCAATTTGTAAAACTCTCCCTGCACAAAGCCAAGATCTTCAGGATGTGTCATTGCCCAAGCCTTTGAACCTTTTAAATCATCAGGATGCCAGCCAAAATGTTTCAAAATATTTGGGCTTTTATAGGTGATTATCCCTTGATCGTTGATAATAGCAATAACATCAGATATATTGGAAATCATTGTTTCATTCCTGGTCTGATCTTCAATTAACATTTCCCATATTAAATTCTGATCTTGCATTTTTCTCCAATACAAATAACTAATAAAACTTACAAAAGCTCCGATAAATATAGGAGCATAAAAGTGATGTAAGTCCTTTAAAGCTGAACTGATAGATATTTGGTGTTTGTAATCTTCAGCTATTATTCCAATCAAGCTTAGTATAAATCCAGCTGAAAATCCAGCTAGCATATAATAGTATTTTGTGATATCTCTCATAACGGTTTCACCAAAAGAACACTTATTAAATAAGTCATGCAGGCGAAAGATTTATTACCCATCTAAATTTATAAATTAAATATGTTCTTTCAAGCTAATTCAGGAAATATTGAGTATAAATTCTATTGAAGCTTTAATTTGGTGATCTGTAAAATAAATCTTCCGGTAATAACATGAGGTTACAAGATTAACGAAAACGCTACATTGGCATAGCAAAAATGAATCTGTAAATTTTTAAAAATTACTATTTACTGAATACAGGCAATGTTATCTTAAATGTACTTCCTTTTCCAGGTTCACTATCAATAAGTAACTTACCGCCATGTTTTTCGATAAATTCCTTACAGAGTATTAAACCTAATCCCGATCCTTGTTCGAGTGCTGTACCAGTGGTTGTATATGTATGGGAATTGTCTAGCAGTTTGGAGATATTTTCCGGGCTGATTCCTATTCCGTTATCTGAAACTGAAATGATAACCTCTTTGCTGTCTTGTTCTGCCCGAATATTTATCATCCCACCTTCGTTGGTAAATTTTATTGCATTCGAGATTAAATTACGTAAAATGGTCTTGATCATCTTTTTATCGGCATACAACACTAATTTATCATTAAAGGAGTTTTCAACCGTAATATTCTTTTTACTAAAATTAGGTTTGAAGAAATCAATTACCTCTTCACAAATTTCGGAAAATAAAAACATTTGAGGTTCAAATGGCAATTTTCCCGAATGGGAGTTCGCCCATATCAAAGTTTCTTCCAGTAAATTGTAAACATTAAGTGCCGAATTATTTACACTTTTAATCAGAGTTTCAATTTTATTAATATCAAAATTATGTATGTTTTCACTTAGAATATGCAAAATTCCTAAAATGGGATTAAATGGTGCTATTAAGTCGTGTCCGAGAATGGAAATAAACCGGTCCTTATCAGAATTGAGCATCTTAAGCTTTTCTTCGCTTGCTTTCAGTGCTTGTTCGGCTCGCTTATATTCGGTGATGTCGACTGATATTCCGGCTAACCCCCATATTTTTCCTAACTCATCATATAAAGGGTACTTTTTTTCCCAAAATATACTCTTTTCATTATTGTAGTTTATACTTTCTACTTCATTGTTGGTGGTTGCTCCTGTGGTAAATATATGATTATCAATTTCCCATAATTGTTCGACTGTTTGTTTAGGAAAAAATTCAGGATCAAAATTATAGGGTAAGTTTTCTTTTGAACTTTTGAATAAATTTAATGTCAGTTGATTGGCATACACATATTCGTGATTCAGATTTTTAATGTAGATATATGTTGGAATATTATCCATAATTTCAGCAAAGTGGTTAGCTTCTATAAGGGCATTCCGGTATTTCTCCTCACTTTTTGCCAGAGCCTCTTCGGCTTCTTTCTGTTTAGTGATATCAACGTGCTGAATAATGGCATTGGATACTCTTCCATTATCGTCGAAAATAGCAGAAATGTTGACATGTAAGTGTAGTTTAACCTTATTTTCAA
>JBBQEI010000020.1:0-70790 GCA_038320545.1 Bacteroidales bacterium
AAGCGATTGCAGCGTTTGATTCCATTGTAAGCCAAACAAGAGAAATAATCCGCCCCGGCAGAAAGAACGAGAGAAAAAAACGCCCAAAGAAACTCTACTATATGAATTACAAACCATTATAGCTTAAGTCAACGACATTGATATAAGAATTGTAAAAAACAATAAAATTGAAGTAACGCCAACCATAGTCATTAATAATGAGGTGTTTAATGCGCCATTTGATCAAAATCAAATTGAAAGTTTCATCTTAAAACAAATAAAAAGAACTGAATGAGGAAATTATATTTATTAATTATAAGCATATTAATATCTCAATTTATTCTTGCTCAAAAGTTTACCCTGTACGGAACTGTAAAAGATTCTATAACTGGCGAAACTTTAATTGGGGCAAATATTTTGGTAATGGGTACTCAGCAGGGGGTAATCACTAATAATTATGGTTTTTATTCCATGACCTTAACAGAAGGAAATTATATTTTAGCTATTTCGTACATTGGATACCGAACAATTGAAGAAAAGATAAAAATAAAAGAAAATGTTCAGTTAAACATAAACCTACAGCAATTAAAAAATGAATTAAACGAGGTTGTGATTACAGCTTCAAAAAAAAATGTCCACAATTCAATAACAAGTAAAAACGAAGTATCAATAGCTCGAATTAAGTCCATTGTTTCATTTTCCGGAGAACCAGATGTATTAAAATCCTTACAGTTAATACCAGGAATCCAGTCAGCAAATGAAGGCGCAACAAATTTATATGTCAGAGGGGGTTCTTATGATCAAAATTTGATACTTTTAGATGAAGCCCCAGTTTACAATCCCTCTCATGCACTCGGTTTTTTTTCAGTATTCAATACTGATGCTCTTAAAAATGTAAATATTTACAAAGGTGTATTTCCCATTCAATATGGAGGACGCCTGTCTTCTGTAGTTGACATAAACATGAAGGAAGGAAATAATAGGAAGCCGGAGGTTAATGCCGGTATTGGCCTAATTGCAAGCAGGCTTAGTATTGAGGCTCCATTGATTAAAAATAAAGCTTCATTTATCTTTTCGGGAAGATACAGCTATGCAGGCCAAACACTAAACTTATTAGGAGGGAAATTAGGGAGAGATGCATTAAATATGCATGCTCTCCGTAATTTTGATGACCACAATAAAATTGGATTTTATGATTTAAATGCAAAAGTCAACTATAAGGTTGATCAAAAAAATCACCTCTACCTAAGTTTATATTCCGGACATGATAATTTTTATTGTTTTTCTTTAAATAATAAAAATGAACTTACTTGGGGAAATTTTACTTCAACCCTAAGGTGGAATCATATTTTTTCAGGGAAATTATTCTCTAATTTCACGGTTTATCACAGCAATTACAATTATCAACATACTATTAATGAGGATATACGTAATTTTAGATGGAAATCAAATATTAAAGAAACAGGATCCAAGGCAGATTTTACTTACTATTTAAATCATAATAATACAATTAAAGCTGGTATATCTGTAATACATCATCTTTTTTCACCAGGTTCTATTCTGCCAGCTGATACTACATCAATTATTACACCATATAAACTTGATGAAAAAAGATCTATGGAATTGGCTGTGTATTTAGGTAATGAAACCAATGTGACAAAACATATAACATTAAATTACGGAATTCGATATTCTTTATTTTTTAATATTGGACCAGGTACTGTTTATAACGGTACTAATAATTTGAATTCGATAACAGACAGTTTTACATATAAAAAAGGTGAAATTATTAATAGTTATAATGGTTTAGAACCTAGAGTTTCGGTCAAGATTCAAATAAATGATCTTTCATCAGTTAAAATGGCCTTCTCCCATAATATACAGTATTTGCAGTTACTTAGTAATTCGACGGTTGGATTACCAACTGACTCATGGATTCCCCCAGATAATTTTATCAAACCCATAACATCCTTACAATATGTTTTAGGCTATTACAGATCATTTTTCTCTGGTAAACTGGAATTTACTTCGGAAGCTTACTATAAAACATTTAAAAACATTATTGATTATAAGGATAATAGTGACCTGTTTATTAATAAACATATTGAATATCAGTTATTGCATGGAAATGGCTACAGCTATGGCTTTGAATTATTGATTGAAAAGAAACTTAGCCGAATTAATGGTTGGATAGGATATACTTATGCTAGAACCCAACATAAAATTGATGGGATTAACAATAATAATTATTTTTCTCCACGATATGATATTAGACATAATATATCACTCACCGGAAATTATAATTTAACCAAGTCATGGATACTATCGAGCACTTTTAAATTAACATCAGGTGGATTCATTACTTTGCCTGATCAGATATTTAATATAGATGGTGCGGCATTTTTCTATTATTCTTCACGTTATAATTATAAATTACCTCCCTATCATAGATTAGATCTATCATTTACATATAACTCCTATAAGAACTTAACCAGGAAATATAAGAGTAAATGGATTTTTGCTATTTATAACGTTTATAATCAAAAAAATGTATATTCTCTGTACATAAAACAAAGCTCTGAACAATTTACCAATGCCAGAGCTTATAAAATGTATTTATTTAACATACTCCCTTCAATTTCTTATAATTTATCTTTTTAAGCACATGAAATCTATTGTTTACTTATTTATTATTATTTTGTTTTATGGTTCATGTACTGAAGAATACAATATCAAATTCGAAAATAATGACCCAAAACTAGTAGTTGAAGGAATAATTACTAATCAACCCGGCCCTTACTTTGTAAAACTTTCTCTCAGTAAAAGCTCCTTTTTGGATCAATCACATAATGACACTATCGAAGCGACTTATCTTTTCAACGGGTTTAAACCAGTAACGGAGGCATTAGTTATAATATCAGACAATAAAGGTATTACTGACACTTTAATTAATTCACCCGATTCCATATATCATGTTTTTATTCGTGGAATTGATACAAAAGATTCAGCCAGGATGTTAAATCCCAAAGGACATTTTCTTGGTTATTATCAAACAACAAAAATTATAGGCAAACCTGGAAATACATATTTTCTTAAAATAATATATAAATCTAAAGAATATACATCAGTAAGTTTAATGCCTCTTTGCCCCACTATTGATTCAGTTCAGTATTCAATGACGAAAGGAGATGTGGGCAAATCAGATTATTTAATTCCGAGGATTTGGTTTAAAGATGACCCAAAGGAAAGTAATTATTACTTATTCAATACAATCGGGGGTGGGGGTGTCTGGTCAAGATCTATTCTAAGCGATGCAAATATTAAATCAAATATAATTGGATTGGACGTTTTTAAGGGAGAATCCCCCGATTATTGGATGAATGGTTATCCAACACCTGGGGGTTACTATAAAATAGAGATGTCATCTGTAACAAAAGAAATTTACGAATATTACAGAGTATTGATAGTTCAATTTAGAAATGATGGGGGAGTTTACACTCCATCTCCAGCTTCTCCAACTTCAAACATCGATGGAGGGCTTGGTTATTTCAGGGCATCTTCAGTTCAAACCATTGAGGAAATACTCCCCTTTAATGAATAATTATTAATGATTTGCCAATGTTTGCATATAAAACAAGCTCCCGCGCTGAGAATCTTCATAACGGACAATCGTTGGTTTTGAAAACGCCGTTTTATGATTACTGCAAAAGATTAACGAGGCACTGAACTTGCAAATTACTCTGAAACATGCATACACTGTATGATGCAAGTTCCCTTTTTTTATATAGCTATTATTTTTAGTGATTAACTTTAAATTCAACTCGTCTGTTTATTGCTCGATTTTCAACTGAATTGTTTTCTACAATAGGGTATTTTGAACCATATCCTTCTATTTTAATCCGATTACTTTCAATGCCTCTATTAATTAACCATTCACTGACAGCATTAGCACGAGAAAGAGATAAAGTATTATTATATTCATCTGAGCCGAAATTATCTGTGTGTCCCATTATTGTAATTGAAACATTATATTTTTTAAGAAAGTTCAATAATCTTTCTAGTTCCAGAAAGGAAGCTGAAAGTAAAACTGATTTATCAAAATCAAAAAATATGTTTTTTAATATATAGGTTCTTTCGACGTTGAACTGTAAAGAATCATCAGGACTTAATAGTTCGAAATTTATTCTTTCAAATATTATATTTTCCGGTTTTTTGTTATTGGGGTGTCGCCAACATTTCCGACAAAAACCACGTTAAGAGTATATGACATTTATATTCAGATTTTTATCTAATTTTATTAAAATATTCTTTGATTTTAAAATTTCTGATTATATTTGAAAATAATAGTTTATTATTTGAATTCTTAAACCACAAAACGTTATGCCTTCTCCAAATTATTTAATCTTCATTAGAAAGTTTAGCATCAAGATAAATTTGCTCCTGTTTTATTAGGCCTTAACTTTTTTAAGGAGTATAGGATATTCAAAATAATTAATTAGCAATTACCAAAATTTCTAAATATGTTAAGATTTTTAACCAAAAATACTATTACTGCTTCCCTTTTGTTTATAGGATTATTTTTTACTGCGTGCAATAAGGAGGAAATTGAACCTGCCAATACAAGTAAGTCCTTTACAATAGAAAATGGGTATATTCGTTTTAAAGACAATGATAGCTTTCAAAAGACAATGAAAGAATTAAATTCTATGTCAATATCCGATTTATCACAGTGGGAAAGTAAAAATCAAATAACCAATTCTTTAAGGGCAGCCCAAAGTTACGATACTGTTAACCTTGAAAATACGTTAGTTGCTGACATGCGATTTGCAACAGTAATTAGCAGTGATGGCAAGTTCGCCATTGGTGATTCAATTCATTTAATAACTAAAGACAAAGAATATATTTATCCTATAGGATCTACTTTCTCAGTTTCTGGACTTAAAAGCGCCTCTTCAGAGGTAAGGGTCTTTGATATTGTTAAAGAAGATCTTAGTACTTCTAAGCTTAAAAGCTGGGCAGACAAATGGTATTATTTTGATACTAACGGATTTGATTTACCATCAACAACCAAAGATCTGCACCGAAAAGTTAAAGTTTATGTTTGGAGTACATCCTATGCAACTTATTGTTCAAACGGTATCGGTTTATGGGCTTATGTAAGGGCAACAAACATGTGGGGGCAAAAATATTGGAAAGACAGTCCTTGTGATTACATTACTGTAGGAGGAGAGACTCGAGGTTATGTTAATAGCTCAGAGTTTATGGGTGCTTGGGAGGATACTGACTACAATTGTTATAAAGAACAGTGTACCCTTAAATGGGGATTGGGGACGATTTATACCAGTTATATTCACGGTATTTTTGAGTTTAAGCAAAACAGCAGTCATCCTGTTTATCATCGTGATGACTTCTGGAATTAAATTCTACTTATATATTATCTTAATTCCCCTAATAACTTTTTCGTGTTATAGGGAAGAAGATATAAAACCACTGGTTTGTAATGATTGCACCAAACCGGTGGTGCTTTGCTTTATTGGGCCTGGTGATAGTATATATGCTTTCGCCACGAACACAACTGCTTTTGGTGAGGCAATAGACAAAGTAAAGGTTTTTGACGGTAAAATCTCCATTTACGATACAACCGGCAGGGGAATTGACCTAGTTCGTTACGCTGACAAGCCAAACTTTTTTGCAGCATCGCAAAGTAAATTTTCGATCCAGCCAGGAAATAAATATCGTTTAGAGGTAGCTGGCACGAATGGCAGAAGTATAGCATACACAACTGTACCTGCAATAGCTGATACTATAAAATCGGCAGACATTATAGGTACACAGGAAGATGAAGATGGTTTATGGTACCTAACAAAAGTCTCTTGGGAAAATAGTGCCAAGACCAACAATCTTGTTGGACACAAAGAATATGTTAAAGAAAAAGAAGGTTCTTTCAACATTATTAACTATGGTGATGAGTTTAATTTACTTGGCAATAATAAATTTGAATTTACTTCTTTTTCGTCCGTTTTATACTGGCAACATACAACGTATTCTCTTTACACCATTGATAAAGAATTCGATAAATATCTGAAAAGTTATGTACTTTTCTATAATTTAGGCGTCAGTCTTGATTCCAATAGTGTGGTAGAAATGTTTAACGGTATTATTCCCCAATATTCTAACTTTGATAACTGTTATGGTGTTTTCGGCTCCTACCTGACAGACACTGTAACTGTATTTAACCCTGAAAAATAAATATGCGTTTTTTATTCATTATCAATCTAATAATTTGTCTGTTAACTTCTTGTGCGATCCGATACAAGCCAGTCAAGTTGGAAAATCTGTCATTACAGGATACAGTAATAAATAATAAGAACCTTCAGATTTCAACTTCGACAATGGACATTTTTCTTGAAAGTGGCAACAAACGAATTTCTAGAAAAACCCTTAAAAAGAAACTAGTTTTTGTTCCTCTTCGTGTTTGCAACTTTAGTGCAGACACATTTAGCTTTTCAAAAAACAATTTTGAAGTATTTATTGATTTTCAGTCTGTTACCTTTCTTGAAAAGGATGCTTACTATAAAAAAATCCGACAAAAGCCAGGTTTGTATTTAATGGAATCAGGCTTGGCAGGTTCTGCTGCCCTAATTTTATCCGGAGGAACCATAAGTGTTTTTGTTGCCTGGTACAATGTTTACAATATCCCTTTTTATGGTGGATTTTATAACGCCTATAGGGCATACAAAGCTAATTTATCCCTTAACCGGAATATTTCAGACCTTGATATACTGGAAAAGAAGATTGCTCCCAACGAGGTATGCTATGGGATAATTTGCCTGAAAGCTACCAATTACAATCAGTTAATGATCCGAATCAAGTAATTATGTCAAGTTTCTTTCGCTCTATAACATTTGTTTTTTTATGTACAATAGTGACACCGGTCTACAGTCAGTATGATTTTGTGATTGTTACTGGCAAAATTTTAGACAAGGGCAATTCATTGGAGATAAAAGACGTTACTATTAAAATCCCTGAATTAGGAAAAACTTTTAAGTCGAATGAGAAAGGTCAATTTAGGTTTGCAATGCGCGAGGGGTATTATAATTTTTTATTTGAAAAAGAAGGGTATTTCTCAACCCGGATCCCTATAAAGGTTTACAACGATACTTCCTTTGTTGTAGGCATGGAGTCCATCGTGAAACAAACAATACTTAAACAGGTAGTGGTGGTGGCCAACAGGAAGGTAGAGGTCGAAAAGATTGAACCAGGTTTAAGCCGGATTTCGCAGATAGATGTCCAAAATCTTGCAACTCTGGGGGGAGAAAAAGATATTGTAAAAAGCCTGCAGACCCTCCCGGGAGTTTACCAATCATACGAAGGTTCTGCCAATATAGTTGTAAGGGGCGGCTCTCCCGACCAGAACCTATATTTATTGGACAACGTTAAGGTTTACAATACCAATCACGCTATGGGTTTATTGTCTTCTTATAACCCCTCATTAGTAAAAAGCATCGAGTTTTATCGCGGGGGCTTCCCTGCCAGCTATGGCGGGTTTATTTCTTCTGTTCTGGACGTGAAAACCAAAGATTATATAGCACCGCGCCTGGACGCAAATATAGAACTGGGGATTATTTCCGGTTCTGCCAATTTCTCTTCTCCTTTACCATTTAACGGAAGCATTATATTATCTGCCCGGAGAACTTTTATCGATTTATTGTCCCGCTTTGGATCCAGATATAATATTGTGCCTTATGCATTTTCTGATTATGGGGGGAAGCTTATGTTTAAAAGAGAAAATCAATTATTGGAATTGGAATATTTTTTATCATCCGACAGGTTAAAAGACAAACTAAAAGGTAGTGGCCCCACGGCTGTTACGTCGCTTTCAAGGTTAAATTGGGGAACATCAATGTTTAACCTTGCTCATAGCATAAAAGTTGGTCGGCGTACGGATAATCAGGTGCAAATCTTTTATACAGGCTATAAATTGTCATCCGAAGAAGAATATTCAGGTTCAACGAAAACTTCGAATTTTTCGGGATCAGTAAACTCTGATATTTCATCGGTAGGGATAACGGATAGAGTCAAAATTAAGCTGAGCGACAGTATTTCTTTGGTGTTTGGGGGTAATTACTCATATACCTCATTTGACCCGGCCTATCTGAAGGGAGCTGATGTTGATTCAGCTTTTCTATACAGATATATTCCAAAGACCGGAATTCATGAAGCTGGTGTTTTTATCGATTCCGAGATTAAGGCTCCATGGAAAATAACGCTTAGGCCGGGGATCAGGTATGATTACTATAAGACCCCCGATAAGACCTATTATAATCTTCAATTTAGGCTATCTGCACAATATGAAATAAAAAAGAACCAATACATAAAAGGATCTTTTTCCCAAAGTGTACAACCCACTTTATTGCTAACAAATACAGGTCTGGGTGTTCCCTTTGATATTTGGCTTCCATTACGTGGAAATATACAGCCCCAAAAGGCTGATCAATATACTTTGGGTTATTATGCAAGTTTTACAAAAATTACACTTACCGTTGAAGGATTCTTAAAGACAATGCAAAATGTTATTTCCTATAAAGATGGGCATGGTTCTTATGATATTATCAAAAGCTATTTACAAAAAGATCAGATTTGGGAACAATCCATAGAGCAAGGGAATGCAATGTCAAAAGGAGTTGAGTTTTTTCTTGAAAAAACCTCAGGAAAGTTTACCGGGTGGTTAAGTTATACTCTTTCTACCTCTGTCAATAAGTTTCCTGAATTGAACAATGGAGTGAAATTTTGGTCTCCTTTTGACCGTCGGCATGCAATTAATGTCAATGGCTTGTTCCCCTTAGGAAGAAAATGGAAACTAAACGTTAACTGGCAATTCTTATCCGGCCAGCCAATAACATTGCCGAAAAGCTTATACCTGGTTGAAAACGCCGGATTAATTGATAACCACAACTTTCAATGGGATGAACCGACCCTAGTCTATATGTACGGAAGCCGGAATAATGACCGTATGAAAGCAATTCATCATTTGGATATAGGGCTAAGGAGACCCCTCAACTTCAAATTTTTCAGAGGGGTAATTGAGCTGGGGGCCTATAACGTCTATAACCGTAAAAACCCCTATTATTACTACGGAAAGATTATTAGCCTGAGCGATGGCAGCAAATCAGGTGCAATTAAGTCTGTTTCGCTTTTCCCAATAATTCCATATTTAAATATTAAGTGGTTTCCATTTAGGGAAAGAACTGGTAAATAATTTCATTCGCAAGGATTTCACAGTTTTAAAATGGAATCAAGATTCCTATTAACCTAGATCTATTGCACCTGAAGGAATATTTCACAAAAAGTATACTTTATGTGAATAACAAAATGATTGTCACAAAATATGTAATTTAATATATATGTGTCATCACAAAACTAAATTGGCTTTTTGTGCCTATATTTATAGCAAAAAAGTTCCATGTCAAAGATTGCGTATATAAGGGTTTCGGCTATTGACCAAAATACAGACCGCCAAGAAGTAGCATTATCGTCGTTGGGAATAGATAAATACTTTGTTGAAAAAGTATCCGGTAAGGACACCAACAGGCCGCAGTTTAAAAAAATGATTGAATACATTCGGGAAGGTGATACGATTTATATTGAGAGTATTTCCCGTTTAGCCAGAAGTACGAAAGACCTTCTTTCTATTGTGCAACAGTTACATGAAAAGTCAATTGACTTGGTTTCCCTCAAAGAGCACATTGATACAACTACTCCCCAGGGAAGATTTGTATTAACGATATTTGGTGCCCTTTCAGAACTTGAAAGAGAAAATACATTGCAAAGGCAGAAAGAAGGGATTGCAATGGCTAAAATAAAGGGTAAAAAATTTGGAAGGCCGCAAATTGATAAACCTAAAGATTGGGATAAAATCACGGCTCTCTGGCAGGAAGGTAAAATAACTGGTATTGAAGCCATGCGTAAATTGAATTTAAACCGAGGGACTTTTTACCGCAGAGTAAAGGATTTAAGAAATAAATCTAAATTATAAGTCTAATATGGCGGCACCTGAAATTCTTCTTACTGAGGAACAAAGACTTGAATTCACCCAGATTCCACAAAATATAAGTGAAGAGGAAATCTCCAGATATTACACGTTTTCTAACGTTGATTTGGAAATCATTAATCGGCACCGGAGAGACTACAACAAACTTGGGTTTGCAGTTCAGCTCTGCTGTTTGCGCCACCCAGGCTGGACACTGGTCAATACAAACGCCATTCCAGATCCTGTCCTGTCATATATAGCAGAACAGCTCAAAGTAAACCCCAAGGAGTTTGAATTGTACGCACTAAGGGGGAACACCAGGTCTGAGCATCTTCAAGAGCTTCGTGAAGAATATGGATTCAGAAATTATGCCAATCCCAACTATTACTTTCTTCTTAAATGCCTTATGCCATATGCCCTGGAGAATGATAATATTTTAAGGCTCATAAAGCTAGCAATTGAAGAATTGAAAAGACAGATGGTTATTCTCCCTGGTATCACTATAATTGAAAGAATAGTTAATGAAGTGAGCCAAAAAGCTGACGATGCAGTTATCAAACTCATCAATGAATCTCTTTCGGATACGCAGAAACACAAATTGGATGAACTGATAGAAACACCTAACGAAACCATATTAACAACCCTGGCCTATTTAAAGGAAGACCCGGGACAATCTTCGCCAAAAGCATTTCTGGAAGTAATTGAAAGGCTTGAAGTGATTAGAAAGCTTGACCTTAACTTAAAGGTTGATGGTGTCCATCCAAACAAGGTAAGGCAGCTATCAAGACTGGGATCAAAATATGATTCCCATGCTTTCAGGCGTTTTGAAAACAATAAACGCTATGCCATGCTAGCATTGTATCTCTATGACTTAAGCCAGAGCTTAACTGACCTTGCAGTTGAAATTCATGATAAACAAATTAATATGTTCCTTTCAAAAGGCCGTAAAGAGCAAGATGAAATACAAAAAAACAACGGCAAATCATTGAATGAAAAGCTTATTCAGTTTATTGATATTGGTGCAGCATTGATAAAACCCAAAAATGAGAAACTTGACCCTTTTGCAACTCTTGAAAATGTAATGCCATGGGATAAAATTGTCGAATCTGTTGAAGAAGCTAAAAGGCTTACACGACCAGTTAATTACGACTATTTAGACTTACTCGATAACAGATATAACCAACTCCGAAAATATACTCCGTCGCTGGTCAAACATCTCGAATTCAGTTCAACGAATAAATCGCTGGAGCCTTTAATTGAATCATTAAAGGTACTTAATGATATGAATGAAACTAACAAAAGAAGAGTTCCGAAGGAAGCTCCATCGGGCTTTATCCCTAACCGTTGGAGTAAACATGTTTTTGAGCCTGACGGCACTATTAACCGGCATTATTATGAAATGGCAGCGTTAACAGAACTTAAAAACAGGATACGGTCGGGAGATGTTGCTGTTAAGGGGAGCCGTAATTTTAGAAACTTTGAAGAATATCTTGTAGCTGAGAATGAATGGGACAGTAAAAAAACGACTTCCTCCAAACTGGCGGTAAGCTTATCCTTAGAAGAATATTTTAAGGAAAGAACCGAATCTTTGCATAAACGGTTTCAAGTAGTCTCCAAAAATGCAGATAACCTTAAAGGTGTAAGAATAGGTAATGATAAAATTCAAGTGGACCGGCTTGAAAAAGATACTCCTGAAGACGCCAAGGATTTAAGCGAAAGCTTATATAAGATGCTTCCAAGGGTCAAACTCCCAGACCTCCTTATAGAAGTTGCTGGTTGGACTAGTTTTGACAGAAATTTTATTCATGCATCTTCTGGAAATATGGCCAAAGGAGATGAAAAGGCAATCCTCATTGCCGCTTTAATGGCTATGGGCACCAATATTGGATTGTCAAAAATGGCTGATTCAACACCTGGAATATCTTATCGTCAGATGTCCAATACAGCCCATTGGCGCATGTATGATGATGCAATGAAACGTGTACAGGCGACTCTTGTAAACTACCAGCACAAACAATTTCTTTCTTCTTATTGGGGCGATGGTTCTACTTCGTCCAGTGACGGGATGAGGGTACAAGTTGGGGTATCTTCCCTCCATGCCGAGCACAATCCTCATTACGGATCAGGTAAGGGGACGACTATGTACCGTTTCGTAAGCGATCAGTTTTCGTCTTTCTATACTAAAGTTATTAATACCAATGCCAGGGATGCAGTGCATGTCATTGATGGATTACTATACCATGAAACAGATTTGTGCCTTGATGAACTTTATACTGATACCGCCGGATACACCGACCAGGTTTTTGGTTTGAGCCATTTGTTGGGCTTCCGTTTTGCCCCCCGGATAAGGGATATTTCGGAATTGAAGCTGTATTCATTGACAAAGCCAGGAGATTATCCTGAAATTGAAAATATTATCCATGGAAGAATAAACACGAAAATTATTCAGGAGAATTATGATGATGTATTGCGCCTTGCACACTCCATCGCGGAAGGTAAAGTTTCCGGTTCACTGATAATGTCAAAACTCGGTTCTTATGCCAGGCAGAATGCTTTAGCAACAGCACTTCGGGAAATGGGACGTATTGAAAAGACTATATTTGTGCTTGATTATATATCTAATGAATCTCTCAGAAGGCGGATCCAAAGAGGCCTAAATAAGAGCGAAGCCGTAAATGCTCTTGCAAGGGCAATATTCTTTGGGAAGCATGGAGAACTTAGGGAGCGTGAACTACAAGACCAATTACAAAGGGCAAGTGCTTTGAATATCCTGATTAATGCGATAAGTATTTGGAATACGGCTTACCTCCAGAAAGCCATTGATTATTCAAAGTCTAAAGGAGACTTTAATGATAGTCTACTAAAACATATTGCCCCTCTTGGATGGGAACACATAAACTTCCTTGGTGAATATACTTTTGACGTTAAAAATGTACCTGAGCCTGATAAATTGAGACCTTTAAATATTGATAAATAAGGAGATAAAAGCCTTAGCGTGGTGAAAAAAGATAATTTTTACCAATTTCTTTCCTTAGCGTGGTTTTTGTCGGAAATGCTGGCGACACCCCGTTAAGTAAATAAATATCAAACCAGCTAATATGAATACTTTATACCTCATTGTGTTGTTATTTAACTATTTATTTAACATTAGTAAGTCAGGGCATTTCTTCAATCTAAAATACGACACTGGCAAATTCGCCAATTAAATTTACCGAAAGTGGCCCTTGTTTGCCCCAATAAACACAGTACAAACCGTTTTTCACTAACATGATATTTTATCAATTTACTCACTTAATTTTTTATCTCCATTTTTTTAAGGCGCTCGCTGTAAAGCGGATTACGGAGAAACCAGGCAGGAGTGCAGCTCCATGCATGACAATAGCTGTTAAACAAATGACTGTTATAGGGTGATTTGTAAGCATTTTCAGGGTCGTAGACTTCCCAAAAAGTATCGGCACCTTTATCTATCATTCCGCCCCAATATGTTTCAATAAGCTTATAAGCCTCATCATCCATATCGCAAAGAAGATAAGCCTGAACTAAATGATGCACCAGGTAAGGAGTTCCAGGTTGTATTGCATTGGTATCGGTTTTTATCTGGGTTAAAATTCTTGCTCCGGTAGGTTTATCAACTACTCCGGCAAGTATCATCCAAATTTGAGAAGCCCAGGATACCTGTTGTTGAGGATCGGAAATAAAGAGTCCTCTGTTTTTATCATACAGGTTGTTTAATGCTGCTTCCTGAAGTTTTTTACTTAGTTTTATCGTTTGTTGCCCATCCATGGTTTATAGCTCCACTTGACGTAATTTTAGTAAGCTGGCCACTGACTTCTTCCCAATCAACGTTTGCATAGGTTGTGCCATCTGTGGCCACAAACATACCTTGAATACCATGAGGGACATGAATTTGCCCATCAGCATTTAGTTCCAAACCACGAAGTAGTTAAAGAACCAGAAAGAGTTTGGGCAATGACTGTGAACAACCAAAATGTCATTGCTGTAAACAGCTGCATCTTTAAGTAAAATAATTTAGTTCTCGTAATTAGTTAATTTTAGTTAGTAGTAAAAAAACCTTAAAAAAAACAAATCTCGTTTAATTTATTTTAACTCAAACGATTGAGTTATCGTTGCAAATAAATAAGTTTATCATACTCAGTTCTATTAAATTTTGTAATGAACCAATGTAAAGGGAACAATGGTTTCGCCGCCGGTTGGGGGGCGTTCCATTTTAATCTCTGAAATTAGCTTTTCAACAGCTATTTTACCTATTTCAAAAGGCGACTGGTTAACACTTATAAACGGTACGCCCAGTTTCGAAACAATATCATTGTCGCCAAATTCTGAAAGAATAACATCTTCAGGAATAGTGTACCCGGCTTCGAGTATTGCTTTACCTGCACCGAGAGCAACAAGTCCTCCCATACATAATATAGCATCGGGAACGGAACATTTTTGCAGCATTTTTTTAGTTTCATGATAGGCACTGTCCTCATTAAGCTGACATTCAACAATATAGCATCTGTTTAAAATAATATTGTTATCCGATAAGGCTTTTTGGTAGCCTAAAAACCTGTCTTCGGCTACCGAGAGTTGCGATGTTGGGCCTAAGTACAAAATGCGCTTTCGGTTCTTGCTTATTAAAAAGGTTGTTATTTCGTACGATGCTTGTATGTCATCAATTTTAACCGAGTGAATATTTAAGCCATGAATTATTCTGTCGTAACTAACAAACGGAATACCTTGGTCCATAATGCTTTTAATAAGGTTTTCATTTTGGTTGCCGGGTGTTACGTTAATTAAAATTCCGTCAACGGGTAATGAAGCAAAAAACTCGAGATTCTTTTTTTCTAATTCGGGCTTTTCGTCGTTTACCAATAGAATAGGCATGTATGCTTTTTTGTATGCTTCTTCGAAAATTCCACGTAAAACTTTCACATAAAATGATAAGCTCAAATCGGGAACAACTATGCCCAACATGAAACTTTTCTTTTGGCTTAAACTTTTCGCTAGCAAATTAGGCCTGTATCCTAACTCAGAGGCCATCTTTTTTACTTTTTCGCGCGTTTCTTCACCAATATCCAACTTATTGTTCAGGGCTTTTGATACCGATGAAATGTCGAGTCCGAGCTTTTCGGCCAATATACTTAATGTTACCTTTTTGCCCGTTCTTTCCATAATTAACTCAAACGCTTGAGTGTGCTAAATTAAAATTAATATTAAATATTTCCATATTCTAACAGCCTTTTTTTACGAATATTTTGTTTTTTATTTTATTGGAAATCATTTAATGAATTTGAAAATAGTTATTGAGCCTTTGAATTTTTGACTGCTATTAGTAGAAATACCAAGGTATTGGTAAGTAATCTCAGGGAAAATCATTTCAGCCATAGAAACTTCCCCGTTGTTGGCAAATACCTCTAATGCCGTTATATCATAAACTAAATGCAATTTAAGTGGAAAAACGGCTAGCAACGGCATTGATTGATCTCTTTCAAAGAAGTCGGTTACTTTTATTTTGCCAGACTCTTTCCGGTCAACCGTAAGTTTTAGGTTTGCATACTTCAAGTATACTTTTTCGTTATTGTTGTTTGAAAGCTCAATTACAAAACTATCGGGTGCCGATGCAATTGTGATATCAAGTGCAAAACATCCATTTTCGGGCAATGAAACTTTTTTATTAAACTCAGACAAAGAATAGCTAACCGAATCGGAATATAAAGATTTTAGTTCTTTAACAGGAAAAGAATTGAGCTTATAGATGCCTTTATTGAAAATTAAACTTAGTTCGCGGGGCAGGGTCATGGTGCCGCGCCAGGTGGTGGCAGGAATTTTGTCGGCATACCACCAGTTGTTCATCCATCCAATAAATATGCGACGGCCATCGGTTTCGGGTATGTTACTGAATGTTACTCCGGCATAATTGTCGGCGCCATAGTCGAACCAACTGGGCTTGGTATCGTTAGATGTAAATGTATTGCCATCGAAGTCGCCCACAATGTATGAGGTTCCACAGCTACCATTGGGCGTTCCTGAGGTATAACTGGTAAGCAAAACCCATTTTGTTTCATTGGGTTTACCCTGAACTGCAATTGGGAATAAATCGGGGCATTCGTATGTTCCCAAAGTAGTATCTGATAAACTAAAGGTTCCTCCAGGTTTCCAGACTTTGAGATCGGGCGATTTGAAAAACATAATCTTTGGTCCTGCAGCCAATGTCATTACCCATTTTTGCGATTGGGCATGCCAAAAAATCTTGGGGTCGCGAAAATCTTTGTTCATGCTGTGCAGTACAGGATTGCCAGCGTATTTCTTCCAGGTTCGACCCTTGTCGATACTAAAGGCAAGGCTTTGTTCCTGCAAACCTTCGCGTTCCGGGCGGTTGATCAGACCTCCGTCATGGGTAAAAGTAGCAACCAATGGCGGATTCTCTTTAGTACCAAGCCCTGAGGTATTTTTTTCGTCGTAAACCACACTACCTGAAAATATAGTTCCTAGGCTATCAGGATAAAGGGCAATGGGTAAATGCTGCCAGTGAATTAAGTCGGTGGTTATGGCATGCCCCCAGTGCATGGGACCCCACACTGTTGTATCAGGATTGTACTGGTAAAACAAATGGTATTCGTCATCGAGGTAAACAAGGCCATTTGGGTCATTCATCCAACCTGATGGAGGGGTGAAATGAATTAGCGGCCTGTACTTCTCATTTTCTGATATTTTTTGCTTACATGAAATAAAAATAATTAAGCCAACCATAATCAATATCAGTATTTTCTTCATAGGCTGAATAATTCATAAAAAAGAAGAAAAGCCCAGGGAAATCGAAGATATATTACTATCTTACAGGTGCTTAATCCTAAAAGATCCATGAGCTTTTCAGAAAATAAATTTATAGAAAAAATGGTAGCTGACCAAAAAGTTATTACACCTTGTCAGATTCCTTTGTTTGATTTGCCACCCATTGATAATAAGCGTGTTGAAATTAGTTTTACAGGAACGGACATTTCCTCCGATGGAGGATTGTTGTTTGTTAAAGAAGTAGAACGGCAAACAGGTCTTATCAAAACCAATACCAGCTGCGTTCTTCACCCAAACCCGGACATAATAATTTGCGCCTGGTAATAAATTAGAGAATAAATAGGTATTAAAAAAACCTGAAAAAGTTTTATAAGTATCCGAAGTGTCAGGATGTGGATGTGTGCTCAGTAAAATGCCATAATCCTTAGTTTTAGAACCATGAATGTCAATTAAAGTTGTGTGTAACCACGCATAATTGTATCCTTCAATATGTATTGAATCAATCCTTAATTCGGGTATACTGATTAATCGATCACTGTTTAATGTATTCATCTCATCATAGGTTAAGTTACGTGAGTATATGCGTACATCGTCTACTTTCCCTCTTAAAAAGTAAACGGGATCTTTTTCTACAGTTAAAGGGAATAGTGGGTCGAATTGCTTGCCAAATTCGCCAAAATTAAAATAATAAACAGCACCATTTTCTCGGTTTACACTAAAAAGAATAGAATTTTCCTCAGAATTACATTGAATATTAATAAAATCGTACTCAGGATTTGCAGCGTCAAAATTAATCGGTACATAATCTTGTAAGTGAATCTTTTTGATTCCCATGGTAATTTCAAGATCATATCTCTTATTTACAATTCTAAAAACCATTTTTAAAGAAAGAGGAATGGTATTTATTATGATGGTGTCTGTTTCCGGGGTGGGAAGTACCCAAAAAGTAAGGGTTGTATTTGGCCCGGACATTTTAAAACCCTTCAAAGAAATGGTGTTCATTTCTCCACTGAATTCAGCAGCGCTATTGGGATTGCCAAAGCGATCGTAAGTGTAGGTGACCCCGTTAGAAGTACTATGATGTCCGTTGCCGCTGGAATCGGATGTATTACCATTAAAGGGTAAGTAGGAAACAAGACCCGAGTCACAAGTATTGTTTTTGAAAGAGCCTGGGCTTGTAAACTGCAAAGCTGAAGACTTCACCGAAAGATTATTTTCGGCATAACTAAATTTTTGCTGAGCAGAAATTGAAAACACTGTAATACTACACAATGAAAAAAAGAAAAGTAATTTTTCCCATAACATGATCTTAAAAGATAGTAAATCTAAATTCAGATATAAAGGCTCAAAAAAAAGGACCAGTATTCAGTTCGATATATGGAAGAAAACTTAAGGCGGAAACGATTCAGTTAAAAATCAATTTTAAGAAACAAAATTAGAATAAGGACTTTTGAATATTATAAAAGAGTTGACTAATAGTATATTAATATTGACGAATTATGATTTTATTCAATCGGATTTAAATTCGGTTAGAAGAGTTGAGCCCAGATGCATTATTGGCTTCAATCTTATGAGAATTGTGTTATCTTTTTATGGCCCGATACCGCAGAGATAGCCAAAATGCAAGCCGAAAATGATGAAGATGCCTACAACGAAATTGTGGCTGATATGACCTGGTATCAGGGAGTGGCAGCCGAAGTACTCGATTCTTTTTAAATAAAGAACATTGGTTGTAATGAAGAATTTCTAGTGTTAAAGAACTCCCAACATCAGGAAACCCGACTCAGAAGAAAGGAAATCCAGGGGGATATATTTTTATTCAGAATCGATAAAGAACCTGTATTTAGCTATGCAATGGAGTTTGAGAGGGACACTGTGTTGAAATATTTTAAAGAGTAAAATTCATAAGGTGGTTTCACGGTTGTTGAGCGGAGTCGAAACACCCGTTTATCAGAAAAACAGAAAAAGCTGGCAGATTACCCCAGCCATCTTTTTCTTATATACTTTTACAAAGTTTATTCGGCTGTTATCTAACTATCTAACTGCTAACCACTAATACCTCTTTTCTTCCAATCTTACGACTTATGACCTAAGACTTACGACTATTCCCTATTCCCTTTTTTCTTATGACTTACGATTTACGACAAACGACTTATTATTCCCTATCCTCCAGATTCACATATTCCTGGCTGCCAAACACGTTTTTGTAGGCCGGGCGGATAATACGACGGGCATCGAAAGTGAGTTCTTCCAAACGATGCGAGCACCAGCCTGCAATACGCGACATGGCAAATAAGGGGGTATACACCGAATCGCGTATGCCAATACAGTTGTATACAAAACCTGAGTAAAAATCGACGTTGGCACACACCCGTTTGGCTACCTTATCGCCTTTAAATTCATAAAATATCTGTGGGGCGAGGCGTTCGATCATCTGATAGAGTTCGAATTCTTCGAGTCGGCCTTTTTCAACAGCTAGTTCCCGGGCTTGTTTCTTTAAAAGTATGGCTCGTGGATCGGAAATAGTATAAACAGCATGTCCAATTCCATATATTTTACCGGAACCGTCATAAGCTTTTTTCTTTAAAATTTTATAGATATAATCGGTAACTTCTTGTTCACTGTCCCAATTTTTTACGTTCTCCTTGATATTATCCATCATGTTTAGCACTTCATGATTGGCACCTCCGTGAAGCGGTCCTTTTAGTGATGCGATAGCCGAAGCAACTGCCGAATAGGTATCGGTTTCTGTAGAACTGGTTACACGTATGGTAAAGGTAGAATTGTTTCCGCCCCCGTGATCAGCATGTAAAATAAGGGAAAGATCAAGGATATCAGCTTCAAGCTGGGTGTATTTGCCTTCTCCTTTCAACATCAGCAAAAAGTTCTCAGCAGTGCTCAATTCTTTGTGCGGGTGACGTATGGATAGTGTCTTCCGCTGAAAAGCGTGACGCATCGCATGGTACGAATATGCTATAATTGTGGGGAACTTCGCAATCAGGTTCAGAGATTGATCAACCATATTTTCGAGAGATGTTTCTTCAGCCCTGGGATCGAGGGTATACAATCCAAGCACCGACCGGGCCAGCATATTCATAATGCTGTTACCGTTCAACGTGAGGATCATATTCTTGGTGAATTCATCGGGTAGTTCTCTCATCGAACCCATATGTTCCATAAAAATTGCCAGTTCTTCCTTATTCGGAAGTTTTCCCGAGAGAAGAAGATAAACCACTTCGTCGAATCCGTGGCGTTTTTGGTTGATAGCACCCTGTACCAGGTCTTCTACATCGATGCCACGGTAGATAAGCTTACCATCCACCGGAATCATTTTTTCACCTTCTTTCTTATATCCAACAACATCCCCAACATTGGTAAGTCCTACAAGAACACCGGTATGGTCGGCATTGCGTAATCCACGTTTTACATTGAATTTTTCAAATAATTCGGGAACGATATAAGCAGATTTTTTAACATCTTCCGATAATTTCTTAATAAGAAGGGATTTATCCGATCCGGTTTCAACTTTATTCATTGACGATGGTATTATATTTTAAACTGTAAACCAGTATTTATTTCAAAACGTAATTATTTGGCATTGTCAACATCTTTGCAGGCGTTGTATAGGTTTTCCATCAGCTCAGGTATTTTTGCCTGTGGTACTGCTGAAAATGCAAGGCGGATTACATTTCCAAGAACAATAACTCCGGTGCTGTAATGATTTAATAATTGAAGCCTCACTTGTTCCGCATTTAAATTCTTTTTCAGCCTCACACACATAAAATAACCCGAGTTAAAAGGTACCGGTTCAAAATATTCGGTGTAACGGGTGTTTTTAAATGTATCCTTTAAAATATTGTACCGTGATTTTAAAATATCAAATTTTCGTTTTTTTGAATTATCATAGTCAGCATCAGAATAAACCGTTTGAAGCAACGATTGCGATAACTGGCTGATGTTTGATATGTTTCCGCGGATAGCACCTGCCGTTTTATTTTCAAGGGCTTCGTATAATTCGGGAGTTCCTCCTTTGATGGCATAAGTGATAAAACCTACCCGGAATCCCCATACATAATCTTCTTTAGTTGGGCCATCGAGTTTAATAGCCAAAACCTTTTCATGAAGATTGGATAGTTTTACAAAAATTGATTCTGTATATACATTATCTTCATACACTAAACCGAAATAAGCATCATCGATCATCACCACAACATTCTTCCCTTTTTTGGCCAGTTTTTCAATCTCAGAAACGATCAGATCTATCTCATGAATCAATGGAGTATATCCTGAAGGATTATTAGGGAAATTCAAAAGAATGCTTACTTTATCGCCCTGCACTTCGTCTAGTTTCTGTGAAAAAGCTTCTATATTAAACCCTCCGTTTTTGAAAAGCTCAAAAGTTTCAACTTTTGCACCGTAGGCATTTTCAAAAATCAAATTATAATTTTCCCAGTATAAATCGGACAAGACAATGGAATTGCCGGCATCGGCAAATAAATATCCCAGAATACTGATACCGTGTGTTAAACCATTGGTTGCAATGGGTTTGCTGATAACTGCATTAGTCAATGAAGGATTTTTCTTGAATATAAAAGACTTCCATAAGTCACGCAGATCAGGTTTTCCAAAGCTGGGTGCATATGGGAAAATACTGTTTACAGGAAGGTTGACCAGAGCGTCGAAAGCAGGTAAATGCATGGATGTACCATCGTCTTCAACAGCTTCGCCAATTGTTGCATTGATATTTTTTCCTTTGGCTTGTGCCGACTGAGATAAAATTCCAAGTTTAGGAAAGAAAATATTCTTACCCCTGTCAGAAAGCATGTGAAGAATATTGTCGTTTTGTTGCTCGATGGTTTTATTTAACGAAAGTGCCTGTGCATCCATGTTTTAATGATTTTTAATGATAAAATTTATCGTCGGCGCAAATATATTAAAATTGGTTTAATATCAAATGATATTGTTAATAAGATAACAGAAAAAAGTATGTTGTGGAGCTTGAAAAGGAAAAATGTTGGTTGGGAGTTAAATGGCCAAGAGGTTGTTTAAAAGTTAAAATTTAGAGCGGAATTACAAATTCCGCTCAGCATTTAATTTTAATAATCAGTTATATATGCTAGGCTGAATTTGCAATTCAGACTTAAAATCTGACTTTTCACACAGTCTCTTTTCGTTAATATTTACAATCCTTTATTTTCGGCAAAAGCACGTCCAATCATAAATGCTTTAATATTCATTTCAATAATATCATTTGACTTGGAGGCAAAAAGCTTTTCAATTCCTTTTTTTAGTGCTTCCACCGAAATCACCAGCAAGGGAGAAGCGACACCCAGCATCACCATGTTGGAAGTACGCACCGAACCTGCTTCTTCGGCCAGTTGTTCTGCATCGGCTAAAACGCTGTGTGGAAGTTTGGCGAGTTCATTCAGTATTTTTTCTGGGTCAGGATAATTGCTGATATTGACAAAAGGTTTGGAGTTGGTCACTACCCAGGATTCTTTTGCAAGATAAGGCAAATAACGGAGCGATTCCATGGGTTCGGCACTCAGGATCATATCTGCTTTTCCCAGTGGGATTAAATCGGATGATACAGGTTGAGAAGATATGCGGAGGTGTGACATCACAGCACCACCCCGCTGACTCATTCCATGTACTTCACTTTGTTTGATATGTAAATTTTCTTCCAGTGCAGCCAACCCAATCACAGATGCAATGGATACGATGCCTTGTCCGCCAACTCCTGAAAGTATAATGTCTTGTTTCATAAATGTTAATTATTCTTTAATAATTATATTGAAAGTCCCCTTTAGGGGGATTTAGGGGGTATTATTTGTATTTACTTCTTACCTTTACTCCCGATAGCTATCCGGGATTACTTCGTACTTTTTACATTGTATTTTGTATTCAGTACTAAAGACTAAAGACTTACTACTAACTACTATTTTTTATGCTTCCTCGCCGATGTCTGTATACATTCCCTCTGCGAAATGATCACAGAAACACCTTTATGATTAATTTCATCGTGTATAACCTGCATATTCTCCTCATGATTCTTTTTGAGAGGAATAATTGTTCGGACATGCGATTCATCCACTCCCAAACCTTTGCAGATTTGTTCCAGGCGGTTGGTGGCTGCAGATGTTTGTCCCCCGGTCATACCGGTAGTCCCATTATCAGAAATAATCACAGTTATATTGGTGTCTTCAAGCACGGCATCCAACAATCCTGTCATTCCTGAATGTGTAAACGTTGAATCGCCGATAACTGCTATGGCAGGAAAAACACCAGCATCGGCAGCACCTTTGGCCATTGTAATGGAAGCGCCCATATCCACGCAGGTATGAATAGCATTGAATGGCGGAAGTGCCCCGAGAGTATAGCAGCCGATATCGGAAAACACTCTGTATTGAGGCATAGAGGAGGTAGTTTCCATTAAGGCGTTATATAGGTCGATATGACTGCATCCTTTGCATAATGCCGGTGGACGCATAGTCACAACCTCCGGAACCTGAAAAGAACTTTTTGTTTCAATACCCAGAGATAATGCTACGATGTTGGGATTGAGTTCACCATCTCTTGGGACTTCACCACTTAACCGACCTTTAATTTTTATGCTTGATTTTGTAATCCCTTTTAATTGTTCTTCCACATAAGGATAGCCTTCTTCCAGCACCAGAATTTCTTTACAGGTAGAAACAAGGAAATCGATATGTTTCAAAGAAAATGGATATTGGCAAATTTTCAAAATCGGGTAAGGACAAGGAGCATCATTAAAGTTTTCCATCAGGTAATTATATGCCAGGCCACAGGCAATAATTCCCATGCTTTTGTCTGCTCCATCAGTAAAATTTACATTTCCATTTGATTCTGTTTCTCTTGTAAAATCGTTCTGCAAACCGATCAGGCGTTTATATCTTTTCCTGGCATTTGCAGGCAGGAGAATAAACTGCTGGGTATCCACCGGCATTTTGAGAGGATTTTGAGCCCGGGGAGCTTTTAATTCCAGTCCTGTCCGGGAATGCGCCAAACGGGTTGTGATTCGAAAAAGCACAGGAGTCTGAAACTTCTCCGAAAGATCGAATCCATACCGGACCATATCGTAAGCTTCCTGTTGATTGGAAGGCTCCAGCACAGGTACCATGGCAAATTTGCCATAAAATCTTGAATCCTGCTCGTTTTGTGATGAATGCATGGAAGGATCGTCAGCCGAGACCACAATCAATCCACCATTAACACCCGTCATGCCGGCATTGATAAATGCATCGGCAGCAACATTTAAACCCACATGTTTCATGCAAACGATAGTGCGTTTTCCTGCGTACGACATGCCTAAGGCTTCTTCCATGGCAGTTTTTTCGTTTGTCGACCATTTGCAGTGAACATCATCTTTTTCTGCCTGATCCGATTTCTGGATGTATTCCATAATTTCTGTAGACGGGGTGCCCGGGTAGGCATAAATACCTGAAATGCCTGCGTCTAATGCGCCCTGAGCTATTGCTTCATCTCCTAATAAAAGGTGTTTCATGTGTTTAGTCGTAAGTCTTAAGTAATAAGTCGTTAGAAATACAAGATTTCAGCAACTTCAACTTTGGTTAATATTTAGTCGTCCCGATAGCTATCGGAAGTTGTAATTCGTTAGAAAAACAGGTCTAACTTATTAATTTTCTACTTCCTTTTTAATGATAATGTTCATATTTAGTCTTTAGTCGTAAGTCTTTAGTCGTAAGAAATACATTTTTCTAATACCTAATAACCTAAAATCTATATCTATACCTACCCTTCAACTCACCACCGTAATCACCAACTCTCTCGCACCTCCGTAATTTCTGAATTCACATAAATATATTCCCTGCCACGTTCCCAGATTCATTTTACCCCTTGTGACCGGAATTGAAAGCGTTTGTCCAATTAATGACGATTTAATATGAGCCGGCATGTCATCTGCACCTTCTAGTGTGTGCGTATAATAGCTTTGATTTTCAGGTACTAGGCGATTGAAAATAGATTCGAAATCTTTTCGCACCGATGAGTCTGCATTTTCATTGATTGTTAAACCAGCAGAAGTATGCTTTAAAAATATATTAAGTATACCATTGTCGGGCAATGGAGGTAAGCTTTCTTCTATTACCCTTGTAATGAGATGAAAACCACGCTTGTATTCCGGTAATTTTATTTCAAACTGATATACCATCCTTTAAAATTAAACTTCTGAAATGGAAAAACAAAAATATATTTAATTTCCTATTAGTGACAATGTGTTATTTTAATTATTTTTACCACAATTGGAATTCATGGGTAAGTATTTATTGATATCGTTTTTTATGTTTTCGTTTCTGGCTTCAGGACTTGCTCAGGAACAAAATTCATATATACAGCTAAGTGGAATGATCAAAAACGAAAATAACGATCCTATTCCATTTGTGCATGTTATGGTGAAAGAAAATGAAAGAAGCACTGTCAGCGATTATAACGGATTGTATACAATAGTTGTTGAACCTGGAGATACCGTATTTTTCTCATCTATAGGCTATAAAAAGCATAAACTGGCTATTTCCAAAAATTTATCTAATCGTCATATTATACGGGAAGTAGAAATGAAAACAGATACCATTATGCTAAAGGCTGTCATGATTTTTCCTTGGAAAACATATGCCGAATTCAGAAATGCTGTAATCAACACTGAAATGCCGGTTGATAAAGCAATGGAAGCTGCTCAACTCAACATTGCTCTCATCCAGACGCAGATATTATTAAACAACACCAGTACTCCCAATGCCAATTTCAGAAATGTGATGATGCAGCAGTTTGAAAAAAACCGCACGTATGGGCAATCACCATATTATGGTATTCTAGATGTAATGGCATGGTCAAAATTTATTAAGGCTCTTAAAAACGGTGAGTTTAAAAAGAAAAAATAGTGCTAAAAATTCAAAATTTGAGGTATATATTATTTTCCTTTCTTTTATGTATTGGAGTATTTCAACTGAAAGCCCAGTCTTCTTCATATATTTACGGAACTGTTCGAGATACTTCAGGTAAAAGCTTGCCATATGTCAGCATCTCATTACCAAAACTCAATAAAGGCACAATCAGCGATGAATCGGGAAAATACCGTTTGAATATTCCTCCTGGAAATCATGAGATACTCTTCTATCTGGTAGGTTTCAAATCAGAAAAAGTTACTATAACACTTAAAGGAACTGAAAAAAAGGAAATCGACATTAATCTTAAAATAGATGTTAAAATCCTCGATGAAGTATCAGTAGTGGAACGTAATCTGGATATCAGCCGGATTTCAGGCAAGGACTTTGAACTGCTGCCAAACCCTGGAGGTTCGCTTGAATCGCTTATAAAAACATTGCCAGGGGTTTCCTCGGCCAATGAATTAAGTTCACAATATTCAGTTCGTGGTGGTAATTTCGACGAAAACCTCGTGTATGTTAACGATATTGAAGTTATTCGGCCATTTCTAATCAGAAGTGGACAACAGGAAGGCTTGAGTTTTATCAATCCCGATTTGGTTGGAAGGATACGCTTTTCAGCCGGAGGTTTCGAGTCCAGATATGGCGATAAAATGTCGTCGGTACTCGATGTTACTTATCGAACTCCCCAGAAAGCAGCAGCCAGTGTTACTTTGAGTTTTTTAGGAGGTTCAGTTTCGGCTGAAGGTGTTTCGAAAAACAAAAAGCTAAGTTTTATCTCCGGGGTGAGATATAAAACTACTCAGTTACTTTTGGGAAGCCTTGACAGCAAAGGGGAGTACGAACCTAATTTTATCGATTGGCAAATGTTGCTGAACTATAAATTAAATGAGAAATTAAGTATTGGATTGTTGACAAATTATTCCCGAAATTCCTATTCCTTTATTCCACAGACTCGAAACACCACTTTTGGGACATTTGCAAATATTTATAGTTTAAAAGTATATTACGATGGGAGGGAAGATGACCAATATAACTCTTTGATGGGTGCGCTTTCAGCCCAATATCAGCTTAATCCGGATTTCCGGATGAAATTTGTGCTGAATGCTTACTCTATTTATGAGCAGGAACGGTTCGATATATCTGGGGAATATTTAATTAATGAACTGGATGCTTATACCGGTTCTGATACTTATGGCGACAGTATTTTAAATATTGGTGTAGGCGGAATGCTGAACCATGCCCGAAACTATTTGCAGGCTTATATCTGGTCGGCAGCCTATAGTAATAACTGGCAAGTGGAGAATCATGCCATAAGCTGGGCAGTTCGTTTTCAGCAGGAAGATTTTAAAGACAGGATAAATGAGTGGGATTACATTGATTCTTCAGGATATTCTTCGCCATATTCTGATCATGATATTATTTTGAATAATTATGCTTCTTCCGAAAACCACCTGTCCATTCGAAGATACACCGGTTTTCTTCAGGATGCTTTTCAGTGGAGCAATTCAAAAGCATCTTATACACTAAATGCCGGATTACGTTTTCATGCATGGTCATTATCAGGCGAAAAGCTTTTAAGCCCGAGGGTCCGATTCTCTATTCAGCCCAACTGGAAAAAGGAAATTGTATTTTACGCTGCATCAGGTATTTACTACCAACCTCCGTTCTTTAAGGAAATGAGAAACTTCAGCGGAGAGATAAACAAAAATATCAGGTCGCAACAATCCATTCATTTTTTATTAGGAACTGAGGTTATGTTGAAAATTTGGGACAGGTCTTTTAAATATACCTGTGAGACATATTACAAGTATTTAAACCACCTAATCCCTTATAAAATTGACAATGTAAGAATAAAATATACCGCCCGGAATAATGCTAAAGGTTATGCCACCGGATTGGATATGAAACTTTACGGTGAATTTGTTAAAGGTGTGGAATCGTGGGCAAGTCTTTCCCTATTGAGCACAAGGGAAGATCTTACGGGCGATTTTTACATCAACAGCGAAGGTGAAAAAATTGAACCAGGATATTACCACCGACCTACAGATCAGTTATTTCATATCAACATTTTCTTTCAGGATTATCTGCCAAACAATCCAACTTTAAAAGCCAGTCTCAATCTGGTGTTTGGCTCTGGTTTTCATATCGCTCCACCACGAACTGCCCGGTTTGATGTTACGTATCCGTTAGGTTCATACAAACGAGTTGACCTAGGATTATCAAAGACCTTTAAAACTCCGTTTTTTCCACAATTAAAAAGCTTCTGGATAGGAGTGGAAGTATTTAATCTTTTTGATATTAGAAATAAAGCTTCATACATGTGGATACAAACTGTTGCTAATCAGGAGAATGTTCCAAATATTTTTGCAGTGCCAAACTATTTAACTTCACGCAGGTTAAATTTGAAAATAAGTATGAAGTTTTAGATCTGGAAATACTCTTCAGAGTAACTTTGTGTTAACCTTTTTCAATTACAAAATGCAAGATTTAAAAATAGCAACTGCCCAATTCGAAAACAGGAGTGGTGATAAGGCGTATAATTTATCGGTGATAGATTCTCTCACACAAAAAGCAGCCTCACAAGGTGCTAAAGTGGTTGCTTTTCACGAATGCTCCATTACAGGATATACTTTTGCCCGGAATTTAAGCAAAGAACAAATGCTGGATCTTGCAGAATTTGTTCCTGAGGGTCCAAGTTTACAATATCTTAAAAAAATTGCAGCCAAACACGATATGGTTGTTTTGGCAGGATTATTCGAAAAAGATTCATCTGACAGTCTTTTTAAAAATTATGTCTGTGTTGATAAAAATGGGTTAGTTGCTAAATTCCGAAAATTGCATCCTTTTATTAATCCCTTTTTGACACCTGGCAATGAATATTGTGTTTTCGAGCTCTTTGGCTGGAAATGTGGTATTCTCATTTGTTACGACAACAACATTATCGAAAACGTAAGGGCTACCAAACTTTTAGGAGCTGATATTATTTTTATGCCTCATGTCACCATGTGTACACCATCCACCAGGCCCGGGGCCGGATTTGTAGATCCGCAACTTTGGGAAAATCGTGAAAAAGATCCAACATCACTGCGATTGGAATTCGACAGCATGAAAGGACGCGATTGGCTGATGAAATGGCTTCCTGCCCGGGCTTACGATAATGCTGTTTATGCAATATTCTCCAATCCAATTGGGATGGACGACGATCAGTTAAAAAACGGCTGTTCCATGATTCTCGATCCATTTGGAGATATCCTCTCAGAATGCCGCACTTTGGGTGATGACATAGCCATTGCAACCATTACACCTGAAAAACTGGAAATGGCCGGAGGTTCCCGCTATATCAAAGCCCGCCGACCTGATCTTTATCGTAACATTATAGGTAAAGAACATGCTCCGGAACAAAAGGTAGTGTGGTTGGGAAGTAAGTAGTAAGAAGTAAGAAATAAAACAGCCGAATTAGATGTCAGATTAAGTTCTTGCTATTACAGATTAGATCATTGTATTTTACTTCCTACTCAATACTTCTTACTTTATACTATACCAATTAAAGTGACCAGCTTGCGCAGGTTTACAATTATTTTTGCAATCCGTGCAATCATTTTACCTCATCATTATTTTTGTATTTTACTTCCTACTCAATACTTCTTACTTTATACTATTTTTTTCAGATCTCTTTTACCCTGATATTCCTAAACTTCACCAACGAGCCGTGGCCTAAAAATCCAATATAGCCTTTGTTGCGAAGCAGACCCGGATGATCTTTACCATCGAGCGTTCCTTTTTTACTTGCTTCCTTTAAATCACCTTCGACAATTACAGTTCCGTTGAGGGTAATTTTGATTTTGTTTTCTTTTAAAATTACTTCTTCATAATTCCACTCGCCAACTGGTTTCAAAAATTCTCTTTTTGCCGCAATAACGCCATAAACAGAACCATGATACTGATAAGGTTTCAGGTCACCATAAATCGCTGCTGTGTTGTCCAGAATCTGAAGTTCCATACCAGTATAAGCAGCATCACCTTCCAATGGAGCGCGGACTCCTAAACCATTATTGGCGCCCGGCGTGAGTTGAAATTCGAAACGGAAAATAAAATCACTGTATTCCTTTTCAGTAAATAAGTTACCGCCGCCTTCACCTTCCGAAGGTTGGATTACCATATTTCCGTCTTCGGCTTTGTAATCTTTTTTATTGCCAATCCATCCATCCAGATTTTGTCCGTTAAATAAGCTCACAAAACCTTCTGCTTTTTCTTCAGCCGACAAATTTATTTCTGGCTTTTCGATTTCGCGGATATAAATATCTTTGAAAGCAAGATCGGTTCCATGTGCTTGTAATTCTATCGTTCCTTTAGGAAAAATAGGAATGTTTCTTTCCCAGTAGTTTTCCAGCGTAACATTGTCGACCACCAGCTCTCCGTTCAGGTAAACCGTTACTTTCTCCCCAATCATTTTAATGTGGAAGGTGTTCCATTCTTCAATGGGATTATCAGCTACTTTGAGAGGTTTGCTGGGATTTTTCTGATTATTGTAAAGGCCACCGGAACCTACCTGAGCACCAACTTCTACACGGGTAGTATCCCAAATTTGCACTTGGGGCGAACCGCGAAGGTAAATGCCACTATCACCTTTTTTACTGATTTTCCAGTTAACAATCATTTCAAAATCATCATACTCTTTATCGGAGAGGAGATTATCGCCTTCACCATTGAAAACAATCATGCCATCCCTGACACTCCAGTTTTTAGGTACTTTTTCATTGGCAAGTTTCTGCAGTTTCTCAAGTTCTTTTGCACCAAGAGACGCCAATTTTATAGGATCTGTTACAAAACCTTTCCAGCCGGTTAAATCCACTCCATTGAACATTGGAATAAAACCAACTTCCTGTGACATGCTTTCAATATATTTTTTCAGGTTTTCCCTGATATATTCGCTCTCTGCGCCACTCATCACATTCATTGCCTTTTGAGCGATTGTTTTTGGGATGTTGCCAAAGAAGCCCGTTTTTTCATCTGATTCAGGTAATGCAATTTGAGCTGCAGCAAAAGCAGCCGTTTGCTGAAGTTCAGAATTATCCAGATAATTGCCAACATAAACCAGTGAAAGAAAAGTTTTAACATTCGCAAGTGCGTTAATTACCGATTTTTGTTCATCCACATTCCTGGCAAGAGGCATAATCTTATGAAGTTGAAGTAACTTTTGATCATCGGGCCAATTCGACCTGCTTATCTGACGCACATATCCTTTAAATGCTTCATTCCGATATTCATTGTCAGAATTACAAATCCTATACAAATAAGTAGCTGCATCGGCATTCTTCCAATTAACCAAGGCCTGAAAACTAGTCTTTTTTAATATATCAGAACTTGACTCAAAAATACCAGCTACTTCTTTTAATGCACTTTTTCCTCCAATGGCGGCCAATACTGGAATAACTTTTTCAGGTTGGGAACTCTTTTTTAGTTCTTCTAAAAAAGGAGCCGACGCTTGTTCTGCTTCAATATCTCTGGCTGTGTTTATCAATGCCGACTGAATTTGATTTACAAAATTGGTGTCATTTGTCTGTGCCAGTAATTTCAGAAGTTCACCTGTATTTGGAAATGAAGAAACATCTTTCAGTGCTGAAAAAGCTGATGCTTTAACTGCAGCATCCTGATTTCCGGTGTAACTGTAAACTGTGTTGAAAAAACTTTTTTTGCTTTTGCTGGCAATCAGATTGATGATACCCACTTTCCCTGTATTGGATGCATCTGGGAGTAAATTCACCACCTGATCCAGTTTTTTATCATCGAGCAAAGTTTTTAAAGCACTTTCGGTCTCAGCTACTTCATTTCCTTTGGACATATAGTTAAGTAATTCTTTTTCAGCTAGGGAAGCATCCAATTTTACAAATGCCCAAATTGCCGATTTTCTCACTTTAGAGGATTTGTCCTGCAAGCTTTGCTGAATAAATCCTAAAGCAGTTTTGTCCTTTCTCTCCCCTAACATATATATTATGTCGGCTTTGGTATCGACAGAAGAAGCCTTTGCTTTCTTAATCCACTTTTGAGTGTATGAAGCATCACCTAAATTTTTTGCATCCAGCAATACTGCCATACGGTAACTGCTGTCGGGCAAATCGGCCTCCTTTAACATCATGGTCATAGCTTCATCAGGAAAATAGAGAGAGAAAATTTCAATAGCGGCTTCCCTGTTATGAAGCAGAGCTTTGTCTGAATTAGCTTCAATGACAGCAACACAGGCTTGTTTACATAACTTCATCTCTCCATTTTTTCCAAGATTACTGGTATATTTTAATAAAGAAGCAGTAGCTTCAGTAGGTTCATATTTAAAAGATACTTTTTGGGCTGTGTTTAATAAAAGATTGTACGACTTTACATCGGCAATATTTGCTAATGTAACTAAAACAGTACGTTGAAGGGCAATATTTGAACTACCTGCTAATTTGGTAATGGCAGCCAGTGAATTCTTTGATTTTAATTCACCCAAAGCTTTTACTATTGTAACCTGGTTTTTACCAGCACTCTCATTCAAAGCTTCTGAAAAAGTCTGTTCAGCTTTACTTGTTTTAACATTAATAAACAGTTGGGCAACTGGTTCGGCAAGACGTTCATCTTTTAAATATTTTTTCAAACGATCAACTACAACATCATTAGCTCCGTAATTTAGCTGATGTATCAGGTAAGCCTGAATTTCTTTATCAGTATACGATTCAATTACTTTCAGGAAATTTTCCTGAACCATGTCCCATTCATTTTCATGACCTTTTTCACTGCTGTATCGGGCAAGACTGGTCAAAGTGAACCGCACGGCCACATCATCACCTTGTCCGGATGATTTCAGCATTTGCAGCATTCCTGAAATACCTTCATTGCCCAAACTTAAAGTTTGGATAAGGTTTTTATTTAAATGATCCTCACTTTTTGCGGGCATCTGTGCCAGAATATCAGCTATTTTTGTGTTGATTGTCCTTATATCCTGAGCATTTACAGAAATACTGAGAAGAAAGAGGACAAACAGAGATAATATCTTTGATTTTAAGTTTTTCATTGTTTTAAGTTTATTCGTTTGAAATTAAAAAGTCCAGGGAGCACGCATCGGCTGATTGAGAAGCCGGTTAGCGGCTTCATCGTTGATAAACTTTTGGTTCACCGGGTCATATTCCAGCGATCTTCCCAGCCTAAGCGCTGTTGTTCCTAAATTTACAATGGTAGCAGAGCGGTGACCGTTCATCTCGTTTAAAGCAAATTTTTGACGGGTACGGACGGAATCAGTAAAGAGCCCGATTTGAGGCATTGGATCGCGCATCGATTTAATAAGATCGTTGATGCGGGGAATATCCGATTTCAATCCTTTGAAAATTTTTCCATGAGGGCCTTCGATAAATGCAGCATCTTTATCTTTATTTTCACCATCAAGAATTATTTTACATCCGTCGGCATAGGTATATTCAATCCGGCGCCACGATCCAACAGCATCGTAATGTTGTTGAGGAGCGTCTACTTCAACTTTCACCGGACTGGTTTCATCTTTTCCTAAAAGATATTGTACAGGATCGAGAAAATGCTGTCCCATGTCGCCCAAACCCCCACCATCGTAATCCCAATAACCGCGGAATTTAGAATGTACGCGTTCCGGATTATATGGTTTGTAAGGAGCGGGGCCCAACCACATATCATAATCCAGGTTTTCCGGAACTGGCATTGGAGTAAGGTCAGTTCTTCCACTCCAGTAAAATTTCCAGTCGTAACCGGTAATACCACTAACGGTTACTTTTAATGGCCAACCAAGGGCGCCACTTAATAAGAGTTTTTTTAATGGTTTAACATCAGTTCCCAACCCATAAAAATCATCCTTAAACCGAAACCATGTATTTAAACGGAACATTCTGCCATGTTTATTCACTTCATCAACTACCCGGATACCTTCACCAATTGTGCGGGTCATAGGTTTTTCGCACCAGATATCTTTTCCGGCACGGGCAGCTTCAACGGCCATTAACCCATGCCAATGCGGCGGAGCAGCGATATGCACAATGTCAATTTCAGGTTGTTGTAACAGCTCTCTAAAGTCACGGAAAACTTTAACATCATTACCGATCATAGTTAAAGCTTTGTCGAGATGAAGCTGGTCGGCATCGCATATAGCAACAACACGTGTGCCTTCATAAGGAATGTGTTCACGGCCCATTGATCCAACTCCAATAATAGCTTTTGTGAGCTGATCACTTGGCGCAACAAAACCTTTCCCACCTAAAACATGGCGGGGTATAATCATTATGCCAGCCACAGTGCCCACGGAAGTTTTTAAAAACTGACGCCTGCTTGGATTTTTAAATTTCATATTAAGCTAGTTAGAAGTTTTTACTAATGATTTCAGAAGCTAAAATATGGAATCAAAAAATGAAATAATAAATTTTAGTCAAATTTATTCATTCATTTAAGAAACTAATTGAAAAGTATCAAGAATTAAGTATCAAGAATCAGGATAAAAGCAGCTCGTAACCTGTTTCTTTTATTTTTTATGTACAGAAAGTCAATAGTTTGCTATAAATGTTAATCGAAGCAGATAGGCGAAGGATTTCCTTCGTCTGATTATCCGGGTAGCATTTGCTATTCTGAGATCAGTAAATTAATTAATTTTTAAATGTGGATATCTAAAAGGGGGGTATGTGAGAATTATATTTTAAAATCTAATCAAAGTATAACGAAAATTCATCATTTTTAATAAAAGAATAAAGATTTATTAAAAATATCCCCCTTATTTACTAATTTAATAAAAATGTGTTTATTGTGAATAATTATTTAATACGTTAAGTAAAATGATTATAAATGTTGCTAAATGAAATATTATTTATACTTTTACATATCATTTAAAAGTTGAGAGTATAAAAGTTTTAAAAAATATAATTTAATATGTGTGGAATTGTAGGTGTTTTCGATTTAAAAAGCAAAACTGAGGAGATCAGGTCTAAAGTTTTGGAGATGTCAAAAAAAGTTCGTCATCGCGGTCCCGACTGGTCTGGTATATACTGCGGCGATAAGGCCATTCTGGCCCATGAACGTTTGTCGATTGTCGATCCCCAGTCGGGTAAACAACCGTTATACAGCAAAGATGGTAATTTAATTTTAGCAGTCAATGGCGAAATTTATAATCATCAGGCTATTCGGGATCAGTTGAAAGATACTTATGAGTTTCTTACGCATTCGGATTGCGAAGTAATTTTGGCACTATACAAACAAAAAGGCATCAATTTTCTGGAAGATTTAAATGGCATTTTTGCCTTTGCCTTATACGACAAAGAAAATGACTGTTACCTGATTGCCCGCGATCATATTGGGATAATACCCTTGTATGTTGGTTGGGATAAATTTGGAAATTTCTATGTTGCTTCTGAACTGAAAGCTTTAGAATGTGTGTGCAATAAAATTCAGGAGTTCTTACCAGGTCATTATCTTTTCAGTAAAGATGGAGAGATGAAAAAATGGTATTCCCGGGATTGGACTAACTATGATGCCGTTAAGGATAATACATCGGATATTGAACTTCTTCGTAAATCGTTGGAAGATGCAGTTCAACGACAATTAATGTCGGACGTTCCTTATGGTGTTTTACTTTCAGGTGGATTGGATTCATCTATTATTTCGGCAGTTGCCAAAAAATTTGCTGAAAAAAGAATTGAATCGGGCAATACTGAAAAAGCCTGGTGGCCACAACTTCACTCATTTGCTGTAGGTTTGATAGGTTCACCTGATTTGGCTGCCGCCCGAAAAGTAGCTGATCATATTGGCACAGTTCATCACGAAGTTCATTTTACTATACAGGAAGGTCTGGATGCTATTTACGATGTAATATATCACCTCGAAACATACGATGTAACAACTATCAGAGCTTCAACCCCGATGTATTTACTGGCTCGTGTAATCAAATCGATGGGTGTAAAGATGGTACTTTCGGGCGAGGGTGCCGATGAGGTTTTTGGCGGATATCTTTATTTCCATAAGGCACCAAATGCCCTTGCATTTCATGAAGAGACTGTGCGTAAGTTAAGTAAACTGCATTTATACGATTGTTTGCGTGCCAATAAATCTTTGGCTGCCTGGGGTGTTGAAGGCCGTGTACCATTCCTCGACAAAGAATTTATGGATGTTGCGATGCGCTTGAATCCTGAAGATAAAATGGCAAAAGACGGGAAAATGGAAAAATGGATCCTTCGCAAGGCATTTGAAGACTATCTGCCTGCCAGTATTGCCTGGAGACAAAAAGAACAATTCTCCGATGGCGTAGGTTATAGCTGGATCGATACTTTAAAAGCAATGACCGCTGAAAAAGTAACCGACGAACAAATTGCCAATGCTAAATACAGGTTTCCTATCAATCCTCCTATGTCGAAAGAAGAATATTTCTACAGGAGCATTTTTACCGAACATTTCCCTTCCGATTCCGCTGCTTCCTGTGTACCCTCGGTACCGTCGGTTGCATGCAGTACACCTGAAGCTTTGGCTTGGGATGCTTCGTTTAAAAATCTGAACGATCCGTCAGGGCGCTCAGTGAAGAGTGTTCACGTGGAAGGATATAAATAGTATAATTTCAATATTTTAATTGAAAGGTTGAGCTGGATTTCCGGTTCAACCTTTTTTTGCTTAAATTAGCCCAATATTTCTAACTTAACTACCATGAAATTAAACAATCGAGTAATTTTCATCTTTTTATTTTGTTTAACAGGCCTCAAGGGGTTTGCACAAAAGTACGAAGCCAATTGGGAATCAATTGACAGCAGGCCTATTCCTGCATGGTTTACCGATTCAAAATTCGGAATTTTTATACATTGGGGGGTATATTCCGTTCCATCGTGGGCGCCAGCTGATGCTCCCATTGGTGTGTATGCCAAATATGCCGAGTGGTATTGGAACAAATTGATGGTAAATAGTGGTGAAGAACATAAATATTTTAAAGCCTTTCACGACAGTATTTACGGTAAAAATTTTAAATACCAGGATTTTGCTCCACAGTTTAAAGCCGAGCTTTTCGATCCACAAAAATGGGCCGATGTTTTTGTCAATTCCGGCGCAAAATACATTGTTCTAACTTCAAAGCATCACGAAGGCTTTTGTTTATGGCCAAGTGCCCAGAGTTGGAACTGGAATTCTGTTGATATTGGACCTCATCGCGATTTAGCCGGCGATTTAACCAAAGCTGTTAAGGCCAAAGGATTACATATGGGTTTTTATTATTCATTATATGAATGGTTTAATCCTCTTTATTTAGAAAATACTGATAAATATGTAGATGATCATATGTTTCCTCAGATGAAAGATTTGGTTACCCGCTACGAGCCTGATATTTTCTGGACAGATGGAGAATGGGACCTGCCAAGTGAGAAATGGAAAAGCACTGAGTTTCTTACATGGCTTTACAACGAATCGGCTGTGAAAAATTCTGTTGTGGTTAACGATCGTTGGGGCAAAGAAACCCGTAGCAAGCATGGTGGAATTTATACAACTGAATATGATCTTATTGGCGAAAGCAAAGGGGTAAAAGAAATTACACATCCATGGGAAGAATGCCGCGGAATAGGAACTTCATTTGGTTATAACAGGATCGAAGACCTTGACAATTACATGACATCAAAAGCATTGATTGATTTGTTGGTAGAAAAAGTCTCTGCCGGCGGAAATTTATTGCTGGATATCGGACCTACTGCTGATGGTTTGATCCCGGTTATTATGCAACAGCGTTTATTGGATATTGGCGATTGGTTAAAAGTAAATGGTGAAGCTATTTATGGAACTACAACATGGAAAAACAGACCTGAAAACACTTTAAAAGGCTTGTATTTTACCAAGAAAGGCAATACTCTATATGTTATATGCACCCAATGGCCTCAGAAACGTCTATCAGTTCCGGGTATAAAATCAGCCGGAAAAGTAAGTCTTCTGGGCTCTGACTTAAAAGTTACGGCCACCGCAAACGGAAGTTTAACGATTGAAACTCCCATGGTAAATCCTGGAAATATGCCGTGTGAGCATGCCTGGGTATTTAAAGTGGAGAATTACAAATAGGGTGAAAGCTAAAAAAGGATTTCAAAAAAGTAGATTTAAAGGTGCTGTCAGACAGTCTACGCTCTTGAGCTCCTGACGCTTAGCGTAGACTCCAGTCTACGCTCAATTCGACTTTTAGAAAGTCTCTTTAACAAATGTCATTCATTAATTTAAAATTATTATAAAGAAGTCTGGCTATTTAGAATTTACATAGCTCAGAAACTCCTTTTTAACATTGTCATCCTTAAAGCTTCCACTGTAAAAAGAAGTAATGGTGCTGCTGTATGTATCTTTCACTCCTCTTGAAGCAACACACATATGATCAGCTTCAATCACCACGGCTACGTTTCTGGTTTTTAATGAATCGACTAGTTCATTCCCGATTTGTATTGTCAATCTTTCCTGAACCTGCGGACGTTGTGCAAAATATTGAGCTATCCGGTTTAATTTTGATAACCCAACTACAAAATTTTCAGGGATATATGCAATATGTGCTTTTCCAACGATTGGAACCAAATGATGTTCGCAATATGAATAAATAGTAATGTTCTTTTCAAGAAGCATTTGACCATATTGATATTTATTTGGAAAAAGTTTCATCACAGGTTTGTTTTCCGGATTTAACCCGCGAAAAACTTCCTTTACATACATCTTTGCCACTCTTTTTGGGGTATCCCGGAGACTTTCGTCCTGTAAGTCCATTCCCAAAACATGCAATATCTGTTCGAAATGATGGCTGATAATAGAGATTTTCTCATTATCGGAGATATCAAAAGCATTTTTCCGTAATGGTGTTTCAGTAGAACTAAAATCATGAGCTGACTCTAATTCAACATCTTCATCGATTATTTTTAACAGATCAGAATTTCTTGATTGCCCCAATGAATAGTCAGATCCGTTTACAACTTTTAAATATGAGTTTTCCATGTTTTTCTTTTTTTATAGAACACCACTTTTGAATCATTGTTTAATTATTTTAAATAATATTTAAACAGATTTATTTTTCAAGAAGAACAGAAGCTTCATCATGATATGTATGAAGAAAAAAGGCGAAAGGAATTCATGCGATAATAAATGGTCTTTAAAATTCTCTAATTTTTAAAAAATCTAAAAAAAATTCATGCCAATTAAATTTTTCTTTTACAAGCTGTTATTGCTTTTTAAAAGTTTACACTTTAATTCATATTCAAAATTACTTTTCTTTTAATTACCATTCTGTTGATTTGATTGTTATGATAAAATTAAATCTAACTATCTATGGAAAATGGCAGTTTTTTTTATCCCGATGCTGAAACAGTAAATCAGGCTATTGTTAAAGAATATGATGTACTTTATCAGGAATCTATCAAAAATCCTGAAGAGTTTTGGGCCAAACAAGCATCAAAATTATTTTGGTATAAACAATGGGAAAACGTATTGGACAAAAGTAATATCCCTTTTTATAAGTGGTTTACCGGTGGAAAAATAAACATTATTGCCAATGCTATCGACAGGCACCTAAAAACTCCAAACAGAAATAAGCTGGCTATTATGTGGGAAGGCGAACCGGGCGATGTTCGTACTTTCTCTTATCATGCGCTTAACAGAGAAGTGAGTCAGTTTGCCAACATACTGAAAAGCATGGGTGTTAAAAAAGGAGATATTGTGACCATTTATATGCCACAAATTCCTGAGTTGGTTTTTGCAATGCTTGCCTGTGCTAAGATAGGTGCTGCACATAGTGTGGTTTATGGAGGATTTAGCTACGAAGCATTGGCCGAAAGGATCAACGATGCCCAAAGTAAGGTAATACTTACGGCTGATGGTGGTTATCGGAGAGGCAAACCAACCCGTTTAAAGGATATTGTAAACCAGGCATTGGAAATTTGCCCTACTATACAGTCGTGTGTTACAGTTAAACGTAGCGGAGAAGATGTTTATATGGAAAACGACCGGGATTATTGGTATCACGATTTGAAATCTTTGCCAATTGCCAGTTCATCGTGCGAAACTGAAGTGATGGACTCTGAAGATATGCTGTATTTATTATATACATCCGGATCGACAGGGAAACCTAAAGCTTTGGTGCATACTCATGGAGGATATGCAGTATTTACCTCCACAACACATCAAATGGTATTTGATATCAAACCTGAAGACCGTTTTTGGTGTGCTGCCGATCCGGGTTGGGTTACAGGCCATAGTTATATAGTGTATGCACCTCTTATCAATGGATCTACAATTTTGTTGTACGAAGGTGCTCCCAACCATCCTTATCCGGATCGCTGGTGGAGAATGGTTCAACGTTACGGGATCAATATATTATATACTTCCCCAACTGCTATTAGAGGATTGATGCGCTATGGCGATTCATGGCCGGCACGTCATGATATAAGCAGTTTGAGATTGTTAGGTTCAGTTGGCGAGCCTATAAATCCGGAAGCATGGAATTGGTATCACCGGGTGATAGGACAAGGCCGCTGCCCAATAATGGACACCTGGTGGCAAACAGAAACAGGTGGATTTATAATAACGCCATTACCAATAACACCGCTCAAGCCTGGTAGTGCTACCAAACCATTCTTTGCTATAGAAGTGGGAGTGGTTGACGAAAAAATGAACGATGTTAAGCCTGGGGAGGAGGGAGCGTTGGTAATTAAAACACCATGGCCCGGAATGGCCCGAACTATTTTCAATGATCCGGATAGATTTGTCAAAACTTATTGGGAAAAATATAAGGAGAAAGGTTGGTATAATCCGGGAGATGCAGCCCGTATTGATGAGGATGGCTATTATTGGATAATCGGACGCAGCGATGATGTAATAAAAGTAAGTGGTTACCGATTGGGAACAGCCGAAGTCGAAAGTGCCCTGGCAAGCCATCCTTTGGTTGTTGAAGCTGCCGCTATTGCTATTCCCCATGAATTGAAAGGAAATGCTATTTATGTGTATGTTATTTTAAAAGCCGGTAGCACTGGTTCTTATGAACTCGAAAGAGATTTAAAAGAACATGTAAGTACACACCTTGGACCTATTGCCCGCCCCGAGAAAGTTGTTTTTGTTGATACTCTGCCGAAAACAAGAAGTGGTAAAATTATGCGGAGGGTATTAAAAGCAAAAGCATTGGGACAGGAAGTTGGTGATTTAAGCACTCTGGAGGATTAAATGTAACTTAATATTTGTTTTTTGCGATTCATCGGCGAATTTGGTCAGTTCGCCGATATTTCTTTTTAAAGGGAAGAGAGTATTTATAATTTAGCATCATAAAAATAACGATTATGATTCCTAATTTCACTATATACTCCGACAAGGTGTTCCTTACAGCAAATTACTATATCGAGTATTTAGGTTTTAATTTGTTACATAAAGAGGAAGATCAGGAAAACCCTTATATTTGGCTGGAGCTAAATCAGCAGTTTTTGCTAATCTGGCCTTGGAATAATAAATTAGGTATTGCTAAAACAGTGGCGTTTGAGGTTCCGGATGTTCAACAATTATATTTCGAAACTGAATTACGGACTAAAATAAATGTACCCTTGCATAAAAATAATTGTGGAAAATACTGTTTTTCTATCCTCGATTGTGAAGATAATATCATTCATTTTACTGAGCAAAATCTGACAATTTTTGATGGTCAGGGAGTACTGAGTGCTATGGACTTAGCTTTTAAATAGAAAAATAATTAACTACTTGTTAAATAAAAAACAGTGTCCATGTTTTCTAAAGGCTTAAATTAGCATTTTTAAATGCTTATTAATGGAACATTATCTTAATGCCTCATATAACCTAGAAGATCCATCTCTTGTTTCTGTAATCGATGAATTGCCTATTTGGGCAGCGCCTTTTGGTTTACAACTTTTAGACAGTATCCGTATGAAACCATGTATGAGGGTTTTGGATATTGGCTTTGGTTTAGGGTTTCCGGTGCTTGAACTTGCCATGAGGCTAGGAGCCAGTTCTCAGATATATGGTCTGGATCCCTGGAGAGCCGGAATAAAAAGGGCTAAAGAGAAAATTGAAAAAATGGGTCTGTCCAACGTACATTTAATTGAAGGTGTTGCTGAGAACCTGCCAATAGATTCCCAGGTTTTTGATTTGATTGTTTCAAATAACGGTATTAATAACGTTCAGGATATTAAAGAAACTTTTAAAGAATGTTACAGGGTAATGAAACCCGATTCGCAATTGGTTTTTACAATGAACCTTGATAATACCTTTTTTGAGTTTTATGATATTTTTATTAAGGTGCTTAAAAAACAAAACCTGGAGCATGAAATAGAAAAATTACAGCAACACATTTATGAAAAAAGAAAGCCATTGGACGAAATCAAAGTTCTTCTGGAAAATGCCGGATTTGACATTACAGATATAAAATATGGCGATTTTAGTTACAGGTTTGTTGATGGTACAGCTATGTTCAATCATTTTTTTATAAAATTATCATTCCTCGACTCGTGGAAGAAGATTACAGGCTTTCATACTCCCAAAGTATTTTCGATGCTCGAAAAAGAAATAAATAAAATATCTGCCAAATCGGACGGTTTCCAAATGTCGGTTCCATTTGCTACTGTCGACTGCCGAAAAAAATAATCATCATATTTGGCATTAACCTTTTCCGTCTAATTTTCGTATCCGTTGGTAATTAAAACCTAATTGAATATATAAAGAACCCTGCAAGTTCTTAATCTTTATATATCCAAATATATTATGTATGAAAGCGGAAGAAAACAGATCAGTCTGGTCGATGTATAGAGATGATTTTAAAGGTATTTATGTTTTAACTTTATTAGTTTTAATTGCAGGTTTAATCCTGGATTTAGAAAAAAAAGACCTTTACCACAATGCATTTTTTCTCGATATCTTCTCATTGGTTGTATGGATAATTTCTTTAATCTTAATTCTGTTCAAAAAATGTAAAGCATCCTATTGCTTTGGATTTTCAACTTACGCATTAGTTGGAAATATATTAGGAACTTTTTTCTTATATAACTCAGATTCCAATATTCTCCTGAATTTTTACAGAGACACTGTTTTCATTGCCTTTATACTTACCTTGGCTGCTTATTTTGTAAATAAATATCATGCTTTTATAATTGCCGCCTTATATGTGCTATTTATTCTTTTATTTTCTTTTCTTTTTAATACCATTCTTATAAAAAGTTCAGTTACCATCATATTTGCTATGATTTCTTATTCTTTTATTATTTATTATTTTGTAAGAAGACAGGAAAATACGCTGAAAGATCTGAATTTTTCGAATTATCAAATGTACCAGCAAAACGAAGAACTAATTCAGCAACAAGAAGAAATTACGTCACAAAGAGATATCCTGACATTACAATCAGCATTACTCGAAAATCGAAATGCGGAAATTCTTGAAGGCATCAGTTTTGCTAAAAGTATACAGGATTCAGTGTTGGCAAAGGAACAGGATTTACAGAAACACTTTAAACAGCATTTAATAATATCTAAGCCCAAATCGGTAATTTCAGGAGATTTTTTCTGGGTGAAAAAATGGCACAACAAAATATATCTGGCGGTTATCGATTGTACCGGCCATGGTGTCCCCGGGGCGCTGGTAAGTATGGTAGCAAATATGTACCTGGGACGGGCTTTTATAGAAATAGATAAGCCAAATCCATCTCAAATTTTGAATTATATCAGTAATGCTATTACCGGGGAAATCAGGATGGTTGATTCGTTCAATGCCCGCATAGGAATGGATATAGCCCTCGTTTGTATTGATTATAAAGAGATGATTTTAGAGTATTCAGGCGCCTTTAATCCATTATACATCATAAGAAGGGATAACCTTATTCACCATGAAGCCACCAGAATTATCATTGGCAGTGCGGCATCAGAAGAAAATCCGGGATGTTTTAGAAATCAAAGCATAGATATTGCAAAAGGTGATAGAATTTATTTATTTAGCGATGGTATTGTCGATCAGTTTGGTGGTAATCATGATAAAAAACTAGGTTATAAAAGATTGAAAAATGTTTTGCTCGATTCAAACCACAAATGTATGGATACTCAAAAAAGCCTTTTCTGGAAAAAATGGTTAGATTGGAAAGCCGATAGAATGCAGATAGATGATGTATTTCTGATTGGAGTCGAAATATAAAATTATGGACATTATTATTCGTGAAATACAAGCATCTGATAATTTTAAACTGGCCAAAATAATAAGGTCATCCCTCGAAGAATTTAATGCCAACAAAAGAGGAACTGTATATTATGACCACAGTACTGATCATTTGAGTGAATTGTTTACAACTCCCAAAAGCAAATATTTTGTAGCTGTTAAAGAGAATGAATTAATAGGCGGCGCTGGTATTTATCCAACTGAGGGTTTACCAGAAGGAGTTTGTGAACTTGTGAAAATGTACCTTTCACCGGAAGCAAGAGGCTTAGGTATTGGAAAAACTTTAATCAATACCTGCATTGCATTTGCCCGAAACATAGGAAACCACTCCATCTATATTGAGACCCTTCCTGAATTAACAACTGCAGTGAAGGTTTACGATCATCTTAATTTTACCCGCTTAAACGGACCATTGGGTAATTCTAAGCATACCGGCTGTAGTATCTGGATGATCAAAAATATTTAAATCCTTCCATTTTCATATTCAATAATTCAATGTCGGTTAGTTAATAAGTAGGCTTCGACTCCGCTCAGCCTTACAAACTGGTATTATTGTCAAACTGACCGGAGTCGAAGTGTGGATTAATTATTCAATTTCTAAACTAAACGACATTGTTCAATAATTTTTTAAAAATTTAACAGGAGTTATTTAATACTCTTCTTTTGGCATTAATTTTGATATATATTTTTAATGTTATTTGAAATAGGGGGGGTAATATAAATATTATATTAATTTATTGTTTAATTAATATAAATAAGAGGTTAAGAATCAAAAATTACTAATTTACTACCAAAAGATAATATTAATGTAGTTTTTGAATTTATATGTTTAACCTAAATTTAATTTTATGAAATCAGTTAAGTTTTTAGTATCAGCAATAATCAGTGGAATGTTATGTATTCCCTCAGTATTTGCAATTGAAGGTGAAAAACCAGGAGAGGTTTTATCAAAAAATGAAGTAAGAGAACAAATAGTTGCGGCACTCTCTGATATTTCAGCAATTAATCAGGAAATAACCATCAAGTTTATGGTTTCTGATAAAAAAAGCTTTGAGTTATTATCGGTGGAAGGAGAAAGCCGCAATTTAGTGGAAGTAGTTAAATCGGAACTTTCAAGAGAAAACATTTCAATTCCTAAGGATATGGAAGGTGTTTATTCCCTTAAAATCCGTTTTTCAGAAACTGAAGATGTAAAGGTTGAAGATGCTTCAACAACGATGAGAAATTTAATTGCCAATGCCCTTTCTGATGTTTCGGTGGCAGAACCAGCATCTGTGAAACTTGCATTTTCAGTAGTCAATAACAAAATGATTGTGAAAAAAGTAGAAGGAAATAATAAAGCAGTTGTTTCATCAGTAGAATCGGCTTTAGAGAATTCAGAAATTATTCTGCCAGCAGAATTGGCCGGTAATTATCAGTTAACTGTAAAATTCTAATTCATTTGTTTATAAGAATATGGATTTCTTTAAATTTTTTCAAATCCCACTTGCCTTGCTTTATCCAAAACTAAAGCAGGTAAGTGGGTTATTCAGTATCAATAAATTTCTTTAATTTTTGTATTTAAAAATTGAAAAATCAGCAATTCCCAATTTTTGCAGCATATAGGCAATAGAAGTTTTCACAACACCAATTCCATAAGTAACACTGTTTTTTATATTAATGGATGAAGCATCGTCAAAATATCTTGTAGGACAGGTAATCTCGGCTACTTCGAACCCGGCATAAAATATCTGTGCTATCATTTGATTATCAAAAACGAAATTGTTGGAATTTGCCATAAAATTTACCTTCAATAAAACTTCTCTTGAAAAAGCACGAAACCCTGAATGGTATTCGCTTAGTTTCTGATTCATCAGGATATTCTGAACCAATGTTAAAATACGGTTAAAAATATATTTATACATGGGCATTCCTCCCAAAACAGCCCCTTTTCCTAATATTCGTGATCCCATCACCACAGGATAAACATCATTCGCAATTAAATAGCACATCGAATGTATTAATTTTGGAGTATATTGATAATCAGGATGCAGCATCACTACAATATCCGAACCGATCTGCAATGCTTTGTTATAGCAACTTTTCTGATTTGCACCATACCCTTTATTAGTTTCATGGATCAATATATGTTTAATTCCTAATGATTCAGCCACTTTAAGGGTATCGTCATTGCTTGAGTCATCCACCAGGATAACTTCATCTACAATATCAAAAGGAATTTCGTTATATGTTTTTTCTAATGTTTTCGAGGCATTATAGGCAGGAAGAACAACTGTAATTTTTTTATTGTTGATCATAAATATTAGGTTTGTACAATAATTTGCAATTTGCGGAATTTTAAAATAATATTCATTTTTTTATTCAGTCAGTTTATAAGATATTATTTTTGCAGTCGTTTTTTGATTCGAACTTTTATGAAAAAATATATTCTCTTCTTATTAATATTTAAGGTTCTGCCCCTGTTTTCCCAGGAAATTCAGTATATAGATCAAAATCAAATCCCTGAAGATTTACATTTATCAGAAAAGGTTTATAAGATAAATGATTCAATTTCATACTTTTATAAAAAGCCAATCCCATTTTCTTTTATCAAACATTCTGTTCAGGATCTTTATCTTACTCCTAAAATGTTATTCAAAAAAGAGAGCATAGTTCCTGTAATTGGTGTTGCTGCTTCCACTGCCCTTTTCATTGTCTATGACGAAAAAATCACTGCTGCTGTTCAGCAGTTTAGCCGGTATATACATCTTTCGCCGGAAAACAATGCTAAAAACATTTCATCCATTGAAGGTCTTCCTGTTTATGTGCCAACCGATTTTAGCACTGCCTTGTATTACATTGGTGATGGGTACACTGAACTTGCCGTAAATGCAGGGTTTTATGTTTATGGTTTAATTGCTAAGGATCCCCGTGCCCGACAAACTGCTTCTCAAATTTCCGAAGGAATGATTGTTACAGGTGTATATGTTCAGATATTAAAGCATATGACAGGCAGAATAACGGCTGCAAAGAACAATAATAAGGACATGTGGAGGTGGTTTCCAAATGTAATAGAATATCAAAAGCATGTCCCATATTACGATGCATTTCCTTCGGGTCATCTTGCGACAGCAATGATGACTTCCACAGTGATTGCGATGAATTATCCTGAAAAAAAATTTGTAAAACCGCTTTGTTATACTTTAATAGCTTTATGCGGGTATCAAATGATCAACAATGGCGTTCATTGGGCGGGAGATTATCCTCTAGCTATAGCTATGGGGTATTCAATTGGAAAAATTGCTGTAAACAGGAGCAGAAAACAGATCATACCTGATCCTGATAAAGAAATAAAGCTTAATTCCGGCATTATTCAACCGGAGTTTAAGTTCAAACCTGCATATCTGGGTTATGGAGCAAAAGGATTAAGGTTTACAGTTATTTTTTAGGCAAACTGATGGATTTTAGGCTGAAGGTTTTTGCCCGCAACCCGCCTCACCTCACCACCTTTAATTCCATTACATTCTTATCCAACCACCCCCATTTTAGCGGCTTTATTAACTGATACATCCAAAGTCCTGTGATTGTGCCGATAAACGATCCAGCCAGAATATCGTTTAAAAAATGCTGGGAAAGATACACCCTGGAATAGGCAATGAGTGCAGCTAAAATAAAAAACAGAAATTTTAGAGTATTGTTCTTGCAAAGTATGGCAAAGCATATCATAATGGCAAAAGCAGTGGTTGAATGTCCTGATGGAAAGCTTTTCCAACTTAATTGTTCAACTCCTGAAACCAGGTGAAGCTGGGCAATATCTTCGAAAAATTTAGTTGGGCGTTGTGATTTAATAAAAAATGTTCTTTTCAGTAATTGGGTGAACAACCCCGATATTGCATAAGTTGATAACAGAAAGAAGGCATAACGGAACCTTATAAATACCAGCATAATCAAAAGAAATGGTATAATAATTCCATCTCCTATTATGGTCAGGTATTTAAAAAATATATCGGCAAAATCGCTGAAAAATGAATTAAAAAATAAATGTACTGATGCTTTGGAGAAAATTAAAATAATTACAATGGCCGAAATTGCAGTCAAAATATATGGTAGAAAAAACCACCTGTTAATTTTTAGGGTCGAAAACATAATTTTTTGTCTCAAAAATAAAGAAATTGTTTTAATAGCACCATCACTCACATTCACCATTTCATTAAAAAATGGTATTTTTGTTTTTTGTAGCAATTCGAACATTAAATAAAATGATTATTACTTATGGCAGAGTTAAAAAACAATTGGGAACGCAGGTGGCATCCGGTATTAAGGGAATGGGTGATCATTGCCGCAACCACTAACGAACGCCCATGGTCAGGAGCTCGTGTAAGCCAATCGGAAGAAAAAGAACCTGATTTTGATCCGAATTGTTACTTGTGTCCGGGTGTTACTAGGGCATCTGGGAATAAAAATCCTGATTACAAAAAACCTTATGCTTTTACAAACGACTTTGCATCTTTTTCATTCGATGCTCCTGCAGCTTATCGTTTTGAGCCTTTCGAACAGGTCGAGCCTGTATTTGGTACATGCCGTGTTATCTGCTTTACACCAAAACATAACACCACATTGGCTGAAATGCCCCTCAATGAAATTGAAGATGTATATGAAGTTTGGAGAAACGAATTTGAGACACTTGCTGCAAATCAGATCATAAAAAACATTCTTATTTTTGAAAATAAAGGAAAAGCTATTGGAGTTTCCAATCCTCATCCTCACGGACAAATTTATGCGACCGGATATGTGCCTAAAATTCTGGAAACTGAAGTAGAATCAGTTGCATTATACCGGCAAGAAAAAGGAAGCTGTCTCTTTTGCGACATGTTACAATATGAATTAAAGGAAAATATTCGCATTGTTCACGAAAACGATCATTTTTTGGCTTTTATTCCGTTTTTTGCACGTTTTGTTTACGAAACATACATTGTTCCAAAACGTCATGTTGCCCGCCTTACTGACTTTAATCCTGAAGAGCTAAAATCTCTAGCTCAGATGCACAAAGATATTATTGTGAAGTTCGACAATTTGTTTGAGATGTCGTTTCCCAATATCACGATGATGCATAATGCACCCACAGAAAGTACACCTGAAAATAATGATTTTCATTTTCATATAGAGTTTTATCCGCCACTTCGTTCACCCGATAAACTGAAATATTTGGCTGGCTTCGAATCAGGTGGTGGAAATATTATAAATCCGGTAATGCCCGAAGAAGCTGCTGAAAGATTAAAAGCATCATCTACTATTCATTACAAACATCGATAGCTTTAAAATATTTCTACTAAAGTTTATAGCTTTAGTAGAAGCTTTTTTAAAAAGTATTTGTGTGTTAATTTCTATAGAATTAACTTTGCGAAATTTTTATACTTTCCAATATGGCTCACTACATAAATGAAGTTTCAAGAACTTTCAGCGAATATTTGCTTATTCCTGATTTAACAAAAAAGAATTGTATTCCTCACAATGTCTTGTTAAAAACGCCTATCGCTAAGTTTAAAAAAGGAGAAAAATCAGTTATTGAGTTAAATATCCCATTTGTATCTGCTATTATGCAATCGGTGTCCGACCATAATCTGGCCATTGCACTTGCACGGAATGGCGGACTTTCTTTTGTTTTCGGTTCACAATCTATAGAAAGCCAGGTGGATATGGTAAAAAAAGTGAAGAAATATAAGGCCGGTTTTGTTATCAGCGATGCCAATCTTAAACCTGATAATACACTCGAAGACGTTGTTCGGATAAAAGCACGCACGGGTCATTCCACCATTGGAATTACCCAAGATGGCACTTCCAACGGTAAATTGCTGGGCATTGTTACCAGCCGCGATTACCGCGTCGACACCGACAATATGAATAAAAAAATAAGTGAGTTTATGACTCCCTTTGCAAGCCTCATATTTGGGAAATTGGGAGTTACATTAAGCCAGGCAAACGATATCATCTGGGACCATAAATTAAATACCCTTCCTATTATCGACGATAACCAGAACCTTCAATATTTTGTATTTCGGAAAGATTACGATGACCATAAGGAAAATCCATATGAAGTGCTTGATCCAAACAAGAAATTATTGGTAGGGGCAGGGATAAATACAAGAGATTATGCAGAACGAGTGCCAGCCCTTGTGGAAACTGGCGCTGATATTCTTTGTATTGATTCATCGGATGGTTTTTCGGAATGGCAGAGTGAAACAATAAAGTATGTTAAGGAGCAATATAAGGGTGAAGTAAAAATTGGAGCTGGTAATGTAGTTGATAAAGATGGATTTCAATATTTGGTTGAAGCAGGTGCTGATTTTATAAAGGTTGGAATTGGCGGAGGTTCTATATGCATTACCCGTGAACAGAAAGGTATTGGTAGGGGACAGGCAACTGCCATTATTGAAGTTGCAAAAGCCAGAAACGAATATTTTGAAAAAACAGGGATCTACATACCCATTTGCAGTGATGGTGGTATAGTTCAGGATTATCATATGGTTTTGGCCTTGGCTATGGGTGCCGACTTTTTAATGATGGGAAGGTACTTCGCTCGTTTTGATGAAAGTCCGACTAAAAAATTAAAGATTGGAAACAATTATGTTAAGGAATATTGGGGCGAAGGTTCTAACAGGGCTCGTAACTGGCAACGTTACGATTCAGGTGGCAGCGACAGTCTCAAATTTGAAGAAGGTGTGGATAGTTATGTTCCTTATGCCGGAAAATTAAAAGATAACCTTGAAATTACCATTGGAAAAATAAAATCGACCATGTGTAGTTGCGGTTCAGTTACCATCAACGAACTTCAATCGAAAGCCAAGATAACCCTGGTATCGTCCACTTCAATTGTCGAAGGCGGTGCCCACGACGTAATTCTAAAAGATACTGCTATTTAATAAATTCAATTGTCGTAAAGTAGTTTTTGTTATTTTTATGTATATTTGCATATAAATATATAAATAATTACATATGTTAGGTAAAAAAGCGATATCATATATAAAAGACAGAAAATCATTACGGTATCTTATAGGTACTTTTATAGGAGGGACCATCGGATTTTTATATTATTGGTTCATAGGTTGTAATACAGGAACTTGTCCTATCACAAATAATCCTTACAACAGTGTTATCATTGGAAGTGTTATGGGGTTTATATGGACATTTTCACCCGGAAAATCTGCAAAGGAAGAATAAATCTCTTTAAAGGAAACGTTCAAACTTTTTTCCCGTATCAGGAATTATTTAATAAGAGAAATATGGGAAAAAGATTAATGCTAATGATTATTGCCGTTACCGCTGTAATAGCATCATGTTCAAAAGACTCAATTACTAATAATAAATTTAGTGCCCAAATTGGTGGTAAAAATTGGAGCGCTGCAGTCCGACCTACCACTTTAGCGAACCACATTTTTGTAATTTCCGGAACATCTGCATTAGGTGAAGTACTGATAATTACAGTGAATGGCGATGCACCAGATTTGTACGAATTCAACATTTCAAATTTGCTGGGATGCAATGCCACTTATAAGAAATCGGTTTTATCGACTTCAAATGACGATATTTATACCAGTATTTCAGGTAAAGTTAATCTGACAAAAGTTGATAAAGTGAATAAAAAAATATCAGGAACATTTGAATTTAGCCTTGTAAAGCTCTCAGTTCAAACCCTGTTAGTTAAAAATGGTACTTTTACTGATCTTGAATATACTGAAACAGGTATTTGATAATATTTTACAATTTATTTAGTGAGAGACAAAAAAAAACTTTGTCTCTTTTTGTTTTATTGCTAAATGATAAATAAATTTTTTCTACATTAGAAAAAAAAATTTATCTGGTTTCGTGTACGCACACGTAATTAATTATGAAGATATTAACTTTTTACTAACTCATTAATATTAGATGTATGGAAATATTTTTTGCTTTTAATTTATTGAAAAAAGTATCCCGGGAAGTTCTGTTAGCAATCATTTTGGTTTCTTTGGCTGGTTCGTTAAATGCTCAGGAAAATGGCTGGGTTAAATTATTTAATGGTAAAGATTTATCCGGATGGATACAACGGGGTGGTACAGCCAAATATACTGTTGAAAATGGAATAATAACAGGAACAACAGTTCCTGATTCACCCAATTCGTTTTTATGCACTGAAAAGAATTATGGAGATTTTATCCTTGAATTAGAGCTGTTTGTAGATACTTCCATGAATTCAGGAATACAATTCCGTAGCTTGAGTCTGCCGGAATATCAGAATGGCAGGGTTCACGGATATCAGATGGAAGTTGACCCTGCAAAACGTGCCTGGAGCGGAGGTATTTATGATGAAGGCCGACGCGGCTGGTTATACACACTTGAAAGCAACCCCGAAGGTAAAAAAGCATTTAAAAATAACCAATGGAATAAATACAGGATTGAAGCCATTGGAAATAGCATCAAAACATGGATTAACGGCATACCTACAGCCAACATAATCGATAATGTTACACCTTCAGGATTTATTGCTCTTCAGGTGCATAGTGTTGATGCTGCCAAGCCATGGAAAGTTGGTACACAGGTTAAATGGAAAAATATTCGCATTATGACCAGCAATCTGGAAGCTAACCGAAAGAAAGATAAAACTCAAATTGTGCAAATAAATCATATTCCAAATACACTTACTTCTTTTGAAAACGAACAGGGCTGGAAGCTATTGTTTGATGGTGTGTCGACAAAAGGTTGGAGAGGGGCATATAAAGAAAAATTTCCTGAAAATGGCTGGGAAGTAAAAGATGGTGTTTTATCTGTTTTATCTGCCGAAGGAAAAGAGTCAACCAATGGAGGAGATATTGTTACTGTAGATGAATATGGCGATTTTGAACTTAGCTTTGAGTTTAAAATTACTGAAGGTGCAAATAGTGGCGTAAAATATTATGTCACTGAAAAAGAAAATAACCAGGGCTCTGCTATTGGACTTGAATACCAAATTCTAGATGATGTGAGACACCCTGACGCAAAATTAGGCAGAGATGGTAACCGGACATTGTCATCGCTGTACGATCTTATTCCGGCAGCTAATAAACGGCCTAATCCCATTGGACAATGGAACACCGGGAGAGTAGTTTCAAAAAACAATCATGTGGAACATTGGCTCAATGGTTTTAAAGTTCTGGAATACGAAAGGGGAAGTAAAGAATTCCGGGATATTGTTGCAAATAGTAAATATAAGGTTTGGCAAAACTTTGGAGAAGCGCCAAAAGGAAGAATTCTATTGCAGGATCATGGGGATATGGTATTTTTCAGGAGCATAAAAATCAGGACATTTTAAACTACTACTATAAATTCTACTTTATGGAAAACAGACGTAATTTTATAAGAAAAATTGCTGCCGGCACTGCCGGAGTTACTTTGGGTGGTGCTGTTTACGGTATTTCAGCTAAAAGCTATGGAAATATAATTGGTGCTAACGATAAAATAAGAATTGGGGTGGTTGGTTTTTCCGATCGATTTAAAAGCACCCTTTTGCCATGTTTTATGGATCATGCTGCTGAGCTTAACTATGAAATGGTTGCATTGAGCGATATCTGGAGTGTTCGCCGGAATGAAGGCAAGGCATACATTAAGGAAAAAACCGGCTGGGATGTAGCATTGTCCCGAAATAACGATGAATTATACGCCCGCAAAGATATTGATGCGGTAATTATCAGTACGGCCGATTTTCAGCATGCCATGCACCTGGTGGAAGCTGCCAAAGCTAAAAAGCACGCTTATGTCGAAAAGCCTTTTGCAGAGACGATGGACGATGCCAAAGCTGCGTTACAAGCAGTTAAGGAAAGTGGAATTGTTGTACAGATTGGATCCCAGAGAAGAAGTGGGGCTAACTACGCAGCGGCCAATGACTATATCCGGTCGGGAAAGTTTGGTGATATAAAAATGGTTGAAATGAGCTGGAATGTTAACCAGCCTGGCAGGTGGAGACGGCCTGCACTGGTGGCTTCTATCAAAGAAAGTGATGTGGACTGGAAGCGTTTCCTTGGAAATCGTCCTTTTGAATCGTGGGATCCACGCAAGTATCTCGAATATCGTCTATTTTGGCCATATTCCTCAGGCATTCCGGGTCAATGGATGTGCCATCAGATTGATACCGTTCATTGGTTTACCGGATTAAACCACCCACGCAGTGTTGCAGCCAACGGCGGAATTTACCAGTGGAATGATGGTCGCACCAATGCCGACACTTTAACTGCCGTTTTCGATTATGGTCCTTCTAATGATAAAAATAAAGGCTTCCAGGTGGTTTATTCATCCCGTTTTAGCAATTCAGCAGGTGGTACCAAAGAATTGTATTATTCGAATGGAGGAATGTTAAATCTCGATACCAATAAAATTACTCCGCAGGGAGGTTTACAGGAAGCCGAAGCTGCCGCAATGAATATGCCTCCAAATTTACTTGCAGAATATAGCTTACCGGAAGTTGTGGTTGCAACGGGCGCCAATACCAGTGGCGATAGCTTAACCTCAGCCCATATGCGTAATTTTATGGAATGTGTCCGGTCGAAAAAACAGACACATGCTCCGGTGGAAGCAGGTTTTAACCATGCTATTGCATGCGTAATGGCCAATGCAGCTTACCAAACAGGTACCAGAACTACCTTCGACGAAGCAACCCAGCAGGTTATGGCAGGTGGTAAGGTGTTTAAATATTGATAGTTTTAAGTCGATGGTTGATTGTATATAGCCGTTTTTGAACAGATTTATTTATCATAAGTATGAAAAAAAGCTTATTCATTTTATTAGCAGTACTGATTTGCACTACAATGTTTTCCCAGTCGGATAACTCAAAAGGAATCAGGATTGTGCCTCTCGAAAAAGAGCAAAGAGTTGATATTTATATCGATGGCGAGGTGTTTACCTCCTATATTTATCCGGCAAATCTGGAAAAACCAGTGTTGTATCCCCTAAAATCATCTTCCGGGAAGTATATATCACGAGGCTTTCCCTTAATCCCACGGGAAGGTGAACGAATTGACCACCCGCATCATGTAGGATTATGGTTTAATTATGGAGATGTTAATGGACTCGATTTCTGGAATAACTCTTATGCCATACCTGAAAATGAAAAGCAGCATTATGGCAGCATTGTTCATAAAAAAATAGTAAAAACATCGGGAGGACTAAAGGAAGGAACGCTCGTTGTGCAATGCAGTTGGATTGATCCGGAAGGAAATATTCTTTTGAACGAAGAAACCACTTTTATTTTTTCGGGCAATGTTGAGAATCGCCGGATAGTTAGAACTACCAAATTGACGGCAGAGAAAGAGGTGAAAATGGGGGATAACAAGGAAGGTTTGATTGCTATTCGTGTCGATCGTGCTTTTGAACAGCCCTCTGATAAACCCGAAGTATTTACCGATGCTTCAGGAAAAGCTACTGATATTCCTGTTCTTAACAACAAAGGTGTAAATGGCGCTTATAAAAGCAGCGAAGGCAAAGAAAAAGATGCCGTTTGGGGCACAAGGGCAAAATGGGTTAGCTTATCGGCTGTTAAGGATAACGATTCTATTACACTTTGTTTGTTCGATCATCCCTCAAATTTTGGTTTTCCTGGACATTGGCATGCCCGTGGATATGGGTTATTCTCTTTGAATAATATCGGAAGTAAAGTATATAATCCTGATGATCAGGAAGTTAAACTTGTATTGTCAAAAGGCCAATCAATCACATTTAAGCATATGTTCCTGATAAAATCAGGAGGTTTTATTTCGGAAAAGGAATTGAAAAAAGAATGGAAGAATTTTAGCCAAAAATAATCGGAACAGATGTAACTTCGGTTACATCTTTCCTCCATAAATATAATTTTCAAGATCTTTAATGGTAGTATCCTGTTGATGTATTATAAAATTAACAACATCGCCAATTGAAATTATTCCGGTTATTTTATCCTGTTCCATTACCGGTAAGTGTCTTATCCTTTTGGCCGTCATAAGAGCCATGCAATCGTTAATGGTAGTTTCGGAATTTACACTGAATAGAGCTTTAGTCATAAAATCTCCGACTTTAGCTTCTCTGGATGTAAAACCATGAAGAACAATTTTTCGCGCATAATCTCTTTCAGTAAACATTCCCACTAATTTGCCATTTTCGACAACTAAAACCGCACCTATTTCTTTTTCGGCCATTAATTGTAGTGCTTCAAATACGGTATTTGACGGTTCTACATAAAAAAATTTGGAACCTTTGCTGTTAACTATAGCACGAACTTTATCCATGGTGTTAAAATTTAATTAATTCTATTTATTATCAAAAATAGGAGAGGAACTCACCAAATTTACACCTATTTTTAAATTAATCATTCTTTGAAGTCTTTTTTCTATTAGTTAGATTCTTTATAAACACATTTATTCTGCCTTTTGTTCCGGAATTGCTTAATCTGATTGTAATTTGGTCAATATTGGCAATAATTTTTATTTTATCTTTACGACAATCATGGAAGAAAAACTTTCGGTATATAATATCCGCAGGGATATAAAGCTTGCACTGCAACAAACAAACCAGTTAATTATTCATGCACCAACTGGTTCTGGTAAATCTACACTTGTGCCTCAGTTTTTAACCGACGATTGTTTAACGTCGGAACAGTCGGTAATAGTTTTGCAGCCACGACGAATAGCGGCACGGTTACTCGCTACATATATTGCAAAGGAAAGAGGTGTTGAATTAGGAGATGAGGTTGGTTATCAGGTACGTTTGGAAAGCAAAACATCAACTTCAACTAGGATAATTTTTATTACTGAAGGAATTTTACTAAACCGCCTGCTGAAAAAAGACGAATTAACCGGTATTGGTGCTTTAGTCTTTGATGAGTTTCATGAAAGACATCTGGAAACTGATTTAAGTCTGGCATTGTCCATTAAACTACAATCATTAAAAAGGCCTGATTTAAAAATTGTTGTGATGTCGGCAACCCTGGAATTGGATAAAGTTCAATCCATGCTGACAAACAGCAGTCTCCTGGAAACAGAAGGACGGAAATTTCCGGTCAGCCTCGATTTTCGACAACCTAAACCATACGATCATATTTGGGAATTTGCCGCTGGTGAGCTTGAAACAGCTTTACCCGATTTTAAGGAAGGTTCTGCTTTAATATTTATGCCCGGTGTTTTCGAAATAAGAAAAACAATTGAAGCAATTCAAAAAAGACCACGTTTGCAGCATCTGCAGGTATTGCCACTCTATAGTTCTTTGCCGGGAAGTGAGCAGGATAAAGCTGTTCAAGCCGGTGGACGCAAAATAATTGTCACTACCAACGTAGCAGAAACATCCATAACATTACCGGGTATTACGCTGGTAATTGACAGTGGATTGGCTCGGGTTGCACGTTTTGATCCAAAACGTGGAATTAATACCTTATTTACAGAATTTATAAGTAAATCGTCGGCCGATCAAAGAGCGGGAAGAGCCGGACGTGTGGCTCCTGGAAAATGTATCAGGCTCTGGAGCGAATTCAGCCATGAACAGCGACAGGAAAGTAATATTCCTGAAATTCATCGTTTGGATTTATCTGAAACAATACTTGGTTTATTGGACGCCGGAGAAGAAATCCAAAAATTCCAGTGGATCGAAGCACCTGGAAAACCGTCAGTTGAAAAAGCCATGCAATTACTTCACCAATTAGGTGCTGTGGACGATTCAGATAATATAACTTCACTGGGAATTCAAATGGCAAAATTAAATGTTCATCCCAGGTTGGCACGAATGCTTATTGAAGCAAAACTTCTTGAGTGTTTGCCTGCTGCTACTGTTTTGGCTGCTATTACACAAACTTCAGGACTCCTTTCTCCTTTATCTGATCCGGAACTATCCAGAGAGAGGATGGATTTATTTGGAAATTGCGGATCGGACCTCATTTTAGAACTAAATGCATGGTTGTGGGCAGGCGAAAATCAATTTAAGTCAGGTGAATGTAATCGTTTAGGCATTAACACGGGGAAAGCACGTGATATTGGCAAGCTGGCATTACAGTTGCTTCAGCGGGCAACAGTAAAATCGGCACATTCATTGCCACGAACTCGAATCACTTATGAGGAATCAATAAATATCAGAAAATGCATTTTTACAGGGTTTTCCGATTTCCTGGCAATACGTCACAAACTAAGTTCGCCAACCTGCCAGATGATGTTTGGAAGAAGCGGACAATTGCATCGCGAGAGTTCAGTAAACGAAGCATATTATATGGTTGCCAATGAGCTGGAAGAAACAAAATCGCCCACCGGTACACGGGTTGTGCTCCGGAAAGTAACAGAGATAGATCCGGAATGGTTAAATGAAGAATTTTTAAAGGATGTTGTTATTAATGTTGTCTATAAGTTTGATAATGAAGCTAAAAAGGTAGTACAAACGACAGAATATTCTTTAAACAACCTTGTCTTAAAGCGCAATATCTCAGATATTAAAGACAACGATATCGCAGCTCAAATCATATCCAGAGCCATTCGAGATGCAGAAATTTTATTTCCGCAATGGGATGAAGAAGTGGAACACTTCATTCGTCGGGTTAATTTTGCAGCTTTGCATGCACCTCATTATGGTATTCCGGCCATTCACGACGAAGAAAAGGATTTTATTATCCAACAGGCTGTTTATAAATTTCGCAGTTTAAAAGAAATCCAAAAATGCAATGTGTGGCCAGCGTTAAAATCGTGGCTGAATTATGAACAAATGGAAGCTGTAAATTTAGTTGCACCCGAAAATTTTGTTCTTCCGCATCGAAAAAAACCTGTGAAACTTCACTATGATGAAAAAGGAGATGTTATCCTGTCGGAAACCATCCAGTATCTGTACGATTGTCCGTTACCATTAACAGTTGCAGAAGGAAAGGTTCAGGTAATTTTTGAATTACTGGCGCCAAGTCGACGTCCCGTTCAAATAACCCGCGATCTGGACTATTTCTGGAAAAATTCCTATCACGATATTAAAAAGGAGTTGAAGGGACGCTATCCCAAGCACGAATGGCGTTAGAAAATTAATTTTATTCTGTTGATAATAATTTCATGATCACATTCATATCTGCGGTATTATCATAAAAATCAGTAATATGACTGACAATATTTCTTCTGTTTGCAGGACTAAGCAGAGTAGAAGTATTGAAAATCTTAATAATATCGTTTTTGTGACTTCTAAGTGAATCCATAGCCTCCACAATCATATCCTTAGGGATAGCTTTTCCCATAAAATTTCTCTCGGGCTTTACCCCCTTTTTAAAAGGAACAGTAGGACTTTTATATGGAATGGCAATAACTCCACACATGTCAAAATCGAAAGGGATAGGCAATATCTTAAAGCTGGGTTTTAATGCAAATATTTCCAGGTTATGACCCAGAGTTACCGACCAGTCCTGATTTATCATCATAAACTGGAACATGGTCATGAGAGCATATTGCTTCTGGTCTAAATTTTTTGGCCAAATATATTTAACATCCAAACATATTCCCTTTAGTCGTTGTTCTAAATTTCCGGGGTTTTCGATAAAAAAAGTATAAGTGTTTACATCCGGGAACGTCTTGCTTAAATCTACATAACGGATTCGGGCTAATCGTACCTTAAAACTGTAATCTGTTAATAGGTTATAAGCTTTATAAATCAGATATTCCTGCAGCACATATTGTTCAAAAGCGGTGTCGTTATTCTGACAATGTGTTACGAGTTTGATCTTTTTTAAACCTTCAAAATCAGTTCCGGCAGTTTCTTTAGCATTAAAATGAATTCTCAGCGGAGGAAAATCACAAATATTTGGAAATTTTCTAAAATGTCCACGTTTCGACAATTGGATGTTCATTTTATTAATCACTTTATTTTTATTCATCAATTTTAAAACAGCGCTGTACATTGCCCTTTCAGAAACACCTCCTGCTAACAGAGAATCAAAATGCAATTCCAGTTGTAAGTCGAGGACGTTTTCGGAGGAAAATAAGCCTTTAGAATTATTGGTCGTATTTTGTGAAAAACCAAATTCCATTTGAATAAAAATCAGCAATGTTAACAGAAGGACTTGCTTTAGCATAATGATAAAAGTGAAAGTGTGATATATCTATAAGCTCTACGGGCAACTTTACCCTTTTAAAATTAATACATTTTTCTGATTACAAAACCAGGAATTGACTTTTAAGAAGATTTGTTGTAATTTGAAAAAATCTAATGTCAGGAATGTTTATCAATTTAGACAATAATATAAAGGAATTCATTACAACATTAAACAAAACATGAAAAGTGTTGTTTGAAATACTTTGTAAAGAAGATTTTTTTATGATAAAGAAAATATTAATTGCTAACCGGGGTGAAATTGCCATCAGAATTATGCGCTCATGCCGGGAAATGGGCATTTCTACCGTGGCAGTTTATTCCGAAGCCGACAGAACCTCGATGCACGTAAGGTATGCTGATGAAGCTTATTTTATTGGTCCATCCCCTTCATCAGAGAGTTATTTACGGGTAGATAAAATTCTGGATGTAGCTTTAAAATCAAATTCAGATGCTATTCATCCGGGTTATGGTTTTCTTTCGGAAAATGCTGATTTTGCCAAACAATGTGGTATAAACGGGATAATTTTCATAGGCCCTTCGCCACATGCAATTTCAACAATGGGCGATAAGATTACAGCTCGTCAAACTATGATTAATGCTGGAGTTCCTGTTGTTCCAGGTACCAATAAAAAGATTACTACCGATGAAGAAGCAAAAGAAATAATGGAAGATATTGGTCTGCCGGTTATGGTAAAAGCTTCGGCCGGTGGGGGTGGAAAAGGGATGAGACTGGTTCATACCGCTGGTGAATTGTTGAATGCGGTTAAAGCAGCCCAGTCGGAAGCAAGAACTGCATTTGGGGACGATTCGGTTTATATCGAAAAGTATATTGATTCGCCTCATCATATCGAATTTCAGGTGTTGGGCGACAAGCATGGAAATATCATTCACCTTTTTGAACGAGAATGCTCTATACAACGTCGACATCAGAAGGTTATTGAAGAAACACCTTCTCCAATACTTACTCCTGAATTAAGGGCGAAAATGGGTCAAAGCGCTGTTGAAGCAGCCCGGTCGGTTAATTATGAAGGTACTGGAACAGTAGAATTTCTGGTTGATTCAAACCTTAATTATTATTTTCTCGAAATGAATACCCGTTTACAGGTAGAGCATCCAATTACGGAGCGTGTAGTAGGAGTAGACCTTGTAAAAGAGCAAATACGGGTAGCCAATGGCGAAGCTATTGTTTATAAACAGGAATATCTCAGGCAGTTAGGACATGCCATCGAATGTCGGATATATGCCGAAGATCCAGATAATAATTTTATGCCCAGTCCGGGATTAATCCGACACATCACAGAGCCAACCGGTTTAGGGGTTCGTACCGATGGTTATGTTTACAAAGGGTATGAAATTCCCATTTATTACGATCCTATGATTTCTAAACTGATTGTATGGGGCCGTACCAGAGCAGGAGCAATCGACAGAATGAAAAGGGCTCTTTCGGAATACAAAATATCGGGTGTTAAAACCTCCATTCGTTTTCTTCAGAATATAATGAACAATTCTGATTTTATTGATGGAAAATACGACACTCATTTTATTGACCATCATATTAAAAGTCTGATGGCCGAAAAAGATATTTGTGATCCTCATTGTGAAGACATTGCTATTATCACAGCATTTTTATCGTATTTGGAAAAAATTTCCAAAACCGAAAATAGCACTCCGGTAACTGAATGCAACTCAGGTTGGAAACAATATGGCAGAAGAACAAATTTAACCCGCTTATAAGGATTACATGGAATTAGAAATTAAGCTTGACAAAAGAATTGCAAAAGTAAAGCTGATATCTCGAAATGAGGATCAGGTGGTGGTGGATGTGGATGGATTTGCTTACAATATTGATATACGGATGGTGGAAGATCACGTTTATTCTGTTCTTCATGAAGGGAAATCGCACAATATCGAAATCATTCCCGGCGAAACCATCAAAAAGTATTATGTAAATACAATTTACCGAAATTACGATCTTGAAATTATAGATGCCGAATCACGGTATTTGCAAAATCGCAACAAAAATGACCTGAGCAATGATCAAGATATAATATTCACACCAATGCCCGGTAAAATAGTGCGAATTCCTGTAAAAGTGGGTCAGAAGGTGACTGCAGGCGAAACATTGATAGTTGTTTCGGCTATGAAAATGGAAAGCGAATATAAAGCAGGCCGTGATGCTGTGATAAAAAAGATAGTTGTAAAAGAAGGGGATACTGTTAAAGGTCATCAACCATTAATCATTCTGGAGTAATAATATTTTTTTAAACCTCATGAATTTAGACGAAAAGTATAAAATTTATACTGAAAAATGTGTTCAGGCTGAACTGGGCGGTGGCGAAGACCGTATTGCCAAACAACATGCCGAAGGTAAAAAAACGGCTCGCGAACGTATTATAGATTTATTAGATCCGGGTACCTTCGCAGAGATGGATAAACTTGTAGTTCATCGTGCAACCGATTTTGGAATGGCTGAAAATAAAGTTCCTGGTGATGGCATGGTTACAGGTTATGGAAAAATTGACGGTCGTACAGTTTTTGTTTTTGCTCAGGATTTTACTGTTTTTGGAGGAACAATGAGTCGGGCAAATGCCGATAAAGTTATTAAAGTGATGCAAATGGCCATGAAAATGGGCGCTCCCGTAATCGGTTTAAACGATTCGGGAGGAGCTCGTATTCAGGAAGGCGTGCAAAGTCTGGCAGGTTATGCTGATATTTTCTCGTTAAATGTCAAAGCATCCGGTGTGATTCCGCAGATTTCGGCAATTCTGGGGCCTTGTGCTGGTGGAGCGGTTTATTCTCCGGCATTAACTGATTTTATCCTGATGGTAAAAGAAAAGAGTTATATGTTTGTCACTGGCCCTGAAGTTATCAAAGCAGTTACCCATGAGGAGGTTACCAAGGAAGACCTTGGTGGCGCTTTCACTCACAATTCGCAAAGTGGTGTTGCCCATATGATGGCCGATGACGATGAACAAGCCATGATGATGATCAGGGAACTGATCAGCTTTTTACCTTCCAATAACCTCGAAGATCCTCCCTTAAAACCTGTTACAGATGAGGTGACCCGGGAAGACGAAAAATTGCAGACTTTAATTCCCGGCGACCCGAATAAGCCCTACGACATGAAGGAACTTATTATGAGCGTGGTGGATAATAATAATTTTCTGGAAATTCAACCCTATTTTGCACAAAATATAATCGTGGGTTTTGGTCGGATTGGAGGACGTTCAGTGGGATTTGTTGCCAATCAGCCAAATGTTCTGGCGGGAGTACTTGATATTAATTCGTCAGTGAAAGCGGCACGTTTTGTCCGGTTCTGCGATGCTTTCAATATTCCTATTGTGACTTTTGTGGATGTCCCAGGATTTTTACCCGGAATAACCCAGGAATTGGGAGGAATTATCAAACATGGCGCTAAATTGCTATACGCTTTTACTGAAGCAACCGTTCCTAAAATTACAGTAATAACCCGAAAAGCATATGGAGGGGCTTACGATGTGATGTCGAGCAAACACATTGGCGCTGATATCAATTATGCATTTCCGATGGCCGAAATAGCCGTGATGGGACCGGAAGGTGCAGTTAATATCATCCATCGCAATAAGCTTAAAACAGACAAGGAAAGGCTGCAGAAAGTAGAAGAATACCGGGATACTTTTGCCAATCCTTATCGTGCTGCCGAACTGGGTTATATCGACGAAATTATTATGCCCAGCCAGACACGTTTCCGGTTGCATCAGGCATTAGAACTCACACGAACCAAATCGGTATCGAACCCGCCAAGGAAACACGGCAATATTCCTTTGTAAATTTAAAAAACAAGGTTTTAATTTTTGAACACAAAGACACAAAGACACAAATCTTTGTCTTTGTGTCTTCTCTTTTTGTAAATGATGATGCATGGTTTTTTTCAGTTACCAAGCCTTATCAAAAAGATAAGTGTTTATTAAATTTTATTTTTTGAAAATGGCAAGATGATATGCAATCCGAGTTGAGAAATTTCTGAGGCTTCATTTCACTTATCAAAACATGGGATGATCATTGGCCGACTTTTCAGGTACTTCCTGAATAACATCCCAATGTTCCACAATTTTGTCATTTTCAATTCGGAATATATCCACAATAGCCCTCACTTTAGTACCTGCTTTTCCACGAACGTGCAGATACACCAGGTCTCCATCGGCGGCAATGCTGCGTATATCGATCTTCTCTTTGGGAGCATCCTTAAACCAAACTTTCACTGCTTTCAGGAGAGCTTCTTTTCCATCGGGAAGGCCAGGATTATGCTGTATATAGGTATCTCCTATATACTTATTGATAGCTTCAAAATTCTTATCTCCAAACAATTCCTGATAAAATTCAGAAACCATTTTTTTGTTTTTTTCCTCTTGTTGCATCTTGCTCTCGCAATCAGTTATTATCTGGGCATTTAAAATTAAACCCGACAAAAGGATAAGAATGGTAAATATCACTTTTTTCATACTGCAGAATTTAAGGTTTTAAATTAAAAAACATTCTAATCCGCAAGATGTTCAGACCATTCATTCAGTGATTTCAACCATGTTTCCATCAGGATCGAGAACCACGCTTTCGTAATAACCATCTCCGGTAATCCGGGGTTCGCCAAATATTGTAAATCCGTCCCTGCGTAGTTTATCGGTTAAAGTGTCAACCTGTTCCCTGGAACCGACAGTAATTGCAAAATGGTGAATTCCAAGGTTCTCTTTCGCATTTAACAATCCTCTGTCGGGCTGGTGCATCAATTCTAACCTGCATCCACCTGCAAACCTTACAAAATAGGAGGTCAATTTCTTTTTCATATTCTCGTAACGGTTCGACGATTCCCCTTCAAAATATTTACAGTAAAACTGCCTTGATTTTTCAAGGTTTTTAACATATAGTGCAAGATGCTCGATTTTCATGAAATTTAGTATAAAGTAAGAAGTAGAAGTATAAAGTATAAAGTAAAAAGTAATATATCAAGAGTCAATGTAGTTTAGGAATTGAATGAATAATATACACTTCGAATCCGCTCACTTCGAATCCGCTCAGTGTGACACTCATACCTGTTCGTCATGCTGAGCGGAGTCGAAGCCTGCGTCTTAACTAAACGACATTGAATCAAGAGTCAAAAATAAGAAAATAAATCTTTAGTAACCTGGAGCCATAATTTTCTAAAACCTAAAACCTAATTAGTTAAACCTAATACCTAATAACAAACCTCATTACATAATCGTTCATAAAGTAACCATTTCCGATATCAATGTCTTCTTCTTTAATAATTTCAAACCCTTTCTTTAAATAAAAACCCAGAGTTGGGTTTTCGCGGTTTACATTTAACAGAAGATTTTTATTTTCGGCTTCCAAAGTTCGTTTGATCACATCATCCATCAGGATTTTACCTGCACCTGTACCTTGTTGTTCGGGCAATACGTATATTTTGTGTAGCTTGGTATTTCCCGTTTTGTCGAAATTCAGTTCATAGGATGCATATCCGATAAATTGATCGTCTTTTTGCAATAAAATGAAATGATGCCCTTTCTTTTCGATTTGTTCTCTGATAGATGGTACACTATACATCCAGTCGAGCATATAGGCTATTTGTGTCTCAGTTAAAATATTACCGAATGTATGTGGCCAGGTTCTGTGTGCAATTGAATTTATAACAGGATATAACTCTTCATCCGCTTCTATAATTTTAAACATGATCTTTGGATATTAACAACTTTAGCAAAAATAGCGGAAAAGCTTTCAAATTTTACTAAAAACCTGACAAAATACTTCTTTTTGGTATATTATATTTTGTAAAATTGGAGCTTTTAATATTTATAATATGAAGCGCGGATTTGCAAGTGATAATAATGCCGGTGTACACCCGGAAATCATGAAAGCCCTGAATAACGCCAACGATGGTCATTGTATCGGTTATGGCGACGATCCTTTTACCCTTGAAGCAAGAGAAATATTTAGGGATATTTTTGGCTCACAGTCGGAAGTGTTTTTTGTTTTTTTGGGTACAGGCGCCAACGTGCTGGGTTTAAAAGCGATTACACAATCGTATCATTCTATTATTTGTGCCGAAACGGCTCATATCCATGTGGATGAATGCGGAGCACCTGAAAGATTCACCGGGTGTAAACTTTTACCTGTTGAAACCAGCAATGGAAAGATTACTATAGCTGCTTTGGAAAAACATATGCATGGTTTTGGTTTTGAACATCATTCTCAGCCAAGGGTAATTTCTATTACGCAATCAACTGAGATGGGAACCGTTTACACTGTGAAAGAAATCGCTGATATATGCGAGTTTGCACACAAAAACAATTTGCTGGTGCATGTGGATGGCGCTCGTATTGCCAATGCTGCTGCTGCTTTAAATATGGGTTTTACTGAAATGATCAAAGATGCAGGTGTAGATGTTCTTTCGTTTGGAGGTACCAAAAACGGAATGATGTATGGCGAAGCCATCGTTTTTCTCAATAAGGATCTTGCAGAAAATTTCAAATATCTGAGAAAACAGGGAATGCAACTGGCTTCAAAAATGAGATTTATTTCGACCCAGTTTCTCGCATATTTCAACAATAACCTGTGGCTTAAGAATGCTACCCACGCCAATGGAATGGCTAAATTATTGGCTGAAAAGGTTATGGAAATTCCGCAGGTAAAAATTACTCAGGAAGTTCAGGCCAATGGTGTTTTTGCCATTGTTCCAAAAAATATCATTCCACAACTTCAGGAACAATATTTCTTTTATGAATGGAACGAATTTACAGGCGAGGTGCGTTGGATGACCTCTTGGGATACAACTGTTGAAGATATTGAAGGATTTATTAAAATTCTTAAAAATTTATTAAAATAGGAACTGTTGAACCTTAAAGGATTTATTTTGTTTATCTTAGCAACATAAATCCTTTTTAATGAAAAGCCTGCTTTTAAATCCTGTAAAGACTGGATTAGTTTTCTTAGCCACCATTATTGCAATTTCTTCCTGTACAAACGAATCACAAGGTTTGGAAGGCCTTGATCCAGTTTGTTTCGAATCACAGATTTTGCCTTTAATTCAGAGCAGTTGTGCTGTTTCTGGCTGTCACGATGCTGGTACCAGCGAAGATGGCTATAATTTCACATCCTACAATAATATTATAAAGGTTGTGAATCCCGGCGATGCTCGCGGAAGTAAGCTTTACACTGTTTTGTCGGAGCCATATGGTGCAATGATGCCTCCTCATCAGCCCTTGTCAATGGACAATCGCAATCTCATTAAAATCTGGATTGAACAGGGAGCTAAGAATACAAGCTGTACCAACACTGCTGAGAATCCGGAAGAAAAGAAAGACTCGGTGTGTTTCAGTCACGACATTCTGCCTCTGTTATCGTCAAGCTGTGCGAAATCAGGTTGTCACGATGCCATTACTGCCGAGGAAGGTTTTAGCATGACCAGTTATGCAAACATTGCTCAAAATCCTAAACTCATTAAACCAGGGTTTTATTCAGATAGCAAGTTGTACAAAGTAATTACTATATCAGGGGAAGACCGGATGCCACCTGCTCCGGCAACTGCATTAACATCAGAACAAATCAGCAAAATAAAAAAATGGATCTCCGACGGCGCATTAAACAGCATTTGTACGTCAGCTTCATGCGACACTTCTGGTGCAATTTCATTCAACACAAAGGTTTGGCCAATAATTCAATATAATTGTTTGGGTTGCCATCCAGCTTCTGGAACTACTAATGGTATATCGCTGGGAAATTATAACCAGATAAAAACAGTTGCTGCAAATATGCGCAATTCGAAACCTTTGCTGTCGGGAGTAATCCATCAATTGAATGGTTTTATCGCAATGCCACAGAATGGCAGACTCGACGATTGCAAAATTGCCACTATTGATAAATGGATTAGTGAGGGAATGGTAAATAATTGAGTAAATGAAAAATATTTTAAAAATGTTAATGGTTACAGCGGGTGCAGCTTTTTTACTTTTAGGTTCGTGTTATTACGACAGTGAAGAATATCTTTACGGAAAACCAGGATTGGAAAATTGTGGCGATACTACTGTTTTAACATATAGCGGAGGAGTTCAGCCTATTTTGAGTAAAAATTGTTATTCGTGTCATAGCAATGCGGCGGCATCAGACATGGGTGGAGGTATCCGTCTTCAGGATTATGCCGATGTGAAAATTAAAACCTCGAACGGTAGCTTGTATAGTACAATTACTCATAACCCCAGTTATTCTCCAATGCCAAAAGGAGGTCAAAAGCTGCCTGACTGCAACATCCGAACCATCAAGAAATGGATCGATGCCGGAATGCTGAACGATTGAAATATTTTCTTCTCTCATTTAAAAGGTTCTATTCATAATCTTTATACTTTTGGTATTAACAACCAAACGCCTAATATTCTTTTTATGAAACTAACGAACCTGATTAAAATATTGATTATCTGTATCTTAATACTGTCCTGTAAAAGTGCCAAAGAGAAGCCCGGAGTGCTTGGCCTTGTTGGCTCAAGCGATGAATTGTTCGATAATTCTGAAGTAACTCTTCCATCACCTGAACTATCCAAAAGTGTAATTCGCAGAGCTGAGATCAGGATTAAAGTTAAAGATGTTAAAAAATCTTTAAACAGGTATGAAATAATGGCCAAATCCATGGGCGGATTTGTAGAAAATACGAATCTGGAATCATCAGAACTGGCCGGTACATCAAAGATTATTTCAGAAGATTCTTTGCTGGAAGTAACGCAATATAGTATTTATGGAAATATTACCATACGCGTTCCCGTATTTTACTTTGATTCAGTCGTAAATGCCATTCAAAACTCCGCTTTATTTTTGAATTTCAGAAAAACATCGGCCGAAGATATTGGTTTACAGTATTTATCAAACAAATTAAAATCCGAAACATCAGAAAAATCTGGGGATCGAATTGAAGAAGCTTCGTCAGGGAAAGGCAAAAAACTTGTTGAAATTGTGAATGCTGAACAAACCGCTTCCACAATGGCTGAAAATGTCATTGATCGCAGAATTACCAATCTTGACCTTCAACAGAAAGCAAATTTCAGTGCTATTCAGGTTAACTTGCATCAGGCAAATCAAGTGTACATGGAAGTTATTACAAATATTAATATATCAGACTATAAACCTGCCTTTTCCGAAAGGTTTGTTCATGCACTTAAAACAGGCTGGAATGGATTACTGGCATTTTTTATTTTTTTAATGAATCTCTGGCCTGTCTATGTCGTTGTTTTAATTGTTGTAATTATCCAAAAGGCATATAAATTTACATTTTCCATTAAAAAAAGTAATCCATAAATCGTTTCTTATGAAAAGAATAATACTTCTGCTAAACTTAGTTATGGTCGTAACAGGTTCTTGGTGTCAGAACACATATTCAGGCGGCAAAGTCATGGATAACCTGAGCATAAAAAGCACAATCATGGCCAAAGATGTAAAATATTCAGTATATCTTCCACCTGATTACGATGCATCCAACCGCAGTTATCCTGTAGTTTACCTGTTGCATGGATACACTGACGATCAAACAGGATGGGTTCAGTTTGGGCAGATCGGTACTCTGGTCGACGTGGCTATTGCTGAACAGAAACTTTGCCCTATGATCATTATTATGCCCGATGGCGGTGTTACCTGGTATGTAAACGATTATCTGAATAAAGTGAGGTTCGAGGATATGATTTTCCAGGAGTTTATTCCCGCTATTGAACAGAAATTCAGAATAGTAAAGAAGAAAGAATTCAGAGGTATTGCAGGCCTGTCCATGGGTGGATTTGGCTCTTTTTACCTTTCGCTCAAGCATCCGGATATGTTTGCTGCTTGCGCTCCCTTAAGTGCTGGTGTCTTTACCGATAAAGAGATTACAGAAATGCCTGACGATGATTATCGTAACGTATTCGGACCTATTTATGGAGATAATAACGGAAATGACCGTTTGACTGAACACTGGCGGAAAACCAATATTTTGGATGTTATTAAAAACATTCCCGAAGCCGACAAGAAAAAAGTAAAAATTTACATGGATTGTGGCGATAAAGATTTCCTGATCCGGGGTAATTGCGAAACACATTTATTATTAACCGATCTTAAAATTCCTCATGAATTCAGGGTTAGGGAAGGAGTTCATAACTGGGAATACTGGCGTGAGGGTATTGTGGATGCATTGGCATTTATTGCCCAAAGCTTTACCAGATAACGACTTATAATTTAAAAATTCATTGCAATGAATACTTATTCGCGATTTTTAGTTTTTCTTATTTTAATATTTGCTGTCAATACTTTATCAGCACAGCAAGTTTCCAATCAGAAAATCATTCCTGATATCATCAGTAAATATTGGCAGGCTTCCTGGATTACTCCTCCAAATCAGTCATTAACTCCCATTCCCATCTTCTCCAATTCACATCTTCTCATCTTCCCCACTCTCATCTTCCATCGACCTTCTCATCGTTTTAACTAGCAAAATCGCTATGGTTCCTATTAATCCGGCGATAATCACTATTATTTTCACTATTATGTTTTCGATTAGAAACCCTGCTGATAATAAAATCATGGCCCACATCATTGTCAGTGCAATTATTTTAGATTTTATAGGCATGGCTTTGTGTTTTCGGTAATTTTTGATGTATTTTCCAAAAACACGGTGTTCAAGCATCCAATCATACATCCTGTCGGAACTCCTTGCATAACAGGCAGCAGCTCCCAAAAGAAACACAGTGGTTGGAAGGCCTGGAACAAAAATTCCAACTATTCCAACTCCGAGTGAAAGTGAGCCCAGAAAAATCAGGAATATTTTATACATGGCCGGAATATATCTTTTAGTTAATTAAAT
>JBBQEI010000021.1:0-70390 GCA_038320545.1 Bacteroidales bacterium
ATTAAACAAAGAAAAAGAAAAATCATTTTAAGGGTATGGTACCACGCTGGCAGGATTTGTTTGCCTATTGGGAAAGTATTGCCCTTTCTGAAACCTACATCATAAAAGTGTCTAAAAATTATTGTCGCCGAGTTCTTGAAGTATTGGCATCCATTTTGTTTTATTTTAATTATTAGTTATATTTCTTATGCAACATTACTAAAATGGGATGAGTTATCCTACTAAAGTGGGATAAATATTTTCACTTTTATTTCTTATAAATGGATTTCAATAAGTTAGAGCAGCTTAAAAAACTAAAAAAAATATCCTATGAGGAACTATCAATTCAGATTGGTATGTCTAAAAATGGATTGAATAAAGCTGTAAATAATAAGGAAGTAAAAGTCTCCACCTTAGAGAAATTGGCTAACTATTTTGGAGTTCCTATATCTTACTTTTTTGATTCGAAAGCAGAAATTCAAAATTCAAATTCAATTTCCTGTCATAACTGTGAACAGCTTCAAAAGTTAGTTGATAGCCAGGGCCGGCATATAGAAAGATTGGAAGTTGAGTTGGAGCAGTATAGGAAGCATGAAAAACGAAAAACGGGATGAGGGTAGTATGGAGGGGCGAAGGTATTTAGAAGAATTATGATTGACAGTATGTAAAATGTAATATTCAATACAGGAAAGCTTTGATGATATTATTTCTGAATTGTCAAATGAGAGGCCTATTGAAACAGGTTATTGGACTGCAAACTTAATGGAAATTGATTGCTTTAATTAATGAAGCTAAAAAACTCAAACAATTCAACCCAAAGTCAAAAGACAATTTATAATATTAATTATCAATTGTATATGTTTTTTGCCTTTATCCACACGGGCGCCACAATTGCGCCGGTATAATATTAAAAAAGATAGTTACAAAATATATAATATCCTGAATAACAGCATTAAATTAGGTATGAGTGCAGTCCTGCTCCCGCTACTAAAACCTCAGCGTTTGCTGGGGTTTTTTCATTTTAATTAAGTTCAAACACAAGCCTTATTTCCAAATAGATAGAATTAGAGCTTTTGTAAAATATTTATTTTTAATCTAAAGTTGTAAAACTTGATGCTGGTAAATTTACAGCATTAAATAAATTTGGAGTGGCGGTATTGCTCCAGGCAAAACGAACCGTAACAGGCGTTTTTACCATTTTCGATTGAATTATAACTTGTTGTCCTTTTATTTTAGCCTGGGCAGGGTAGAATACTTTATCATCACCGGAAATTTCGAACAATAATAGTTTGTCACCAACGGCATGTAATCCTTCACTATGATCAAACGAAACAATGGCTTTATTTTTTTCTATAGTCATTTCCTTGAATAGTGGCCCGGAATCTTCTGTTAAAATCTTTTTATAATGACGGTTTAAAGCTAAATTGGCAAATCTGAGTCCAACATCTTGCTTATTCTTTGGGTGAATATTAGCTGTATCGCCAATATCGCTTAGGATTACCATGCCTGTATTTGGAAGTTTCAATGCTCTGCGTTGGGCATCCCTCACCAGTACTCCCTCAAAAGGTGTTCCATAAGCATAAGGTGCAATTTGTGCATAATAAAAAGGGAATTCGTAACCCCAAATGTTTCTCCAGCTTCTTATCAAACCTGAAAGTATTTCTTTATAAGCATAAGCATTAATGGTGTTAGATTCACCCTGATACCATAAAACACCGGCAATTCGAAACGGCACTAAAGGCGAAATCATGGAATTATAAATTCTGCCAGGTTCAACCGGTCCCCAGGTAACAGGTTTTTGCCTCGCTACGGCTTCCTTCAGATAATTATCCTTTTGGATCACATCTTCCGGCATCCACGATTCGGCAGGTGTACCACCCCAACTCGAATTAATTAAGCCAACTGGCACTCCCATTTCTTTGCTCAGCTTTTTTGCAAAAAAATAAGCAATAGCACTAAAGTTGCGCATTGTTTCAGGGGTACATTCTGTCCATTCTCCGGTAAAATGATCCTGAGGATAAATAGATGTTGCGTGAAAAACATTGAATAATCTGATTTGGGGATTATTGGCATTTTTGATTTCTTCATCTGCATTATTGATGCCAGAACTTGCCGTCCATTCCATATTGGACTGCCCTGAACAAAGCCAGACTTCGCCCACTAGGATGTTTTTTATTGTCAAATGGTTATATCCTTGTATTTCGATGTTATATGGCCCACCTGCCTGAGGCGTTTTAACAAGTAATTTCCAGTTTCCATCACTTCCAACTTTAAGAGTGATTTCCTTATCCATCCAGTCCGCTTTCAGGCTAACTGTTTCACCTGCCTTTGCCCATCCCCTGAAAGTTACATCTGTATTCTGCTGAAGTACCATATTGTCACTAAATATTTCGGGTAGGGAAATGTTACTCCATCCTGATTGATGAACCATCAATAGCAGAATGATTAATAGTTGAAGTTTTTTCATTGTTAATTTTATAATGTTTTTAATTAATCAAATATAATGAAGTGTTATTTCAAAGTCTATTTAATATTAAAGCAATTTATAAGGTATAATAGTTGTTTATTATAATGCCAGTAGTGTTATTTTAGATAGCATTTAAAACGAAAGATATTAAAGTTATCTAAATATTTTCTTATTGTAAAAAGAACATTATCAGCATTTAAGCAATTCTTTCCGGTTTGTAAATAATAAATTTTAATAAATTTCAAATTTCCTGCAAAAAATCCTGAACTCTGTTTGGTTTATGACCGTATAATGTGCAATTAACTTGTATAACCTGGAACTTTTATAAAAATGAACAGTAGGAAAATTGATCTGAATAAAGTGCAGACTGTGCTTAAAGTGGTTGATAAAATGCTAGAAATAGCTGATTCGAAAAGCGCCAAATACAACATTCTATTATTTTTGAAAAGCTATAGCTTTTATTTGATGAATAAAAACGAAGAGTCGATAAATTTGTGCAATATGCTTTTAGAAAACTGTTATCGTGTTAACTTTAATAAAGCCATTGTTTGTCAGACTTACAATTTGAAAACCATGATTTATATGCGGAATGACGAGTTTTCAAATATGTATTGTACTATAAAACAATCGCTTGCTCTTGACGAAACAAACGATGAAACGAATCAGTTATTCAGTATATTTAAAGAAAAATTGCTTTGCTAAAATATTGTAAATGAGATAATCATAAGTTTTAAGATTTTCGTTTAGAACAATTGTAAATAATAATGATTGGAAGTATTTTAATTCCTTTCATTATTATTTTTTTTATTTATATTTATAAAGCATTTATATTCTAATTATACAATTCCTAAACTAAACGACATTGTATTACGATTCATTTATAATTGCAAACTAACAATTTTGTAGAAAAAATGATTTAGATGAAGATCGAAGAGTTCAAAATTAAGGCTTACGATAAGGTTAACTTATATGCTAAATGTTGGTTACCTATGAATAAGCCTTTAGGAGTTATTATCCTCATACATGGACTTGGAGAACATATTAACAGGTATAACCAGTGGGCTAAGCGTTTTAACAATAGTGGATGGGCGGTAGCAGGAATCGATTTGAGAGGTCATGGTTTTTCTGAGGGAAAGCGAGGGAATGGGAATTACCATTCTTATTTAAACGATATTGATTCGATTTTTGAATTTGTAAGCAAAGAATTCGAAAACCTTCCTAAAGTCTTGTATGGACATTCCATGGGCGGGAATTTGGCTTTAGGATACGAAATAACACGTAAGCCCGATATCGAAAGATTAATAGTAACTTCCCCTTGGTTAAAGCTTGTTAACCCACCTGCAATCACATTGCAAATAATGTCCCGGATATTTGTGAAATTGTTCCCTTCTCTTTCTGTTTCCAATCGTCTGAATTCTTATCATATCAGCAGAGACAAAGCGATCTGTGAAGATTATAAAAAAGATCCCCTTGTTCACAACCAAATTTCGTTGAGTTCGTTTTTACAAATGCAGGATTGGGCGGCTGTTATATTAAAAAACAAACATAAAATTAGTGTTCCATTATTGTTATTGCATGGCAGCGACGATAAAATTACCTCCTGTAAAGGCTCAGATATTTTTGCACGAGAAACGAGCGATAATACCCAGTTTAAAATTTGGGAAAATTGCTATCACGAATTGCATAATGAAGTTTATAAAGAAGAAATATTCGAATTTATATCGTTGTGGTTAAGTGAAATTCAAAATTTGAAACACAAAGCAAATGTCGGCTGAAATTTTCAGAACAGTTATATCTATTCCCCCATCTGATAAGAAAATAACCTATAAAACAGCTTCTCTGCTGATCGGTTCATGTTTTACCGAAAATATGGGAAACAAGCTTTTATGGTTTAAATTACCTGTATTCGTCAATCCTTTCGGAATTTCCTATAATCCATTATCAATTAAAAAAAGTCTGGATCGATTGATTTCCGGAATTGAATATACCGCCAAAGAAATTAGTTATAGTGATGGTTTGTATTTTAGCTTCGACCATCATTCCCGTTTTTCGGATGTTGATCAAAAAGCATGCATCGCTAAAATTAATGTTTCATTTAGTGAAGCCGGAAATTATTTAAAAAAAACCTCTTTTCTGTTTCTCACGTTTGGAACTGCATATTATTATACATTAAATTCGGATAAACAAATAGTTGCAAATTGCCATAAACTACCTGAAAAAGAATTTTCCCGTACAATGCTCACTGTTAATGAAATATATGAAGCATACTCTGAGTTAATACCTCATTTAATGGAGATAAATCCTCATTTGTATATTGTATTTACGGTAAGCCCAATTCGTCATTGGAAAGATGGCGCTCACGAAAACCAAATTAGTAAATCAGTATTGCTTTTAGCAATTGATTCTCTATGTAAGAAATTTAAAAATACAGGTTATTTTTCTGCTTATGAGTTGATGTTGGATGAACTGCGCGATTACCGGTTTTATGAGGAAGATATGCTTCATCCAAATAAAATAGCGATAGATTTTATCTGGAAAAGATTTGCTGGTAGTTTTATTGAGAATGACACATCCAGGATCATGAATGAAGTCGATAAAATCCAACTTTCGAGACAGCACCGACCTTTTAATATCAAAACAGAAGTTTTTCAAAATTTTGTACTTCAACAAATGAATAAAATAAAGCAGCTTAACCAACTCTACCCTGAAATAGACCTTTCTGCTGAATATGAATACTTTGCAAATTTTCTTGGATAATAATTCTTTTTTTCGAACTTTCACCTGTTACTTGTGTTTAACTTACTTACAATAAAGTTTAAACAACAATGAAAATGAGACTTATCATTATTTTTTTATTTCTGCCTTTATACAATTATGCACAGCAGAAGGAAGCCGGTATAATTGAAGGTAGAGTTCTGAATTCAAAAAATAATGAATCTATTCCTTTTACAAATATTATTATAAAAGGAACAAATACCGGAGCAACAGGCGATGCTGATGGGGAATTTCAGTTTCAGGGTTTAAAGCCTGGTTATATTGAGTTAAATGCGACTTCAGTTGGTTTTAAAAATTACACTTCTCCACCTCTTTTATTAACCAATGGCAAAAAAGTATATTTTGAAATTTTGATGGACGAAAGTCAGGTAGAATTACAGGAAGTTATAGTTCAGGCTTCATCGTTCCGGAAGAATGAAGCCAGTCCGCTTTCACTCCGGCGTATCAGTATTGATGAAATTGAACGCAGTCCGGGTTCGAACAGGGATATTTCAAAAGTAATCCAGTCTTTTCCGGGGGTATCTTCTACTCCTGCTTTTCGGAACGATGTGATAGTTAGAGGAGGAGGGGCAAGTGAAAACCGCTTTTATCTCGATGGTGTTGAAATCCCTAACCTCAATCACTTTGCAACACAGGGTGCATCTGGTGGACCGGTTGGGATTATTAACGTTGATTTTGTGAGGGAAGTGAACTTTTATTCCGGAGCATTTCCTGCAAACAGAGGTAATGCTTTAAGTTCGGTTCTTGAATTTACCCAGGTTGATGGAAATACTGAAAAAACTAAATACAGAGCATCTGTGGGAGCATCAGATATGGCATTGACTCTTGATGGGCCAATCTCTAAAAATACAAGTTACATATTCTCAGCCCGGCGCTCTTATCTGCAATTTCTTTTTAAAGGGTTAGGATTGCCTTTTCTTCCGACTTATACCGATTTTCAGTTTAAATCAAGAACCCGGATTGATTCCAAAAATGAAATTATTGTGATCGGTTTAGGAGCAATCGATCAGTTTTCGTTAAATACCAAGGCTAATGAAACTGCCGATCAAAGGTACATATTAAATTACCTTCCTGTAAACGAACAGTGGAATTATACTTTAGGCGTTGTTTACAAGCATTATCGTGAAAACAGTTACGATACCTGGGTGCTAAGCAGAAATATGCTTAATAACCGTTCATATAAATTCAGAAATAATATTGAAGCTGACAGCCTTAAAACATACGATTACAGTTCTTTTGAAGCAGAAAGCAAATTGAGGTTCGAACATAATTTTCAATCGGATGAGGGTTTTAAAATTAACTTCGGAGGCAATTTTGAATATGCAAGATATTATAATTCAACATTTAGATTATTATTTACTGGAAATCCTATTCAATATGAAACCAATTTTGATATTTTCCGATGGGGCTTATTCTCTCAGGTTAGTAAAAGCTTTATCAATGAGAGGCTTTCATTATCTCTGGGTTTAAGAACCGATGCCAATAATTACTCCAATGAGATGTTAAATCTTTTAAAACAAATCTCACCTAGATTTTCTGCTTCTTATTCGTTCCTGCCTAAATGGACAGCGAATTTCAGTATTAGCAGGTATTTTCAGTCACCCTCCTATACATCGTTGGGTTTCAGAGATGAAACAGGGGTTTTAGTGAATAAAAAAAATCGTATTACCTATATTCAGAGTGATCATCTGGTTTCGGGATTCGATTTCCTGCCAAATCCACAATCAAAAATTTCAATCGAAGGTTTTTATAAATGGTATAAAAATTATCCCTTCTCAGTAACCGATTCAATTGCTCTGGCAAGTAAAGGTGCTGATTATGGCACTTTTGGCGACGAAGAAATACTTTCAAAATCAAAGGGTAGGGCTTATGGTTTAGAATTCCTTTATCAAAATAAAAATTTAATAGGACTAAACCTGATATTATCATACACTTTTGTGCGAAGTGAATTCGAAAAAAACAATAAAACATTCATGCCTACCGCATGGGATAATAAGCATATTTTAAATATTACCGCCACACGGGAATTTAAACGGAACTGGGATTTGGGATTAAAATGGCGCTACGTTGGTGGCGCACCTTATACCCCATTTGATTTGGAAAGGTCGGGTTTAGTAAGTGCCTGGAATGCTCAGGGAAAGGCATATCTGGATTATAGTCGATATAACCAGTTGCGATCGGGGCCTTTTCATCAACTTGATATTCGTGTTGACAAACAGTATTTTTTTAATAAATGGTCATTGCGTTTTTACCTGGACATCCAGAATTTGTACAATTTCAAATCGCAGGAGCCTGATAAATTGATTCCTGCAGAAGATGAATACGGAGTTGTACTTCCACCTGCCGGAGATCCGCCCAGGTATGAATTAACTAAAATTGAAAGTGATGGTTCCGGAACCATACTTCCCACAATTGGAATTATTATCGAATTCTAGAATTTCATTCGATTTACCCGCTCCAGATCTTCAGGAGTATCAATTGAAACACTTTTATATTCGGTTACTTCTACCCTTATATAAAATCCATTTTCTAACCAGCGGTTTTGTTCCAGGCTTTCTGCAAGTTCGAGCGACGATGGCTGTAACTCTGTTATCTGTCGTAATACTTTAGCCCGATAAGCGTAAATGCCCAAATGCTTTAAAAAAGAGTGTTTTTCAGGCCATTGATCTTGTGGAAAATTTCGTAAGTAAGGAATTGGAGAACGGCTGAAATACAGTGCTTTGCCCAAATTATCCTTAACTAATTTAACGTGATTAGGATTTAAAATGTCTTCAACAGTATGAATAGGTTTTGCCAGTGTTGAAATATCTGTGGCAGGATCATCAAAACATAATTTTAACTGATCCAGAGCCTCTGCTTGTATGTATGGTTCATCACCCTGGATATTGAAAATTACATCATAAAATGTTTTTTCATTTTTTTCTATTTTGTTCAATGCCTCACATATCCGGTCGGTTCCCGATGGATGAGAAGGAGATGTCATCACTACCTTTCCTCCAAATGCTATCACTGCATCGGAAATACGAATATCATCAGTGGCAACATAAACATTTTCGAATACTAACAAAGCTTGCCGGTATACCCTTTCTATCATAGAAATGCCATTTACTATGGCGAGTGGCTTTCCCGGGAAACGGGTTGATGCATATCGTGCAGGGATAATCCCCAGAAATTTGATCATATTTAAGTTAAAAATTAATGTTATAATTTAGGCAAATAGAATGAAAAAGAAGAACCCTCTCCAGGTTTGCTTTTTACTTTTATTAACCCATTATGAAATTCAATTATTTTTTTAACAATTGCCAGGCCCAGGCCAGTGCTTTTCTCGTTATTTGTAGCTTTCACACTTGCTTGACTGAATGGTTTGAATAAATGAGGTATGTCTTTTTCGGGAATACCCTGTCCTTTATCTTCTACTGTAGTAATTATAAATCCATTGTCTTCATTAACTGCTATTTTAATGCCATTTCCAGGAAATGAATATTTTAAGGCATTACTTATTAAGTTGTTTAATACCTGATCAATTCTGCGAGGGTCAAATTGTAATTGTATATCTTCTTTATCAGAACTAAATTCAATTAAAATATTTTTTTGAAGAGATAGAAATTCGTTACGGGCAATATTTTCTTTCACAAACCGAATATAGTTTATCTTAATTTTTTTTAATTCAACTGTGCCCGATTCTATTTTAGAAAAATCTAAAATATCGTTTAATAAATTCAATGTGTTATGGCTTGTGTTTTTAATAATTTTCAGCATTTCTTTAATGCTTTCTGGTTTTAGATCATCCACTGTTTCCTGCATAATTTCAGCAAACGAATCTATTACCGACAACGGGCTTCTTAAGTCATGAGCAGCAATTCCAAGCAATTCATTTTTTTGGTTGTTTAATTCTTCGAGCCGTTTGTTTTTTTCAGCAAGATTCTTTTTTTGATCTTCAAATTCAGTAATGTCATCTATCACTACTAATATCATATCTTGCTCATTAAATCGAATATACCGGGTCGAAAATTGAAAATGCTTTTGTATCAGAACTCCATTAATATTAAATTCTCTGGTAATTATTTGTTTTTGGCTCGGTACTTTTTTTATAAAGCCGGTTTTTACAGAAGACAATAATGTACAACTCTCGCAATTTTTTGTTGTCCCGCAATCAACATTGTTATTATCAGTATTACCACAACCAATAGCATTGCCACAAAGCTGACCTAAAATCAGGTCTTCATGTTTATAAAATAAAGTCTGAAATGAGTTGTTAATACTGGAAATCCGAATATCCTGATCAACAAGAAAAATGGCTGAAGTAATATTTTCAAATAAAATATTAAGAAATTCGTTCGATTCTTTTAAGCTCTCAATATTAATTTCCATAAGCCCTCCACTACAAATATTTAACAAATTTTACTGTGAAAATAAGCTTTTATATCTTTATTCTATACATTATAATTTACTATTTTGAAAGTAACTTGTTCTAGTAAAGTAAAAATAAAATGTAATTTTGTCAGGTTTTTGAATTATGTCTGTCAATTATGGAATTACAAAAGATAAAACAACGCTTTGGGATCATTGGTAACGGAATTGGTTTAAATCGTGCAATCGACATTGCCATGCAGGTTGCGCCAACTGATCTGTCAGTGCTGATAAGCGGCGAAAGTGGGGTAGGTAAGGAGGTTTTTCCTCAAATTATTCATCAGCATAGTTCAAGAAAACATGGGCCATACATTGCTGTAAACTGCGGTGCTATTCCGGAAGGCACCATTGATTCAGAACTTTTTGGCCATGAAAAGGGCTCTTTTACAGGAGCAACTGACCAAAGAAAAGGCTATTTCGAAGTTGCCAATGGTGGTACAATATTTCTGGATGAAGTAGCTGATCTTCCTTTATCAACTCAGGTCAGGCTGTTACGGGTGTTAGAAACAGGTGAATTTATAAAAGTCGGTTCGTCCAAAGTGATGAAAACCAATGTGAGGGTAATTGCTGCAACAAATATCGACATTATTAAAGCTATCCAGAACGGTAAATTCCGAGAAGATCTGTATTATAGGTTAAATACAGTTCCCATATTTATTCCGCCATTACGCGACCGGGTTGATGATATTCATTTGCTTTTCCGCAAATTTGCACTTGACTTTGCTGAAAAATATCGTATGCCACCAATTCAGCTCGACGATGAAGCTCAAAGGATTTTAGAATCTTATGATTGGCCCGGAAATATCAGGCAATTAAAAAATATCACCGAGCAGATTTCGGTAATTGAACATAACAGGAATGTTACCAGGGAAACACTGCAAAAATATATACCTGAATATTCGAATGTAAAGCTGCCGGCGGTAATCAGTCACGATGATCATAAGAATTTTGCTTCCGAAAGAGAGATCCTATACAAGATACTCTTCGACATGAAAACTGATATGAATGATTTGAAAAAATTGGTGATCGACCTTCTGAAAAAAGAAGGTACAGCGGCTGATATACAGCAGAGTAACGCTCAATTAATTCAAAAGCTTTATCAAAGTGTAGATCCTGTAATGCCAGCTAATAATTCTAAAATTGAAATTGTTAGGCAGGAAAACAATATTGAAGATACTGAGGAAGTTTTAGAAGAATCGTTATCTCTTTCGGATAAAGAAATTGAAATGATCAAAAAAGCTCTTGATAAACATTCGGGAAAGCGTAAATTAGCAGCATCCGAATTGGGGATTTCGGAAAGGACTTTATATAGAAAAATTAAAGAATTTAATCTGGAGTAACATGTTTCGACTTTTTATATTAGCAATTCTTTGTTTGATGTTGCATAATTCCTGTGGGATTTACACCTTGTCGGGAGCTTCAATATCTAAGGAAGTAAAGACTGCAGAGGTGCCATACTTTCAAAACAGGGCATTGGTAGTTCAGCCAATGCTTAGCAGGGAATTAACTGAAAAACTTAAAGATAAAATTCAGTCACAAACCAGTTTAAAATTGGTAAATGAATCGGGCGATGTACAATTTGTTGGTGAAATATCAAATTATGTTGTTACTCCTGCTGCCATAACCGGCGACAATGTTGCTGCAAAAAACCGGCTCACTATTACTGTTAAAGTGAAATTTACTAATTCTAAAGAAAGTCAGTTTGATTTTGAATCTAGTTTTTCCCGATATGCTGATTTTAACAGCAACTTATCTATTGATGCTGTTGAAACCGATTTAATCAAAGAAATTGGGGACTTGTTAGTTGAAGATATTTTTAATAAAGCATTTGTTAACTGGTAAATAAAAACAACCTTCAATTTTATTAAGGTGAAGAAAGAAAAATTACAGGAATTGTTATTAAATCCTGCCTCTTTACAGGACGACGAAATATTGCAACTTCAGCAGGTTGTGAAAGATTATCCTTATTTTCATAATGCACATCTTTTATTGTTATATGGATTACACCATAACAGTTCCGATCAATTTGAATCCCAGCTTAGCCATTCTGCATTAAATTTATCCAGTCGGACAACTTTGGTAAACGCAATTATAAAAGGTTGGAAAATACCTGGAGCAAAATTTACTGATACACAAAAGATTTCAAAAGAAGAAAATCTTATAGTGCCATTGGAGAAAAATTCTCCTGACATTGATGTTGCAGAAAAAGAACTGGAGATAGAAACTCAGGCTGTTAATGAGAATACTATAATTGAGCCAAATACACATGTTGAAGCATCTGTAAATGAAACTTCATTTGAAGATAATTTTTCTTTTTCATTAGAAGATGCACAGCCTATTGAAACTATGGACAAAGCAGATGATGAAGATTCAGGCAGGCAAGATGTTTTAGCCGATTTACTTGATTTTGATATTACTTCATCAAAAGCCGATGAAGGTCCTTCTGAAGATTTAATTGATCATTTTTTGAAGGTAAATCCACGAATTGTACCAAAGATTGATCCTGAAGATGCAAGAGGTGATATTTCGATCCCAGGATTAGAAGAAAATGATGAAATTGTAACTGAAACATTAGCAGATATTTATGAGCAACAAGGTCATTTTTTAAAAGCAAAAGAAGCTTATCAGAAATTAATTTTGAAATTTCCCGAAAAAAGCGCTTACTTTGCCAGTCGTATTCAAAATTTAGAAAAGCATATTAAGTAATTATAAAACAATAATATATGGTTCTGTTTGCAATTATTATTTTCATTGTGTGTGTTTTGCTGATCCTGATAGTTCTTGTGCAAAACTCTAAAGGTGGTGGGTTAGCTGCTGGTTTTTCATCTTCAAACCAAATAATGGGTGTACGTCGTACTTCCGATTTTTTGGAAAAAGCAACATGGACTCTCGCAGGTGTATTATTATTTTTATGTTTGGCCGCAAGCGTTGCCATTCCAAAAATGTCAAAACAGGTTAAAAAATCTGCGATTGAAGAACGAGTTAATGCTCAGGATCCTGCTGCTGTTCCAGCTTTTCCATCGCAACCTAAACCAAAAAATTAATTTTGAATTCCAATAAAGAGACCCAATAATTGGTTTCGGTTTAAATAAGTGTCAGTATGTCATTCATGCTGGCACTTATTTTTTGTTTATATATCTCCCAATCTTCTTTTGTAAGCACAACAATGCATTTATAATCTATTTTTATTCTGGCTAAAGTAAGTCATCAAATTTTTTATAATTAATATTCAGGCCATTTGGTTGCATGTTCAAGAAAATGCTTCTTTTATTTTAAATTTCATTTTAAAGGGTAGATATTGTTGATTTAAAAACCACAGGATAATTATCTATTGATTCCTTTCAGCTTATAATTCTTTTACAATTTTGAATTTAATTTACCAGATTTGACATAATTATGGCAGATAATTATGCTCATTACTGAAAAATTGTCGCATTGTAGCGTTAAAAACAGGTAAAATGACCTTTGGCATAAATTGTGACTATGACGTGACATAAATAAAAATGATTGTTTAACCAAATAAAAATTAATATTCATATGGCAGATGTTAAAATTAAACCATTAGCCGACAGAGTGCTAGTTGAGCCTATGCAAGCTGAAGAAAAAACCAAAAGCGGAATTATCATTCCGGATACTGCTAAGGAAAAACCACAAAAAGGTACTGTAGTTGCTGCTGGTCCTGGTACAAAAGATGAAAAAATGGAAGTAAAGGTTGGCGACGTTGTACTTTATGGAAAGTATGCTGGTTCAGAGTTAAGTGTTGAAGGTAAAGATTACCTTATGATGCGTCAGACTGATATACTTGCAGTTATCTAATGGTATTAATTAATAAACTAATAAATAAGAATTTATATGTCCTCGAAAGAAATTAAATTTAATATTGAAGCACGCGATCTTCTTAAAAAAGGAGTTGACCAGCTTGCAAATGCAGTTAAAGTTACTTTAGGTCCTAAAGGTCGCAATGTTGTAATCGACAAAAAATTTGGTGCACCTCAAATAACTAAAGACGGTGTAACAGTTGCCAAAGAAATTGAGTTAAGCAATAAATTTGAAAATTTAGGAGCTCAAATGGTAAAAGAAGTTGCTTCCAAAACCAACGACGACGCTGGAGATGGTACAACTACTGCTACAGTTTTAGCTCAATCGTTAGTTCAGGTTGGCTTGAAAAACGTTACTGCTGGTGCTAATCCAATGGATTTAAAACGTGGTATCGACAAAGCAGTTATCAAAGTAATTGAAAATCTGCAATCTCAATCACAAGCTGTAGGCGACGATTTCAAAAAAATAGAACAGGTTGCAACTATATCAGCTAACAGTGATAACGAAATTGGAAAACTTATTGCAGAAGCAATGGGTAAAGTTAAAAAAGAAGGTGTAGTTACTGTTGAAGAAGCTAAAACTTCCGAAACAACTGTTGAAGTTGTTGAAGGTATGCAATTCGACCGTGGTTATATTTCTCCATATTTCGTGACTGATACCGAAAAAATGGAATGTATACTTGAGTCTCCGCATATCCTGATTTACGATAAGAAAATATCTTCAATGAAGGATTTTCTTCCTATCCTTGAACAAACATTACAAACAGGAAAACCTTTGATGATCATTGCCGAAGATATCGACGGTGAAGCTTTGGCTACTCTTGTTGTAAATAAATTACGTGGTTCATTACGTATTGCAGCTGTAAAAGCTCCGGGTTTTGGCGATCGTCGTAAAGAAATGCTCGAAGATATTGCTATCCTTACTGGCGGTACTGTAATTTCGGAAGATAAAGGCTTAAAACTTGAAAATACAAGTTTAGATATGTTAGGCCATGCTGAAAAAATTACAATCGACAAAGACAATACTACTGTTGTAAATGGCGCTGGCGACAAAAAACTTATCGATGCTCGTATCGGTCAGATTCGTTCTCAGATTGAAAATACAACTTCCGATTACGATCGTGAAAAGTTACAGGAACGTTTGGCTAAATTAGCCGGTGGTGTTGCTGTTCTTTACATTGGTGCTGCTACAGAAGTTGAAATGAAAGAAAAGAAAGACCGCGTTAACGACGCTTTAAGTGCAACCCGTGCTGCTATCGAAGAAGGTTTTATTCCTGGTGGTGGTATTGGATATATCCGCGCAATTAAGTCGCTCGATGGCATGAAGGGTATTAACGAAGACGAAACTACCGGTATTGCTATCGTTCGTCGCGCATTGGAAGAACCATTACGTCAGATCGCTGAAAACGCAGGACAAGACGGTGCTGTTGTTGTTCAGAAAGTAAAAGAAGGAACCGCTGATTTTGGTTACAATGCGCGTACTGATCAGTATGAAAATCTTTTTGCAGCCGGTGTTATCGATCCTACAAAAGTAGCTCGTGTAGCTTTGGAAAATGCAGCTTCAATTGCTGGTATGTTACTTACTACTGAGTGCGTTTTAGCCGAAAAAGAAGAAGAAAAACAAATGGCTCCTCCTCAAATGGGTGGCGGCATGGGTGGAATGATGTAAAATTATCCTCCATATAAATTCAGCCCTCTTCTGGAAACAGGGGAGGGCTTTTTTAATGTAGTTTTTTAAAAATAGAATTTAATTCTTCAATAGAATCATTGCCCCATTGTGTAATATTCTTTTTTAGTGAAATCAGTTCATTTTTAGTATCAAAGTCAGCTATTTTGTCTGTTGTTTCAATTACAAAAGTAAGTTTTTGCCGCATGGAGCTTAATGTTTTTTCTAACTCCGATTTTAACATACTAACCTTTTCTTCTATTCCTTCTTTTGAAAGGGTTAATTCCGTTTCAAGCAATATTCTCTCCGTAATATCCCAGTTTACACCAGTAACACGTATTGCTTTTCCGTTTTTGTCAGATATTATGTTAAAATAGCAACGTATATTTTTATAATCTTTTGAATCGGTTTTTATTCTAAATGAAGTTTTATGTGGTTTTTTATAACGGATGGAATGATGAAGCTCCTCTTCAAATCTCACAGAATCTTCCGGGTGAATGTATTTCATCCAGTAGGGCAGTGATCCTTTGAAATTTAACGATTCAGTGTTATATAGTACATACATTTGTTGATCCCAAAAAACTTTATGTGTCAACAGATCCCATTCCCAGATTCCTATCTTTGCTGAATTGACAGCTATTTCAAATCTTTCTGTTAAAACCTGAAGGTTTTTATGTACCAGATCTCTTTCTGTTTCCCTGTTTTGCATCGATTCGGCCATAGTGTCAAGTGCCCTTGCCAGTGAGCCTGTTTCTCCTAAAGAATAGTCAACATTGGTTCGGGCAGTTAGGTCTCCATCTTTAAATTGGTTGGCTATTTTAACCAATTTGTCAACATTTTTAAAAATAAAATTTTTATAGTATAAGGAAATAAATAAACCAATTAACACAGCCAGAATGCTTAGGGCAATATTTCTGTAAAAGGCATTGTCAGCATTATTAAATGCTTTTGACAAAGGAGTACTTACAACAACGTACATATAGGGACTGTCGTTTTCTATATTTATTCTTATAAATCCATATAAGCGTTTACTACCATCTTCCCCTTCGGAATAATAAGCTCCTTCTCCGGTTAAAGAACCAATTGCCTGTTGAATTTCAGGGGATCCTCTCTTGCCAAGATATTTTTGCTGATTTCGGGAATGATAAAGTAATCTTCCCGCATAATCATAAAATGCAAAATCGCTCCCTTCATGAAGAGTGGATACCGACAAGATATTTTGATATTGAGCAAGGTCAAAAGATGCAATGAGAATTAATTTTATATTATTATTATTGAAGTCGATAACGGGCATTGCATAATGCAGCACAGCCCGATTAGTTAACCTGCTTTTTGCAAACTCTCCAACCGAAAATGAACGCGTGCGAAGTACATCTTTATAATATTTGCGGTCGCTTATCGAGAAAGGTTTAAAAGGAATTGCCGCAGCATAGGCATCTCCGTTTGGCAGAGCTGCTAACACCACAGCAAACTGAGGGTTCTCACTTAAAACATCTTTAAACAGCAAATTCAACATTTCGCTATTTAGTTCTTCCAACTGTAACTCAGGTAATTTAGCAATTAGAGATAACATTTGCCTTGTTGAAGCTTCTGAATTTTTTTGCTGTATTCCGATATTTCGTGCAAGACTTATTGCAAGGTTTTTTGCATGTTCCGATTCCTTTCTTTTTTCTTCACTTAGATTATATACTGCTAATAGTATAAATGGCATGGTGATAAGTAAAATTATCAGCACAAACTGTCCTTTAAGTGATATATTCCTGAACTTCATATAAAATGGTTAAAGTTTTTGAAATTCAATATAGTTTAATTGGTACATCCAATTTAAGGTAATCTATTGTTAGCTCTTAATACCTTTTAAAGTAAAAGGGTTAATGTATAAATTTAAATAAATTTTAATTAAATTACGTTAATTGCTTACCGAATTTTTAAATACACATTATAGCACTCGTGCATGCAGTTTATGTTATGTTGACTTTAGTAAATTAGGCTGGTGATGTGTCAACCATGCTTCGGGTTCGCTCAGCATGGACTAACGCACTGTAGTCTGAGCGGAGTCGAAGACAGATTACGAATGACATAACATTAGCCTGGTTTAATTCCAGTCGTTTTGAATATCGTTGGCTACATTTGGATTCAAATCTTTTTCCAACTGAGGGATTGGTAATAAATCATCTTTCGAACGAAAAGGAGTTCCCCTGCCCGCAGCTGTTTTTTCTGAATTTATGGTTTCCCGTGCAATTCCCCATCTTACTAAATCGAAGTATCGGTGTTCTTCTCCGCATAATTCAAGTTGTCGCTCTCTTCTCAATAATTTGAGAGCATTTTCCTTGGTTCCGAGGTTGGTATAAGGAAATGCGGTAACTCTGTTTCTTACAAGATTAATGTAATTCAAGGCATTTATATTGTCATTAAGCTCTATTAAAGCTTCTGCATGCATTAATAAAACATCGGAATACCTTATTAATCTGGTATTAATAGATCCTTCAGGAAGTCCTTCTTTTTCTTTATTCTCATAATCGTTGTATTTTTTCCACCTATTACCTGAAACCAGGTAGGGATAAGGTTTTGAACCAGTAATGCAATTGTTGCAATAATCAGTGTCTCCACCTTTTGCAGGCGATCCATAAAATGTTTTGCTGGCACGGGGATCAATATACGAATTTCCTGTTTCGTCAGGATAGGTAAATGCAGCAACAGCCGCATCTGAAACAAAAACATTCTGCCAGTCGTTAAATCCGTATTCCATTGCCCTGCCACTATGTGTTGCTCCTCCGCCCCACCATTCCTGACCACCAAACATATACCAGCTATTTGTGCCGACTATGTATTCAAGTTGAACTTCAAAAACTGATTCTGCATTGTTTTCGTTTACAGAAAGGAAGTTTTCTTCATAATTTGGAATTAGGATATAGTTAAATGGAGGTTTTTCCAGTAAAGCAAACTGTTCGGCGGCTTCCTTCCATTTTTGCTGGTAAAGATAAGTCTTGCCTAAAAGAGCAATGGCTGCTCCACTGGTTGCACGGCCTTTATCCGATTCCTCATATGCAACTGGTAGTTGGGGGATAGCTTCAATTAGATCTTTTTCAACAATATTCCATATTTGCTGAATACTGTCGGCTCTGGGAGCGGTAAACTCATACCTGTCTTCCCACTTTTCCTTAATCGGAACTCTTCCAAAAAGTGATACCAGTTCAAAATACGACCATGCCCTTAAGAAATGAGCTTCTCCTAATAATCTTGTTCTTATTTTTTTATCGTTTTCGGTTATGGCAACCCATTTCCCAACTTTTTCAAATACAAAATTAGAACGCAAGATAATTCTGTAATACGAACGCCATAACCGGTTAATATTTTCGTTACCAGGCCCGAATGTGTAATTGGCAAATTCTGATAGCGCTCCTTGTAATGGAGGAGCCTGTTCAGCATCATTTCCCATTAGGTCGAAAATAAAATAGTATTCACGGGCAAATAATCCCTGAAAATAGAAGCCGGCATAAATAGCATTTACTGCCTTAAGACATTGATCTGCATTTGAAAAATAATAGGTGTCTTCGGTGTAAGAATTGGGATTCTTCAGGTTTAGCTGATCCTCATTACAGGCAAATAGAATTCCTAAACTTATTAAAAGGTATTTTTTCATAATTAAAAGCTTACTTGAAGTCCAAATAAAAAAGTACGGGATTTAGGATATTGACCTGTGTCAATTCCTCTCCTTAAATTATATCTCTGGCTATCCCCGGGATATTGAGCCCCAATTTCAGGATCGTAGCCTTTGTACCTGGAAAATGTATAAAGATTTTGAGCGGTTACATAAACCCGCAGCGCAGAAATAGAAGATAATGATAATTTATCCAAAGTAACGACTGGAATAGTGTACCCTAAGCATAAATCTTTAATTCGCCAGTACGATCCATCTTTGATATATCTTGTAGAAGGTCGTAAATTTTTATTTGGATCGTTAGCCACAGCTCTAGGCATATCCGTAATATCACCCGGATTTTTCCAGCGGTTTAAAACTTCAGAAGACGCATTAAATGGTCGTATCATTCCAGTTAACCAATACGTATAGAAAGCATTGAAAATTTTATTTCCATAAACTCCATTAATGGAAGCTGATAAATCCAAACCTTTATAATTAAAATTCAAAGTTAATCCATATAAAATGTTGGGAACCGGATTGCCAATCATTGTTCTGTCTTTATCGGTTATATAACCATCACTATCCAGATCCAGGAACCGTATATCGCCTGGTCTTGCCGCTTCCTGGTATAATGCTCCTTCTTTTCCTGTTATTTCCGCAGCAGCTATATTATCGGCATCTATTTCTTCCTGGGTCGAATAAACCTTATCGACTACAAAGCCATAAAAATAGCCAATTGGCATTCCTACTTCTGTGCGCGTAATGTTATATCCAAAGTCCCATGTTCCGTCCAGCAGCGGCTGGCCTTGTCCGAGCGAAGAAACCTTATTTTTTATATATGCAAAGTTTGCTGAGAGGAAATACCTGAAATCCCCTTTATTATTCTGAAGATTAAGCGATGCTTCAATCCCTTTGTTTTCGACACTTGCAGCATTAATTGTAGGGTCGCCACCGCCATCGCCCAAACCCATTCCTATGGAAGGAGGAATAGGTAATTGAACAAGAATGTTTCTGGTATTTTTTATAAAGTAGTCGGACGTTAAAGTTATTTGATTATCAAAAAATCCAAGGTCGACACCAAAATTGACAGTAGCAGCTGTTTCCCATGTAGCCAAAGGCGATGGAAGAGAATTTACAGTGACTCCTTTATAAGGGTCTTGATTAACACCAAAAATGTAATTGATATTAGATGTATGCAATGTGGGTTGAAAGGCGTAATCGCCAATTAAATCACTTCCGCTTTTACCCCATCCGGCGCGAAGTTTAAGCGTACTTACTACTTTATATAAGCTTCTAAAGAAATCCTCCTGGTTTATTTTCCATCCAGCAGAAAATGAGGGGAAATTTCCCCACCGGTTCTTGGGAGAAAAACGGGGGCTGGCATCGCGTCGGAAGTTAGCCGTCAATAGGTACTTATCTTTATATGAATAATTAAACCGTCCAAAGTATGAAATTAGAATACTTTGCCACGATCCGGTAGCATTTCCATCGATACGGGTATAGTCTGCTGCCGGTAATGTTTGAATCTCATCATTTGTAAAACCTCTTCCTTCCACCGAAAGATTTTTACCTGACGACTTCACAGGTATTGTGTTTCCGGCTAATAAAGAAAAAGTGCGGTTGTCATTTATATTTTCGTATTCTAAAGTGTGCTCTATAGTTGGAGTTATTCCCCAGTTATAACTTTCATATAAAATTGAAGGGCTTTTGATATTCCCATTTTCGTTTTCTTTGGTGAAGCTAAAATTATATCCATGAGTGTAATCGAGTCCAAGATTAATCTTATAAGTTAATCCGTTTAAAATTTCAAGGCAGCTATAAACATTACCTAAAAGACGAAAGGAGCGGTTCACTTTATTGGCAAGTTCGACCTGTGCAACAGGATTATAGGCATCGTTCAAATCGTCAATAGATGTGGATTTGCTATATCCTCCCAGATTATTCGGATCTTTTATCGGTAAGTAAGGGGGAATTCTCAATGCTGAGCCAAATAATCCACTTTCTATAGGTCGGAGATTTGAAAAGGTTAATCCCAGATTTTCGCCAATCTTTAGTCTTCGTAATAATTTAAACTCAGTATTTGAACGAAAAGAATAGCGCTCAAAATAATTGCCTTTGATTATACTTTCGTGACGAGTGTATCCGCCTGAAAAGGAATATACAAAATATCCGTTTCCACCTGAAATATTTAAAGTATGATCCTGAATACGACCTGTGTTAAATATCTCATTTTGCCAGTTCGTTTGGTCGGTTAATGCATAATCAGTAAAAGTTCCATTTTTATAAACCTTAGGAGGCAACAATTCTTCCAATGGTTTTAAAGGATTGGCATTTTGCTGGATATCTTTAATTAAATCCAAATATCCTGCAGAATTTAAGATATCTAATTTTTTTTGAGGAGTTGAAATTCCAAGGTAACTGTTAAATGAAATTTTTGGTTTTCCAGACCGGCCTTTGCGGGTTGAAATGATAACTACGCCATTTGCCGCCCTTGTTCCATAAATTGCTGCTGTTGAAGCATCTTTAAGAATTTGAATGGATTCTATATCATTTGGATTGATCATGGCCAAAGGATTGGATTGATCATCTCCATTACCTCTAAATGCCAACCCATCAATTACAAAAAGTGGATCCGTATTATATAGTGTTCCTACTCCTCTTATTTTTATTGAAACTCCTGCCCCTGCCAAACCTGAATTATTAATAACTTCAACTCCAGCAGCTTTACCTTGTAACATCTGATCAAAGCTGATATAGCCTTTGTCAGCAAGGTCCCGGGAAGTTAATGATGAAATTGATCCTGTAATATCACCTTTCTTTTGGCCTCCATAGCCAATCACGATAACTTCATCTAAACGGGCTATATCAGCAAATAAGCTGACATTTAATGCAGTTTGACCATTTACTGGTAATTTTTGTGTTACATAACCTATATATGAAAAAATAAGAGTTACTGCAAGAGAATCAACATCCAGAGTATATCTTCCGTTAATGTCGGTAGTGGTTCCGTTTCCGGTTCCTTCCTGAACTATATTAACTCCGATTAATGGTTGTCCATCAGCCGAGGAAAAAACAGTGCCGGTAATTATTTGATTTTCTTTTTTAGTTTTTTTCTTAAGAGGAGTAATAACTATCATGTTGCCATAAATCGCATAGCTGGCACTGAATTGAGATATTATTTTGTCAAGAATTTCTATTATGGTTACGTTTCTGGCGTTAAGGCTTATTTCCTTTGAAACATCAATTTGCCCAACTTTATAAAATATATTGTAATCGCTTTGTTTTTCAATCAGGTTGAAAACATCTTCAACAGTTCCTTCATTTATTCTGATGTCAAACTTCTTTTCCTGTGAAAGCAAAGAGGAGAAAGGCACTAGCAATAAAATAAGGAGTAAAATATTCTTATTTAATTGGTTGTATATCATCAGCAGTTAGTGTCGGAATAAAATTAAATAAAAATAGATAATGGCAATCAGATATTTCCAAATTTTAGTAAGTTTTTAAATAAAGCTTTGAGAATTCTTAATACAACAACAGTTGGGGAATTCATTTTATTCAATTATTTCTAAACGAAAAACATGATTAGGTTACAAAAATATTATGAAATTGCAATGGATTAATTAAAATAAACTGCTTATTCATTTCAAGCAAGTTGCTTTCTGGAAACTAATTAAAAGTTAACCAGAGTTCGACATAAGATAAGATTCCTCATTTCATTCGGAATGACAGACTTTGGTCAGTTGAAGCGGTGGGGAGAGAGGCTGGCTTCCGCCAGCCTCTCTCCCCACCTATATAACAAGTTTTTTATTGTCATTCCGAACCTGCCTGCAGCAGGCAGGCAGAGTGAGGCCTCTTTATTAATAACAACACTTGCCCGAAGTGGATAAGCAGCCAAAATAATTAATCAAACTTTCCATTATTAAATGATTCCCCTTATCATTTAAATGAACATAATCTGTTGTTAATATGTCTTTTAACTTATTTTCACGATTATTTTTCTTCAGATAATCCATAAATATCTCCCTCATATTGCAGTATTGGCTACCTGTTACGTGAGCAACTTTTTGAACCACTTTGGCATACTGATCCAATTGTTTATCCATTGGGTTTTTGCCATCGTAACGTTCTTCGATTACTGTAGGAGAACATAAAACAACCGATCCGCCTTTTTGTTGTATTCGCTTCGCCATATAGGTTAATGCCAGTTCATACTGATCAACAGGAGTACCGCCATCTTCAGGATGCCATGTAAAAAAGCCAATATCATTAATTCCTACCATAATAAATACCAGGTCGGGTTTTAGTTCTATTACATCGCGTTCGAGCCTCGCCAGAAGTTCTCGTACCCGGTTTCCGCCAACTCCTTTGCCAATAAGTTCATAGTTGTTCTCTAATCCACGGTTCTTTAGCTCATCCTTTAAAAGTTCAATAAAACCGCCTGGTTGAGCACCGTTTTGAGTTAAAGAGTCGCCCAAAAAAATTACTTTCTTTTTGGATGGAGTAGGAGCAAAGCTTAGAAGGGAAGCCATAACTAAAGTGAATAGTATAATTCGCATTAGTAATTTTTTAGTTCAGTAATTGTTTTGAAATAATAATAATCCTAAGAGGGCCGATCAATCCTGATCGTTGCAACGGCCTGTCTTTATTGAGAAAGTCTCCGATGGGTGAAGATGTCCATAGATTCTGAACTTTCCCATACTGAATATAATCTCCAATAAAACGGTTTCGGAATGTGTTGGCTATTGAGACTTCCAGGATATTTTCTGTTTTCAAAATTCTTTTGACGTTCAGGTATTTCCCTTGTTTCCATAGCCTGCCAAGATTTGATCCGTTCAATTTCACTTCTGCTACCGACTCAAATTCGCCCAAATCCAATAAAATTGAATCTGCTTTTGATATTTTCTCTTCAGGTATTTTAAAAGATATGGAATAATTGCCTGTTCCCGAAAAATATTTAATATCAGGATTCTCTGTTTCTGTATAAGAACTTAGTGCGGTAAAGCTCAAAGGACTAATTTTCGCCTGGTAAGGTGCATCAAAGCTCAGTTTTCCTGTTATATCTGTAATTTGTATTTCTTCAGTTCTAGATGATTTTAAACTAATGTGCTTGTTTTCATTTGTAATAAGTTCATAGCTACCTTCTAAACCTGAGATGGCAATAAATTTATTTCCTTCAGAAATAATTTCGGGAACAGTTGTTAGATCCCTGTTGGCAGAGGGAAAGATATTGATTCCGTTTTGCTTAACAGTAGAAATAAAACTTTCTGGTTTACCATTTTCAAAAACGAATATTTTTGATTCGTGTGGCAAGAATGTAACTGGTAAAGTGGTATAATTTTTATCTATGCTAAAGATTGTCGGTTTAGTTACTGTTCCATATTCAGGATTCCAAATCGCGGGCGTTTTACCAATTACACGGAATGATATTTCCCGATCTAGCTTTATATTTTGCTGGTTAAAAACAAAATAAACATCGGTGTCACCGAGCTTTTTATGGATAAACATCAGGTTTGCCGAGTCGTTCTGGTTGGTGCTTATGTCAGGCAACATTTGCTGTTTCTTTAAAACTTCCGAAATAGGTATTCCCCAATAAACTTTCCCTTGGCCATAAGTATTTTCAGTTATAGATTTACCATCAATTTTCCCCCAGATTTTATTTGTCAGCTCTTCAAATTGCTTTCCATTGGTGGTTAAATCTTTATATGACAACAGATTCAAAGGTTTGGGAGCATAAATAACAGCTCCTTTTTTTACTAATTCTTCAAGACGTTGTAATGTTTCTAAATTGATGTTTTCGTAAGGTGGCAAGCTCAATAATGAGTAAGAAGTTTGATTATTTAAAACCAATTTTCCACCTGATACTTCAATGCGATTTTTAAGAATGTCGAAATTACATGCGTTCATCATATATCCGAAAGGAAGTGTATTGGATTTATTATAAACCAGATATTGCGGAAGTTGATCACCAAGGAAATACAGTACATCATGAAACGCTACTCCTTTTTGCAATACGTACTGAATTCGGGATTGGAAATTAAACCATTCCGAAATATATTTCCAATAGTTGTTATTCCTGTTAAAATGAGAACCAAATTGACCCAGAGTCATTCCTGGTTTATTATCAGTAGGTTGATGAACATAGCTGTGCAGAATCATTTGATTTATTCCTGCACAATAGGCTCGGTCTCCAAAAGATTTTAAAGTGGCTGGAGTTTCACTGTAGTGTGCCATGCCGGTGTAAGCTTCGGATGCCATTACTGGTTTTTCGTACCCTATTGCTGCACACGACGGCATGTTTAATTCAATGCCGCTCATTGGAGTATAAATAACATTCAAATCTTTATCGGTCGCCGACCAAAACTCATACATTGGCAAATCGACATAACTGGTTGTTTTTAGAATATCCAGAGGAGGGTAATTTGCATTTCCATAAATAATTTCAGCATGAAACTCCATCTTTTTCTGATGTAGCAAATAGCTGAAATGCCGGTAGTAATTTGTTTCAATTAAATCGGCAATTGTCTTCCTGAAATCGTATAAAACCGCATTATCAATTTGAGGATCTCCTAAACTTTCACCACAAAGCACAGGAATAAAGTTAATTAATGAATAACCTCTGAGCTTTTCAAATTCCTGCGGAAGTTTTGCGGTCCAGTTTTGATAACCACATTCCCAGCTATCAATGAGCATAAACTTAAAAGTATTTCCGGCGTAAGATCCAGCCTTTTCAATGAGTTTTGATGGGAAGTTTTTGAAATGAAGATCCAAAGCAGCAGAATCCATCTTATCGCATTCCAGTCCTGTACCGGCTTTGGTAGCTGGGCCGTTTAATGCTCCTGTGGTTGTATAACCAAAACGAATAATTGTCCACGACCCTTCCGAAGGTTTCCAGTTTAAAGTTCCATCGGCTGCCATTTTTGAAGTGATATCAATAACTTCTTTCTTATGTCCGGGCTCCGTGTTTGATATCTGATAAAAATAATCTTCTTTAGAAGCCTTGATATCGCCTGTTTTTTCGGAGAGATATTCAACATCAGGTGAATAGGCAGGCTTTTCATTTAATGGAAGTAGTTCGAACTCACCTATCGTGAAAGGTAACCAACTGTCTATATTGTTTGTTTCAGTCAGAACTAAACGATAAACTTTGGCTGAAGTTTTTGGGAATTGAATTGTTTGGCTTCTGTTTAAACCTTGTATTTTAAAGTTAATAATTTTTTTGAAGTTTTTGCCATCAACCGACGAAGACAAAGTATAATTTGAAATATAATCGTCGGGATTTCCCCACATAAAACTTCTACGTGGTAAAATAGTTAGTTTTTCTGCCGTGTAAATTTCAGAATATGTGAATGTTATAAAATTACTTTTTGAAAGATTATAAGCACTCACCGGGCAGCCATCGTTCAAATGTCCGGCATTTACTGAATCGTTTAAGGTAATAACAGGTTTCGCTTTTGATATGGAACTTAATGAATCTGAATTTTTGAAAGCAATTACAGCAACATCTCTATAGAAATTATCCTTAGCCATTGGTTGTTTTAGTTTCAAACCTGCGGATTGAGAGACATTTATCAAAGTTTTTGTCCAGGTATATTGTTTCATCGACATTTCCTGTGTAATCCACGGACCACCGCTGGTGCTCCAACCATCACAGTTATGTGCGCCAATTGATATTCCGAGCCGGTTTGCTTCTTTAAGAGCCCATTTAAAAAGTTCAAACCATACCTCCGAATTAAAATCTACTTTTTTTACTCCAAAATCTTTGTCGCCAAATAAACCTACATTTAGAATTGTAGCCTGAACAATTCCCTGCTCTTTCATAGCTTCCAGGTCCTTTGTTATTCCTTCTTTCGTTACATTTCCATCCAGCCAATGCCACCATGTGTGAATTTTCACACTTTTTGGGGGATTTTGAAATTCAGTAGGGTTTAATTTTGTTTCTATGTTATTCTTACAGGCAGAAACAAAAAATAATATAGCAATCAGAAAAGAAAGATAAAAAGTCGATTTGCGGTTCATCATCATTAGTTTTAGTAGTTATATAATAGCGAATCAGTTTTTAATACCGAAAAATATAATTTTCGCTTCGGCAGTTTTAAACTCAGCCTTTATTCTTGCTTTTCCATCAGAACCTATTAATACTGATGTAGCCGCAGTTTCCCAATGGTTTTGGAGCACTTTATTTTGAGTTGTATAATTGTAATTGCCTGCATGACTGGAAAATATTACAACGGCGCCTTTTCCGGTAACAGGATTAATTTTTTCGTAAATTTCCGGGCTTCCTCCCACGGCTCCATCACGAATCATTGATGTTGCTGCCATATCGTTTCGAACTTGCTTATATAAACCTAAGGTTTTATTGAAGAATGAAACTCCTTCATCAGAAATATTTGGTAAATCTCCCCAAATTCCGTTTTGACCTAAAATTAGTGATCCAACCGCAATGGATTGATTTTCATAAGGGTCGTCGGGAAGGTAGTGGGTTAGAAATAAAACCGAAGGAATCCATTTATCGAAAGTTAATGGTGTGCGACAAATCCAGCCACGTGCAGGCCCTGGATAAAAAAACATATTCCAGTTATCTTTATCCCTGTCGAATGGAATATCGTAATTGAAATAGTAAGGACCGTTATTAATCAGAAAATACTTGCCAGAAGATAAGAATCCCAAACCTACAGTTCGTCCCCCTTCTGTAATGTCAAAATCAACAATCGCTTCAGGACATGCCTTTGAAAGCTTATCAACAACATACGACATCGACCGTCCAATTTCGAAAGCATAGTTTTCAAGACGATCCTGTTGCGTATTGGTAGAATCTCCATGAAAATGGCGTGGGTCGTTACATTCGTATTGGCCTATAGCATCCCATTTAAAGTATGTCACGCCCAATTCTTTGTTTAACTGAATTAATTTATCAGCAAAAGCATCTCTGTAAGGACTAACCAGGCACATTCCATAGCTTTCTTCTGTTTCCCAGATAGGCCATGGTTTACCTTTATCTCCATTCATTGTTCGAACATAATTCAGGTTATTGTTGTACATGTTGCTGGAAACGGCTGCCACTGTTGGGTTAAACCAAAGTCCAAGCTTCATTCCATATTCGGTAAGTTTTGCTTTTACTTGTTTTAATCCGTCGGGGAAACGCTTTAGGCTTGGTGTCCAATCTCCCGTTTTTTCAAACCATCCGGCATCAATAACAAAAACTTCAATTCCCATTTTATGAGCAACTTCGATTTCCCTGAGCATTCGTTCCATGGTCATATCACCTAAATATGGTTTTTTGTACCAATGCTTATTTCGTTCCTGGAAGTTCCAGGTGTTATAGAAAATATATGGTTTACGGCTTTCGAGGTTTTCGCTCATGTAGTTAAGAACAAAATCACGGTAATTTTTCGCCAGGGCATCTTCATTTCCAACTATTGCAGCCGTTTCGAACCATACTGTTCTAAAGCTGTTGTTTTTGTTCAAGGTGTAATTTTGGACATAATTGCCTTTTACCGCCTTTAAATTTACAGCACTTTCCGGGGTAAGGGAGAACTCCAGAAATCGGTCGGGAACCTGTGACCCATGTTCATAAGCCAGTAAAAATGCATGTTTATCATTCGTAGCAGTTATCATGGGACCCATAAACGATAAGCTATCTTTAATCTGATCAGCTCCAATGCTTCTTTCCGAAAGGCAAAAGCTGTGCACCATTTCATTAAATTCAGAGAAACGGATTTCTTTTATATTGTTGAAGTCTTTTAACGAAGTTCCAAGGTAGGAAACATTGTCGTGTTGTTTGCTTTTTGTGAGTTTATGTGTTCCGTCGCTTTCGAGTACATAACAAAAACGTACCACAGGATTTGATTGCGAAACTCTGAAAATCAGTTTCAGTTTCATCTCGGGAATTTCCTCAAAATCCCCTTCGGCTATGTATTCTGTAACTCCATTCCTTAGAATAACAGGCTTTTGTAACTTGATGTTTTTAAGCTTTGCCTGAATTGATTTTCCATCGATTTCGAAAACAGGGGAATTGTAACTGATAGTTTTACCATTGGGTAAAATTTTATATTTCCACAACGATTTTTGTGAATGATCAATTAAAACCGCAATTCCAGAATTCGCGAAAAGAGTTTCGTTATTTTTATTGGAACAACTGTAAATTATAAATAAAGAACACAGGATGATCAGTGTAGTTTTCATAAGTTAGATTTTTGAATAAAAATACAACTTTTTTTATAAGTGTAGTTTATACTTTTCTTCGAATTGAGTTTTTTTAATTAAAGGGGGCAGATAGGGCTTTCAGCCTGATCGACCGATTTTTTTAGTCGGCTTAATACACCCATTCTGGGAGTCCTTAAAATCGAAATTGGGTTAGTGTAAAAAAAAACCGCCTCAACAAAAGTTGAGACGGTTTTTAGAACATCTATTAAGGGTAATTTATTCCTCTACTTTAATTGTAATGGTTTTTTCATCCCTATTTGAATCATCGGAATCCATTTCGCCCCAACTGGTCGAAATCATGGTTGCTTTGTAGGTTCCAGCTTTCCAATAAGTATAAACAAGGTTTTTGCTGCTTGTAAGCAAATTGCCTTTTTGGGTAAAATCCTTGTTTTTGTAACGCTCATAATCGGAAGCTGAAACTTTGTATCCGTACTCCAGAGGATTACCTGCGGCATCGACTTTTGTCGCAACTCGAACGCGACAACTATCGCCAGTCCAGATAGCTTGTAAATCTCCTTTTCCAGTAAAAACGAATTCAACGAATGCAATTTTCTGATCTACACCATCAACTGTTTTTGTGAACATTTTAACTGTGAGGCTTTCAGTGCTGCTTGCAATTCTAACTTTATCTCCATCTAACTGATGAGCAGTAAAGCTTGCATCAGCTTTGTCAACTTTAGATGTCTTTGAACAGCTAACAATGGTAGCTATTGACAGTAAAAGAATTAATGTTTTTATATTTTTCATAAAGATCGTCTTTTAATAAGTAAATATTAATTCCATCCGTTAGGAACTTCCATTAAATTATTAACATCCTTTTCTCTTTGAGGAATAGGAAGTAATAAGTTCTTTTCAGAGAAGTTACCTGTTTCGCCCTGAACTGTTTTTTCACCGTTCAGGATAGCTACGAAATCGAAAATTTTACCATTTCTGTGCCAACGAAGAAGGTCGAACCAGCGCTGTTGTTCACCGCAAAGTTCAATTTCACGCTCTCTTTTCAGAATATTCATGGCAGATGTTTTGTCACCTAAAGAAGCATACTGGGTTGCACCAACTCTTTCACGAACCTGGTTAATCTGAATTAAAGCATCCGCAATTTTATTATTCTGGATGTAACTTTCAGCTAAAAGTAATTTAACATCGGCTAAACGAGTAATAACAGTACTAATTTGTGATTCCGGACCACCTTCGGAAACTTTTGCTTCATATTGCTGGTATTTTTTCCATCTGTAACCTTTTGGAGCAGTAGGGTCAGCATCGCCAGGATATGTAACAGGAGCATCAAACGGGTAAGTACCTTTTTTGCAGTCCATGTCGCCACCAAGACCCCCATCACCGTAAAAGGTGTAGAACGCACGAGGATCAACATAACCGGTAGTGCTGTTGATATCGTATTTGAATTTTTTAACGGCAGATGTGGTAATGTTTACATTACCCCAGTCCCAAAATCCATATTCCATAGCACGGCCGCTGGTTGCACCTTTTTGTCCCCATAATTCAGTACCATCGAACATATGGTACATGTTACCAGCACCCCAACCATACCATGCAAATTTGCAATCGAAAATTGTTTCGGTGCTATTGCGGTTGGCTTCAAGGAATTGTTTTTCGAAACCGGCAACACCTGCTTCCATGGTGAAACCTCCGTTGTCAGCAATATCTTTGAAAATTGGCTCAGCTGCCACCCAGTTGCCTTGCATAGCATATAATTTACCTAAAAATGCTTTGGCTGCCCATTGGGTTGCACGACCATTATTGGAGTCATCGTATTTTGAAGGAAGTGAGCTTACAGCAGCTATAAGGTTCTCTTCAGCGAAAGTGAAAACTTCGCTTTGAGTAGAACGGGCAATGTTCAGGTTCTTACCGGTTTCTTCGAAACTTTTTCTCAGAGGAACTGATCCCCATAAGCTACCTAAATGATAGTAAGCAAAACCAAGAAAGAACTGAGCTTCTCCAATTAAACGAGGTTTAAGAGCAATGTCAGCTTCTTTTGTCGGTGTCCACTTGGAAACTACATCAATAGCATAATTCGCTCTTAAAATCATGCGGTATAAACGATCCCATGTTGGAGACAAAGCAGAGTTAGATGCATCGTAAACACCACGTGGGAGCTCAGCTATCTGACCCTGAAGCGGAGTTAAAGGTCCAGCTTCGTTAGCAAGAAGGTCGAAGTTAAAATACCAGTCACGACTAAACATCCCCTGGTGAAGCATGATTGTATAGATCGCATTTACAGCTTTGGTGTTGTTTTCTGCATTTGTATAATAAGTTGTTGCATCAAAGTTGTTAGGGTTCTTCATATCCAGATACTCGTCGTTACAAGCAGTAACTGCGATGAAGGTTATTAATATGAGAATAAGTTTATTTTTCATATTCATATTTTTAAGTTATTGTTCAACAATTAGAATGACACCTGGATTCCAAACAGGTAATTCTTTGGTAATGGAATTCCGAAGTCGTCAACTCCACGTTCAGTATTACTGCCACCACCGAAGGATGGATCATATCCTGAGTACTTGGTCAGTGTAAGTGCATTTTCCATAGTAGCATAAATACGTAAGGAAGAAATTGATTTATTCAGCCACTCGTTTTTGATCGTGTAACCTAAGGTCAAAGTCTTCAGACGTAAATAGGAACCATCCTCAATATACCTGTCGGAAAAACGTGTATTTTTGTTTGGGTCGGTTTTTTCAACTCGTGGCAAAGATGCTTCAGTATCACCATCATATTTCCATCGTTTCAGAAGTTCGGCAGAACCATTGAAAGGGCGAACACCACCCTCTAGCCAATATGTTCCATTCCAGTTAACAATTTGGGAACCATATATACCTTGAACAACCATGCGGAGATCAAAATTTTTGAAATCAAAAGCAAGGCTGGTACCATAGGTCCATTTTGGCATTGCACTACCTAAGTTGGTACGGTCACCATCGGTAAGGTTACCATCACCATTGAGGTCTTTAAACCTTAAGTCACCGGCAACAGCAGTGGTACCAAACTTTTGATTGTATTCGTCGGCTTCAGCCTGTGTATACATAATACCATCTGTTTTATAACCGTAGAAATAACCAATGGGGAATCCGGCAGCTGTGCGGGTTAAAAAGCCAACTTCCGATCTGTTTGCACCAAAAATTGGTTGACCTTCACCAAGTGATTTAACATTGTTTTTGTTGTAAGCCGCATTTGCAATAATGTTGTAACCAAGTCCGAAAGCCGTGTTTCCTCTATAACCTAATTGTAGTTCAACACCTTTATTTGTTACTTCAGCGGCATTCTTGGTTTGAGCATTGTTGATACCAGTTGATAAAGGAACTGGAACAGGTACTAAAATTCCGGAAGTTTCTTTATTATAAAGGTCAACTGAAACTGATAATCTGTCATCGAAGAAGCTTGCATCTAAACCGGCACCGGTAGTTGTAGTTTCTTCCCATCTGATGGTAGGAGAAGGAATTGAATTTACGGTTGCGCCGTAGATGGCACTTCCTAAATCGAAGTTGGTTCCTAGAGGATATACAACAAACGGATCACTACCGCCATAACCACCCAGGTAAATGTTTGAGTTAAACAGGTAAGAGGAAATTTGGTCGTTACCAGCTTTACCCCAACTTGCTCTTAACTTTAAAGTCGTCAGCCAGTCAACATTTTTTAGGAAGTTTTCTTCTTTTAATTTCCAACCTAAAGCTACTGAAGGAAAGTATCCCCAACGATTGGTAGGAGCAAATTTGTACGAAGCGTCAGCACGGAAGTTTACTGTTAACAGGTAACGGTCGAGAAGTGAGTAGTTAATACGTCCAAAATACGACATGGAACCTGAATTGCCGATATTAGAACCTGAAATGGTAGCCGGACTGTTTCCGTTGGTTACTTTACGGATAGGCATTAAATCACCACCAAATCCAGTACCTCTTGCAGTCATGTCATAATAGCCGTTATCTTTCTCAAGGTTAATACCTCCCAACAATGAAAGGGAATTGTTTCCAAAAATTTTATCATAAGTGATATAATTCTCAAATTTTGGATAATAACCAAGAGCATAACGTTCTTCCAGATAATTTGTTTGTTGAGTACTATTCAGGTAATCTTTTTCTCGCCAATCCTGAGAATGGTTTGTGTTAAATTCATATTGGAACCTTGAATGGAAAACTAAACCTTTAATAATCATAAAGTCAGCATAAACCTGAGTGAGAAGTTTATAGTCAGTTCTTTCATGGAAATCATAAGCCAAAGGAAGCATTGGGTTGACAGCATCATTCAGGTTACCTTCATTGGTAATATTGGAGTATTTACCGGGGTTGGTTGAAGTTTCGCTAAAAACGCCAACATAAGGAGCCCAACGCAAAGCGCCCAAAATATCTCCTTCAAGACCTGTGTCATTAATCTGACGGAAGAGTGTATTGTTTCCAATAGTAAGACGTTTTCCAATTTTGCTTTCAACGTTTGCCTTCAGGTTGTATCTTTCGTAGTTGAAATCGCCACGAGTTGAACCCTGATTGAAATAACCGGCAGAGAAACGGTATTTTACATTTTCCGTACCACCATTAATGTCGAAGTTATGGCTCTGAGCAGAAGCAGTGCGGAATAATTCTTCCTGCATATCTGCACGGTCAGTACGAACAGAGGTTTCATTGTCAAAAATGGATGGCATATCAGCAGGTTTATCCCAACGTTTGGTAGTTTTGTTGTATGAGCCACCCTGAATATCATATACTAAGTCAACATAGTCGCTGGCTTTAAGCATATCCAGTTTTTTACCGGGAGTAGAAATTCCATAATATCCGTCGTATGTTAAGCGAGGTTTGCCGGATCTTCCTTTTTTGGTTGTGATAATGATAACTCCGTTTGCACCCCTGGATCCGTAGATCGCTGCAGCAGAAGCATCTTTTAATACATCTATGCTTTCAATTTCAGATGGAGCAACCATGTCAACATCTCCAACCATACCATCGATAATAGTCAAAGGACCTGTGTTGTTTATGGAGGTTGTACCACGAATCTTAATATTCATGCCGCCTCCGGGACGTCCACCTTCGCTTGATGCAACTTCAACACCAGCAACACGGCCCTGCATCATTTGGCCAACGTTGGCAACAGAACTGTTTCCTAAATCTTTCGACTGGATTGAAGAAACAGCTCCTGTTAAGTCTTTTTTCTTTACAGTGCCATAACCAATAACAACAATCTCGTCCAGTTTGGCGACATCCTGCATTAAAATAATATCCACTGTAGCTCTTCCATTAACAGCAACAACTTCGGTAAGAAAACCTACATATGAAAAAACAAGATTAACATTTGGATTTTCAACATCCAAAGTATATTTACCATTTATATCAGTTGTTGTTCCAATTGTAGTACCTTCTACAATTACGTTAACTCCGGGTAGTGGTTGGTTATCTTCAGAGGAGATAACAGATCCGGAAACTTTAAGCTTTTGAGCAGAAGTTTCAGTTGGGCTTGCTGCATTTAATGTCGTAACATTTAATGTTAAGACAAGTAGTAGTATAGCTGAGTTTTTAAAAACACAAAAAAGTCTCTTTTGGGAAATTTTAAGCAATAAAATCCCAAGTGCAAATTTTTTTTGCATACAAAATAGTATTAAAGTTAGTAAATACCAATGCTATTAGTGGCATTGGAAAAAAACGAAATAAATTTGAAGGTAACGTTAGTTGCTACCTTTGAAGTGGGTTAATTGAGGTTAAATTCTCATAGGCAATAAAGTTTTTAGTTAGTATTAGTTTAGTGTGTTTTAATAGTCTATTTTTTTTCTTTAATTATAATTTCTTTATTTTTTTCGTTATAATCATAGATAATTGGTGTTGCAAGCTTTATAACCTCCAGTACCTGAAAAATGCTTTTTACATTATCGAACTTACCTTTATATCTGTAATTTTTTAATTTTTCATCTTTAATTATAATTTTAACATTAAACCATCGTTGAAGTTTTAAGGCAATTTCTTCAAAAGTTTCGTTGTTAAAACTAAGTACCTGATCTTTCCACGATAAAATGTAATTAGTTTCTTCTTCGCTCAGAGCAAGTTTTTTAACTTCTATCGGATCAAACTTTTGTTTTAGATCCTCTTTAGTTTTATTTTTTGAGATATACATTTTTTGTTCATCCTTGAGATAAGTTGCTTTTTCTTTTTTGTTAAGAATTACAACATCTTTTCCGTTAACGGCATTGTTATTTTCAAGGCTAACAGTTCCTGTTATTACTGTTGTTTCAACAGTTTTCAATTCGGGATAACATTTTACATTAAAACTAGTTCCCAGTACTTTAATAGTAATGTTTTCTGCATGAACTATAAAGGTTTTGGTTTTGTCGTGTGCAACATTAAAATAGGCTTCTCCCTGAAGAAAAACTTCTCTGTTTGTTTCACCAAAATTACTTGCATACTTAAAAGTTGTTCCGCTATTTATCCAAATATCAGTTCCATCAGGTAGAATTACTTCTTTCTTCTGTCCAAAAGGTGTTTTTATTTCGGTATAAGTTAAAAGGGTTTCACTTTTGAAAATTCGGTTTCCATATTTGAATGCAAATACTGATAAACCTGCCAGAACAATTATTAAAGCTGCATATTTGATAAAACTTTTCCAAATACGTTTCTTTTGATCCGGCATTTCCAGTTTTTTGCTTTTTGCTAAAAGTTTATTTAATTCAATCCAGGAATTATCAGTTTTAAAATTTTCACTATTATTTTGAGAAGCGTTCCAAATTTCCTTCATATTGAAAAAATATTTCAGATTTTTAGCATCTGACTTCAACCATTTCAGCAAATAATTTTGCTCATCTTCAGTTGCCTCTTTCAGCAGATGCTTTAAAATGATATTGTCAATATTTTTATCTAGCTCCTCCATAATTGTTCTTCGTTATATATGTCAACTAACTTTTGATATCTACTTACAAGAATTCTTGATTTTTTTAAAATAATGTTAAATAATCTTTCAGCGATTCCTTTAAAGTTTTTAAAGCACGGTAAATCTGAGTCTCTACAGTCCTTACCGATAGATCCATTTTTTGAGCAATTTCGCTGTTCTTTAATCCTTTATAGCGGCTAAGCTCAAAGGTTATTCTGCATTGTTCAGGCAATGAACTTACTATCTGCTCAATTTTATTATTTAATTCTTTTTCACTTAGAATCCGGAAAGGTTCCTCGGAAGATGAGTAAAAGTTAATTTCTAATTGCTTAAAATCTGCAATTGTTTTATCAGAATAATTGTGTTCAACTATTTTATGTTTAATATAGTTTGAACATTTGTTCTTAACCGAAGCGTACATGTATGCCCTGATAGATACATTTATGTCTGTCTTTTCTTTATTTTCCCAAAAAGCTATAAATATTTCCTGTACAATGTCTCTGGAAATTTCCCAATCGTCAAGAAATTTATGGGCAAAGGATACCAATTGAGGTTGAAGTGTCCTGAAAAACTTTTCGAAAGCCTCAATATTATTTTTTTGAAATTCTATTAAAAGCGTCTTATCATCAAGGTATTGCATCAGTTTAGGACGTAATTTAACTTGTGAATATAAATAAAAAAACAAAGCATTCTCTAACTAGTTTGATTAAATGGTAATAATGAGCTTCAATTCTATTAACAGGGTTTCTTAATTTTGATTGTCTGATTTGTATAATGAAAAAAAGCCGTTTTTTTGGGACGAACTTTTTTTATTAGTAATTTGAATCTTTATTTTTCTAAAGATTGCGATATAACCTTTTCAGCAAGGGGTTCCATGATTTTATATCCAGCAAGATTTGGATGTACACCGTCATAAGTCAAATCGGATTTTAATCCATTGCGTTCATCGGCCATGGAAGTGAAATAATCGAGATAAAAGTGTCCGTTTTTCTCCGCATATTCTTTCATCCATTTATTAAGAGCTGCAACCTTTTCGGCAGGCTGCAAACCTTTTCGCCAGGGGAAATCGTAAGCTGGCAATACTGATGCAAGAATAACAACAATGCCATTTGCTTTAGCAATTTCAACCATCGATGATATATTGTCTTCAATCATTTCTAATGTCGAAAGTCCGGTGTTTCCGGCAATATCATTGATGCCAGCATTAATTAGGACAACCTTGGGTTTTAGTTTAACAACATCCTGTCGGAAACGTATCAGCATCTGGGGCGTTGTTTGTCCGCTAATTCCCCTGTTCACATATGTTTTGCCTTTGAAGAATTCAGGATGTGCATTGCTCCAGCCTTCGGTAATTGAATTCCCCATGAAAACAACACGGTTTTCACCTAACGCCGGCTGGCCAATTTTGATGTTATCTTCCTGATACTTTTTTAAATTTGGCCAATCCATTTTAATTCTCACTTCTTCAGCTTTTTGTTGTTCGGTTAATTGCGATTGTTCTTGTGCATATGTTTGTAATCCATATAATATTGACACTGCAGCCAGTATAATTTTTATAATTTTTGTTTTCATTAAACTAAATTTTAAGAAATAAGAGTAAATATTAATAGAACGTATGTGCTTTGATAATTGTCAAAATAAAAAGTGGCAAATTTTTGTTCTGCCTCTTTTTTAGCTATTTATATTTTGAATTTCTCTGGTCCTTAATAACGCCTTTCCAACTCAGACCATAACCAAAATCGTTAGTATGTACTTCGGAGTCAATATAGCATTTTTATAAAATTAAATGGGTTTGTTTGATCAAAACCATATAACTATTTTTTAATTTTGTTCCGGATGAAAACAAAATTTTACACATATCATTTCTTATTGGCCATTGTGGCCTAAATAGCAGGTAGTACTTAAATTTCTGACCTGCCATTTATCCTGTTTAACTTATTCAGATTTGTTAACCATGTTGTTGATATTGCTCTAACCGTGCATTAGCTTCAGCATTAATAATTAAAGAAATGAGATCATTCAATAAATTTGGTTGGAACAACTTTTTTCAAAATTACCTCAATAATTTTCCTGATAAAAATCTAAAGATCGGCAGAGTTGGATCGATTGCCGGATTTAAATATTTATTGTTAACCCAAAAAGGAGAAATCGAAGCAGAACTTTCAGGGAAACTTTTATATGCGGCACTTAATGAAGACCTGCCAAAAGTGGGTGATTGGGTGTTTTATATGGATTACGTCACCATGGGATACATCGTTGATGTTTTTCCAAGAATGAATGAGGTTTACCGGAAAGTAGCAGGCAAAAGAAACGAACGGCAGGTGTTAGCTGCCAATGTCGATTACGCACTAATTGTTCAGGGTTTGGACAGGGAATTTAACCTAATGAGGTTGGACCGCTACCTGGTTCAAATGGTAAATTGTAATATAAAACCGGTAGTTGTGCTGAATAAAGCTGATCTGATTGATAATCCTGATCAATATAGGGATGAAATAGATAAGCTTAACAGAAAATGTCCTGTTTATTTCTGCAGTACTTATAACGGATCAGGACTTGAAAGTTTAATTAAAATTTTCGAATCAGGGAAAACTTCTGCTTTTTACACACCCTCTTCTAACTTTTGAGACAGCCTCAATTTCTAATTATTTTCCCGTGCCCTTCTTTCCATGGGTAATAAACAATTGTATATAAATTTGTTTACAGGGGTTTCAATTCCATATTTCTCACCAAGAATAGCAATAGTTCCATTTTGGTATTCAATTTCCGATGGTTTCCCTGCCCAGATATCACGCGCCAGGGAAGTAGTTGCATCGTAAGGATAAGTATCTATATATTTCATTGTCTTTTCGACAAAAGTAGTTTCAATTTTCGCTCCTGCTTTCTCCGATACCTGATAAATTTCCGTTAACAGAGAGTGCATCATTTCCCTGGTTTCTTTATTTTCTCTTACTCCTCCATAAGTGGATCTTGTTAAAGCCAGTAAACCTCCGCACCCGATAATCATAAGCTTTTTCCAAAGTTCGGTTTGAATGTCCTGAGAAATACTGGCCTTAATATCTGAACTTTCCAATGTAGCAAGAATCCTTTTTACTCTTGGTGTAAGGGTATTGTCGAGTTCCCCAAAAACAATTTCAGGTTCTATTCCAAAATGGTTAATCACTCCGGGAGCCTCAATTTTACTGAAAATCCGGCATAGTCCCCCGATTACATGTTGATTGTTTATAACAGTATTGAGTTCCTCACTTGCCAGAACTCCGTTTTGAAGAGGTAAAACAGTAGTATTTTCTTTAATTATAATTTTTAGCTCTTGGGCTACTTCTTTCACCTGCCATGCTTTTATTCCAAGTATAATAAGATCGGGCGATTCAATCTCACCGATATTATCCGTTACTCTCGCAGGCACAATGCTGAAGTCGCCCTTTATACTTTTTACTATAAGCCCATTTTCCCGAATCGACTTCAAATGCTCTCCACGGGCAATAAAGGTTACTTCATTTCCAGCCTGTGCAAGCTTGCCGCCGAAATATCCGCCTACTCCTCCGGTACCTATTATAGCAATTTTCATATAATTGTAAATTTTAAACTTTATCTGGAATCAATGGCAATTTATGATATTTCGTTTAATCCCTTCCAATCCTGCTCTGCTAATGGGAGACTTTATAAAAAATTCGTTAAATTTTTCTTCAGTGAGGTTTTCCCAGTCAGAACTTTTCATTTCAATCAGTTCTGAAGCAGGGTGAAATCTCTCCTCATGGGTAGGTTCATTTTTCCGGTTCCAGGGACAAATATCCTGGCAAATATCGCAGCCAAATATCCAATTTTCGGTTTTGCCTTTAAATAATTCGGGTATTTCACTTTTATTTTCAATGTTAAGATACGAAATGCACTTGTTACTGTCGATTACCTGTGGTGAAACAATGGCATTTGTGGGACATTGTTCAATGCAGATATTACACGAACCGCAATAGTTCCTGAGATTAGGGGTGTCGTATTCCAGTTCGAGATCGATAATTAACTCGGCGATAAAAATAAAAGAGCCAAGATTCCGTGTCAATAAATTGCCATTCTTTCCAATCCAGCCTAATCCGGCTCTCACAGCCCATGAACGTTCCATTACCGGTGCTGAATCGGTAAAACAACGGCCTTTTACCGGGGCAATTTCTTTATTGATAAACTCAAAAAGGGAAAAAAGCTTATCCTTTAAAACGATGTGATAATCTTCTCCATAAGCATATTTGGCTATTTTATAATTGCTTTTGAATTCTGCTTTTTGGGGATAATAATTTTGCAAAACTACAATTACTGATTTTGCACCCTCAACCAATAATCCAGGATCGGATCGCTTTTCGATGTTACGCTCCATGTATTTCATACCGGAATGGTAGCCGGAACTGAGCCAGGAGAGCAGCCTGGTTTGGTCCTCCGGAATAAACTCTGCACGGGAAATTCCGCAGGCATCGAATCCTATCCGGAGTGCTTCAGTTTTGATTTTGTCGCTACGATTTAAAGTATCGCTGACCATTTTTTCTGGTGCCGAAATTTGTATGTCCGACTGGCTAATGTTTTATTAAAAACGTTCTGAGCATCGTATCTCTATAATAATCCCAATTCTAATAAGGCAGCCTCAGTCATCATGTTTTTATCCCAGGGAGGATCAAATGTCAGGTTAATAGCCGCCGCTTTTACTTCCGGTATCGCTTCAACCTTTTCTTTAATCTCTAAAAGTAACTCATCAGCTACCGGGCAATTTGGGGCAGTTAAAGTCATGGTAATTTCAACCTGATTGTTGTCGTCCACGTCTATTTTATATATGAGGCCAAGATCGTAAACATTCACAGGTATTTCCGGGTCGTATGTGTCCTTAAGTACATTAACAACTGCGGTTTCGAGTTCTAACAGATTTTCTGACATAGTTTAATGTGTTACGTGTTACGAGTTCTTGTATTTTACTAATTACTCTGCACTAATTACTCTGTACTAATTACTCTGTACTGTTTAATTTAGTATGATAAGCCAATGCATAATATTTCATTTGCTTTACCATTGAAAGTAAACCGTTGCTCCTGGTGGGCGAGAGGTTCTGACGAAGACCAATTGCATCAATAAAATAAAGATCTGCATTCATCACATCTTCCGGTTTACGGTTCGACATTACGCGTATTAACAAGGCAATGATGCCTTTTGTTATTATGGCATCGCTATCGGCTTTGTAAATAATTTTATTCCCTTCAATTTCAGCATTTAACCAAACCTTCGATTGGCAACCATTAATAACGTAATCGTTGGTTTTATATTTTGGATCGATCACAGGTAAATCTTTGCTCAGGTCTATCAGGTAATTATATTTATCCATCCAGTCGGTAAACATTTCAAACTCACCAATTATCTCATCCTGTATTTCGTTGAGAGAAGTCATATAAATTTTTTTGGCAAAATTAGTAAATCCCTTAAGATATACCTTGTTTTCAGTACTACAATTAATTCCAAATTACTTTTCGAAGTTATTGAAATCTCGATTCAATCGGAGTTGCTTTTATTTATAGTAAAAAATCAACAAGAACTTCTTATTTTTGAATAGATTTAAATTTATATGATTTTGAATAAGCGAAAAATAGTAAACGATCCTGTTTACGGCTTTATTAATATTCCATTTCCAATACTTTTCGATTTAATTGAGCATCCTTATTTTCAAAGATTAAGACGGATTCAGCAGTTAGGTTTAACCAATATGGTATATCCGGGAGGTAATCATACCCGTTTTCAACATGCATTGGGTGCCATGCATCTCATGGAGCAGGCAATTGCTGTTTTACGTTCCAAAGGTCAGGATATTACTGAAGAGGAGGCTGAAGCTGTAATGATTGCTATATTGCTTCACGATATCGGTCATGGCCCTTTTTCGCATGCTCTCGAATCTACTATTGTTGATAATACTTCACACGAAATATTATCATTGCTCTTTATGCAGGAGCTGAACGATATTTTTGAAGGAAAACTCCAATTGGCCATCGATATATTTCAGGACAAATATCATAAGCATTTTCTATTCCAGCTTGTATCAAGTCAATTGGATATGGATAGACTGGATTACCTTCGCCGCGACAGTTTTTTTACCGGCGTAATCGAAGGAACTATCGGATCGGACAGAATCATCAAAATGCTCGATGTAGCCAATGATGAACTGGTGGTGGAAGAAAAAGGGATTTATTCGATCGAAAAATTTTTGATTGCCCGACGGGTAATGTATTGGCAGGTTTATTTTCATAAAACAGTTATTTCTGCTGAGAATCTTTTGCTTAATATTCTTCATCGGGTGAAGTACCTGGCCAGAAATGGAGAATCAATATTTGCAACTCCTTGTTTCCAGTTTTTTATTTCAAATCCGTTACCTGAACTAAAGCCTGAAATAATTTCACCTGAAATCAGGAAAATAGTGCTGGATAATTATTCTAAACTTGAAGATAATGATATTTTTTCTTCTGCCAAAGTTTGGGCTGAAAGCAACGATCGGGTTTTGGCATTATTAAGTACCAATTTAATGAGTCGGAAACTTTACAGGGTTGAAATGCAATATCTGCCTTTTGATATTGATTATATGAATGGAATAAGCGAAAATATCAGGTCGAAACTTCAATTATCACCTGAAGATATGTCGTATTTTGCTTTTACAGGTTCCATAAGCAATCATGCTTATAGCCTGAATGATGATAAAATCAAAATTTTAAAGAAAAACCGGGAAACCATCGATATTGCAGAAGCATCGGACATGTTGAATGTTTCAGTCCTATCCAAACAGGTTGTGAAACACTATTTTTGTTATCTGAAAGATTAGCTATAAAAAACAAAAGTCCGATGAATGTTCACCGGATTTTTTACATCGGAATTTTTCGTTCCTAAGCGGTTTTCTTTTTGTCAATCACGTGGTGGATGACTAGTGCAAGTCCCCCGAACAGGAAAATCATTGAAAAATAGGCTACTTCATTTTCAATAGCGGTTGTAACAGTTAAAATGTTGGCTATGAGGACACCAATTCCAATTCCAATAAAAAACAAACCGAATTTAAGACTTGATAAAAATAGAATGTCAGATTTTGTTTCTGGTGGATTAGTGCCTTTTTCAATGAGTAGCATTCTTTCCTTGCGGCGTACAAATAATTGAATCACCCCGTAAATAGCAGTAAAAACTATTGCTGCCATTAATATTTCAGATATATTTTCCATAATTAAAAATTTTAATGAATTGTTATAAATTTGTTTCATAATCTTTGACGCCATCATTTTTAATTCGGTTACAATTATTTTAAAAAATTATTTTGTAACGAAAAAGAAGTTGCCAGCGTCTATATAATGTATGCAATTTCAAGACGACACATATTATATAGAAAAGATTCTCCTAGGTGATGTGAATGCATTTTCCTACTTGGTAGAAAAGCACAAGCGTTTAGCATATACTTTTGCTTTAAAACTTATAAAGAGTCCTGAAGATGCTGAAGAAATTGCCCATGATGGATTTGTTAAGGCATACCAGTCGTTGAAGGATTTCAGGCAGGAAAGCAAATTTACTACCTGGCTGTACAAAATTATATTTAATTTGAGTGTGTCGTGGCTTCGGAAAAAAAGACTAGAGTTTAATTCAATCGACGATGGTAAATTCAATACTTTAAATATTGCTGAAACAGAAAATTTATTCAGCTCAATTACGAATAAGGAACAAAGTTTGATGATCAGGGGGGCAGTCGACAAATTACCTGATGACGAAAGGGTTGTAATTACTCTTTTTTATCTGAATGAATGTGCTGTAAGGGACATTACGGAAATTACAGGTTTTTCGGAATCGAATGTTAAGGTGAAACTTTTCAGGGCCCGAAAACGATTATGGGAAATGTTAAGGTTTATGTATCTGGATCAAAATGTGAAGGAATATGATGGAAAATGAAACAAATATAGATAAGATAACTGCCGGGTGGCTGAAGAAGGTTAAAGCTGAGGAGCCGTCTGACAGGTTTGCTGTGAATGTGATGCAATCCATTTATAAGCTTCAGAATGAGAAATCCAGCGATGAGATAAATTATTGGTGGTTCCTTATATTAATACCGGTTTTTGTTGCAGGTGGATGGTATCTTTCCACATTACCTGCCTTTATGGCAAAATTGTCGGAAATATGGATTACATCACTTAATTTTTATAATTCCTTAAATTCCAGTTTTGGGGAGATGTTTAGCAATTTAAAGAATATAACTATTTCTCCTTTTGTGATATTGGGTTTTTTGGCAATTCTTTCACTTTTAGTAGTTGAGGATATTTTCAGCAAAAGCCGTCATAAACTAAATGCAGAATAAACGGTTGCAATGTAAGTAAACCTACATTGCAACTGGACTAGGAACAATTGGCTTTTCGACCGATAAATTTTTGGGGGCTCCTTCTAACTCCATTTCTTCAATCAAAATTGCATCAGGTGATATAAATGAAGCAGGTATTCCTGATATATCTGGTGTTAACGAAGCGAGTCCTGAATTATCAGGACCTACATTCATCAAGGTATTATAAGCTTGTTTATTATTCGATACACCAATGCATTTTTTTAATGTAGAAAGAGAAATGCTATTAAAGGCAATGGATCTGATTAAAGTTTCTTTGCCATCGTTTACCGAAACTTTGTAGATTTCAATAGGATAATTTGCAGCTTTGGGGACCAATCTCTTTACTATTATTGCATAATCAAGACCTTCTTCTTTTGCTTTTTCAATCAATTGTTTTTTCAGCTCTTCACGGGAAAATTGTTTTTTTCCTGAAATTTCTATCACGCCGGGTCCGGTAATATAACTTACAGCATTGTTGAAAAATGCAAATCTTCTGTGACCATTCGATTGTGGAACCATTTGGGTAGGTGTGCGGTCGCTCAGCAAGGTTTTCAGTACTCCATTTTCGATTAAAGTAATTTCTTCAGGAGGAACAACTCCCTCGGCATCTATTTCGAATTGGCCGATTAAAGGAGTACTGCTGAATTGTTTTAAATGTGAAAGAGCTTTAACTGTCAGATCGCTCGATATTACTTTCTTATTCTGTTTGTTTTCGAGGGAATTTGGATTATTATCCGAAAATATTTTCATATTTCGATCAGCATAAAGTGGTTCCCGGATTGAAATAAGCGGATCTTCCTGCGAGAAAAGACTTGCAGAAACCAGTTCAGAAGCTGCCTGATCTAAAAACAAAACCGGCCCTGTATAATTTCCGCTAAATGGCTGTGCACTTTTAAGATTATTTATTCTGTTAGCCATAAGGTCCATTTCTTTTTTAAACCAATCATTGGCAGGTAGTTCTCCAGGAGTTGGAGTTATTACTTCAATTTTGTCCGACAGGCGCATGCCATCGGAAGCTGTTGCAGAAGCTGAAATAGTAATAATGGCAATATCTGCAGGGCTTTTAACTTCAAAACCTTCACTGTTTACCATATAAGTGTTCACTTTGGCAAAGCGAAACGAAATGCCTGAATCGTCGATAAAAGGATAATTACTAAAGTAGGAAGATATTTCCCGGATTCGATTTTCCCATTCAGCTTTGCTGTAAACAAAAGCTGAATTATCTATTTTCAACTTTGATACAGGTGCTTTGCTGAAATCCGGAATCAAAGAATCAATGGCAATATTATTTCTTTTTAGTATGTAAAGTTTATTTTTATAAGTTTCACCTGCCGATTTATACACCTTGTCTGTCTGTATCCAGAAGGTTCTCCTGATTCCATAATAATCATTATCAAGCGGTAAAGGAATATTACCACCATTTAGGGTTGGATTGCTGTTTTCGTTTACAAAATTTTCATCACAAAGCTTATAACTTCCAACCATTACACGCACCATTTCTGTGTTTGATTTATTTTCGTTCGATAAAATGATGGCGCCAAGTGAGCCAAGTACAACACCATTTTCACTGCTTCCAATAGTATAGCCCAGAAAAAAAGGTTTTTCATAATCGAGATATGAAAGACTTTTCATGTTTCTTGATAATTCATCATTTAAAGCTTTCCAGATAGGATCGTCTGATTTTTGCGCATTTGCAAACAGGAAAGATGATATTATCAGGTACAAGAGAAAAACTGCTTTTTTCGATATATTTTTCATATAAAACAATACTATTAATTTAATTTTTCTGCATCAGGCCTGCCAAGCACCGGAATGCTTTCGTTGGCATTAGCTTTTCTCTGGGTTTCTATTTTCTTAACAAAAAGTGCGGGAGCTATAGCAGTAACAGGAACATTGCCAGATTCGGCACCACAAATACCACTAAATACTTCCTGTTTGTTACTTGATGCCTCAATTTCTGAAAACATCGCGAGAGGAGTTCCAATAAGGTTCACACCTCGAACCAGCTCATCAGGACGGCCATCGACATAAACCCGGTAAACTTCAGTGGGGAAAATATTGAAAACGTTGGGTGTGTAAACTTGTGTTAAAGTGTAACCTCCTACAACATCCTGGAAAAGATATCCGTATGTTTTGCCTTGTTTCTTGCATTCGCTGATTAATTTTTTCCGCAAATCATCGATGGTATTTTGAGATGTAGTTTCAATAATCAGGTTCGATTGGCGAGAAGTTGGCTGTAATCCGGTATTGGAACGTCCATGCCCGTTTGAATTGTCAAAACCTTCAAGAGGAGCCCTCGACATCAGGAAATTTTTTAAAATTCCTTTTTCAACTACCGTAACGCGTTGAGATTTAACTCCCTGATCGTCGAACTGATATGAGCCAATTAATTTAACTCCGTTATAATCACTAATTGTGGGATCTGAAAATACATTCACGAATTTTGGAAGAACCGGACTACCTACTTTATTTTTAAAAGTTTGCGAATCGTTATTGCTTCTCAAACGTTGTCCTTCAATACGATGTCCAAATATTTCATGGAAAAAAACGGCTGAAGCGGCTGGAGAAAGAATGGCTGGCCCGGAATAAGGCTCGGCAAGTGGAGCATCTTTTAGTTTTTTTAATCCTGCAAGAATAGATTGCACATCGGCCATTACAGATTGATGCGAAGGCAGTCCATTTAAATCTTTGGCAGTATATGTTTTGAATAAAGGCAAAACATCCCCGTCGGGAGTTTTTATACTTCCAGTTATCTGAAGTCTGCAATACGAAAAGTTTTGAGCTATTTCGCTACCTTCATTCGAAACAAAGTATTTACGGTCGTTTACAATTCCAAGTTCAGCCTCTGCCGAAAAAATATTCGGTTCTCCAATAAAAGCCTTGGTATAATCCCTTACTTTTTCTTCCCATTCTTTTTTATCAACGGAAATAGGATTTTGACGAGGTTCAATATAAATGTTCGGTTTTTCTTTTGAGAAATCGGCTAACTTTTTTTCAGAATCCCTGGAATTATTTTTTTTTGATAAATAAATACTTACGGCTCCCCGGTAAGCTGCATCGGTTGACTTCCAGAGTGCCTGCCGTATTGAAAGATCAACATCTTCGAAGGGAATAGGAAGACTATTGCCTAAGGCATCGCTTGTTAAGCCATTGTCGGTAGTGAAAGTGTGGGTATTGTCGAAGGAATAATCACCAATTCTGATGGTTGTAGACAAAAATCGAAATCTGTTTGAATCGGAATTTACCAGACTTCCAAAAGACGAGGAAATGTTTGTAAACTGTGTATCGTAAACCTGATAGCTCAAAAAATATGGAGGATTAGCTTCTTTTTTCAGGTATTCTATTTCTCTTTTCAGCTCATTTTTAAGAATATAAATTAATGGATCCTGCGCTAATACAGGTATCCCAAGAAGCCATATAATAATTAAGATTAATGGCTTAAGTATAATTTTCATATTATTTGTTTAAATATAAATACAAACCAAAAATAGTATTAAAAGTCAAAATATATAACAATAAATATGCCTGCATATTCTTCATCATTAAAGGAATAAATTCATGGTTATAATTTATTTAAGCAGATAAAAAGTCATATGAGGCATATTATAAAGGAATTAGGATGCATTTGGTTAACCAGGTTTACAATAAACTGTTAAATTCTTTTTTAGTTAAAAAACCTTAAATGAAATAAGTAGTGTTATTTTTGTCGTTCAAAAATTTTAGGGATAAATTTAAATACGAATGTTAATCAATTAGTTGTGGAAGGCGATAAAAAATATCAGGGAGTAAATAAACTCACAATTGCGGGACTGATCATTACTCTGGGAATTGTTTATGGAGATATAGGGACATCTCCACTATATGTTGTTAAAGCTATATTCAGCGGATTTGAAAATATAAAGGAAGAATTTGTTTTAGGTGCAATATCATGTATTTTCTGGACACTAACTATTCAAACCACTTTAAAGTATGTAATTATTACTTTACAAGCAGATAATAATGGGGAAGGAGGAATTTTTGCCTTATTTGCTCTTATCAGGAAAAAGTCCGGTTGGGCATTTTTCCTTGCAATAATTGGAGGAAGTGCACTTCTTGCTGATGGGATAATTACTCCTTCCATTACAATTACTTCGGCAGTGGAGGGTTTTAAACATATCAATGAAAATATACTTGTTATTCCGATTGTACTGGCCATATTAACATTGTTGTTTCTTTTACAGCAGTTTGGCACCAGGTTTATTGGTCGTTCTTTCGGTCCTATTATGTTCTTTTGGTTTCTGGCAATTGGAGTTTTAGGAACATTACAAATTTTCCAATACCCTGGTATTTTGAAGGCATTAAATCCAGAGTATGCTGTTATACTGCTTACCGAATATCCTAATGGAATTTTACTATTAGGTGCTGTATTTCTCGCAACTACTGGTGCTGAGGCTTTGTATTCCAATTTGGGACATGTGGGTGCTAAAAATATACGAATTAGCTGGATATTTGTGAAACTAACCCTGATATTGAGTTATATGGGTCAGGGTGTTTGGGTGCTCCAGAATTCGGGAGAAGCATATTTAGGTGTTAATCCGTTTTTTGCTATTATGCCCGAATGGTTTTTAGTGCCGGGAATTATTTTGGCAACTGCTGCAGCTGTTGTTGCCAGTCAGGCTGTTATTAGCGGATCCTTTACTTTAATTAGCGAAGCAATTTCATTGAATTTTTGGCCTAAATTTAAATTAAGATATCCATCGGAGATAAAAGGACAAATTTTCCTGCCAAGGGTTAACTGGTTTTTATGGTTAGCCTGTGTTTTTGTGGTTATATTTTTCCAAAATTCATCGGCCATGCAAGGAGTTTATGGACTTTCCATCACCATTACCATGATTATGACCACTATTTTGTTAAGTCTTTATATATTTAATAATAAAGTTCCTGTTCCATTTTTAATCTGGTTTTTACTTATATTCCTGTCTATTGAAAGTGCCTTTTTATATGCCAACATCCATAAATTCTGGAATGGTGCCTGGTTTACAGTTGCCGTAGCTGGCGTTTTTTGTTTGGTTATGTACACATGGTATAATGGCCGTAAAATCAAAAACAAATTCTTAACATTTGTTGAAATTGAAAAGTATGTTCCGATAATTAAGAAGATCAGCACAGATACAAGTATACCAAAATATGCAACTAACCTTGTTTATATTACCAAAGCCAACAGTTTTTATGAAATTGAATCTAAAATAATTTACTCTATTGTAAACAAACAACCAAAACGTGCTGATGTATATTGGTTTTTACATGTCGATATAACCGACGAACCCAATACTTTTGAATATAAAGTTGTGCATTACGATCCGGGTACTATTATTAAAGTTGATTTTAAACTTGGTTTTAAAGTGGAACCTCGCATCAATATTTATTTTAAGCAGGTAATAGAAGATCTTGTTGCAAGTGGTGAAGTTGATATGATTTCGAGATACAAATCTCTCAGGGAATTTAATATTTCAAGCGATTTCCAATATATTCTGATTGATCGTGTATCTAACAATGATGCCGATTTTACACCGCATCAGCAAGTAATACTTGATTTTTATGAAATGATCAGGAAAATAGCTATTCCGGAATCCCGTGCCTTAGGCTTGGATACTAGTAATTGCATTACCGAAAAAGTTCCTTTGCTCATCGACCCTCATTATAAGGTTAGAATTGTTAGAAAGAATGTTTAAAAAATAAAAACGCGAAGAGCAAATGCTGCATCTTCGCGTTTTGATCTTCTAAAAGAAAGATTATATCTGCCTTACTTTGCCAGATCCTGTTACATTGGCATTGATCATCGCCTTTCCTTTATAGAAAACACTGCCACTTCCTGTAATCTGAACTTCTAAGTTTTCATTTGCATTAACTTTGCAGTCACCCGAACCAGTAATGTTAACCGTCACATCGTTGGTGGTTAGGCCTTCTGCATTAATATTTCCTGATCCGGTAACTACTAATTTTGATTTACCTGCTCCAGTTGATCCGGAATACGAAATATTGCCAGATCCTGAAATTACAGATGAAACGCTTTGAACTGATAATTGAGGTATGTTTATATTTCCACTTCCACTTATTACAAGGCTAAGGTTTTCTGATTTTATCGCCGTTTCAGCCTTGATGCTGCCTGATCCCGAAATATTTAGTTCCTTTATATTTTCAACTGTAATGTAAACGTTGATTCTACCTATATTCCAGGTCCCCGGACGCGTTTTTATTTTAAGTTCCGATCCTGAAACTTCTGTTACTACTTTATCTATATCGTCAGCATCTCCTTCAAGTACTACTGATTGTGGGCTTCCCTGCCTAAGAAATACATTAGCAGAGATAGCGAGATCTAAAGAACTGAATGATGATGCATTCCTTGTCTCTTTGGTTTGCCCGGCTGAGCTTTTTTCCTTTTTACCTGTTTGGGCCTGGCAACTTCCTAAGCCGATTGTCATTATTAATACAAGGAAGTATACTAAAGAATATTTTTTTTGCATAAGTGAGGTATTAAATTATTATCAATTGGATGACGTAACATTTATTATTTTGCTGCATAATAATCTATGTTTTTATCCAAATTAATTATTTTTATTGTCAGATAAAGATTTTTAGATTCTTCGCTACGCTCTGAATGATAGGCTTTTTATTGGTTTATGTGTAAGTTGACTCAAAATATTGATTGTCATTTCGAAAGAAGTGAGAAAATCTCAAACTTAAAAGTTTATCTGACAATAGTGCTAAAATTTTCATCTTTAATTTACAGCTCATTGGTATTTCATCTCGAAAAGCCTATTCTAAATCATTTATTTCATTTTGCTATTCAACTAATTTGACATACGTTTGTAAAAATACTTTTACATATGGAATTTATTGCCCAAACTATTGCTGATTTTATACAAGGAGAAATTGAAGGCGATGCTAATGCCAAAATTTTCGATGTTTCTAAAATAGAAGAAGGCAAACCTGGGACTCTTTGTTTTTTGGCAAATCCAAAATATGAAAAATATCTTTATACAACACAGGCTACCGTTGTTATTGTTAATAAGGACTTAGTGCTTACTGATAAAGTTAATAGTACTCTTATCAGGGTTCCGGATGCTTATCAGGCGTTTGCTGCTTTATTGGAACTCTACGATTCATTCAAACCACAAAAAAAAGGGATTGAAGCTCCTTCATTTGTTGCATCCTCTGCAAGTCTTGGCAACGATGTATATGTCGGAGCATTTGCATATGTCGCTGATAATGTAAAACTGGCTGACAATGCTAAAATATATCCTCATGTTTACCTTGGCGACAACGTAAAAATTGGCGAGAATACAATTATTTTCCCGGGTGTGAAAATTTATCATAATTGCTATATAGGTGCTAATTGTATCATTCATGCAGGTTCGATTATTGGTGCTGATGGATTTGGGTTTGCTCCAAACCAAGACAATGACTATAAAAAAATTCCACAAATTGGCAATGTAATTTTGGAAGATTATGTTGAAATTGGAGCTAATGTAACTGTTGACCGGGCAACAATGGGTTCTACCATCATTCGCAAAGGTGTTAAACTTGACAATATGGTTCATATTGCTCATAATGTTGAAGTAGGTGAAAATACTGTCATGGCTGCTCAAACAGGTATAGCCGGTTCTGTAAAAATAGGCAGAGATTGTATGTTTGGCGGTCAGGTGGGTGTTTCCCCACATGTGACAATTGCAAATGGGGTAAAATTAGGCGCAAAATCAGGGGTTAACTCCTCACTTAAAAAAGAAAATGAAATTCTGATTGGTGCTCCTGTTCAAAATTACTCCGACTTCATGAAATGTTATGTTGTATTCAGGAAACTCCCCGAACTCAAAAGTAAACTCGAGAAAATCGAAAAAGATCTGTCAGCTCGCCAGTAAGCAGGATATTGTTCCTTTCTATAAATATTTTTCTTTGTTCTAGAACAGGCCATGCTGTCTGTTTTTTCAGTTATTTTTTTTAACTTGCGCAGGGTTTTTTTATCATCAAATTGATTTTATGATTGTTAAGCAATGCACTATTGGCAAACAGGTAACCGTTAAAGGAAAAGGACTGCACACCGGTTTGGAAACTGAGATAACATTTTGTCCTGCTCCTGAAAATTTTGGATATAAATTTAAAAGAGTTGACATTGAAGGTCAGCCTATTATTTCGGCTATTGCTGAAAATGTTGTCGATACTTCCCGTGGAACTACAATCGAAGAAAAAGGCGTCCGCATCAGCACTATTGAACATGTAATGGCAGCTCTTGTTGGTTGTGGCGTTGATAATGCTATTCTTGAAATTACAGGACCCGAAACACCTATTGTCGATGGCAGTGCCCGGGCATTTGTGGAGGCAATTCAAGAAGCAGGCATTATTGAACAGGAAGCTGAACGTAAATATTATGAGATAAAAGAAAAAATACATTATTCTGATCCGGTTAAAGGCATTGAAATTACAATTTATCCCGACGATCATTTGAGTTATCAGGTGATGGTGGACTATAATTCAAAAGTATTGGCAAACCAGTTTGCGGTGCTTAATTCTTTAACGGCATTCAATCAGGAAATTTCGATGTGCCGTACTTTTGTTTTTTTGCACGAATTGGAATTTTTATTGCAGCATAATTTAATTAAAGGTGGTGATTTGAACAACGCATTGGTAATTGTAGATCGACCAATCACTCAGGAAGAACTCGACAGACTTGCGGATCTTTTTAAGAAACCTAAAGTTCAGGTTAAGGCTGGAGGAGTATTAAATAATCTGGAGCCACATTTTCCTAATGAGCCGGCCCGACATAAATTACTTGATCTGGTTGGGGATCTGTCGCTAATTGGAATGCCAATAAAAGGCAGAATAATAGCAACACGCCCGGGACATGCTGCCAATAACGAAGTTGCCCGCCTGGTGCGGAAAAAGATGAAAAGGGATATGGGAAAACCTATTCCTCCTCATTACGATCCCAATAGCGCTCCTCTTTTTGATGTAATTGAAATTCAAAAACGTCTTCCACACAGGTATCCATTTCTGTTGGTAGATAAAATTACATATCTTGACGAATGGGTAGTTTGCGGCGTGAAAAGTGTGACAGTGAACGAATCATATTTTGCGGGTCATTTTCCTGACGAGCCTATTATGCCTGGAGTGCTTCAGATTGAAACTATGGCTCAGGTGGGAGCAATACTTCTGCTTTCAACTGTTCCCGACCCTCATAATTACCTGGTTTATTTCCTTAAAATTGAAAGTGTTAAATTTAAACAAAAGGTTGTACCGGGTGATTTTCTTAATGTCAGAATGGTACTTACTGAACCTATTAAAAGAGGGGTTGCCCTTTGTACCGGGCAGGGATTTGTCGGCGATAAACTGGTAATTGAGGCTGAATTTATGGCTCAATTATCTAAAAAACCAAACTTAATTTAATTAGAAAATATTATTAATTTATGAGTCAACCACTTGTATCAATTCATCCGGATGCTAAAATCGGACAAAACGTAACTATAGGACCTTTTACTACCATATATGGCGATGTTGAAATAGGTGAGGGGAGTTGGATTGGAAATAATGTAACCATCATGGATGGGGCACGCATTGGAAAAAACTGCCGTATTTTTCCGGGAGCTGTAATATCAGCAATTCCACAGGATTTAAAGTATAAAGGTGAGGTTACTACTGCCGAAATAGGTGATAATACAACCGTTCGCGAATGTGCAACTATAAACCGTGCAACAGCTTCCAAAGGAAAAACCACTGTAGGAAGTAACTGCCTCTTAATGGCTTATACTCATGTTGCCCACGATTGTGAAGTTGGGAATTATGTAATTCTTGGAAATGGCACCCAGCTTGCCGGAGAAGTTATTATTGACGATCATTCTATTTTAAGTGCTCATGTTCTTGTCCACCAGTTTGTTAAAATTGGTCAGCATGTTATGATATCAGGAGGTTCGCATGTTTTGAAAGATGTACCCCATTTTGTGAAAGCAGCTCGTGAACCATTGTGTTATATGGGTTTAAATGTAGTTGGTCTTCGCCGCAGAGCCTTTTCTCCTGATAAAATCCAGGAAATACAAACCATTTTCAGGCATATTTATCAAAGCAGCATGAACAATCGGGAAGCCATTAGTTTTATTGAAGAAAACATGCCATCTACTCCCGAGCGTGATTTGATTGTAAACTTTGTAAAAACTTCAAAACGGGGCATAATGCGTGGCCCAAATACCGAAGGTGAAGACGAAGAATAGAATTGAAAATAGATATATAAAAGAGGCTGTGCCAAAAGTCAATTATTGCAATATTTCGTACTTCGACTTCGCTCAATATGACAAACAATTGACTTTTAAGCGGCAAGCTGAACCTAGTCGGAATCTTTTTAAGTTTGAGACAATTTCTTTTTTCGACTTTATTACTACTAGTGTTATGTCATTCGTAATCTGTCTTCGACTCCGCTCAGACTGACAGTGCGTTAGTCATTCTGAGCGGAGTCGAAGCATGGTTGACACATCACTGTGCCCAAAGCTTAGTCGGTTTCGCCATAAGCATTCCAACCTTGTGCCCTTAACTCAATAGCAGTATCTGCTTCTGTAATCATATATCGACCTTCACTTTTGTCGGTAATATGCCCGATTATCGAGATTTCTTTATTGTGAATTACCTTGTCGTAATTTTCAAGAGGAATCGTGAACAGCAATTCATAATCTTCACCCCCATTTAAGGCACAAATCAAAGGTTCGATGTTGAATTCAGCGGCTGCGATTTCAGCTCTTTCTTCTACCGGAACTTTATTCTGAAATATTTTACAGCCAACATCGCTTTGAGAGCATATGTGAAGAAGTTCCGATGATAACCCGTCCGAAATATCGATCATCGAAGTAGGTTGTAATCCTTGTTCTGCAAAAAAATCAATCATATCTTTTCTGGCTTCCGGTTTTAATTGTCTTTTAAGCACATAATCATAGCCTTCCAGATTGGGTTGAAATCCTTTATGCTGTTCGAAGAGTTTATTTTCTCTTTCAAGTATTTGCAATCCCAGGTATGCCGCTCCCAAATCGCCCGAAACACATATTAAGTCGTTTACTTTGGCTCCGCTCCGGTAGGTTACTTTATCTTTTTCAGTTTCCCCGATTACTGTAATGCTTATGGCCATTCCCGTCATGGAAGATGTAGTGTCGCCTCCAACCAGATCAACTTGGTATGTGTCGCAGGCTAGTTTTAGCCCGGCATAAAGTTCCTGCAAAGTTTCCAGCGTAAATTTTCCTGAAACGGCTAACGATACCACCATTTGCTTAGGTTTGGCATTCATGGCATAAATGTCCGAAAAATTAACAATGGCAGCTTTATAACCTAAATGTCGTAATGGTGTATAAACCAGGTTAAAATGGATGCCTTCCATGAGCATATCCGTGGTAACAACCATGGCTTTGTCTCCGGCATCGATTATGGCAGCATCGTCTCCAATTCCCTTTATGGTCGATTTATGATATAACTGAACATCTTTCGTTAATGCTTCAATTAATTGAAATTCTCCTAATTCTTTAAGTTCTGTTATCTTTTTCTCCCGCTCTGCCATTGATTTCTGTTTAAATATGAAAGGGCAAAATTAAATCAATCGGTATGAATATTTCATTTTGTTTCGTATATTTGCGATTATTTAGAATTAGTCTAAATAGGATTGATAGTAATATAAAAAACATAGAATGAGCGATTTGCAGGATGATATATTGAAAGAGGTAACATCGCAGGAATATAAATACGGCTTTGTTAGTGATATAGATACTGAAACAATCCCGAAAGGCTTAAGTGAAGATGTAGTTCGATTGATTTCCAAAAAGAAAAATGAACCTGAATTCATGCTGGAATATCGACTGAAGGCTTTTCGTCATTGGTTAACCATGAAAATGCCCCAATGGGCACATTTGAAATTACCCGAAATTAATTATCAGGATATTATATTTTATGCCGCACCCCGGCAACAAGCCAAATATGCAAGTTTAGACGAGGTAGACCCGGAACTCCTTGCCACTTTTGCTAAGCTTGGTATTCCGCTCGACGAACAAAAACATCTTTCGGGAGTAGCTGTAGATGCTGTTATCGACAGCATTTCCGTGAAAACAACTTTTAAAGATACATTAGCCGAACTTGGAATTATATTTTGTTCCATGAGCGAAGCTGTTCAGGAGTATCCTGATCTGATCAAAAAATATCTGGGATCGGTTGTTCCATATACCGATAATTATTTCGCCGCACTGAATTCAGCAGTTTTCAGCGATGGTTCTTTTTGCTATATCCCGAAAGGAGTTCGTTGCCCCATGGAATTGTCGACTTATTTCAGGATTAACGCCGCAAACTCAGGTCAGTTTGAACGTACCCTGCTGATAGCGGACGATGAAAGTTATGTATCGTACCTCGAAGGTTGTACAGCTCCCATGCGCGACGAAAATCAGCTTCATGCTGCGGTAGTCGAACTTGTTGCTTTGGAACGGGCGCAAATAAAATATTCGACGGTACAAAACTGGTATCCGGGAGATAAGAATGGAAAGGGCGGAATTCTTAACTTCGTCACTAAACGTGGCATTTGTAAAGGGAATTACTCGAAAATTTCGTGGACACAGGTAGAAACAGGATCGGCAATTACCTGGAAGTATCCTAGCTGTATTCTTCGTGGCGACAATACTATCGGTGAATTTTATTCTGTTGCTGTTACCAATAACTATCAGCAAGCCGATACCGGTACCAAAATGACCCACATCGGGAAAAACAGCCGGAGCAGAATTGTTTCAAAGGGAATCTCGGCCGGTAAAAGTAACAATAGCTACAGAGGTCTTGTAAAAGTGATGAAAGGTGCTGAGAATTCAAGGAATTTTTCTCAGTGCGACTCATTGCTGCTTGGCAGTTCATGTGGAGCTCATACTTTTCCTTATATAGAGGTTGACAATAAAACTTCTGTGATTGAACACGAAGCTACCACTTCTAAAATCGGGGAAGATCAGATATTTTATTGCAATCAGCGGGGAATTAGCACTGAAGATGCTGTGGGTCTAATTGTAAATGGATATGTCCGCGAAGTAATAAACCAGCTTCCAATGGAATTTGCTGTAGAAGCGCAAAAGCTGTTGCAGATTAGTTTGGAAGGAAGTGTGGGGTAGGAGAAGAGGGGAATGGGGAAGATGAGAAGATGAGAATGGGGAGATGAGAATGGAATGATTAGTAACTATATAGAAATTAATATTGGAACCTTCTCAAAGTTTTAAGGGTATGGAAACAAGCACACAATTTTGTGTTGATGAATAGTATTTCAGAATCTTTTCCCAAGAATGAAATTTTTGGATTGACTTCTCAGTTTCGACGGGCCTCAGTTTCCATTGCTGCAAATATTGCCGAATGATTTAAAAAAAGAACAAAAGCTGATAAGTTAAGGTTTTACAATATTTCACAAGGTTTTTTAGAAGAATGTTATTATTATTTTATCAAAGGATTTAAATTATATAAATATTGAAGATTATAAAATGATGATTGGGGAAAATTGATGAGGTAAGTAAATTATTGAATGGATAGTGTAGAGCAATTACCGCCGATAGGTGATTTATTCTCATCTTCATTATTCTCATCTTCATTATTCTCAACTTCACATCTTCGTAACAAAAAACTCATGTTAAAAATTAATAATCTACGTACATCAATTAACGGGAAAGAGATTTTAAAAGGGATCGATTTGGAAGTTAAACCAGGCGAAGTACACGCTATTATGGGGCCTAACGGGTCAGGTAAAAGTACCCTGGCATCGGTACTGGCAGGCCGCGATATTTATGAAGTATTGGAAGGAACTGTGATTTATGAAGGTGTTGATTTGTTGGAGCTTACTCCTGAAGATCGCGCCCGCAAAGGAATTTTCCTTGGCTTTCAATACCCTATTGAAATTCCTGGTGTGAGCATGGCAAGCTTTTTAAAGACTGCCTTGAACGAACACCGCAAATACAAAGGATTAGCTCCTTTATCGGCATCCGATTTTCTTAAATTGATGCGCGAAAAGAAAGAAATGGTCGAAATAGATTCAAATCTTACCAATCGCTCTGTAAATGAAGGTTTTTCGGGTGGCGAAAAAAAGAAAAACGAAATATTTCAGATGGCATTGCTCGAACCTAAATTGGCAATACTCGATGAAACTGATTCAGGTTTGGATATCGATGCCCTCAGGATCGTGGCTAATGGAGTAAATAAACTGAAGAACAAAGACAATGCAACCATCCTGATTACTCACTATCAGCGTTTGCTCGATTATATAGTTCCTGATTTTGTGCATGTTCTTTACAATGGCCGGATTGTTAAAACCGGAACCAAAGAACTGGCATTCGAACTTGAGGAAAAAGGTTACGACTGGATTAAGAAAGAAACAGAAATAAGACTCAATGGAGAGGAAATCAAGATTTAATTATTGAAAAAATGGATACATTGAGTACACAAAATTATACCGATTTGTTTTTGCAGTACAAGGACATTTTTCTGCAAAATGTACCTGGATTTGTACGTAATATAAGGGAGCAATCGGCCGAAAAACTAAATAACGAAGGCTTTCCTGCAAAGAAAAGCGAACAATATAAATATACCTTTTTGGAGCCTTATTTTAATAATGGCTACAAAAAACATATCGTTCCAAAACCCATTACTTTCGACATAAATGATATGTTTCGTTGCGATGTGCCTTCTCTTGACACGCATCTTGCTATTATCCTGAATGGGTTTTATTACGATACTCAAAAGCCTATGGTTACTTTACCCGGAGGAATTATATTTGGAAGTTTAGCAGAGGCAATTATTCAATATCCTGCTCTGGTTGAAGCACATCTCTCAAAATACATTACCAGCGATGATACTTATGTGTCGCTTAATTCGGCTATGGCCCGCGATGGTGTATTTTTGTATGTACCCGAAGGAAAAACTCTGGATAAACCTTTACAAATAATAAATATCCTGCTGGCTGATGAAGAATTAATGGTACAACACCGCAACCTTTTTATTCTGGAACAGGGTAGTTCAGCTAAAGTAGTTATTTGCGACCATACTTTAAATTCAAATAAATATCTTACCAACAGTGTAACTGAGTGTTTTGCAGGAAAAGATGCTCATTTTGAATGTTTCCGTACTCAGAACGAACATAACCAATCAGCCCATGTGGCTCATGTATTTATTCATCAGGAAGAATCGAGCAATGCATTGTTCAACAATATAACACTGCATGGTGGTTTAATTCGTAATAATCTTTATGTTACGCTTGCAGGTGAACATTGCGATAACTCATCAATGGGTTTGTTACTTACTGACGGTACCCAGCATGTTGATAATTATACTTTTATTGATCATGCTGTTCCAAATTGTAACAGCAATCAATTGTATAAAGGTATTTTAGACGATCAATCCAATGGTTCGTTTACTGGAAAAATATTAGTGCGTAAGGATGCTCAAAAAACACTGGCGTATCAACGGAATAGTAATTTGCTATTAACAAACGAAGCTCGTGCAAATGGAAAACCCCAGCTTGAAATTTATGCCGACGATGTAAAATGTTCACATGGTGCCACAGTAGGCCAGATTGACGAGAATGCACTTTTTTATCTGCGTTCACGTGGTATCAGCGAAAAGGAATCCCGCTTACTTCTCATGTATGCCTTTGCTTTTGAAGTGATAAAGAAAATTCAGGTAGAGCCATTACAATTGCGCATCGGAGAATTGGTTGATAAACGATTAAGGGGTGAATTGTCGCATTGCAATAATTGTGAAATGTATTGTAAATAATATATAAGCATTCTGATAATGATTGATATACAAAAAATCCGTTTCGATTTCCCTATACTTACGCAAACTGTTTATGGAAAACCTCTGATATATTTAGATAATGGAGCAACAACCCAAAAACCTAAAGTAGTTATCGATAAACTTACTCAACTCTATACCGAACAATACAGCAGCATTCATCGCGGTGTTCATTACCTTAGCGAACAGTCTACCGAGATGTACGAACATTCGCGACGTACCATTCAAAAATATATAAACGCCAAATTTTCACAGGAAATTATTTTTACCAGCGGAGCAACCGGAGCCATCAATACTGTCGCTTTCTCATTCGGAGAAAAGTATGTTCATGAGGGTGATGAGATAATTATATCGGGAATGGAGCATCACTCCAATATTGTTCCATGGCAGATGCTTTGTGAAAGAAAAAAAGCTAATTTGAAAGTGATACCTTTCACAGTAGAAGGGGAACTTCGTCTGGACGTTTTTAAGTCGCTTTTGAACAAACGTACCAAACTAGTGGCGGTTAACCATGTTTCGAATACGTTGGGTACCATCAATCCGGTGAAAGAAATAATTGATATCGCTCATGCTGTTTCTGTTCCTGTTTTAATAGATGGAGCTCAGGCAATTCAGCATATGCAGGTAGATGTTCAGGAGTTAGACTGCGATTTTTATGTTTTCTCCGGGCATAAAGTGTATGGGCCTACAGGTATTGGAGTTCTATATGGAAAACAACAACTGTTGTACGACATTCCTCCATATCAGGGTGGAGGGGATATGGTTGATTGTGTTACATTTGAACATACAACATACAATGAGCTGCCCTTTAAATTCGAAGCCGGAACTTCTAATTTCGTTTCTGCCATCGCGATGGGAACAGCTTTGGAATATATGGAATCGTTAGATCTTCAAAAAATTGCTGAATATGAGCACCAATTGTTGTTATATGCCACCAAAAAATTAAATGAAATTGAAGGTTTACGTATTTATGGGAATGCCAAAGAAAAAATTTCGATACTTTCTTTTTTAGTCGATAATATTCATCCTTACGATATGGGTATGATTCTCGATAAAATGGGTATTGCTGTTCGCACCGGCTCGCACTGCACCCAACCGCTTTTGGAGCAGTACCAAATTGAAGGAACTGTAAGGGCATCTCTTGTATTTTACAATACTTTTGAAGAAATTGACAGTTTAGCTGAAGGGATAAAAAAAGCCAAATCGATGCTTGGATAAATTTTTGACTTATAAGTTGTGATATATTTGTTTTTTAATATTTTGTAGATATCACAAAAAATTTTACTTTTGCAACGATTTTTGGATTCGCAAAGATTTTCAGGGGACAAAAAGTCCCCTGTTTTTTTAATATGATAGATAAAACAAAAGTAAATTATTTTTTAGGAGAAATTCTCGATGGTACTGAATTGTTCATCGTAGATATGACTGTTAAGCCTTCTAATAAAATTATTATTGAAATCGACAGTCTTAAAGGTGTGTCGATTGATGAATGTGCTCAGGTAAGCAGTAAGCTGGCTACGAAATTAAACAGGGATATCGAGGATTTCGACCTGGAAGTTTCATCACCCGGATTAGGCTTGCCTTTTAAGGTTTTTCAGCAGTATCAGAAAAATATCGGAAAACAGGTCTCAGTTTTAATGAAAACAGGAACTAAATATACTGGTAAGCTGGTTGAAGCCGGAATGTCATCTGTCAAAGTTGAAGTTCAGGATAAAATCAGAGGTGAAGGAAAGAAAAAATCAGAGGTGATTATTATTGAAAAGGAAATATTATTAAGTGAAATAAAAGTTACCAAAGCGATTATAAATTTTTAATGAGTCAAAATTTGGGATATGGAAAACCTTAGTTTAATCGACACATTTTCGGAGTTCAAAGAACTTAAGAGCATTGATAGGGCAACTATGATGAGTGTTCTGGAAGATGTTTTTCGTAATATGTTGATTAAGAAATATAATACTGATAAGAATTTCGACATCATTATCAACATTGATAAGGGAGATTTTGAAATCTGGAGAAACAGGGAAATTGTAGAAGACGATGCTATTTCTGATCCTAATCTGCAAATTCCAATTACGGAAGCATTAAAGATAGATGCTGATTATGCAGTTGGTGAAGATGTTACCGACGAAGTGAAACTGGCCGATTTCGGCAGGAGAGCAATTTTGGCGCTTCGCCAGAATCTTACTTCCCGTATTATGGAACTTGAAAAAGGAAACATTTATGGCAAGTATAAAGACCGTATCGGCGAAGTTATAACTGGTGAAGTTTATCAGGTTTGGAAAAGAGAAATCCTTATTCTTGACGACGATGGCAATGAACTTATTCTTCCAAAGATTGAACAGATTCCTTCGGATCATTTCAGAAAGGGTGATAATATCAGGGCAATTGTACTGAGAGTTGAAATGCGGAATAATAATCCTTTGATTATTCTTTCCCGTACATCTCCCATTTTCCTGGAAAGATTGTTCGAACTTGAAGTACCCGAAATTTTCGATGGTTTAATTACCATAAAGAAAATAGTTCGTGTTCCCGGTGAAAGAGCTAAAGTAGCTGTTGAATCGTACGATGAACGTATCGACCCTGTTGGCGCTTGCGTGGGAATGAAAGGTTCGCGTATTCACGGCATAGTTCGGGAACTTCGAAACGAAAACATTGATGTTATTAACTTTACAAATAACAATCAATTATTTATCTCACGTGCTTTAAGTCCTGCAAAAATTTCTTCGATTAAAATTAATGAACCTGCAAAACGTGCTGAAGTATATTTAAAACCTAATGAGGTTTCATTAGCCATTGGCAAAGGCGGGTTAAACATCAAATTGGCCAGCCAGCTTACAGGTTATGAAATAGATGTATACCGTGAAACCGATGAAGAAGAAGAGGATGATGTAAACCTCGACGAATTTGTTGATGAAATCGAAGGATGGGTTCTTGATGAACTTAAAGCCGTTGGTTGCGATACTGCGCGTAGTGTATTACGTTTAAGTGCAGAAGAATTATTAAAAAGAACCGATCTGGAAGAAGAAACTATTCGGGAAGTGCTAAAAGTTCTACGTTCTGAATTTGAATAGTACTTTCATATATATTAAATTAGCGCAGCAATAACATTAAGGCTTAACAAAAGTACAGGATTATTTATGACAGATAAAAAAGAATTGAGACTCAGTAAATTAGCAAGGGAATTCAATGTTGGGATTTCCACTATTGTTGATTTCCTTAAAAGGAAAGGACATACTGTGGATCCAAACCCTAACACCAAGGTAGCACCCGAGCTGTACGATGTCCTGTCAAAAGAATATAGCTCCGATATCAATGCCAAAAAGGAATCGGAAAAAGTAAACCTGCGCTCACTTCGTGAGAAAAAAGAAACTGTTACTATTGAAGAATCAATAGGACAAGTTGAAGAAGAGGAGGAAGTTGAAAAAGAATTATTTATAAAAGATTCAAGTTCTGGTAACAAGTCAAATTTATTAGTTGAACCAAAACGAGATGTAAAAGAGCACGAATTTAAGGTTGTTGGTAAAATAGACCTAGATTCGTTTAAACCAAAAGCAAAACCAAAACCAATTGAAAAACCAATTGAAAAACCAATTGAAAAACCTATAGAAAAACCAATTGAAAAGCCAGTTGAAAAAGTTTTGGAAAAACCAGTTGAAAAAACTATAATTCCTGAACAGCCTAAGGCCAGAGAACAAGAAGTAGTAGAACCTAAAGTGGAAAGAGTACCGGAAAAACCTATAATTAAACAGGAAGAAAAACCTGTTGAAGTTCAAACTCCGGTTAAAAAAGAAGAACCTGTTATTGAACCAGTAATTACAAGTGAAATTAAGACACAAGAATTAGAAGTACCTAAAGAGAAAAAATCTGTTGAAGCTTCGCAAAACAATGAAGTAATAACAGCTAAGGCAGAATTTGAATCAGATATTCGTGTAGTTGGAAGAATAGATCTTGATTCCATTAATCTGCGGACAAGACCTCCTAAGAAAACCAAAGAACAAAGAGATGAGGAAAGAAGGGAAAAACATCATCAACAGAAACCTCATCAACAACAAGATAAAAAGTTTGTTCCTGGTGAAAAGCATCCACATCCTCAACAACAAACCGGAGAAAATCGTCCGGCAGCAGAGAACCGGCCACATTCCGATCGTCAGCATGTTGACAGACGCAGGGAACACCCTAGAGCTGAAAGGCCATCGCAGGAATCTATTGATAGAAGAAGACATACTCCTGAAGACAGACCTGTTAAGCCGGAAGATAAGGTTATCAGGGCTGAAGCTCAAAGGCTAACAGGGCCAACAGTTGTTGGAAGAATTAACCTGCCAAATGCCGATGACAGAAAAAAACCGGTAGCTTCTTCGGATGTTTACGATGCTAAAAAGAAAAAACGTAAACGTATCAGAAAAGATAACGAGAAAGTTGCTGTTCCTGCTAAGGATAGACCAACATCTCAAACTCCTGCAACCGATAAACCAAAATTTGTTAGTAAAGACAACCGCAACAAACGTCGTCCTATTCGTCAGGAAGTGAGTGAAGTTGATGTTCAGAAACAAATAAAGGATACTCTTGCCCGTCTTACTTCAAAAGGTAAATCGAAAACATCAAAATACCGACGCGAAAAACGCGACAGTGCAAGTCACCGTATTCAGGAAGAATTCGAACAAAGTGAACGCGATAAAAATATTTTAAAGGTTACTGAATTCGTTTCAGTAAACGAATTGGCATCCATGATGGAAGTTCCGGTAACAGCTGTAATTTCTACCTGTATGAATATGGGACTTTTTGTATCCATAAATCAGCGTCTCGATGCCGAAACAATGGCAATGGTTGCTGATGAATTCAATTTCAAAGTAGAATTTATCAGTGTTGAACTGCAGGAATCTATCAGGGTTGAGGAAGATAGTCAGGAAGATCTGCTTCCAAGGCCTCCGATTGTAACCGTAATGGGTCACGTTGACCACGGTAAAACCAAATTGCTCGATTATATCCGAAGTGCAAACGTAATTGCCGGTGAAGCTGGTGGTATTACTCAGCATATCGGTGCTTATGCAGTTCAGTTGGAAAACGGACGGAAAATAACATTCCTTGATACTCCCGGTCACGAGGCATTTACTGCCATGCGTGCACGTGGTGCTAAATTAACCGACGTTGCAATTATTGTTGTTGCTGCTGACGATGGTGTAAAACCTCAAACAAAAGAAGCTATCAATCACGTTTCTGCTGCTGGTGTACCTATTGTTTTTGCTATAAACAAAGTGGATAAGCCAGATGCCAATCCTGAAAAAATAAAGGAAGAGCTTGCACAATTAAATTACCTTGTTGAAGATTGGGGTGGTAAATATCAATCGCAGGAAATATCAGCAAAAAGCGGGTTAAACATTTCGCTTTTACTTGAAAAAGTACTTTTAGAAGCTGAACTTCTCGATTTAAAAGCAAACCCTAATAAACGTGCTTTTGGTACAGTTGTGGAATCATCGCTCGACCGCGGACGTGGTTATATTGCTACCATTTTGGTTCATGGCGGAACACTCCATACTGGCGATGTTATACTTGCCGGGAGTTATTTTGGCCACATCAAAGCGATGTACAACGAGCGTAATCAAAAAATTGATTCTGCCGGCCCATCAATGCCAGTACTTGTTTTAGGTCTCGATGGTGCTCCTCAGGCTGGTGATACTTTCAACGTTTTGGAAGATATTAAGGAAGCAAAAGATATTGCCTCGAAACGTGAAATGTTACAGCGTGAACAAGGTTTACGTACCAAAAAGCATATTACACTTGATGAAATCGGTCGTCGTATCGCTATTGGTAACTTCCAGGAATTGAATATTATTGTGAAAGGTGACGTGGATGGATCAGTAGAAGCACTTTCCGATTCTCTTATCAAACTTTCAACTCCTGAAATTCAGGTCAATGTTATTCATAAAGCAGTTGGACAAATTTCCGAATCGGATGTTGTTCTTGCTACTGCTTCGAACGCCATTATTGTTGGCTTTCAGGTACGTCCTTCGGTAAATGCACGCAGACTTGCTGAGAAAGAACAAATTGATATTCGCTTCTATTCCATCATTTACGATGCCATTGAAGAAATTCGGGCAGCAATGGAAGGTATGTTGTCTCCTGAAATCAAAGAGGAGATTACCGGAACGGCAGAAGTACGAGAAGCCTTTAAAATCACGAAAGTTGGTACAGTTGCCGGCTGCTTTGTGAAAGAAGGAAAATTATTAAGGTCGTCTAAAGTTCGTATCATCCGCGATGGTATTGTAATATTTACCGGTGAACTTGGATCGCTCAAACGTTTTAAAGACGATGTGAAAGAAGTGATCAATGGTTATGAGTGCGGATTAAATATTCATAACTATAACGATATTAATGTTGGTGACCTGATTGAAGGATTCACACAATTTGAAGTGAAAAAGAAACTTTAATCCCGATAGCTATCGGGAGTCGTAAGATATGTAAAACAAAAAAGCCGGAGAGATTCCGGCTTTTTTGTTTCTGAAAAGTACATCCAACCAAGATATTTAATAACTAAGAACGCGAGACTTTAAAAAACCTTGTAAATAGCTACTTGTATCGAGACATTTTAGCTTTTTCAGATATTAGAAAACCTGAAGTTCTGGAAAAATTGTTGCAGTCATTAGCCTTGCAAATGGGGAGCGAGGTTAATTACAATGAATTATCTCAACTGATTGGGATTAATAAAATTACAGTTCAAAAGTATATCGATATTTTAGAAAAGGGATATATTGTTTTTAAACTGAATAGTTTTAGCCGAAATATACGAAATGAAATAAAGCAGAATAGGAAAATTTGCTTCTATGACAATGGTATTCGAAATATGATTATCGGGAATTTTAATCAATTGGATTTAAGAGTTGATAAAGGAGCATTATGGGAGAACTTTTTGGTGTCAGAAAGAAGAAAGCAAAATCTATATAAAGACACATTTGCAAAAATGTATTTCTGGAGAACAAAACAGAAACAAGAAATTGATTTTGTAGAAGAAAATAATGGAAAGATTATAGGATTTGAATTTAAGTGGAATAATAAAAAGACAAGATTTCCTCAAAACTTTATGGAAACATACAAAGCTGAGGGACACGTAATAGATAGAAAAAACTTTAGAGAATTTGTGAAAATATAAGAATGCCAGTGCAACACACAATATACGTAAGCCGGGCGATGTGGGTACTTAGAAAGAAAATTCGATAAATAGAATTTCGTAAAGCCCATCAGTTCCTGTTATATGGTCAAGGAATTTTTTAGGAACATTCTGAACTGTCCGAATAATCTTGAATACGTACTCCATCTTTTCCTGCACTTTTCTCCGTCTGCTCCAAGTAAAAGTCGGATAAAGCAAAGAAAACAGCTTATGCGGCAATGCATCTGACTGAACAAAATAACAATAAACCGCCACAAGAGAGAATATCAGTTGAAGATCTGGATATTAGCAGGGCCACTTATTACAGGTATTTGGAATTTGCCAAAACTTCCGTAATTGAAATGTCGGCCAATAAGGTTTGGAAGAAAATAATTTAGAATGTATTTGAAATTTCAATTAATGTTTATACATTTGTATAAACATTAATTATTTAATTATGCATGTAAAAGCACAAAAATGGGGAAATAGTTTAGGTATAAGAATACCTAAATCGTATACTATAAATGCTAATATAGAAGAAGGTACCGAAATTGATTTAGTATTTGAAAATGGTTTTATAGTAATGAAACCCATTCAAAAAGTAAAAAAAAAACTCGACGACTTTTTATGCTTGGTTACTCCTGAAAATATTCATGCCGAAACACAAACTGGTAATATTGTCGGGGGAGAAATATGGTAAAAGGTTACATACCGGAACGTGGGGATATTATTTGGATTGAATTTAATCCACAAGCAGGGAAAGAACAGTCAGGACATCGGCCAGCGATTGTACTTTCTGAAAAAAAATATAATCAAATTGTTGGACTTGCTATTCTTTGCCCAATCACAAGTAAAGAGAAAGGCTATCCTTTCGAAGTAAAAATCAATCTTAACGATGTTGTGGGAGTAATACTTGCAGACCATGTAAAAAACGTGGATTGGATAGAAAGAAAGGCCACATTTATTACCAAAGCCCCAGATAAAATAGTTGATGAAGTCATCAACATTATAAATACCATCATAAATAAAAATAATTAATCTCAAAAACATGAAATATCCTAAACTAAAGGTTTTTAAACCTTCTAAAAAAGAAGTTAAAGAAGCTTTAGGCAAAGTTGCTGGGTATTTAATTCCTGATAAGGTAATTAGCTTCTCTACAAGAGAGAATATCAGTTGAAGATCTGGCAAAAATATTAAATATAAGCAGGGCCACTTATTACAGGTATTTGGAATATGCGAAAAAAGCGAATTTGGAGAAACCATTTCACTGGAAAAAGAAAAATTGAATGTATATATCGTATATACGGTATATATTATATATATATTTGTGTAATGATATATTTTAATCCAATGTCGTTGACTTAAGCTATAAACACTTCGACTCCGCTCAGTGTGACATTCTAATTATCAGTCAGGCTGAGCGGAGTCGAAGCCTTCTATAAGTTAACGAGTTCTTAAGTCAACGACATTATATTTTAATCTGTAAATCGTAAAAATGAAAGATATGGCAACTGGAACTAAAAGGAAAATTATTGATCTAAAACCTGATACAGAAAAGAATCTAAGGTTAATAGCAGTCAATTATGGACAAAATTTAAAATCGTACATAGAAAGTGTCCTGGATGAGTTAGCAAATGAAGATGAAGTGCTGATAGCTCTTGCAAATGTTCCTGAAGCAAGTGAGTTGCTTTCACAATCGGAGAAAACAGCATTTATAAATTCACTTAAAAAATGAATATTGAAATTTCAAGAGCTTTTGTTAAGGACGTTGAAGTATTACCAAATCAAACAAAAGGAATCATATTAGAGCTTATTGAAGAAATTCAGTCTGAGACTGTAAAATCTCCATTTGATATTAAAGAGTATTCTAAATTGAAGGGTAGCAATAACCTATATCGAATAAGGAGGGGTGTTTACAGAGCTGTTATAGAATATAATAATGATGGTAAAGCTATACTCAAAAGGATACAGCCACGTGGTCAGATATACAAAAAGAAATAATTTATGAACCAAATAACGAAAGATATGCAAATAGAAATCAACGATACATACGCGTTTGGAGAATTGAGAATTGTTCGCTGGGTAGATGAAGATGGACAAAATGTATTGAAAATTTATGCAGAAATAGTCTTCTCATTCATCCGGTTTCCGACAATATGGCAGTAATATTTAATCAAAATCGCAAAACATATCAAAAGAAATAAATTATAAAACGCATTATTTATGAAAATTGATTTCAAGAAATTGCCAAAACCTGCCAGGGAATTTACATGTTTTTTGAATTTGATTATCGAAGAAACATTAACAACATTCCCGATTAACTTCGCCTTAACATATATCCGTTGCCATAAAAAAGGCTGTCATGGAAATATCAGCTCTAAATTTGATCCGGACGAAGATGCTATACATTGGAGATGTAATGTATGTCCAACAGGAGGTATTATAACAAATATTTTAGAGTAACCTTGAATCCTATTTGTGTTAACTATCACATTTATTTATTCCTTGGAATTCTTTTTCGTAATTAGTTTTTTGTTAAATTTCAACATCGGATACTAACAACCCTTTAATGAGATTCAAATTACATTTACAGCCACAAGGAGTTCAAAAAACGCTTCCCATAAATTATCAATATGAAGCATCTGCCTGGATTTATAAAACTATTCATAATGGTAACCCCGAATTTGCAGCATGGCTTCATGACCATGGATATACCGATGGCAAAAAGCAGTTCCGCTTTTTTACTTTTTCAAACATTTTAGCTGAAAAATACAGGATTAAAGGCGACAGGTTTGAAATACTAAGTGATATTTGCTCTCTCCATGTTTCGTTTCATACAGACGAAGCGGCTGAACCCTTTATTGTGGGTTTGTTCAAAACCCAGGAGTTTACCATTGGCGACCATACAAGCAAGGTACGGTTCCATGTTTTAAGTGTTGAAAAATTATTGGAACCCATATGGAAAGCTGCCATGACATTCCGCACCCAATCGCCAGTGGTTGTTAGTATAAAAGAAAGTGATACCTCTCCGACGGCTACTTATCTTTCCCCCACGGATCTTCGGTTTGCAGATGCATTTTTTGGAAATCTAAGAACCCGCATATTTGCGATGAAGAAACAACAAGGCGAAAACCTATCAAATGATCCATACCAGCATCAAAAATTTGACATTGCTATCGATGGTAAAGTACGTTCAAAACTGGTAAAGATAAAGGCAGGCACCAACGAAGAGACCATGGTTAGAGGTTTCCTTTTTGACTTTACCATTATAGCGCC
>JBBQEI010000022.1:0-68084 GCA_038320545.1 Bacteroidales bacterium
TCACCCTCACCCCCAGCCCCTCTCCTGAAAGAGAGGGGAGCGAGATTGTAGGGTTTTTAAAGTCCCTCTCCTTTTCGGAGAGATCCCGAAAGCTTTCGGGATTAGGGTGAGGTGGTCAAAATTCATGAATAATTCAGGCTATAAATAAAAAGTCTGCATGCGAAATTTATTTATTCTATTTAAAAGGAAAGCTGTTTCTTGAAACGGTTGATTTAATAAGCGAAAAATAGAAGAATTCAAATTTTATTTTTAAGCCCTGCCATCTTTTTTTGTCTCTCAATGGAATAGGTCTTTTCCGAAACTTCAATAAGTTCATATAATTGCAGGGCATTTAGTTTAACCCTGTGAATAAATGTAAGTGGTGAACCTACACTTTTATCAGCAAGCATTACCATATAATCAGCAAGTAACTCAATGTTTTTCGGGTTGTAACTATTATTGTTGAGCAGAGGTTCTTTTAATTCTTCAAATACAGGGGTGGCCAGCAACGACATTTCGAACCCACATACTTCTTTAAATTCTTCCTGTTTTTTAGAGATCTCTTCCTCCAGATTTAAAGATGAAGACTTCCCAAGAAGCTTTTCTGCTAATAACTGTAGAAACCGTCCAAGTTGCTGAATTTGGGTTATAAGGTAATCGCGGCGTTCCATGATGATGATTTAACTCTTCACAAAGATAAGGATTCAAAATAACAGAAATACAATAAGATGGAATTTAAGGGAAAGTTTTAGAGTGGAAGGTATTATTTTTGGCCAGAGGCCAGGTATTTACGACGTAGCGAGACGCTAAGCCGAGCGGTGGGCGGGGGTTTTCGGTTATTGAAGTCGAAATGCACGGATTAGTTACGAGATACCGGTCGTTCAGCGGTGTGGCCATTGAGGTTACACAGAGTTTACCAACCATACTAAGCACATTAAGAGAATATTGGGAAGTTCATCCTGATTCTGAACAATATTTTAAGACTTGGTATGATACGGCAATGAATGCAAATTGGAAAAACCCTAATGATGTAAAACAGACATACGCAAATGCAAGTATTTTAAAGGATAATAGGATTGTATTTAATATAAAAGGCAATTCTATAGACTTGTTGCCAAATTTAATTATGAGAAACAATGGATTTTTATTCGATTCATCGGGCCTCATAATGAATACGATAAGATTAATTCAAACACGATATAAAATATTGGACATGAATATAAAACCTATAAAAACAGAAGCTGATTATAAAGATGCTCTAAAAAGATTAGAAGTAATCTTTGATTCAGCAATTGGGGCACCTGAAAGTGACGAAGCTGACATTCTTGGATTAATGATAGATGAATATGAAAAAAAACACTATCCAATTGAAGCACCTGACCCAATTGATGCGATAAAGATAAGGATGGAAGAGATGCATTTAAAACAAGTTGACTTGGTTGATGCGATTGGGGGAAAAAGTAGAATATCTGAGGTTTTAAATCGTAAACGGAAATTAACAATTGTTATGATTCGGAATTTAAACAAACGATTAAATCTATCACCAGGACTTTTAATTAATGATTATCAACTGACAAGATAAAAAAATACGGTTGGTAACATCATATAAATTTTTTTGGGGCGGAAGTGCAGATTTTAAAGTACTTGCTTCTAAATACGTTCTTTACGCATCGACAAGAAAGTCCTTCGATTCCGATAGCTATCGGAACCCCAATAAAACTTATATGTAGCGTTGCACAGAGCACCACAGTGAATTGAAATGTTCTAATTTGATATTAATTAAAATTAATTAAACGCCAGCTCATGTTACGAAGAGCCAAGTCTCTCTTTCAGGGGGAGAGATTTAGAATGGGGTAGGATTTTTGGCCTCAGGCCAGTGTAACTCCTTTACAACTCTGTGCAATCCTTTTTTGCGTTTCTTACTATATTTTACACCAGCTTCTTTCGCATCACAAAATCTCCAAACCGTTCGTCTTTATTGCGATTTTGAGAATATAAAACGAATACGTTTTTCATTTCTTCCAAAATGGCTTGTTCATCAAGCATTTCCTTGTAAAGCTTATTTAACCTATCGCCTGTAAAGCTGGCTCCAAGGTATAAATTGTATTTACCCGGCGCACGGCCAACCAGTCCTATTTCTCCTAAATATGGCCTTGCACAACCATTAGGGCAACCTGTCATCCGGATGCTGATTTCCTCATTTTTAAGTCCAAGATCATTTAAAATGATTTCTATTTTATCCACCAGCGAAGGTAAATATCGCTCAGCCTCAGCAAAGGCCAGTGGACACAGTGGTAAAGAGGCACATGCCAGGGAATTTAACCTCAACCCGGAAGTGGTTGCAGGATGAAAAATATTATATTTCTTCAGTATTCCTTCGATAAATGGTTTCGCATCGTTCGAAATGTTCGCAAGTATAATATTCTGATTAGGTGTTAACCGTACATCCCCGTCGAGCATCTGAACGGCTTCTTTTATGGCGGTTTTAAGCTTCATAGTCTCAGTGTCGCGAATTCTTCCACCTTCAATAAATAAAGTAATGCTCCAGCGACCATTGCTTCCTTTATGCCAACCATAACGATCGCCATTTCGAACAAATTTATACGACTTTTCACCCTGCAGCTCCCAACCGAGCCGCAAATGCAGCTCCTTCTGAAAATTATCCAATCCTAAACGATCGAGGGTATATTTTAAGCGCGATAACTTCCTGTTTTCCCTGTTTCCGTTATCGCGTTGAATTTTAAGTACCTCTTCAGCCACAGCCAGCGCTTTATCTGTAGTAACAAAACCCAAAGCACTGGCTAACCTTGGATAGGTTTCGGGTGTTCCGAAAGTCATCCCCATACCACCTCCTGCATATACATTAAACCCAGAAAGCTTCCCATTCTCAACGATGGCAACAAAACCCAGATCGTTCGAAAAAATATCGGTATCGTTGTATGGCGGAATGGCAAAGGCAATTTTAAATTTCCGCGGTAAATAGGTTTTCCCATAAATAGGTTCAACATCTTCGGAAGGTGTAGAATATTGAAGGTCATCGTTGAGCCATATTTCGTAATATGCCTTGGTTTGGGGCGTGAAATGCCGGCTCATCAGCCTGGCCATTTCGTAAACTTCCTGGTGAACCGGCGAATCGTATGGATTTGGATTACACATCACATTGCGGTTAACATCGCCACAGGCAGCAATGGAATCCATCAGGTAATTGTTTATTTTCTTCATAGTTGTTTTCAGGTTTCTTTTCAATACCCCGTGTAATTGAAAAGCCTGACGGGTGGTCACTTTAATGGTACCATTGGCATGCTGGTCCGAAAGCCTGTCGATTTGAAGATATTGCGATGGAGAAGCAATACCGCCCGGAACACGAACCCTGATCATAAAGGAATACAATGGTTCGAGCTTCTGCTTTTTGCGTTCGGTATCCAGGTCGCGATCAGATTGCTGATAAGTGCCATGAAACTTGATTAAAGTTGTATCATCGCCCAGCAAAGCACCGGTTGTATCTTCCAGGATGCTTTCCTTCAATGTTCCCCGCAGGTAGTTGCTCTTTTCTTTGATGATCTCGACTTCCGAGAGTTTTGGTTTTTCTGTTGACATAAAAATTAGTATTTAGTATTTAGTATTTAGTACCAAGTAATTAGTAATAAATACAGGATTATAGATTCATAAACTCACACCATTCTTCGTTCGGCTGAGGCTGTGCCTCAGCCGTAAATATTGTTTCAGGCTTAGCCTGAAGTTATAATCAGACGAAGGCACAGCCTCAGCCTATCATCCTAACAATCTATTCATTATTAATTTTTTTTGCATTTTTCTATTGTTACTTTTTACTTACGACTTACTACTTACGACTTACTACTTACGACTTACTACTTACTACTTGATACTCTCCTCAATACACATCTTCCTGATACCTCTTATGCTTTCTTAAATTCTGCACAAATTCCCTTGCCTGCTCATGGCTTAATTGTTTCTGATCGGATACAATATCAATAATTGTGTTGAGTACGTCTTTCGCCATATGCTTCATATCGCCACAAACATAAATGAAAGCACCATCGTCAATCCATTTCATAACTTCCACCGACTGCTCCTTGAGTTTATGTTGTACATAATACTTATCTCTCTGATCGCGCGAAAATGCCACCGAAAGATTTGCCAGTAATCCTTTTTTCTTGTAATCCAGCCATTCGGTCTGATAGAGAAAGTCGGTGGTAAAATGCTGATCACCAAAAAATAACCAGTTTTTCCCTTTCGAACCGGTCTCTGCTCTATATTGTGTGAATGCCCTGAAGGGAGCGATGCCCGTTCCCGGGCCAATCATGATGATTGCCGCCGAAGGATCTACCGGTAAACGGAAAGCATCATTGGTTTCGATGTAAACTTTTACCTTATCGCCCACATTGGAACTATCGGCCAGAAAACCTGAGCAGATGCCGTTTTTCAACCGGTTGCTATGGGTATATCTCAATGCGGCAGCGGTAACATGGACTTCATCGGGATAAGCCTCATAAGCTGATGAAATAGAATATAACCTAGGTTGAAGATTACGGAGTATCGAAGTCAATCCTTGTGCATCGTAAGGAAAAGGGTAATCTTTAAGCATATCATAAACATCGGCACCATATGTAAATTTGGCAAGTTTGCCGGTATCAGCTAAAATAGCAGAAAGTTCAGGACTCTTAATATTTTGATTATGTTTTTCAATGGTATCGCGGCTTAAAATACCAATTTCAAAATTCTCAGTTAATGCATTTCTCAGGGCGGTAGTTGTTGATATAGCTGTAACAATATCTTCGCCTGAAATCCCGGTTAATGAAAGCAAGCTATCCACCAGATTTCTCGAATTAACCGGGAGAACTCCCAAGGAATCACCGGGTTTATATACAAGTCCCGAATCCTTTAAAGAAATTTCGAAATGATAGGTTTCTTTCAAAGAGCCTTTCCCATTCAATTTTATTTTTTCAAGTATTTCAGCATTAAACGGATGCGATTTCCCGAATATCGGAACAGTGGCCTTTACAGCAGAACCATTCAATAACTTGGAAGCAATGGGCTTAGAGCCTTCAAATTTTTCGAGCAGTGAGTTAATCCATTCCCCGGTGACAGGCAGAAAATCTACATCACAGTCGTGACGATCTGCCAGGCGCTTTGCGCCAAGCTCCCATAGTTTTTTATCGATATCCGCACCTGTTTTGCAGAATTGGGCATAGCTTTTATCCCCGAGTGCCAATACCGAATAATTAAGGTTTTCTAATTTCGGGGCACGGCTTCCATGAAGAAAATTATAAAATTCTTCTGCCGCCAGAGGTGGTTCTCCTTCACCATGAGTACTTACAATTACAGCAAGGTTGGTTTCGTTTTTCAGGTTTTTTGGGTTGTATTCATTCATATCGGCCACCACTGCCTTGATACCTTTTTCAGAAGCTTTTTGCTGAAGAAGCTCGGCGGCTCTGTGGCTGTTTCCGGTACGAGTTCCAAAAATAATGGTCATCTGCTGTTTCTCTACTTCTTTTGGCTCACTGTGGCCATTCAAATGAGAAACATCCGTGGAAATTCCATTAACACCTAAACGGGCTTTCTGAGCACCAATGACATATCCTGCCAGGTATCCGCTAAACCATAATAACTGTGTTTCCTGAAAATCGTTTAATACCTTTTGTGCCAGCTCCTGCTGTTCAGAACTGATGGGAAAGAGCTTAGTGAAATCCTGATTTTCCATTTTATAAATACTTTGTTGTTTCTAAAATTTGTGAAATTGCTTCCGTTGTTTTTTGCAAATCGTTCCCTGAATGTGCATTGGAAATAAAATTTGCTTCATAACCAGAGGGAGAAAAATAAATGCCTTTCTTTAATAATTCAATATAGAACTTGCTAAACATAAAGTGATCTGCATTTTGTGCTGAGGTAAAATCATCCACCCGTTTCTTTGAAAAATAGAGTGTAAACATATTTTTGAAGCTATTTAACTGAAGGTTATGCTTAAGTGCCAGTTCATTGAAGATCCCAAAAAAAATATCCGAATTCTGTTGAATAGCCTCATAAACTTTCTCATCCTGAAGCATTTTTAAGGATGCAATTCCGGCGGCAACAGCAACGGGGTTTCCCGACAGTGTTCCTGCCTGGTAAACGGGGCCATCGGGAGCAATCAACGACATGATTTCAGTATTTGCACCATAAGCCCCTACCGGAAATCCGCCTCCGATAATTTTTCCAAAGGTGGTAATGTCGGGTTGAATGCCCAGTAATTTTTGAACTCCTCCAAAACAGAAGCGAAACCCGGTAATTACCTCATCAAATATCAACAGGCTTCCATATTTTCGGGTAAGATGACGAACAAACTCCAGAAATCCTTTTTGAGGAATTACCACGCCCATATTGGCAGGTATAGGTTCCACAATGACAGTTGCAATGTGATTGTTATACTTTTCGAATACTTTCTGAATGGCTTCCGGATTGTTAAAAGGAACACTTATGGTGCTGTTTACAACCATCTCAGGAACTCCTTTGCTCGAAGAACTGGTTTGTCCGGCTAATCCCGAGCCTGCATTCACCAGTAACATATCGGAATGACCATGATAGCAACCATCGAATTTTACAATGATATCCCGACCGGTAAAGGCTCTGGCAAGACGAATGGCGCTCATCACTGCTTCAGTACCGGAACTTACCAAACGAACTTTTTTTATGGAAGGGGTAGACTGGCAAATTAATGAAGCCAACTCTGTTTCCTGCAAAGTAGGTGCACCAAAGCTGGAGCCATTATCAATAGCTGCCTTTGCGGCTTCAGCAACCTGAGGATGTGCATGGCCTAAAATACCAACTCCCCACGACAGGCAATAATCAATATAGTTGTTCCCGTCAATATCTTCCAAAGTGGAACCGAAAGCCCTTTTTATAAACACAGGTGGAATTCCGATGCTTTTGAAGGAACGCACGGGACTGTTAACTCCTCCCGGCATCACTTTACAGGCAACTTGATATGCTTGGGATGATAAATTGTTGTTCATAATTTTAAATTCTTTGTTTAGTTGTCTCAAAAGTCAATTATCGCTCAATATTCAGCTTTCTATTGTCAGGCGGAGCGGAGTCGAAGCCTTTCTATAGTTTTGAGACAATCTCGTTTATTTTGCAGGCGGAGCCTGCGGGTATAAATACGACTGAGGTAAAACCTCAGCCGAACGTACATCAAACCCATGTTGTTATTTTGCTAAAACCCTGGCTATCACGTTTGCATAATAACTGATAATCCAATCGGCACCGGCACGTTTAATGGCGGTATTAATTTCGATTACAACCTGTTCTTCATTTAATATTCCGGCTGAGGCAGCAGCTTTTATCATCATATATTCGCCCGAAACATGATAAGCAACCACAGGAACTTCAGTAAACTTTGTTTTTGCCCGATTAATAATATCGAGATAAGTATGTGCTGGTTTTACCATCAGAAATTCGGCGCCTTCTTTCAGATCGGCTTCCATTTCGTCCATGGCCTGACTGGCAGAGCGGTAATCCATCTGGTAAGTTTTGCGATCGCCAAATGCTGGTTTGGATTTGGCTGCACCCCGGAAAGGTCCGTATAACCCCGAAGCAAATTTGGCAGAATATGCCAGGATCTTTACCCGGTTGAAGCCATGTGTATCCAACATTTGACGAATGGCCCAAACCTGTCCGTCCATCATGGCTGATGGAGCAACAATGTCGGCACCAGCCCGCGCATTTTCCAATGCCATCCTTGCAAGAGGTTCCAGGGATTTATCATTATTGATGATTTCACCATCCAATATACCGCAATGTCCATGTGAAGTATATGCACAGAGACATATATCGGTTATCACCAGTATCGGGTAATGTTCCTTTATCAGCTTTATTGCGATATTCACAGGATTTTCGGGCGAAGCTGAGAAGCTGCCGGTTTCATCTTTGCGCGATTCTTCAACAACCCCGAACAACAAAATTTTATTAATTCCAAGGGCTACAGGTTCTTCCAATTCCTGCATTAGCATATCTGGTGAGAGGTGATAAACTCCATGGAGAGAAGCGATTTCCTTTTTAATCTGCTTTCCTTCAACAATGAAAAAAGGTAAAACAAAATCATTGGCCGATAGCTTCACTTCTGCATGAAAATCCCTTGTTAAAGCATCTGTTCTCAAATGCCTGAACCTTTTAAAAGGGGCAAAACTAGATATATAAGGCTGAATTTCTTTCATATGCTTCTTGTGTTTGTTCTCCTCTGGTAACTACTTTAATGTGAAAAGGAATTTCGCCATAATGTTTCAAAAAGCTTTTAACTCCCGAAGGCGAAGTAAATACGATGATATCCATACCGGATAAATCAATTTTTTCGATCTTTTTTACGGCCTGGGTGTAGTAAACCGTAATAATGTGAACATTGTTACTCAATGCACGCAAACCGTCGGGCAGGATATTCAGGGCTATATCCGAACGGGGAATCAGAATTTCTTCGCCCGTAATGCCTTTCGACCTGAAAAGTTCAATAATACCCCTTGAAGAATCAAGTTCAGGCTGAAGGTGAGGAATAATACCATGTTTCTGAAGTTCGTCCGTGGTAACTTCACCAATCGAAATAATTAAATTAGAGTTTAAGGAATCAACATTGGCTCCGATGGAATAAACCCATTCCATAAAGAATTTAACACTGTTGCGGCTTGTAAATATGATATACTTATAATTGTACACATGTTTGATGAACTTAAAAAAATCGCAGGGCATTTCGGTGGGTATAATCTCGATAAGAGGTTGGTGGATTACATTTCCCAACTCCTGGTACTGGTCGGCTGTAAGTCCTGTTACAAGTACATTTGGTCTGGATTTCATTATATTTCTGTTTTTAATGGTTTTACTAATTATAATGACTGAAGGCGACAATGTTACGTCGGGCAAATTCCCGAGATTTGTAAAGCTTACCCTGGCATAAGGCTGGGTGGCATTGGTGATAATGGCCGCCGGAGTCTCCGGAAGAACGCCATTGGCAAGGACTTTTTCCCGAAGTTCTTTCAAATTGGAGGCACCCATGTAATAAACCAAAGTATCCACATGTGGAACAACAATTTCCTTTTGTGAAGAAGCCGTAATGAAGGCTACTGACGAAGATTCTCCCCTGCTAGTAAGCGGAATTGCTGCCTGTGCCGCAGCTCCCACTGCTGCCGTAATTCCCGGGATTACTTCAGGAACAATCAGCCTTCGGTGAAGATATTCGTATTCTTCGCCGCCACGACCAAAAATAAATGGATCGCCCCCTTTTAAACGAACAGTTATCTTTCCTGAAATAACGGAATTGTAAAGCAGCTCATTTATCTCATCCTGAGTATGGGAATGGTTTCCTTTCCGTTTTCCGACATATATTTTTTCGCCGGAGAAATTTTGCAAACAGGTCTTTTCAATCAGGTCGTCATAATAAATAGCATCAGCTTTTTCCAGGGCACGATGGGCTTTAACGGTAATTAGCTCAGGATCGCCTGGGCCAAAACCTGCCAGGTAAATCTTCCCGTAATTCTTCCGGATATCCAATTCCGAAAATAACTCCGGTAATTTCTTATTACCCTCTTTAGCCACAATGGCCAAATGACCCTGAAGCGGATGGGTTTCGAAAGGTAAAATCTCAGCTATTTCAGCATCCAGACCTAAACGCCTTAATGCACAGGTGGCAACCACCACGGCATCGGCAACTCCTTTTTCAATGAGGGAGATTCTTTCTTCGATGGTGCCACGGATGCTGACGATTTTAGCATCGGGTCGTGCTTGTTTAATGCTTTCTGCCCTGGATAAGGAACTGGTGCCAATGCGAGGATTGGCATGCAATTCATTTAATTTTAAATTATTGATGCTAACCAAAGAATCGGTGCGATCTATCGCCTCCGTCAATGCAATCACTTCAAGACCTGCCGGAATAGGATAAGGCAGATCTTTGGCCGAATGCACAGCAATGTCAGCTTCATTTCTAAGGAGAGCATCGTCGAGTTCACGGGTAAAAAAATCAGGGATATCGCAATTCTCCAATGGTATCTGCTTGTTCTTATCGCCAAGCGATTCAATGGCGTTTACCTGAAATTCCATTCCGGGTAGAAAAGCTTTAATCTCTTCGGCCTGAACCAATGACAAACGGCTATTTCTGCATATTAACCTGATTTTCATAATGAATTTTATTTAATCAAACTTAATTCGGAAAAGGTGGTGGTCAGGTTTCTTCTATCCTGATATTCCAAAAACCTTTTCACTTCCTCTTCAATAATCATTTCTGCTTTTTGAATTTCTTCAATTCTTATGGCTTTATTTCCATTTACCTGATTTTCAATCTGTTTTAACCCATAATATGTTATTTCCGGTAAAGTCTGAACTTCCGGTTCTACATCGTTGGGTACTGCCAAATCGAATATCAACAGGGAATGGTTTGCAGCTATGTGTTCCTTCCGGATAATGGCGTGAGGTGCCGAAGTTCCAGAAATAATGATATCCGCTTGACCCAAAGCTGATTTTAGATGATCCAGTTTATAGGCTTTGCAGTTTATTTGATTTCCCAATTCCAAAGCCTTTTCGAAATTGCGGTTGCACAGCAAAAACGAATCCTGAACATTATCTTTAAGAAAATTCATGATAGTGCGGTTCATTTTGTTGATTCCTACAAATGCAAAACGTTTATTTTGGTAGCCGGTCACTAGCTCTTTGATAATTTCAACTACAGCCTGGCTATGCGACATCGCTCCGCGCGAAAGAGCAGTTTCGGTGCGTACTCTTTTCCCGGTAAGAAATGCCCATTGGAAAAGACGATGAATCGCTGAATCTAATTTATATTTTGAAGATGCCTGCTGATAAGCCTCTTTCACCTGTCCCTGTATAAAAGTTTCGCCAATAAAAACCGAATCCAGGCCGCTGATTAATCTGAACAGATGATAAATTATTTGGTCAGGTACCAAACCCTTTCCGGAATAAAACTCGACACGGTTACAGGTGTGAATAAGTACGCCTGGTTCCCCTGAGCTTTTCATCTGACTTAGAAGATGTTCACGGTCGTTATTTCTAATTTTATAATCGGCTTTCTTAAATTGAATCATTTTCGAGGAAGTTTTTAATTCGGTTTCGAAGTTCGATGGATTCATAAACATCCTGTGCATTGGAGGTTACAGCCACACTCAGGTAATTTTTCCGGTAAATAGCCGGAGAAACAAAATCGCACCGGGAAGGATTATCTACCACATTGACAAGTATACCAATATCATGCGCATCGTTTAAAACCTTTTCGTTTAATTCCGGGATATTGGTACAGGCGTATACCAGGGTTGAACCTCTCAGATCAGAAGGATCATATTGCTTTTCCTGATAGCTAATTCCGGCATTTTTAATTTGTTCGGATACCTCCAATGCTACCACCTGTACATTATCAGCATATTGCTGCAAGCTTTGAATTTTATGCCAGGCAATTCGTCCACCTCCGATGAGCACAATCTTCTTCCCCTTTACATCAATGGCCAGGGGCATAAATGTTTTATTAAAATTCCGGTCAGATAACATAATCGTCTTTTCTGGGTTTAGCTTTTCCAAATGAAATGCGGGTCCATGTACGTTCGTGCAGGTAATACAAAAACATTTTTGTAATTACTTCAACTGAACTTAAGGTGAGGGCAAGACCTGGCTTACCTGTAATTAGCCAGGCAAGAAAAAATGTGTCGACAGTGCCGGTTATTCGCCAGGTGATGGCTTTAACTATACTTCTTCGTTTTTGTTCCATTAAAATAAAATGCAAAGGGATACTGAAGGACTTAATTTGTTACAGCCCTGAAATTAATTGAGATTAAAAAATAGGAAAAATCAGGTTAACAGCTGCAACAACAGGTACAATTCCACATACAACAACAATTTACGCTGGAGCGTGTGTTGTAGACTTTAAGGGATAAAGTTTGTGGAATAATTGACAGCATTTTTAATTATTAGTTCAACTGCAAATATAAGAGAATTATGTCTGAATATCCCTTATTTTTAAAGAAAAAAATAATAAATTTAATAGTGCTCTAGCACAGTTGATTACCTCATCCAAAATTAAAATCTGTTTTTAATCTTTTGAAAATTGAAAAAAATACATAAACTTTGGAAACTTTTGGAACAATAATTGTTTCCATAAGAACATTCGTTTTTTAAAATTATGGATGAAGAACTAAAAAATATTCTCGACAAAGTAAGAAACCTTTACATCCGATATGGGATAAAAAGTGTTACCATGGACGATGTTGCCCGTGAGCTTGGAATTTCAAAGAAAACATTGTATCAGCATGTTATCGATAAGAATGATCTGGTATTTAAGGTTTTTGATCTTGAAATTAATGATAGCTCCAATAAATTTCAATGTTCTTTCAATGAAGAGTCGAACGCTATTGAACAATTGTTTGATGTACATAAATGGGTGGTAAGCCGCATGAAAGAATATAGCCCTGTTTCGGATTACGATTTAAAAAAATACTTTCCTGATCTGTATCGTAAGCACGATAAAATCAGAAGGGAAAGAATTTATGAGTTTATTGTCAATAACATGAGAAAAGGCAAGGAAGAAGGATTATACCGAAGCGACCTTGATGTGGAGATTATCTCAAAGATACATGTGTCGCGAATTCAAAATACTTTCGATTCGGATCTTTTAACAAATGAGGAAAAAACATCGCTAAAAGTATTTTATGAATTTTTTGTATACCATATCCGTGGTATCGCCAGCGAAAAAGGTATTCAGCTTTTGGAAGAAAAATTAAAGGATAAAGAACTACAGTTAATATATAATCAATAAAACAATATGAATATTTTCAGATTTTTAATACGCGGAGCCCTTTTGACAATGATACCGGCTGTGCTGTCGGCTCAGGAAATTACAGGGCCATTGAAGTTGTCGTTGAAACAGGCACAGGAGTATGCATTGCTGAATAACAGGAACGTAAAGAGTGCCAATATCGATATTGAAATAGCCAAAAAGAAAGTTTGGGAAACCACTGCAATTGGATTGCCTCAGTTTACAGCAACTGCTGATTATCAACATCTATTCAAGGTTCCCGAAGCAAGTTTTGGAGGAAACACCATTTTATCACTTGATCAAAGTATCGGTAATGCTGATGTAATTACTGCTCAAACGATAAGGGATAAAAAACTTTCGTTAGGTTTTGAACCAGGAGCGCCCATAGCATTAGGTGTACCAGATAATGTAACATTCAATTTTACCGTATCACAACTTGTTTTTAGCGGTGAATATATTGTGGGTTTACAGGCAGCGAGAGTGTTTAAAGAATTATCTGAAAGAAGTCTGGTTAAAACTCAACTAAGTACAAAAGAATCAGTCGCAAATGGATATTATCTGGTATTGATATTACAAGAAAATATTAATTTATTAAATGCCAGCTATAAAACTATTGATCAAAGTTATAGTGAATTAAGCAAAATGCAAGAACAAGGTTTTGCTGAAGAAACAGATGTTGATCAAATGAAAATAAATAAATTAAACCTTCAATCATCTATTACATCATTGGAGGGAAAGAAAGAAGTATCTGTTAAACTTCTTAAAATTCAATTAGGAATTGACTTTGAACAATCACTGGAATTAACCGACAGTTTAACTGGAATTATTAGCAATGGAACAATCCAATATTTGTCTTCTTTTGATTTCGATGTAAACTCAAGTATTGATATGCAACTAATGAAGACTTCCGAAGGTTTGTCATTATTAAGCCTTCGCAGACAGAAGTCAACATTTCTTCCTACAATAGCTGCCTTTTATCAACATCAGGAATTGTTAAATGAACCACTGTTAAATTTTCAGCCTAAAGATGTGTTAGGAGCCTCCCTAACATTCCCGATTTTTACAAGTGGAAAGCGACTTGCTATAGTGGGCCAGGCTAAGTTAGACCTTGAGAAGACCCGTTTAACAAAAGACAATGTTGAACAAAGCCTGATAATGGAATTTGAAAATGCTAGGAATGATTATCAAACTGCCTTTACTAATTTTTCTCACAATAAAGAAAGTATGATTTTGAGCGAAAAAGTGTATAATAAAACCTTAGTGAAATACAAGGAAGGTGTTTCTACAAGCTTTGAGTTAACCCAAATACAAAATCAGTTTATTCTATCCCAGTCAAATTATTATAACTCACTATTAACTTTAATGGAAGCTCAGGCCAAATTAGAGAGGATCCTTTCAAAAAATCAACAATAAAAACAGATAAATGAATCAATATATGAAAACAACAAAATTAATAACATCCATAGTATTAATATTTGCATTGGCCATTTCCTGCCAATCCGATAAAAAAACCGAACTCGTAAAACTGCAGAAACAACGCGACGAGATAAACGGCAAGATCGCTAAACTTCAGGAGGAAATAGCAAAAACAGATACCACCGCTGTTAAGAAAAACCTGAAACAGGTTGCTGTAATGGAACTTCAACCTGCCACCTTCGACCATTATATTGAAGTACAGGGACGTTTGGATGGCGAAGAAAACGTTGATGTTTATGCCGAAGCCATGGGCGTTGTGGAAGCTGTGAATGTGAGGACCGGACAAAATGTTTCCAAAGGACAGGTGTTAGCTCGTTTAAACGATGCTGCTGCACGCGAACAATTGAAAGGTTTGGAAACTCAATACCAATTTATAAAAGAAACATTTGAAAAACAGGAACGTTTGTGGAACCAGAAAATAGGTTCGGAGATGCAATTCCTACAGGCAAAAAACCAGAAAGAAGGGATGGAATCACAAATTGCCTCAGTACGTAAGCAACTTGATATGATGTCTATTAAGTCGCCTATCACTGGTACAGTGGAAGATGTTTCTTTAAAAATAGGACAAGCTGCTTCACCTGCAATGCCAGCATTCAGGGTGATGAATTTTAACACTTTAAAAGTGAAGGCTGATGTTGCCGAAGCTTATGCCCGTAAAATAAATGTAGGCGACGAAGTGATTGTTTTCTTCCCCGACCTTGATAAAGAAGTGAAAGCCAAAGTAACTGCTGCAAGCAGGTATATCAACCCTGTGAACCGTTCGTTTTTGGTTGAAGTTCGCCTGGATGCTGAAAAAGATGGTTATAAAGCGAACATGATTGCTGTTTTGAAAATTAACGATTACAAAGCTCAAAAGGCCAATGTATTGCCTGTAAATTACATACAGACCGACTCAGAAGGAAGTTATGTATTTTTAGCCGAAACGCACAGTAATACTGCAACAGTTAAAAAAGTGCCTATAAAACAAGGACAGAGTTACGATGGCATGGTCGAAATAACCGAAGGATTAAAACCAGGAGACAAAATTATCAATGCCGGTTATCTCGATTTGGAAGATGGTGAAGAAATTAAACTCTAAGAACCTACAAAGTACAAAAAATGGAAAATAAATTTAAAGAATTTAAACCGACCAGTTGGAGTATCGATAATAAGACGAGTATATATGTACTTGCCGTCATTATCTCCATATTTGGGATATTAAGCTATATCAATATTCCTAAAGAGCAATTCCCTGAAATTGTAATTCCTCAGATATTAATCAATACCGTTTATTCGGGAACTTCACCAACAGATATTGAGAATTTAATTACAAAACCTCTTGAGAAAAAATTAAAATCGATCAGTGGTGTTAAAAACATTACCAGTAGCTCAGTACAAGATTTCTCAATGATTGTTGTTGAATTTCAAACCGACGTTGAAGTATCCGATGCAAAACAAAAGGTAAAGGATGAAGTTGACAAAGCCAAACCTGATCTGCCACAAACAGGAATTACTTCAGGTCCCAATGTTACCGATATTGACCTATCACAGTTACCGATCATGTTCATCAATCTTTCAGGAAAATACTCCCTTGATAAGCTGAAAGAGTATGCAGAAGTAATGCAAGACCGCATTGAAGGCTTAAAAGAAATTACCCGCGTGGAAATTGTAGGCGCCCTGGATCGTGAAATTCAGGTGAACGTGGATATGTATAAGTTACAGGCTGCAAGTCTTTCGTTCAACGATATTGCCGGACAGATTGCAAATGAAAATGTCACTGTATCAAGCGGTGGTATCGACATGAAAGGCATGCGCCGCTCCATTCGTGTAGTTGGTGAATTTAAGGATATCGAGTCCCTGAAAAATATTATCATCAGTTCTTCCAGAGGCGCAAAAATCTACTTAAAGGATATTGCAGAAGTGAAGGATACTTATGCTGAGAAAGAAAGTTATGCCCGTTTAAACGGAGAAAATGTAGTTACACTGAATATTATAAAAAAAGGCGGACAGAATTTACTCGACGCTTCCGATAAAATTAAGGTAATTACAGATGACCTGACCAAAAATAAATTTCCTAAGAACCTGACCATAAACATTACAGGTGATCAGTCAAAATCTACCCGCACCACACTGAAAGACCTTAATAATACAATTGTTATCGGTTTTATCCTGGTAACTATTGTTTTGATGTTCTTTATGGGGCTCACCAACGCAATCTTCGTAGGATTATCGGTCCCTCTTTCCATGTTCCTGGCATATATCGTAATGCCTGGTATCGACTTTACCATGAACATGATGGTAATGTTCTCCTTTATTTTTGCACTTGGAATTGTGGTTGACGATGCCATTGTGGTGATAGAAAATACCCACCGTATTGTCAAAAAATCGCACATGGATGTGGCTACCGCTGCCAAGTTTGCTGCCGGGGAAGTTTTTGTTCCGATTTTATCAGGTACCCTGACAACACTCGCTCCTTTCCTTCCGCTTGCCTTCTGGCCTGGTGTTATCGGTAAATTTATGATGTTTATTCCAGTCACCATTATCATAACGCTCATAGCATCCTTGTTTGTAGCCTATATCATTAACCCGGTATTTGCAGTAACTTTTATGAAACCTGAACAAGAGGATATACAAACTCTCAGCAGAAAACGTATCTTCACAACTGCCGGTATCATCGCCGGATTGGGTGCAGTATTTCATTTGGCAGGATGGCATGCTTTTGCCAATCTGGTATTGTTTATTGCTGTTTCGATTATTGCACATAACATCTGGGGATACAAAGCAATACTTCACTTTCAGCATTATTTAATACCTAAAACACTCGACCGTTATGAACGGTTCCTGGGCTGGATTCTAGCAAAACGACGTCCTTATTATGTTCTTTTGGGAACAGTAGCTCTCTTATTCTTCACCTTTTTCATTATGGGTGCTTTTCCTCCCAAAGTAGTTTTCTTCCCCGATACCGAACCGAATGCCATTTATGCCCTGATCAAACTTCCCGTGGGAACCGAAGTAAAAGTTACCGACTCGGTAACATACGAAGTTGAAAAAAGGGTAATGAAGGTAATTGGTAAGGATAATCATTTGGTAGAATCTGTAATTTCCAATATTGCCAAAGGAGCTTCCGATAATGATTTTGATATTGGAAATGCAATTCCAAATAAAGGGAAGGTTACCGTTAATTTTATAGAGTTTTCACAAAGAAAAGGTGAAAGTACAACTCCGTACATGAACCTTATCCGCGATGCTGTTAAAGATATTCCGGGAGCTGAAATCACAGTGAATAAACCGGCTGGTGGACCTCCTACCGGAAAGCCTATCAATATTGAAGTTACAAGCGACGATTTTGATGAATTACGGCTTGCTTCCGATAAATTTATTCGTTTTATCGATTCTCTTCAGATACCTGGTATTGAAGAGTTAAAAACCGACTTTGACGAAAATAAACCGGAAGTGGTGATTGAAGTGGACCGTGTGAGGGCAAACAGTGAAGGTGTTTCAACCGGCCAGATAGGGATGGAACTTAGAACTGCTATTTATGGAAACGAAGCTTCCAAATTCCGCGATGGTGAAGATCAATATCCTATTCAGGTGCGTTACCAATACGATCAGCGCACTAACCTCGACAAGCTTTTAAATACCAAAATCACCTTTATGGATATGAGTTCAGGGCAATTGAAACAAATTCCGCTTTCAGCCTTGGCGAAGGTAACTTACCTCAACTCTTACAGTGGTATTAACCGCAAAAATTCCAAACGTATTGTAACTATATCATCCAATGTGGTAACGGGTTATAATGCCAACGAAATAATTGCCCAGGTGAAACAGTCCTTACCTAAATTCAAGAAATCAGATCAGGTAGACATAAAGATTACAGGTGAACAAGAAGATCAGGCGGAAACTATGGTATTTTTGGGTACCGCTGCCTTGCTATCCCTGTGTTTAATCTTGTTTATTCTTGTTACGCAGTTTAACTCGTTCGGGAAAATGTTCATCATTATCATCGAGGTGCTGTTTAGTATTATCGGGGTAATGCTTGGGTTTATCATTACCGGCATGGATATTTCGATTATTATGACAGGGATGGGGATGGTTGCCCTCGCCGGAATTGTGGTTCGAAATGGAATATTACTGGTAGAATTTACCGATATCTTGAAAGAAAAAGGATTAAAAACCCGCGATGCCATTATTCAGGCAGGAAAAACCCGTATTACACCGGTTATGTTGACTGCAACAGCCACCATATTAGGATTAATTCCACTGGCTATTGGTTTTAACATCGATTTTATCGGTTTGTTTACTAATTTTCAACCCCATATTCATTTTGGTGGAGATAACGTGGCCTTCTTTGGCCCTCTTTCGTGGACAATCATTTTCGGTTTGTCGTTTGCTACTTTCCTCACATTAATTTTAATACCGGTTATGTATTACATTATGTATGCAAGCACTGTTAAAATGAAACGTCAGGTATCGGCAATGAAATATAAGAAAGCTGATTTTAAGGATTTAATTTAAGGAAGTAGGTGTTTAGACTATAGGCATTTAGGCTTTAGGTTAGGTAAGCAGGTATACCTGTAAATACTTTTCCTAATAGTCTAAAAGCTAAATTAATTAGGTTAAAAAAAATGGCCGGAGCGAAAGTCCGGCTATTTTTATTTATACGCCCATTGCCAGGCCCCAACGTTGCACCATTAGCATTTACGGCGGCTGTTCGGCAAAGCATTTGTTTTGTCGGATTATATGGGTAGCATTTGCTACCTTATTGTCTTCTCAATAAAACTGTAACAAATGCTTCAAAAATGGAGGGACGAAGAGAATTCCTATAGCTATCGGAATTCACCCAACTTAGAATACTTCGCCCAGCGCGTGAAATTGCAGGGCTTTCTAAATGCTCAGTTCTTTAATTGCCCTCACCACTATTTCCAGATCTGTGACACCTGAAAAGCCACTAAAACCAACTGCTAATTTGTTTCCATCATTTAAAACAATAGGTTGTCCTCCTGGCCATCCAATGAAATCGGGTGCCTGAATCCCGAAATCTCCTTCTTCGAGTTCGCCATTAAAAATTTTCTTTTCAAATTCAAGCGTTTTCAATCCTGTGATCCATACCTGACTGGCTTTGGTCCATGCTAACCCGAAAGTACGTCTGTTCCGCACTTTTTCCGAGCCATAGAGTTTTCCGTAAACATTTCCTTCTTCGTCAATAATGCAAATAGCAACATTATCGGCCGAATGAGAATCCTGTGGCCTTATCATATACTCAGGTATATATTTACCTGCAGTTTCGATAATGGCTTCAATCTGCTCTTTAGTAGTTTGTTTATTCATATATAAAATGGTTAAGGTTTATAAGTTGCCGCCAAGCATAACGCTCCACTTAGGGATTTTTCTTTTTGCCTTCGTTTTCACTATTTTATATTCCAAGCTCTTGTATTGCCCGCTGGACGATTCCAAGGTCGTTAGCGCCGCTAAACCCACTAAAGCCCACTGAAAGCTTGGTGCCGTCCTTTAAAACAATGGGTTGTCCGCCTGGCCATCCGATAAAATCGGGCGCCTGAATACCAAAATCATCTTCTTTTAATTCGCCGTTAAAAATTTTCTTTTCGAACTCACCGGTTTTCAGGCCTGTAATCCAAACCTGGCTAGCTTTGATCCAGGCAATTTTAAAAGTACCACGGGTTTTAACTTTATTGCTGCCATAGAGTTTGCCATATAAATTACCCTGCTCATCAATAATACAGATGGCTACATTACCATCGGACCAAGGATTTTCGGGCTTTTTCTGATACTCGGGAATGAGCTTTTCAACAGTTGAAATGATAGCTTCAATCTGTTCTTTTGAAGTTTTTTTAGTCATTGCATTTGTATTGCTATCTTTATTTTCTTCTACCCTTATAAAATCGAGGTAAGCCAGGTTGGAACCTTTGTTGTATTTCAAAGTCAGCAAATTTAGACCTGTTTCGGTAAATGTTACTTCGCCTATGGTGGCCTGGTTCCAATAGTGCCAGTTGCCGGTATTTTCAGGAAGAACAAGATCGGTAAGTTTTTGATTATTCAGCCAAAGCGAAGAATGGTTGTCTTCGTTCCCATAAACGGTAACTATCCTGTATTTCCCAGGAGCTTTGATGTCAACGGTATAGTTTGTCCATTCGCCATCCGATTCCCATCCCAGGTATAACTGGTTCACTTTTGGATCAACCTTGTTGGGGTGGTTGAAATCGACCCAGTCCTTGGTGTAGGAAATATCAACACCTTCCTTTTCGCGGAAGAAAGCAATGTAGGGAGATATACCCGGACGCAAATGGCTGCCGTAATCGTGCACTTCGTGATTTAGTTTCGAACCTTCATTTTCCGGGGTAACATCGTGGTAAGCAACCCCTTCTCCACCCAGGTCGTAATAGGCAAGTTCAATACGCCCCGGAATAACCTGTGGTCCTGATTTATAATTTGAATCATTAAACGGCTTCCCTTTATAGTTTTGGGGGATCTGGGAATTCACTGAAGTATATAAAAATGAAATAACTACCAGTAGAAAGAATAGTTTTTTATTTTTCGCAAGGCTCATATAACAAAGTTTAAGATAGATATCAATAGATAAATTAGCAATCGGAACAATTTTGAATAAAACTAAATTACAATTAAATTCATTTACAACAGTATAAAAGTAAGTGACATTTATAACTCATCTTCAATCTTTTTAATATTTCGGTAAGCCTTTTAATACCAGATGTATTTAGCTAATATCATTCTTATCTGCTAAATCGATAATTATTAAAGCAAGAGATTTCTCCCTGTACCCACTTGCTGCGGGCACAGGGAGAAATGACAATGCATTGTAGGATTGTGGTTTATCCCTGCCATGCATCTATTCTCCACAACAGGATTCGTTTAAACAGACCAGCAACAAGAAACTACCCTTGCAGTACCTTAAGGATTCCGGTGGCATTCGGTGCAGGTATAATCGTTCCAATCGGTTCCAATGTCAACAGGGTGCTCGAAAGTTAATTCGTTATTGAGTGAAACCGATTTTGTTTTACCTGTACTGCCCTGTGCAACAATGGTGAGAAACAGATTACAATCTTTGGAAATTACTTTCCCCAGTTGTTCACATGCCGTCCGTTATGACACCTGAAACAGCCATCGGAACTTAAATGTCCTATATGATTCAGGTAAGTTGTACCTGTAATATTCATTTCAGGGAAATTATTTTTAAAATATTCCTGTTGAATACCCGTAATTGCCTTATCTATAAGCTTTTTATCTTTGGCCAAAATTTCCAGATGCTTTTCCTGATAATAACTGTAGATACCTTGTTTATTCATTAGTTTGGCCGAATCCGTAGTATAAAAAGGATCTTTCAGAGCCCTCATAGCAGCTTTTTTGATATAATGAAGCTCTTTGGGAATAGTACCTGCAAGCTAGGCATTGTTTACATTGAACTGGTGAGAAGGCCTGTTAAGGCAATCCAAACAATCGAAAGTACGATTTTCAAGGCTGTCGATTACTCCTTTACGAGGCATGTTTTCTTCATCAGTATATAAATGAGTTTTCCCGGTTTTTATATTGGTATATTTTACCTATGGTATATTTTCTCTGTAGTTTGTTGAAGCTTTGTATTCGATGCGAATATCAGGGTTTATGTGCCAGTGAATACCTTCCTTTAATCCCATTGCGCTATATTCCGGTCCTATTTTCATCAACATAGATATGTTCCAGTCCGTGTTTGTTGAATCGGATAAAAAGCTCCGTTGTACTCTTAATTTTTTAGCATAAATTTTTTCGGGTCAATGACAATTTTCGCAGGTTTCGCGTGCCGGCCGAAGATCATGTATTGGAGTGGCAATAGGTCGACTGTATTTTTTAAAAGTAACAGAATAAACCTGGTATAATCCCGCTAATTTAGATTTAACATACCAGTCTGCTCCTTCACCCACATTACTTTCGACATATTTAACCCTGGCATGAGGAGAATTCATGTATGTGGCATATTCCGAATTCATAACCGAATGACAGAGTTTGCCACAAAAATTGACTGATTCTGAATAACAATAAACCTGATAACTACCTGCTGCAGAAATCAAAACAAATACCAGAGTTATAATAGAGACAATCCCTAAATGTACCCGTTGTTTTTTAAGGTTCAAATTTAAAACCGGCCAGTTAGTGGCATTAACATCGGTAGTCCCCTTTCTGATTTTTCTCATTTTCAGAAACATACCGGCAAATATCATTACTATTCCAATAAACAGAAGTGCAGGCAGTACGAGAAAATGCACCCTTCAGGCAACCTCATTTGGTCACCTGAATGAAAAATTATTCATTCCGGATTACAAAAATTTTCTTATTCACTTCATCTCCTTGTGAAGTAATTAATTTAACCATGTATAATCCGTTTTTAAATCCTGAAAGATCAATTGTACTGGTATTTTGATTTTGTAAAATCAACTGACCGCCAGTGTTATATATTTTAATTTTTGGATAATTATTTAGATCCGAAATCCTCAATAAGCCAGTTGTCGGATTTGGAAATAACACTACTTCACTATTGTCGTGTTTAGATTCTTTTAAACCCGTTGAAATACTTTGAAGTTTTTCGTACAATTCGGGAACGTCCGTCATGAAGATTGTATAAGGATTGTTATAAAAGCTTATAAAATCATTTACTGCAGGGTGACCCGGGTATGGTGCGTAATGATGGGTGGTGCTTGCATTTCGCCATACACATGCATAGGCTATCTTTCTGGTTTTATCGTTTGTTTGAATTCCCTTTAACAGGGTTTGGGTAAACCAGTTTGTAGTTTCTATTTTTTCCTGGCCCACTTCGGTTAAAGCACAAACTTTTCCTTTCTCAGTAGCCATTTCCGACAGTAAAGTAAGGCTGTTGGTGAATGCGGCCATATCTGTGTTATTATATCGTAGATCCCAATAGTCGTCAAATCCTAAAATATCCACAAATGAATCTCCCGGCCAGCGGTCCATATAAGCTGTTTTGGTCGAAAAACGATCGGGGGAATAGGCAAACAGAACATTATGAACCTGGCAACTATCGTTCAGGTAGTTTTTAGTGAATTTCCACAAATCGATAAATTGCTGTTTTGTGCAATTACCGGATCCCCACCAGAACCAGCTTCCTGTGTGTTCGTGCCATGGACGGAAAATAACGGGCACAGATTCGCCATTGGCACCTTTCAAATCTTTAAAGAAATTAGCCAGATTATTAAGCTGAGACTTGAACCAGATATTTTTAAGACCACCAGGTAAAATATCGCCTACAATGTTTTTTCCCAAGGTGAGTTCGCTTTGATTGAATTTCCCTTCGTACGGATCGGCACAATGCCATTCAAAAGTATTTATCCCACCAAGATTATAAAATTTCTCAACGCGATATTTATCGCGGCTGTAATCCTGCCCTGTAGCAATGCCAGCCACTCCCCATGCCCCCAATGCAGGATATGATCCGCAAACGTCTTTTACATCTGACCTGTCGTCGTCATTGGACCAACCAACTCCATAACCGGTAGCATCCTGGTGGCCGAAAAGCATTTTCTGACCAGAGAAATAACGAAGGTTATCATACAATATCTTTGTACGTCGTGTTGCTTTTGAATCGGCAAGTACAACCTGAGAAAGTTCAGCTTCTTTATTTTCCTCCGTTTCATATGTAATTACTGCCTGGTTCAGGCTAGTAACAGCCTGGTCAATTTGCTGCTGGGTTGCTGAAGAGTTACCGAAGGTAGTTTCAGCCTGGCTTATTGCTGTTTGTAATTCAATTCTGGCGGCATCAGGAAAGGCACCTGGAGTACTTCCAGCATTAGTTTTTTCATAAAATAACTTAGCATTGCCAATTCCTTTTTTTAATCCCTGCGTAAGTAAAGTGTGGAGTGTTATTGATTCTATCAGTACGATACCCGATTTAGGAGTTGTTGAACCTCCCTCGAAATAAAAATATATATATTGTAAAACCCTTGTTGCTGAAGAAGAAATAAGAAAAGAAACATCGGTAAACTGATCGCCCGATGTAACATTTTTTTGTAACCAGTCATTTGAATTATCAGCATATACCGGTTTAGCTGTAAATTGAAAATTGACATCCGATTTAATCCTGATCCGGAGTTCGTATGTAGAGAGCGAAATATCGGAAACTTTCAGGTTAAACTGGTCCCAGGCATCGCTTGCGGGTGTTCGGTTATAGGTAACTTTAAGAATATTCCCTTCGAGTTGAAAGCTAAATGTTTCTCCTGTTTTATTCCAGTTAACGAGATTCCCCGACGAAAAGCCATCTATACTTTGTTGTGCATTTAACGATGCAAACAAGCCTAGTAGCAATGATAATAACAAGTAACGGATCATAATATTTTAATTTTGTTAATAACAAAAACACTTTAAAAAAGAACAAGAAACAACAGAAACACTGCCATAGCTATTCCAAACACAATCAATAAAGATTCAATAATTATCAGGCGTGTTTCAGAGCCAATTTTAAATTTAAGAAATTTCACGTTATAATAAAATTTATAACAGCCAGGCTGTCGAAAGGTATAGAGTCTGTTTAAAAAGGTAAAAAATACGAAGGCACAATAGACACGAAATAAATATATTGAAAAAAATCACTTTGTGTCCTCGTGGCTTCGTGTTCTATTTGTATTTTCCGACTTTTTACACAGCATCATCTGTGAAAAATGCTGACCAATGAAGTTTGTTTTGGAAATCCCTGCAGGCCCTGCATGACAAGCATGCAGGGAACCACCGGGACAGAACTACTACTACTACTACTTTTGTATGAACTACAAACTACACTCGTCAGTCTCTTGCATATGCTATTCCTGTTTGAGATTTGAATCCAGAGGTACTGTTGTGAAAACGAAATAATCAAGGTCTACTTCAAATGGACCGCTTGCAATATTACCACTACGAATATTTATATTTACAGTAAATGGTTTGGAGATATCAAACTTATCGGCTGATCCACCCCAAACGGATAAAGTTGCAGGATCGAATTTTAAAGAACGCCATTCCCAATTACCATTGGTAGGTTTAAACATATAGTTATCACCATATGGACCACCATTAGGAAGCTGGTCGGCAAGTTTATTTTCGCCCTGTACAAACTCAAGTACAGTATATCCGTTGGCATTTCCTGTGTTAACCAGGTAATTGATATAAATACCGTTTGAATAAGTTATCGGATCAAGGGTAACATTATTATTGGAAGCTATAGCTCCAACCCAATCCCATGTGCCGGTTACAGTATATTTGTATGTAGCATATTTATTGCCCTGGAAATAACCAGTAAGTCCGGAACCACCATTTTCAACATAAGGAACCGATCCCCCCAATTGAGCTTCAGCATCCCAAACCAGCGTTGGATTTAAAGGTCCGTCAGTGATCATTACCTGATCCACCATAATTTCGAATTCATCGCCAGCTCCAACATTACCACCACGGAACCATAAGTCGATTTTTTCAATTTTGCTCTTAATATCGGACCAACCCATTTTTTCGAGGTCATACGATCTCCATTCCCAGTCGGTGGTAGAAATCATGTAGTTATCACTGTATTGGCCACCCTGACCTGTAAAGTGTTTGTCCGATTCGGTTCCGGCAATTGTGAGGGCAGGATTAATATATCCTTTTTTACCTTTGGTATTTACCAGGAATGTAATGTATGGTTTATTGAAAGCAGAGAGATCAAATCCCTGACCATTATTAGTGCTGGTTAATCTGATGTAGCAACCATTCCAGCCATTTCCGGCAGCAGAATTTACTTCATATGCTTTGCCAAAAAATCCATTCACCAATGATGCTGTGAAAGAACTTCCTCCCCAACCCTCGGTAGTGGAAGGTGTCGATTCAAAATCCCAGAGCATAATGGTTTGCTGAGGCAAATATGTATTTTTAGCAGCTATTACAGGTAATTCAGGAGAAGATTTTTTATCGCCTGCTTTAGGAGTAATCTCTATTATTGCAGTTTCTCCCAGGTCAATACCTGCAGTGGCATATGATACTTTGGTTGGCGATGCTGCGCCCACTAATGAAACTACTTTACCATTTATCTTTACTTCTTTTATCAGATCAAGATTCTGACCTTTTAAAACAAATGGTTTTCCACGTTGTATTTCAGTAGGCCAAACTTCAACATTAGCAGGATAAAACTGCGGCTTTAAAATTTCGATACTGATAAATTGACGTTTGTAAGAATTGGTGAGATTAATTGGACCACCTTCGATTACTCTGGGGATAATCACACGCATGTAATTATCTTCCTTTTCCACAATGGTGAAATTATAAACATCTACGCCAACATTCGAAACAGTTTTAAGGTTTTCGCCTTCAATGCGGATGGTATCCCCAACAAAAGGTTTATCGTTCGAAATTGCATTTATGATGGCAACGGGAAGGTTGATATCATAATCCTGTGAATATGGATCTTCGCTGCAGCCAGGAAAAAAAGAGGCAAATGCAGCCATGAAAGAAAAAATGAATAATATCTTTTTCATATATTTTTAAACTTTTTTAGATTAATTATAACCTGGATTCTGTTCCATTCCCCATGCCTGAACTTCAGTTTGAGGTATCGGAAGAAGAGGCACCTTATTTCCATTAGGACCATCGATAGACTTGCTTAAAGCATTTGCCTTGATGTTTGCATATCTGTACAAATCAGCATAAGGTTGTCCTTCAACACGTTTTTGATCTTTCTCAGCATCCATAACATCAAAGAATCTTCCGGTTCTCACCAGGTCATAAAAACGAAGTTGTTCCATAGCCAGTTCTAAGCGGCGTTCTTTCCAGATATCCTGAAGTAACTGAGCGCCTGAAGAAGCAATGTTAGGAAGGTTTACATTAGCAGGTGCGCCGCTGTAATCCATTTTTCCTTCGGCAAAACCTATGCAAAAAGTACTATTACGTGCTCTTTGACGAACTTGGTTTACTTTGGCCAGTGCTTCGGCTTCTTTTCCAATATAGTAAGCAGCTTCAGCATTCATAAGCAATACGTCAGCATAACGGATAATTTTGATATTTCTGTCGCTTGCTTTTGCCTGAGCAGGTTTCACCGGAAGGGCAGCCTTGCGGTTTAACCAATCAGTACCTTGTTCCTGACGGTCGTATTTTCTCTTTTTCCCGTAAAGAATTCCATTGTTATAGGTTTCTCCGTAAATAACACACGATAAACGCGGATCAGTGGCATCGTAAGCAGCAACAAGGTCTTTGGTAGGATTATTAAAACCCCAGCCTGAATCATCTTTACGGTTACCCTGGAAATTATAGAAATTAGTTCCGATAGAAGCTGGCGCCAGATCAGTTGAACCTACTCCAAATTGAATTTCGAACAGCGACTCTTCATTGTTTTTATTTTCTGTTTCCAGAAGTTTCGCATAGTTCGTCATTAAAGTATATTCTCCGGAAGAAATTACAGCACTTGTTAAATCGTAAACCTGCTGCCATGATGTTTGGCTGGCTTTATCGGTTCCAATCTGATACATATAAATACGTGCAAGTAATGCTCTTGCTGCTCCTTTAGTTGCCCGGCCCGTTTCTGAAACACCATACCCACTTTTTTCAGGAAGTAATTCGATAGCCTGAGTGAGATCTGCAGAAATTTGTGTATACACTTCGTTGATAGAAGCTCTTTTCACGTTTCCGAAATCGGATGGTTTTACTGAACTTGTGAATATAGGTACTCCACCATACACCCTTACCAGGTACCAATAAAAATAAGCTCTCAGGAAAAGTGATTCTCCGGTTAACCTGTCACGTAAACTTGGATCCCATTGAACATTTGGCAACGATTCGAGCACATAATTTGCACGAGATACGCCCCAAAAACCATGAATCCAAAAGGAAGACGACATGGACTGTGAAGGTTTTAAGTCCCAGTTTACAAGGTCACGGAATTCAAGGTAATCGCCAGCATTACTGCCTTTTTCAGCATCGTCCGAAATAATATCTCCAATAAACCAATCGTGGTGGTGAGCCATCCACTGACCATCGGGACCAGCTCCTTCATCTAATTGTAATTGATCGTAAATACCATTTACAGCTCTTACTGCATTTTCTTTTTGCAGAAAAAAGTTATCGCTGTTTTCTGATCCCTGAGGTTTAAGCTCCAGGAAATCGTTGCAACCCGACAATGAAATTGCCACGATTGCAGTAATTATATAGAATTTTAGTTTTTTCATCTTTTTCCCAATATTTTTAAAATTAAATCCCTTGCTGTTATAATGTAATGTTTAATCCAAGAGAGAATGTGCGTGGCTGAGGATAGTTAACCAGATCGACACCATAGTAAAAAGGATTACCATATAAACCGAATAATTCAGGATCGAGGCCGGTATATTTGGTAAATGTGAAGAGGTTATCGAACGAGGCATATACACGCATATTTTTAATGCGTAATTTGCTCATCATCGAATTTGGTAAAGTATATCCCAATTGAATATTTTTAATTCTCAGGTAAGAACCATCTTCAACCCAACGATCGGAGAACCTCTCATCATTTTTATTAGGGTCGCCGGCAGTTAACCTTGGAACATCGGAACCAGGTCTTTCAGGAGTCCAGTGATTCAAAGCCATATCGCGGCTGATATTGGTTTCGAACATTCGCGATGAATACAACGACTGGTACATGGCGTTCACTATTTCATTTCCATATGAACCATTCATGAATATTACCATGTCAATATTCTTATAACTTAGGTTAATATTCAAACCACCAGTAAAAACAGGCGATGCACTGCCTAAATAAGTCATATCGTCTTCGGTAATTTTACCATCACCATTTAAGTCCTGGAAAATAACATCGCCAAGTTGGGCTTCCGGTTGAATAGGAAGATCGTTTAAACTATGTGCTGTAAGCTGATCCTGAGTTTTATATATACCAGATGTTTTATATCCATAGAAATAAGCTATTTCGCGACCAACTTCTGTTTTGGTAGTATTACCCGAACGGCCTACGCCTCCTGAGCGGATAGGATCGCCACCGGCTAAACTGGTAATTTCGTTATGGATAAAGGTGAGATTTAAACCAACATTGTATTTGAAGTCGTTAAGTGCAGAGTTAGAATAATTAACTGAAAACTCATAGCCTTTATTCGACATGGTACCGGCATTTACATTTGGCCGTTGTTTACCTGCATAAATAGGGATAGGACGGCTAAGTATCATATCTTTGGTATTGCGGATAAAATAATCGACACTACCTGTTAAAGAATTGTTAAAAAACCCGTAGTCCAAACCAAAGTTATATTGTTCAGCCGATTCCCAGGATAATTCCCGGTTGGAAAGTTTGCGCTGAATAGCACCATCAATTGGTACTCCGTTGTATGCATACACATAACCACCGGCAACACTCGATACATAGTCAAAATCACCAGCACTTCCCTGGTTTCCAACAATACCCCATCCGGCACGTAATTTAAAAGTACTCACTGCCTCTTTCACACTACCAAGAAATGATTCATTAGCAACATTCCAGCCTGCAGAAAAGGATGGAAAGTAACCCCAACGTTTATCTTTCATAAATTTTGAGCTACCATCAACACGGAGAGTTCCGGTTAAAAGGAATCTGTTATCCCAAGAAAAATTTGATCTGAAAAAACCGGAAGCCAAACGGTTTTGACCAGCTCCTCCACCTAAATCAAATTTAACGATGTCCTTATGAGCACCAAGATATTGAAGATCGGCGTTTTCAGGTACATTGTATCCCTTAGCCCAAATATCGCTTCCAAAGTACGATTGAACTTCCATACCGAGGGTTGAATTTATGTTCAGCTTGTTAACTGTAGCATTATAAGAGAAATAGTTGGTGTTCGACCAGTTATTTCCAGTATAGCGACTTTCATAAAGAGTTTGGTCGTCATTTTTCTGGGTAGGGGTAACAAAATATTTAGGACTGAAACTTTTCGAAGTTGAAAAATTCAATTGTTTCCCATATTGAGACCTGAATGAAAGACCTTTCACCAAAATATCGTCTATTTGCAGGAAAAAATTTCCGATAAATCGATTTTCGCCCGATTTGGAAAACCCATTTTGCCAAATACCTAATGCAGGATTTGTACATGCCTGTGAATAATATATTTCACCATAGAATTCGTTATAGTTGTCCCAAGCTGCCGAAATTGGATCGGAACGAAGAGCTCCAGGGATAATACCACTATAGAAATCAGTTTTTTCTCCTGGTTTTTCATACCATACATAGTTCATATTTATTCCCAGTTTCACCTTTTTTGTTAGACTGAAATTGTTATTGGTGTGCATCATCACTTTATTCAGATACGAACCTTTCACTATACCTTCCTGAGCGGAGTAGGTAACACCATGATCGTAGCTGTAATTTTCACTGCCACCTAATATACTTACATTATAGCGCTGATTGACGGCATTGCGGTAAATTTCCTTTTGCCAGTCGGTACCATTCAGGTAATTACCATTTGCCTGGTTATCGAGAACTAAATTGATGATATCATCTGTATTTCCAAGATCTTTACGGGCGGCAGCAAACTGTGTGGCATCGGCAAGGTCAAGAGTTCTTGCTACCTGAGATACACCAGTTAAAACATTTGCCTGTACTTCCAGCTTGCGATTTTTCGAACCAGTTCTTGTTTTCACAAGGATTACCCCGTTTGCACCTCTGGATCCATAAATGGCAGTAGCCGAAGCATCTTTCAATACTTCCATACTCTCAATGTCGGTTGGTGCAATATGACTGATATCGCTGGAAGGAAAACCATCGACAACATACAATGGATCGGAATTATTGATGGTACCGATACCACGTACACGGATTGTAGTTCCGGAACCCGGATTACCAGAATTTGAAATAACATTTACACCTGCAAGGCGTCCCTGCATAGCCTGTGCAGCATCGATGGTTGATACCTTTCTGATATCGTCCACATTAACTTTGGCAACACTTCCGGTTAAATCACTTTTACGCATCACACCATATCCTACAACAACAACTTCTTCCATTGCCAGAGCAGCAGATTCAAGCTCTACAAAAATGTTAGGTGATACAGCAAGGGTTGCCGACTCATAACCAATAAACGACACTGTAACCGTTTTAACAGTTTCAGGTATATTTAATACAAATTCACCGTTTAGGTCGGTGCTAGTGCCAATAGTTGTGCCTACAACCGAAATTGCAGCTCCCGGCAAAGGTTCTTTAGTGTTTTTATCCACAACTTTTCCACGCATGGTTGTTTGCGCATAAGTTGTAAAGAAAAACCCTACCAGTAAAATAAACAGGACAGTTTTCTTCATAGAATTTAGTTTTCTGATTTTAATTAATAAATAGTAGTTATATCGATTGTGCCGATATCCTCGTTAATAAAAGTCTGGTTCGGTTGGCCCTAATAAAATATTCAGAAAAAAGCCTAATTCACCGGACGCACAAAACTATATGGAGTAGCCATATTATTATAAATTACATGTTACATACTTTAAATATCCCACGATATATTATTTAATATTATGTCTCATTTCTTTTCGAGCATGTTACATGAATTTTTTATCTATCTGTTTATCTCCTGTTTAACTAAGAACAGCAATACACCTTTGAAAAATTGTATGATATTTCCATTAATTTTGTTTGCTAAATGAAAAATATGAGTAGGATTTACTTTCTATTGCTTGTTTTTATCAGCCTGACTATTAAACTTCATGCCCAGAACGACCGTTTTTATTCGTCTCTCGACGGGTTATCGGGAACAACTCTTTACGGATTTTATCAGGACTCAAAAGGCTTTCTCTGGATACCCACCTATTCGGGGCTAAACAGGTTCGACGGGTACAATTTTAAAGTATATCAGCAGGACATAGGCGATAGCTCAAGTCTCAACTCTACTAATGTAAACACTGTTTTCGAAGATTCGTATGGGAATTTATGGGTAGGCACTAACTTCGGACTTAACCTTTATAATTACAAAAAAGATTGTTTTTCACAGATCCATCTTCGGTCGAAGCAGAAAGAATTGCCTATAACAGTAGTATGTATTCTGGAGAATAAAAATAAAATGCTTTGGCTTGTTACATCTCATGGACTGGTTTATTTAAATCCCGTTACCTGGGAATATACTTTTTATAACCACCAATTTAACAACGACGGCAGCCCTGCTTATTCCAAATATAATCAGGCGGTAATTGATAACAAGGGCAATCTATTAATTGGCACCGACGATAACGCCGTGTTGGTATTTGATACTGAGCGGCTTGCATTTATGAACCTGGCAGAATATACCGGAATCAAATTTGATTTTCCCGACAGAACAGTTCTGGTTGTTCATAAAAATGCACAACAACAGGTATTTTTCGGGACTTTACGTGCAGGATTAGTATTTTTCGATCCTCAAAAACGCATTTTTAAACATTCTGAGTATTCTAAATACAATTCCAACACATTAAATGGGGGAATTTATTCCATAACCACCGATAAAAGAGGAACTGTTTGGGTTGGAACGGAACGAAACGGCCTTAAAAATTACGATTCCGATAAAAATATCATCACAGATGCCAATTCACTGATCAATCTGCCCAATATTCAAAAAGCCAAGGTACATTGCTATGAAGATCATTCGGGAGATTTGTGGTTTGGGATTCAGTTTCGTGGCATTTACCATAAAATTTCTTCAGTAAAGCCCTTTCATCCTATTGGAAGCTCTACAAAATCAAATCTTAATCTCAGCCATTACATTGTTAAATCCATGCTTAAAGACAAAAATGGCACTTTATGGGTGGGTACTGATGGAGGAGGAATCAATATTTTAGAAAAGGGTGCCAAAGACTTCAGGTATTTTCAGAATCCGGCAGGTCCGGAAAAATTAACCGATAAAGCAATTATAAAACTTTACGAAGACAGCCGGGGATGGATATGGATTGGTACATATCTCGACGGGTTATATTGTTACCGGGGACAGGATAAACCTCTTAAGCATCACAACATGCCTGGCTCGGACAAAGAAAAATGGGATAATTACATTTTTGATATCATTGAAGATGCCAAAGGTAATTTCTGGATTGGCTCCAACGGAGGAGGATTATATTATCTCGATGTTCAGAATGATACTATATTAAAAAGCTCATCCCCTGCTGTTAACGGTGTAATTCAAGATATTAAACCTTTTGTAAACACCCTCGATTACGGCAGTGACAGTACACTATGGATAGGTACTTATAATGGATTGTTTGGCTGGAATAAGAAAACTGATAAATTCCATTCTTTTCTGATGAGCAAAGGTGATTTTATCAACGAGGTTGTTTTTGAAGTAAAACAGGATAGTATTGGAAATATCTGGATTGGAACCCTGCAAGGACTATATTGCTGGAAACCTGATGAAAAAAGAATGGTTAGGTATAGCACTGAACAGGGGCTACCGGGGAATACAATCATGGCAATTGAATTCGACAGGCAAAATAATGTATGGATTTCAACCACAAAAGGAATATCCAAGCTCGATATAAACACAAACAGGTTTTATAACTATTATCAGTATGATGGGTTGCCTTGCAATGAATACCGACCTGGCGCTTCTTTCAAAGACAAAACAGGAAACATCTATTTTGGAGGGGTCGATGGTTTGGTTTATTTTCATCCGGACAGTATCATCAATAATCCGGTAAAGCCTAATTTAATTTTTACCAGTTTGAAAGTTTTTAATCAATTAATTACTCCCGACCAAAAAAAGGAAAACAGAATACTTAAATACGACATAAACGAGACTGACACTATAAACCTAGCTTATGCCGATAAAAGTTTTTCACTTGAATTTGCTGCAATAAATTTTTGTGTTCCCGAAAAAATCAAATATGCTGTTATGCTCGAAGGTTTTAATACTACCTGGGATATCAAAGATTATCAGCAAAGATATGCCACCTTCACCAACCTCGATCCTGGCAGCTATACCCTAAAAATTAAATCGACTGACCTTGACGGAATCTGGATTGATCAGCCCCGAACCCTGGTAATCATCATAGAACCTCCGTTTTGGCTAACCTGGTGGGCTTTTTTGATCTATACCGCTATTATCAGCCTTATCTTCCTTTATATCCGGAAAATATCATTGTTCCGTATTTCAATGAAAAACCAGTTACATATTGAACAGGTGGAACGTGAAAAACAGGAAGAAATCAATCAAAGTAAAATGCAGTTTTTTACAAATATTTCGCACGAGATAAGAACTCCCCTCACGATGCTGCTTGCACCACTCGAAAAACTGGTTAATTCAGACCTCAGTGAAACACAGAAAAAATACCTAAATTATGTATACCGGAATACGAAAAGGCTTGAAAGAATGGTTAACCAGTTGCTCGAACTTCAAAAAATTGAAAATGTACAACTGAAACTTCAGGCACGGAAAATAGAACTTGTGTCTTTTTTAAAAGAAGTAATTTTACTTTTTGAGGAAACAGCAAACGACCAGAATATTAATATTTCATTTGAACCTGGTTGCGATGAACTCCTTGTTTGGATTGATCCGGAGAAAATGGATAAAATTATTTTTAACATAATATCCAATGCCATCCGCTTTACACCTCAAAATGGTCTGATCACAATTTCGCTTTATGCTGAAAGTCAGGAAAACGGATACTATACAATTTCTGTTTCCGATACTGGACAAGGGATTAGTCAGGAACATTTTGAAAAGATTTTTGAACGCTTTTATCAAGTCGAAAGTAAAGATAAAACTATCAATGTTGGAACAGGAATTGGACTTCACCTTACCAGAGAACTTGTAAAAATTCATCATGGTACTATTGAAGTAAAGAGCAGGGAAGAATTTGGAAGTACTTTTACTATAAAATTACCTTTGGGCAACAAACATTTTGCAACTGCCGAAATAATTAAGGAAGTAAATGGAAGTGCTATTTACCAGCATATTGAAAAGCCAACTCAAGTAATGGCATCGGAAGCAACAAAGGAAAACGATGATGAAGAACCTGAAGATCATTCGCAAAGCATTATCTTAATTGTAGAAGATGATATCGATATTTTAAATTACCTTGAAGACGAGCTTTCGGCAGACTATCAGGTAATAAAAGCCAATAATGGAAATGATGGATGGAAACAGGCTTACGAAAAAGTCCCCGACCTTATTATTAGCGATATTATGATGCCCGGAATGGATGGGATGGAATTATGTAAAAAAATTAAAAGTACCATTGAAACAAGTCATATTCCTGTTATCCTGCTCACTGCAAAAAATTCGGTCGAAAATGAAATAGAAGGATTGGAGCTCGGGGCTGATGAATATGTGCACAAGCCATTCCACCCTACTGTATTAAAATTAAAAGTAGATAATATTATTGAATCCAGGGAATCGTTAAAACAACAGTTCACCCGAAACACAAGCTTTGTTGCAAAAGAAATGACTGTTACCTCGGCTGATGAAATATTTCTGCAAAAAGCAATTGACTATGTAAAAGATAATCTTGCTGACACCGACCTGAATATCGAAAAACTAAGTAAAGTATTAAATATAAGCAGGGTTCATCTTTATCGAAAATTGAAAGCTATTACAAATCAAAATCCTACTGAATTTGTTCGGACTATCCGGCTTAAACAGGCCGCATATCTATTGGCAAAAGATAAACTCAATATTTCAGAAATAGCTTACATGGTGGGTTTTAATTCACATCAATACTTTACAAACAGCTTCCAAAAATATTATAATATGTCCCCAACTGAATATGTCAAATCGTTAGCGTAATTTTTTTAACTGTAACAATTGCTAAGCTAAACCTTTCGGTATATCTGTTGTTTTAGCATCACATCTTTCTGCTAAATCAATAAATTTATATATGGAACGGAGACAATTTTTTTATCTTTCCGGTTTGGGTTCTACAACAATATTGGCTGGAAATTTATTAGCAGCATGCTCCAAAGCTGAAGACGAGGATACAAACACCGGGACTCCCGGAGGTAATAAGTTAATACTCGACCTAACCGATCCGGCCTATTCTGGTTTAAAAACAGTTGGAAATTCCCTCATCAAAAATAACATTCTGATAATACATACTGTGAACGATACTTATCAAGCCTTGTCTAAAATATGTACCCATCAGGGATGTACAGTGGGTTTTAACGGAACCGAAATTGTTTGTCCATGTCATGGTTCCAAATTTACTACGGCAGGAGCTGTTATTCAAGGGCCTGCTACTTTAGCGCTTACCAAATATAAAACAGAGCTTGCTGGGGAGATACTTACGGTAATGGTTTAAGGGAGTCGTAAGACGTTTATCCCGAAAGCTTTCGGGAGTAAGTCGTAAGATGTTAATACCCTGTTCGGCAAAGCATTTGCTTTATCGGAATATTTGAGTAGAATTTCTACTTTTTGGTTTCAGTAATTAATTTAAATAAATTGTAGCAAATGCTACAAAAATAATGAACGAAGTGAATACTCATATCATTCAGTTTAAGATCACTATTTGCAATTAACTTTCTAACAATATAGAAATCAAGAACGTCCCCGGAGGGGACAAATGTGAATAGCGCCGGATAAAATCCGGTGAAAAGTAGAGGAGATATTTTTGCGGCGCGCTAAGGCCTCATATCGGAGCTCAACTCTTTCTTCGCCGCTGTCCGATGCTCTTCTTAACCGAACTATTTTCCGATGCGTGTATCATTATGTCTCTTATCAGAATGTTTCGCGCATCAGGAAGTCACTTCTTTTATCTCTTCCCCAGCTCGCGGGAGCTGGGGTTAATCGGGTAGGAAGCGGCTCGCATTGCTGTCCCCCCACACCACCCGGCATACGCTTTACGTACCATGGCGGTTTCTACTAACTTAACCCTTCATTCTCACTTGTAAAGATTGTAAGCCCATTTGGGAGAACCATAACGGGTTCATTGCTTTGCTAACGGCCGGTTTTATCGACATCTTCCACCATCTCTGGGAGTATATTGCCACATTCCAGCACGTGTTCCAAGGAATATCGAAGCTGTGAAGGAGTTTAACAATCGTGTATTTCCTTCCGCATTGTTTCAGACGATAACATCTTAGTTTACGCCTGATCCAGCCATTGAATATTTCGCCCAACGTTTAGAACCAGGTTCAATCAGGTTTGGCAAAACATGTGCTTTGTCGTATTACATTTAGTAGCATTTGCTACTCTTTGTTTCAAATAATTAAATCAGATAATTGTAGCAAATGCTACAAAAATAAAAGGACGAAGTGAATTCCGATAGCTATCGGAATTCGCCCAACTTCATCAATCCACTAACTTTATTTTCGGCTATTCAACAAAAATTCACCTATCACCAGATCGATAGGATGGGTGATTTTAATATTTTCCCTGTTTCCTTCAGTTAAATGAACAATGCCTCCATTACTTTCAAACACAGAAGCATCGTCGGTAAAAGCTTCGTTGAATTCCCGGTTAAATGCTTCTTTAATACTTTGCAGCCTGAAAACCTGGGGTGTTTGTACCAGGCGTAGTTTTGAGCGGTCTATTATCCTGCTTTGATCTGCTTCCTGGTAGCGGACAGTTTCCACCACTTCAACAACGGGGATTGAATTCCCATATAAGGCGGCATCCTGATAGCAACGTTTTAATGTTTCCTCACTTACAAGAGGGCGCACTCCATCATGAATACCCACCAGTCCGTCTCCTTCCAGCAAGGCTAAACCATTATTTACCGAATGAAAACGTGTTTCTCCGCCTGCACAAATCTCCATTGGGGTTAAAAAATTATGTTTCAGGCAGAGTAATTTCCATTCTTTGATCTGGTTTTCGGGCAAAACCACCACAATATCAATGTCCTGAAATGTTTTATGAAAAATAGAGATAGTGTGCATTAACACCGGTAATCCGCAAAGCTCAAGAAACTGTTTTGGAATTTCAGCTCCCATGCGGCTTCCTGATCCGCCAGCTACAATTATGACATATTTCTTTAAAGATTGCATCAGTAAAAAAGATTTTTTTCAGACCTTTACAAATATCGAATATTTAATTGTAAAAGAGTTATGCTTACTGATATACTTCAATTTTTATTGGCTTTAAAAGAAAACAACAACAAAGAGTGGTTCGACAATAACCGCGACTGGTATCAGAAATCGAAAAAAGAATATGAGGAATTTGTTGCCAAATTGATTCCCGAAGTTCAGAAAATTGACAAAGGGATTGGTGCCCTGGAAGCGAAAGATTGTACATTCCGCATCTTCAGGGATGTCAGGTTTTCGCCCGATAAAACTCCATACAAAACTCATATGGGTGCTTACTTTGCCAAAGGAGGGCGTAAAAGTCCGTTAGGAGGCTATTATTTTCACATGGAACCTGGTAATTCTGTTTTAGCCGGTGGTATATGGGCGCCAGAAGCGCCAGTTTTAAAAGCGATTCGCAGCGAAATTTATGGCTTTATCGATGAATTCGTTGATATTATTGAAAGTAAAAGTTTTAAAAAGCATTTTGGTGAACTCGATACCGATATGGGAGTGTTACGTTCAGCGCCAAAAGATTATCCCAAGGACTTTTCACATATCGATTTACTAAAATATAAGAGTTACACCGTTTCAAAATCCCTTCCCGACGTTCTTGTTACCGACGAAAAAGCATTAATGCCAAAGTGTATGGAGGTTTTTAAAGCTCTCCAACCTGTAAATGCCTTTTTTAACAGAGCGATTACGGAAATGGGAAATGAATAATATAGTATACAGTATTTAGTATGAAGTAGCAAGACAAACAGCCAAATTAATTTAGTATCAAGTATTAGTAATAAGTATTAAGACAAACAGCCAAATTAATTTAGTAGTTAGTATTTAGTATTTAGTAGTTAGTAGTTAGTAGTTAGTATTTAGATAACAGTCATACAGGAGTTTTAAGTTAAGGGATGCCATTAATTTATGAGAGCCGGTAGTTGAGCGGAGTCGAAATGTCGAAACGCCCGTTTCAAATACGAATTGCTCTATTAACGAAGAGCCAAAGTCTCTCCATTTCAGGGGAGAGATTTAGAGAGGGGTCGAATATGGCTAGAGGCCTGAAAAACGACGTAGAGAGACGCTACGCCGAAAGGGTTGCGGGTTACGGGTTACGAATTACGAGTTACAGGTTTATTTACGAAGTGTCGGTCATTGAGCGGAGTCGAAATGCCGAAACGCCCGGATTAGATACGAAATGTATCATTGATTCAACCGGGTAAAAATCAAACTTTTCCAGTTCTAATTTTACTTTTTGTCTGCCACACAAAAAGTAACAAAAAAGTCACCACGAAAACCGACCTGAAGCTGTCAATGGGTGCACATAGTTAAACGCGAACAATGGCGTGACAGCTTCGGGTCCGCACTTTTCGTGGACTTCAGCGCGCAAGGCCAGGGAGCCCGATTGTAATCGATTGCCTGAAAGGAGGTAAACAGTGATTTCACAAATTTTAAAGCTAATCTGGAAGCAGCGTAAATTCAACAGTCTGCTAATAATTGAAATAATATTCTCATTTATTGCATTATCAACTGTATTGATCCATTACTACAAACTTTTCAAAGAACCTTTGGGAATGGACTATAAAAATTTATGATGTATTTCTGTTCAGGTAAAGGATGAAACGGCTAATAACGAAAATTCATTTGTATTACAGATGTCAGATTTAATCCGATCAATCAAAACCGAATTTATTAAAAAACATCTGAAACAAAATCCAAATATTGTATCGTCAGCCAGAGCAACATTCAGCGATTTCGTCAATTCACAAAGCAGATGGTCAAGTTGCTTCGTTTATAACAGAAAACAATACTGCTTTGATGAATTCATATCTGAAGAAGATTTTGCAAGCACTACCGGAATAAAAATGATCGAAGGCCGGTAGATTTTGCCTGAAGATAACTTTTCAAAAAGCCAGATAGTATTTATAAATTCAAAATTAAAAAAAGAATTGTTTGGCGATAGTGTAGCAGCTGGCAAATCAATTGTGGTTAAAGAGGGCGACAACGTAAAAACTATAAAGATTGCAGGTGTTTTCGGTCATCTTAAAAGGATAGGGGAATTTACTGCGGATAACAGGATTATTTTTTTCATCGAGCATCACCGTAAATTTCACAGCATCATTCTGAACGGTAGGGTTAATCGAAGAAATAACTCCTGTAAATATAGAAACGTTGACCTCCTTTTTAACAATTTCTCCGATATTATGATGTACTTTTGAAATACGGGAAGTAACAGGAGATGCAATAATCTCTTCGAATTCGGGGAGGATAATTCCGGAAGCTGAAATACTGGCATCGATATCGCCTGCATCGGTTTTTGCAGTTTGAATTTCATTGAAATGAATCACAGGGCGGATGATCATGCGGAACGCACCAAAAAATAAAATGGCTGCAACGGCAATGACGACTACTTTGAAATTCCGTTTTTGATTTCGCTTCTTAATTGTCGCTGATGATAGTTTCCCTATCCATTTTGAATATTTCGATGCCATTGGAATATCCAGAATTGTGCCTGGTTATTTAGAATGCTTAATATCTGCACTTTCTGATTTTTAAAAAAGGCAGTTAAATGTCCATAAATGGACAGCTTGTCCAATCCGGGACAAAGTCCTAATTTTCGGAAGGCATGATCATGATCTTTTTCCCAAACCGTCGGATGGCATATCGATACGACAACACCGCCAGAATAAAATACAGGATCATCTGAACCAACATCAGCAACAGCTCGAAACGAATATCGGTTAAAGAAGCTCCCATTGTGCGGGTTTTAATATAGGCCGGTACCATGAGCGTACTTGGAAAAATATGGGCTATTCCATACAATGCCTTTGGAATAGCAGAAGCCGGCCACGATAATCCGCTCAGAAACACTACCATAGGCGAAAGAAATACCATGAACAGCATGGAATGTACACGTTCTTTGAATAACATGCTTACTGCCAATCCTAAAAATGAAACTGAAAGGATATAAAGAATAAAAATGGGCAATATGGATAACAAACTTCCATTATCAGGATAACCAAACCAATGAGGCAATAATCCCAATGCAAAAATGACATTAACAAGGTAAACAACTGTATAGGCCGAAGATTTCCCGAATACCATTTGAATGCTACCCAGATGATGCCGTGCTTTTGCCGATTTCTTCAGAAATATTTTTTTCTCCCGGATAGTACCCCCCAACATTCCGATGCCGATTAACAAAGTCTGTTGCATGATTATCAAAATCATTCCCGGCATTACAAAACTTCCATAACCGCCAGCAGGATTATAAACATTGTAAGTATTTATTTTCAATGGTTCCTGCAAGTCTATGGACTGAGCCATATTTTTTCCTTCCGAAAGCATTCGTTTCACCTCAACACCGGCACTAAAGGTGCCATTGGCAAAACTGCTGCCGGTAAAAACCTGCTTGTACAGCAAAAAATTACTGGCATCGCAATATACCGATACATTGGTTTGTCGTGCCGAAAGAATATCTTTTTCAAAATTGGCAGGGATCAGAATAATTCCATTCACCGAACCATTATAAAACATTTGTTCAGCTTCTTTCAGACTGCCCGGTTTGGATACCACATTCATCTGCTCAGTACCATCGGCCATGCGGCTGTATAACCTGCTGGATGAGGAATGATCCAAATCGACCACCGCCACCGGAATGTCTTTTATAATCTCTTTTTCGTAACCAATGGCATATAATAGCGGATAAATAAACATGGCAATCATAAACAGCAGTACAGCACCGGCATCGGAGAATATCAGCCTAAGTTCATCGACGAAATAGATAGCTGTTTCGTTTGCACCCTTTAAAGTTTTTATTAGCATTAGGAAAAATTATGTTGTTAAAAAAATAACTATTGAATGCTCCGCTCGGCATAGCGTCTTGCTACGTCGTTTTTCATCCTCCGGCCACATTCGACCCTTCGTTCGGCTGAGGCTGTGCCTCTGTCGCACATATTTTCTCAGGCTCAGCCTGAATTTATATCCATTTGAACGAACAACCTTCGTGAATGACATTCCCTAACCCCGCTCGTCGTAGCGTCTCGCTACGATTTGTTTCAATTGGCCTCCGGCCATATTCTACCCCTCTCTAACTTTAAATGGAGAGACTTTGGATCTCGTATCAAATCCGGGCGTTTCGACTCCGCTCAACGACAGGCACTTCGTAAATAAACCCTGCACCCCGAATCACTTCTTCCCCCATCTCCTCTTGTTCAGCATCATATACCTCAACCGGGGAATGAATAAAAGTCCTAAAAAGATAAAAGACAACATGGCAAACATTTGCATTATGCCATTTGCTGCAGGTTCTCCCCGCAGTGACTGCCCAATCAAAATTTTGATCCAATAGGTATATGGAAAAATATAGGAGAAAGCCTGGCCTATGGCTGGCATTCCCATTGCTGGAAATGTAAGTCCAGAAAATGTTAAAGCCAGCATGCAGTAAGCACTTCCCAGCGACATGGCTAACCGCATGTTCGTAGTGAGCGAAACCAAAAATATAGCCATAAACTGGTAACTGAGAATAAGTATTAATTCACCTGCAAGTATTTCATGTAAATGTCCTCTAAATGGCAAACCCAGGAAATTGAACAGAATGATGTTCATAATCATGGCGACACAGAAATAAATGAGCGTGTAGGGTAGCAATTTGCCTGCCAGGGCCACGGCAAAGTTTTTACCAGCCAGTCGTAACCACCTCGGCCCTGTTCCATGATAAAGCTCATCGCCAATGGTATAAATGCTGCCTAAAAGGATGAATACAATCAATACCAACGGCAACAATCCAACAGTGAGATAATAGGAATAACTGGTGTAAGGATTGAACAGCAAAACCGGGTTAAGCTGAACCGGCATTATTCGTGATATTGCCTGAGCCTGGGTTTTTCCGGTTTTCAGTTGTAATTGCAGCTTGATCCCAGCAGAAAGTGTTCCAATAGCCTTCCGAATGCCACTATTCAGCAACCCACTTTTAACAACATTGGCATTATTGAGGTACAACGCCACTTTTGAGCTACTTCCCTGATATATATATTTTTCTGTATTCGAAGGAATGTAAATTACAGCATCAACCACCCCCTTCTCCATAGCATGGCGTGCTTCATCGAGCGAATTATACCCTTTTTGAACTGCTGAAATGGGAGTGGCATCCACCATTCGGGCAAGTTGCCTGGATAGGGAAGAATGATCCATATCCACAATGGCTACCGGAAGCTCACGGGGTGTGTTTTGGGAAAAAATCCAGACAATAAGAAAGAACGAAAGAACAGGACCAATAAATGTAGCAAATAACAATGGCCACCTTCGCGATATCCTGCGCCATTCCCTTGAAATTACCTTGTAGAAGGGACTCTTTTCTTTTACTTCCTGTTCAATTCCTGAAACATTTTCCATGATTTTAAACTGCCTTTATTGAGCTGCCGATTTCACTTTTTTCCAATCCACCAGCGCACTCATGCCCGGACGCAAGCCATCAGTTTTTTCAACAGGGGTGGCATGAACTTCAAAAGTCTTCATGTCGAAGTCACCCGAAGTTTTAGTGGCATTCCAGGTGGCAAAGTTTCCAAGAACATTGATATAACTTATTTTTAGGTTTATTTCTTTGTTCCCGAGTGCAGGAAATTTTGCAGATATCGTGCTGCCCTTCCTTACCGATGCAAGCAAATCTTCCCTTAAATTAAAGGTGACCCAACTATCGTCAAGTTTTACAAGGGTAACTACCGGATAACCAGCCGCAACCAATTCGCCCGATTCGGCAATAATATTCGAAACTTCGCCATCAATGGGTGAGTAAATATTCATTTCATTCAGGTACGATTCCACTTCCTTAATAGCTCCTTCTGCCCGGTCTACCATTGAGCTGGCGGAAGTTTTATCTTCGATACGGGTTCCTTTCTTTGCTTTCTCCCAGATTGCTTTAGCTGCACGGGCTGTCTGTCGGGCTGCTTCCTGGTTGGTTTCCGCTTCATCATGCTTTTGAGCCGGTAACACGCCTTCATTATATAGGTTGGCAACTCTTTTATATGTTTTTTCGGCCAGTTCAAAAGCGGCATTGGCTTTCATATAGGTATCGTATGCAGCCTGGATATCTTCTGCATCTGCTCCGGCAATGGCTTTTGAATTCTGTGCTTTAGCCCCTTTGAGTGCTGCATTGGCTTGGTCGAGCTTTGCTTCAATTTCGGGACTGCTTAATGTAAAGAGCAACTGCCCTTTTTTTACAAAATCACCCTTGTGGATGGGCAAACTATCAATTCTTCCTACAAGTTTGGATGCCACTTTAATTTGGGTGGCTTCCACTTCGCCTTGCACTTCCAGAGATTTGGGACGACTGATAATCCAGGTGGAATAAACCAAAAAAATTAATAACGCAGCAATTCCTATGGCGGCAAGTATATTTCCGTTCTTTTTCATATTACTAATTGTTCATTGGTTGATACGATTCTGTCCTGGCTTCTTTCCGGGTTTTATAATTCATGAATTCTTCCGGTATGCCGGCATATTGTAATAATCGGGCAAGGGTTACATCGTAACCGTACATCGCCTGTAACCTTTCAATACTAACCTGAGCCAATGCCATCCGGGCATCGACCACTTCGGTGGCATTGCTCATTTCTTCACGAAAGCCTTTTTCGCGTACCCTGAGATATTCTTCCGCAAAAGTTCCCGATGTCTCCAAAGCTATTAGTTGCTCCTGGTACATATTGAGTTCCTGATATAATTTATTGATCATCGTTGAAACATCCGTTTGCGCTTTTTGCTGAATTTCGCCCACCTGATCTGCTTTGGCATTCGCAGCTTTTACTTTACGATAGCGTGAGGCCCCGTCGAAAAAAGTCCATTTTAATCCAACACCTGCCATCCAATCGGGAGTGTATGGTGACAGTTCTTTCTCGGCAATATTGTACATACCCTGAACGGCAATCACAGGAAAATAATCTGATTGCTGCACCCTTTTATTTATTCCGGCCAACTGTTTTTTACTCTCTACCTGGAGAAGCATGGGATTTTTAGCAGACCCCAAACCAATAAAATATTCAACAGGTTCAATACTATCGAGATAGAAAAGTAAGGTGGCAGGTTGGATAATTGTATCTTCTAAAGCAAGGGTATTTATAAGGGCATCATTTAGCACTGAAACATTCCGGTATGCTTTTTTAAGTTCCCTGTCAGCCTGTGAATGATACAGTTTTGCCTGCAGCACTTCGGCATTTGCAATGAGTCCATTGTGCTGCATTTTTTCGGCATCGCTCAGGTGATGCTGCATCCCGGTGAGCACATCGCTTCGCACAAGCACTGCCTGACGTGCGAGGCTCAGTCCAAAGTAACGTTCCACCAATTCAGTTAAAAGTTCACCTTCTTTTTGTTTCATCACTTCGCCGGCTTCCTGTTGTTCGATATGAGCAGCCCTGTTTGCAGCTTGTATTTTTCCACCGGTATACAAAGGCCATAGCATTGTTGCCGCGACCGTTCCAAATTGCTTTTTCTGGATCATCCTGTCCCATTCGGAACTTTGGATTGTGGCAAGTCCTTGCTGCAAATTGTTTCGTACTACCTGGGTAGATAAATTATCGGGAAGAACCGGCATTTGCTGATTAGTGGCAGGATCCGGATTGGGAACACCTGAAAAAACACCATAATTTCCCAAGGCTGAATACAGCGGTGTAATAGCATCGCGCACCGGTGTCAGATCCAGGGTGAGATCGTCGGATAACATCATATAACTGGCTGTTATACCAATTTTCGGTAAGTACAATCCTTTGGATGCTTTGGATAGTTGAATTTTTTCTTCCTGCAGATATTGGGTTTGTTTAATGATATGGCTATTTTGTTTAGCTATCTCCAATGCCTGGTCAAATGTCATTATCAATTTTGGAACAGAATCCTGGCCTGAAGTTTTTGAAATCCCGATTATAAATAATGAATAAAGGATTAGCTTCAGGCGAAAATCACCTTTCATGGTTAGTTGTTAATTAAGTTTAACTGAATTTTTAATACTTTTTTCACTTCGGCTTCGCCCAAATTTGTCTGGTTAAAAAAGCTTTTCAGGTGGAGGTTGATGAATTGAATGGGATAAGCCACACCCAAAAGATAAATTTCTTCTTCATCGATATCGGAAGAAATCTCTCCTGACTTCTTTCCAGTTTCGAGTACCTGACGACAAAGAGCAATAATTTTCTCTCTTTGCTCTTCCTGAATTTTAAAGTTATAATCGTGCATCAGCACATACAGAAACTTGATCCGTTCGGGTTGCTGGTTGGCCAGGTCGAATAACATAAGTGTAAGCTGGCTGAAAATTTCAGGTACTGAATGGTGATTTGCGAGCAAACTTTCGAGTTTTTGAATGAGTTCATTTAGGTTACTGAAAAGTAAGTCGTTCACAAGGTCAATCTTTCCTTTGTAATGCCGGTAAAGATAACCTTCGGCAACCCCAGCCTGATGTGCAATATCAGAAATGGAAGCCCCTCCGTATCCCTTCAACACAACCATTTCGAGTGTGGCTGCCTTGATTTTTTCAATTTTTGATTCGTCAATTGTACGTGCCATATTTTTTATGAGTGAATACTCATTCATTTAATAAGGATGCAAAAATAATTATAATTTCCTTAATTCTATATCATTTATAAAAAATATATACAAAAATACTATGTTACTGTTTATCTGTTGATTAAATTGCTTAATATGCCTATATTTTTTAACAGCATTCGATTGAATAGCATTGTCATGAAGAAATAAAATATATTTGTTTTTTATATTTTAGTTATGAATATACTCGACATCATCATTCTAATAATTCTTGCCTGGGGAGCCTATAGAGGTTTTACACAGGGATTTATCCTACAGGTGGTTACCTTCATCGCATTAATCATTGGAATTTGGGCAAGTATTCATTTTTCGGATGTGATGGCTGAATTTCTAACAAAACATCTGGACATCACTGGTAAGTATCTTCCGGTGCTATCCTTTGTCCTTATTTTTGTGCTGGTTGTTGTAATTGCCCATTTAATCGGGATGCTACTTACCCGTATATTTGAACTGGTCGCCTTGGGATGGTTAAATCGTTTAGGCGGAATTGCTTTTGGCATATTGAAAATGGCATTTATAGTAAGTGTGATATTAACCATACAAAACAGGCTTAAGGAAAAAGTACATGTGATATCCGAAAATCAGATTAATAATTCTATTCTTTATAAACCAGTTTCTAGCATTGCTCCTTCTGTGTTCCCTCATTTAAAAGTTCTGGCATTAAATACAAGGATCAAGGATATTACTACGAAAGAGCAAGAAAAGGAGTAGCTATTTTTGAATTAAAAAAAATGAATATCCAAAAGATATTACTACCAACACGGATGTTATTTCATAAATGTTATTGCAGTATTTCAGGGATGTAAAGGTTGAAAAATAACCTGACAGGGCTTGAGGCTCTGCCAGGTTCAATTAGCTCCGGATTTTTAACGTAGCAATTGATATTGAAATTCAACCAATTCTTTAACAAATGTTAGAGAGAAGTGTTGAAAAAGAATGAAATATTTTTAGTAATGCAGGGTGTAAGTCGGTGAGGCGACAGGCTAATTGAGTTAGACTGAGGGTTGTTAGAAAAATCGAAAATTAGTTCAGAGTAATTTTTCCAAGAAATCCTGGCTCTTGACTCATGGCTCGTGGTTCCATATGGAATTAAAGAAGTTGGAAGTTAGTGAACATAATAATTCCAGAAGATGAGAATGGAGATGTTGAGCATGGCGATGTTTTGAAGTTGAGAATTGAGAAGATGGGAATGGAGAATCAATGCATGTTACCTTAAAGGGCAACGTCATTTAGGGAGCATCTTGGTTCTTGAATCTTGATTCTTGAACCTTGATACTTGAATCTTAAACTTATTCTAACAACAGGAAGTTTTCAGCATCAGTAACATGCACATCAAAGTAACTCATCGCTGTTAAAAAAGATTGATGAACTTTCACAGCTTCTACTAATTCTCCTTTATACTTCAGGTTTTTGGTAGCATACGCATCTCCAATTACAATGCAATCAAAATCTAAATCTTTGGTTGCCCTGATGGTGGCATTTACGCACATATGTGTCATCATGCCACAAATAATCATTCTGAATATCGATAAAGGTCGAACAGCTATTATTCATTGATCCTAATTCTTGTGAATTTCAAATGAGTCGGCAAACGATTTAATATTCCGGTCTCTGAGCAATTGTGCTGCTATAATTCTTTCTTCGGCTACATTACTTGATAATAACCACATTAGTTCGTTGTTGTTTAATATGTCATAACTATCGAGATTTGCAAGGTATGTCATATCTAATTGCTGATACTGATTAAGACTTCTTTTCATGACTGTAAATTTAAAAATTTGAGTTTTGTTTTTCAGAAAGTATATCCAAAGGTTTGGATGAATTAACCTGGATAAAAAAAACTAAACCGTTCCTGTTTATTTTAACAGTTTCGCTGTTTATGTTTTCCAGAACTTCTCCAGAGTTGTTTGGACCTAATTGATATAATATTTTTGTTTTAAGCATTTTAGTATTGATTAATAATATTGATTAATCAATTACTTTGCCAAAATAACTAAAAAATACATTATCAGATAAATATATTTTAATACGGCCAAAATAATTCCAATCTCAATTGTTCGAAATCGAACAAGATAATATCAAATGTATACAGCATTTGAATGTTAAACTATTATTAAATTTCTAGCCTTCCGAAAAATAAAATTTTGCCAGGGCTTTCTCTCCTGGAAGATCTGAAAGATGCGGCAAATCCCGCTGAAGTAAGCAAGGGAATAGGTTAATTGGTTTAAAAAAGAGGAGGCTGTTTCAAGTCAATGATTTCTTCAATAAGCTGAATTACAGACATTCTTCAACTCCGCTCAGGATGACCCCCGGGATGAATGTCATTTTATATTGTATTTCTTAATGTAATTTTGCGACAGTATGACGCTCAATTTGAAACATTCGATTGCAATAGTCAGCCTGTGTGAAGTTGAACCCTTTCCAGAGTTTGAAACAGCCCCAACCCTTATTTAGTCGGAGAAAGTCGTATAATGAATTTTTGAACTTTGGTTATAAACTTTAATGATCGAATCGGAATATGTGGTACTTTTTAAAAGTAATGGAATGTATTTTTCACAAAACAAATCGCGCTTTATATGATAAGGATCCGAAAATAATTCCTGATTCTTAGTGATCTTATTTGGAAAATTTAAGTCGTACACCAGCGTTATCTCACTTATATCATTTAAAAACCTGTTGTTTTCCTCCAAAAGCCCGTATTTATCGAATAAACGCTGGATATCAGTATGAGTAGGAAAGACAATGATTTTAAAATCGATTTGTTCCTTAATACAGTATTTACCCATATCGATCAACTCTTTATGGTAATTATCGGGATATACGTAATTGGCTAAATTTCTTTGTCCTGTCTGGTTCACCTGAAAAGCCCAGAATTTATCTCTCGAAACATCAGGCCTTCCAATCTGTTTATCGTTATTTGAAAAATAGGATAGCAAGATTTGATAAGTTGCCTGCCATACATTAAAATTGATGATATATAATAAAGGATTCTTTAAAATTGCAATGGCTCCGCTAACCCTGTCCCTGTTGTTGGTTTTGTTGTACAATTCAAGATTTACGCCAATAAATAGGCTTTCGAGTTTATTTGTTTGAATAACATAATTGTAAGTGCTGATTATCTCTCTTAAGTTTCCACCACCAAACGAAAACATAAAAAAATCCTTTCCTGAAACCATTTTTATAACATCAGTTTTCATGTTTCCCATCCGTGAATCGCCTATTAGTATATTAGCGGAAGGATTACGCGTATATTGTATCATATCCCACAATGCAAAATTTAATTCCCTTGAATACTCTTTCTTTTTTTCCGCTGAAATAAGGTTATTATATTTGAAATAACAATATGGATCTACTACCACTACTATCATTAATATGATTAGTATCGGAAAGGAAAATTTCAAACCCCTGTTAATTAACTTTTTCATCTGTTAAAATTGAAAATAAATAAACTGTTGGGAGTTATTAAACGATCCGAATAATAGAATCGCTATGAGTACAAAATAATAAGCAGCCCATCTGACGGAAACGGATTTGGTTTTTAAACGTTCGAAAATATTTCCGGTATATTGAAGGTATTCCACAAGCAATAATATCATCAATGCCAAAATTGAAATTATCAACTCTCTTTGTGTCAGGCCAAAACCACTGAAAATACTCCTCAGGTAACCTGCATTGCTAATATTTGATAATAATTCACCTGTTCCCTTGAACATATTTACTAAAATGTAATTGGCATCGTGGAGGCTGTTAGCCCTGAAATATACCCATCCAATACCCACAAGTATAAAAGTTGAAACAACCTGCAATGAATTATTTAGCCAATGGAACCTGTCAAGGTAAATGGCATGTGTCACACGGTTTCTTATTTTTTCGGTAACGATAGCAAAGATAAGATAGAATCCGTGTATGGCACCCCAGATGATATATGTCCAGTTTGCTCCATGCCACAAACCGCTGATAAGAAATACAAGAAATAAATTAAGATACCACCTTGGAACTGACACCCTGTTCCCACCCAACGAGATGTACAAATAATCCTTAAACCAGGTTGAAAGAGAAATATGCCATCTTTTCCAGAATTCTTGTATACTTTTTGAAAAATAAGGAAGGTTAAAGTTTCGCATCAGGTTAAAGCCCATTATTCGGGCTGCACCAATGGCCATATCGGAATATCCTGAAAAATCGCAATATATCTGAAATGCGAAAAATATGGTAGCAATAATAAAGTTGATGCCGTGGTATTCGTGCGGACTGTTATAAACGTTATTAACTAATATAGCAAGTCTGTCGGCTACAACTACTTTCTTAAACAGGCCCCATCCCATCAGTCTGATTCCATCAGTAAACCGGTTATAATCAAAAGTATGTTTCTCATAAAACTGGTGCAATAAATTTTGAGGTCGTTCAATAGGACCGGCTACCAACTGTGGGTAAAACATCACATATAAGGCATAAATACCAAAATTGCGCTCTGCTTTTTGATTACCTCTGTACACTTCAATGGTATAGCTCATTGCCTGAAAGGTATGGAAAGATAAACCGATTGGTAATAATATAGCTAAGAAAGGGACGGGATTCGAAATTTTAATTCCAAATAAAATTTCAGTAAGGATATCGTTTAAAAAATTATAATACTTAAAAACTGCCAGTACCCCAATATTGGCAATCAGACTTAAAATCAAAAAGTATTTTCTCTTTTTTTCTGTGTGCGATTCGATCAGTATTCCGGCAAAATAATCAATGACAATTGTAAACCCAAGTATTAAAATATAAACCGGAATAAAGGACATATAAAAGTAGCAACTACTGGCTAAAAGTAAAAACCAGCGATACTTATGGGGCAACGCAAAATACAAACATGTTACTATTATAAAAAATAATAGAAAATGAAGCGAATTAAAAAGCATACTATCTTATTTGTTAGCTATTGGATTTCTATTCGGCAGATCCCGCAATCAAAGAAACCAACTCGTATAAGATTTGTTGCCAGCTAAATGGAAAAGTAATGAAGGTATTTTATGCTTTTTGACTAATTCGTCATTTTTATCGATCAATGCAAATAAAGTAAAAATAAAAGCCCCGCAGACATAAGTTGTTGCGGGGCTTAAATTAAATTATTATGGCTATTTGCTCAAATAATATTTTAATTTGGGGTATACATATTTAGAAGCCAAATACCGGAAACCTGCGATATTAAGATGAACACCATCAGTTTCATAATATTGAAGGTTTTTATTTTTTTCGAAAGCTCCGCCTGTTTCCCTGCAGTTGACATAAATATCGGAGATTTTTGAACGTTCCCTCGAATAAAATGCATTAATTTTATTGGTGCCTACATGATGATTGGCATCTGGAAGATTTATCATAAGAACAACAAATCCGGCTTTTTTCAGTGAAAGGTAATACCCACGTAAATAGCGGTACAGTTTGGCGGTATCGGTTAATTCGTCCCTGATAGCATCGTTAGCCCCAATCCAGTAACAAACAATATTCTTTTTATACTTTGAATTAAATGAAGGCACAACCTGAACGGACGCATCAGAAATCATATTGTTTGTATTTTGTCCACTTACTGCAAAATTGGAGCTTACAATGTTTGTATAGCCGGCAGCTTTTAGCAATTCGATTGTTTTAGCAGAATAATGTCCCCGTTTGGTTTGGGAATCGCCATCGAAAATCAAATTAATACTTGGCATAAGAATCTGAACAGGCTGTACTTTTGTGGTATCTATAATTACGGTTGCAGATGTATCTTTAATTATAACTTTTGTGGTTGTGTCCTTTATTACACCAATATTAATTGTATCTTTTATTACAGTTATAACTGAGTCTTTAATCGCGGCTGTTTTCGAAGTGTCTTTAGGTATATCAGTCAGCACTGAATCTTTTTTCAACTCATTCACTCCCTCGAGTGCATCCATCTTATTACAGTTTACCATCAGCGTTCCTGAGATCAGGATCAGCGCAAAAAATATCCATTTCAATTTTCCCATAACTATATTTTCAAAAGGTTTATGGCTGATTATACGCAAACCTAACAAATTAATCCTTTGTTAGATATAAAATAAATAACAAACTGAAATTTGAAATAAACAGGAGGATTTATAAAATAAATACAGTGGTATTTCGTTGCCGGGTACTTTAAAACAAACAACCCTCCAGAACATTTCATTCTAAAGGGTTGTATTCGATTCCAAGTAGCCCCACCGGGAATCGAACCTGGATTTACAGTTTAGGAAACTGTCGTTCTATCCGTTGAACTATAGGGCCATTTTTTAACAGACTGCAAATATAACAGATTGAGAAAATATAGCTTACATTTTTGAAAAAAAACTTCTGAATGGTAAAGTTTGGATTTAAGAATACGCTAATCTTACTTATATGCGGTATTGTATGACGTGTTTTTATCGATTGTATTTCAATGTCGTTAACTTAAGAACTCGTTAACTTTTAGAAGGCTTCGACTCCGCTCAGCCTGACTGATAATTAGAATGTCACACTGAGCGGAGTCGAATTGTTTATTGCTTAAGTCAACGATATTGGATTGTATTTAGCAATTCATTAATTGATAAGTCTTCATCTAGTAATCTCCAATGAATGCCATAGCCCGAAGGTGAAATTTTAAAATCCATTCTTTCACTATCAGTCGCTTTGAACAATTTATCTGAAATATTAGCCAGTTTTAATTTTAATAACTGATCGTCAACTTTCAAAATAAGATAGTCATTTTCAAATCGTATGTCGGAAATATTATAAGCCATTTCCATAGTTTTATTTTTTAAATATTTATTCCATTTGATACTATATAATCGAAATGTTCATAAATAATTTTCTTTATCTCGCGCTTGCCATGGGGAGTCAAATTGTACTCCAATGCAATTTTTATCTCAAAATCTTCAATATTATGCCAAAATTTACATTCCATATCTCCCTTTTCAGCATGAATATGAATAGGTTCATTGATCTCGTTCGACCAAAATAAAGTCTCCAGCCAGATATAAGTAAAATTGTAGGCATTTATATTTCAAAGGTATAAAAAATGGATAGGATAAAACAATCGAAACCGGGATATGCAAAGTACTGTTTCGTTTTTGTTTGGGAATGACTTACGACTAAAGACTTACAACTTCTTTTCTATCTTTGTATATGCAGTCACTGGAAACCCAATACATATCCCTTTTCCGCTCCCTTGTTCTTAACACACCGTTGAGAAATGAGATTCCATTGATTAAAAAGGAATATACCACTCCCCTGTTTTGGGATTTTCTCGCATGGAACAGGATTATTCCCCTGCTATATCACAGGATTAGCCAGCAGAACCTGAAAGAATCGTTTCCGGAAGCCTTTATGGTGCGTTTGAAAGCCCTGCAACAGAAAAGCATTTTGCACAGTCTGCAGATGGAAGGGGTAATTAAAGAAGTGATCTCTCTGCTGATGAAGGAAAATATACAGCCGTTCCTGTTAAAAGGGATCGCCCTGGCTTTTGCAGTTTACGAAAATCCGGCTCTGCGCCCCATGCTCGATATCGACCTGCTATTTACCGGCGACGGGCAGATGCGCGCCCATGAGATACTTAAGGCGAAAGGATCCAGGGATATGTATGCCCAGGAATCAAAATATACCATGGGACTGTGGCAGCATATTCCTCCGGTGCAATACAAAAATGTGATCATAGAACTTCACAGCCACATTGCCGCTGCTTACGAACCCGGTTTTCTGCCTCTTGAACAGGTTGTGGAAAATCCGGATATTATAACCATGGGTGAACATTCCTGCTTTGCACTGAATCCTGAAATGCAGGTTTATCATTTGTTAACTCACATGCATAAACATGTATTATCCCGGTATTCCCGGTTAATATGGCTTGCCGATCTTCATCTGTATCTAACAAGGCATCAGCATACCTTCGACTGGAATAAATTTTGGAAACTGGCAGAGACAACCGGCTTAACACCCTGTTTCGAAAAATATCTGCGCCTTCTCAAGAACGTACTTAATACCCAACTGCCGATATCGGAAAATGATGAACATTATGCAGAAGAGTTCCTGGGTATTTGCCGTAGAATAGTGGCTGGAGAAAATACTATCGGAACAATGGGCATGATGAAGAAATTGGTTACTACCAGGCAGAAAATCCTGTTTTTAAAAGGAAAACTGTTTCCATCGGTGGAATATGTAAAACGAAAATTCAATATTAAAAACCGGAATAAAGCAATAATGTATTATTCGGTGCTTTATATGGAGTATTTGAGAAAGCTTTTTAAAACCTAAAAAATTGTTTACCGGATAGTTGCTTTTGGGTTTATTCAATCTTCCCTACTTAATGCTTATCGTCATACTGAGCGGAGTCGAAGTATGAGCGGAGTCGAAGTGCTCAGAGTGACTGGTGAGTACTCATGTATTGCGTTTTTGCATTACTTCTATCTCCCGATAGCTATCGGGATTACTTCGTACTAAGTCTGTTTCAGTTCTTTTTCTACCGCTTTTTTGATAAAGCCGTTTTTTGTTGTACCGTTTTTTGTTGCAATCATTGCAGCCTTTCTATGTATCTCCGGAGTAAGCCGAACATTAAGCACTCCTGTATAGGTCTTTGGGGGCTTAATGCCTTTTGCTTTGCAAAGTTCGAGATAATCCGATACAGCATCATGAAATGCTTTTTTAAGTTCTTGCACAGTTTGCCCTTCAAATGTTACTAAAGCGTTAATTCCTTCGATTTTCCCTAAAAAACATCATCTCCCCCGCTAAAATTGACACTTCCAACAAAGTCTTTATAATCTAGTGTGTTCATAATTTTGATATTTATTCGTCTTCTTTTTCTCTCTCAATAAAACCAATCTTTATTCTAAATCTCTCCCCTGAAATTGAGAGACTTTAACATTTCGAAAAAATATCAATTCGTATCTGAAATCGAGCATTTCGACATTTCGACTCCGCTCAATGACCACTCAGCTCAACGACCACTCAGCTCAACGACCGTTCTCGTAAAATCCGGACTTTTCAGTAAAATGAATATTTCACAATACCGAAAACCCGGTCCCTGGAGCCGAAGGGCCCGGAATTAGAACCATTGACATTCTTTGCGAAACTTTGCGATTCATTGCGATCTTTGCGACCTGTTACGCAGAGTACGCAAATAAGACGCAAAGTTGCGCAGAGGAAGTTCCCCTGAGCCGCCGAAGGGGCCCGGAATTAGAACCCTCAAGACCCCACTCTAAATTTCTCCCCTGAAAGGAAGAGACTTTGCCCCTCGTAAAATCATAGCAATTTGTATATGAATCGGTCATTTCGACCAGCTCAATGACTGGCTCTCGTAAATACGACCGTTTCAGTAAATAATGAAAATCGCACAATACCGAAAACCCGGTCCCTGAGCGGAAGAGTCCGGAATTAGAACCATTGACATTCTTTGCGATTCATTGCGATCTTTGCGACCTTTGCGATCTTTGCGACCTGTTACGCAGAGTACGCAAATAAGACGCAAAGTTGCGCAGAGGAAGTTCCCCTGAGCGGAGCCGAAGGACCCGGAATTAGAACCGTTCCTATCTACCTACTTACGACTTACGACTCCCGATAGCTATCGGGACCTCAAACAACCTCCTGTTTGCCTCCACCACCTCCGGGTCTCCAGTTACCTGTTTCGCATAATCAAAAGCCCGTAGACTCATATCGTTGTATTCTTCCTGTCCCATGGCAGCACAATACTCAATTACCTCTACAAAACGCCCCGGTTGATTCAACTGTATATCCCAACCAACACCTGTTTCTTCCAAATTTCTCCACGGAGTATGATCGCTGATAATCACCGGGCAGCCACATTGAAAGCTTTCCAGAATGGTATGACCGAAGTTTTCGCCACGGGTGGGAAAAAATAGAAAATGAGCTTTGGATATTACCGCCGGAAGTTTATGGGGGGCAATACTCCCCTGGTAGTTAACCCTGATATTCTGAGGAAGTGATTGTATCACCTCCTTACATTGTGCCCAGTAGTCACCATTGTAAACAGGACCGTAAATATCATAGGTCAATTGTATGTCTTCCGGTAGTTTCGATGCCAGTTCCTTTAAAACCTGTAAGGAAAAAAGTGTATTTTTCTCGGGAGAAATCCGGGTGATGCTGATCAGATTTAAAGTGCCCGGCTGTTTTTGTTTTTGGGGCAATACTGATGGCATTTTTTTGGGCAGATTGGGAGCTACTTTTATTTCGGTATTTTCTCCCAGTAATTTCCTGATGGCAAGCGCCTCCTCTTCATTGGTGGCATGAAACACAACATTTTTATAAAGCCCCATGAATCTGGCCATTCTAATAAACAAATTCTTTTTGAACGATTTTACCCCCAGCGCATGCGACGAAAGCATCCCACGGGCACTTACAATCACAGGTTTTTTAGTTTTTTTGGCAAGAAAAAGAGGCAAAACAGAAAAATACCACGAATAGATCCCGTTGATATATACAACATCGCAGGCAGTATCTTTTAACAGCTTTTTAAGCGTGCTGAATTTTAAGTTCGGTCTGCTAATGTAAAAACCTTCAAATCCATCCTGATTACACCAGTTATCGGGTGTTAATTCCGGGTATGGAATATTTTCGGTATAATCGGTGTTTCGGGTAACCACTTTAAAATTGAATTCTCCGGCCAGATGTGCAATCATATTGGCGTTTGAACTCACAGGGCCACCGGCTTTGAAACCCGGGGTAAACCAATCGATGAAAATGAGGATTACTTTCATATTAATCCATGAATTTTTTATAGACTATTAAACTCCATATTCGACTCCAATGCACTTGACCATTTAAAAATCCATGCACAAGCTGAGTGGTTACAGGAGTATCCGGAATTAATCCTTTAAAGTAATCCATATTGTTTTTTAACCAAATACTGAAAGGAAACGTAAATCCCTGCTTTTTCCGGAAGATTATTTCGGGAGGCAGCATGTCGTTAAAGGCTTTGGTGATAAGGCATTTCGGCTGACTTTTGTTATATTTTATTTTAGGATGAATACTGTTGGTTAATTCCATCAGCTCTTTATCGAGGTAGGGAACCCTCACTTCCAGCGAATGCCACATACTCATATAATCAGTATCTTTCAAAAGCTGGTTTTCCATATAAACATTGGTTTCCAGGTAGGAAGCCAGGTTTTGATCCCTTTTTAACGGAACATCTTTCAAATTTAACACTTCAAAGGATGTAATCACTTCCTCAACTGGTTTTTGGGTGATCTTCGAAATTGTAACTGCATCGAAACATCCTCTTAAAAAAAGATATTCATTGTAATTGGTCGGTAATCCCAGCAATGCCAGGCGACTGATACTAGAATTAAACTTTGAACTGAATTTTGTTATGGATGAAGGTAAAAACCGGAGGGCATTTAACAGGAGTACTCTCTGAAATGAAGGATATCCCCCAAACAACTCGTCGCTGCCCAAACCTGAGAGCACTACTTTCAACCCTGCATCCTGGGCACATTTCGATACAAAATAACTGTTAATTCCATCCCAGCTTGGCTGATCCATGGCTTCAAAAATATCGGGCAGATATTTCAAAAACAGCCTCTCGTCCACTTTATATTTTTTGTGGGTATGAGAACGCATTTTATCCAGCACCAGGTTCTGAAAAGGCTCTTCGTTATAAGAAGCTTCGTTAAAAGTTACCGATATGGTATTTAAATTGGGATGTTTCCGGTAATCGGCAATTAAGGCAAGCAAACTTGAGTCGATACCTCCGCTTAGGAAGATACCCAGTGGCGCATCCGAAATCATATGCCTGTCGAGAGAAGCGATCAGGACAGCACGTGTTTTCTCCAGGGCTTCTTTTTCGCTTGTAATAGTTTCAGTGAACCTGAACTGGTGATAGCTTTGCATCGATGTTTCAAAGCTGTTGATGTTTATCTTCAGGAAATGTCCTTTGGGGAGCACAAATACATCGTCGAGGGTGGTATATGGAAAAGGGATAAAGCCAAAACTTAAAAACTGGTACGACCAGTAAGGGTTTTTATTCCAGTTGGGATTAAATTCTTTAAAACACCGTATTTCGGAGCTGAAGAGCAGATGCTCATGCGACAAGTGATAGTATAAGGGTTTTATTCCCGCATGGTCACGAACCAGTAACAGTTCATTCTTTTGTTTGTCGTAGAGCGAGAAGGCAAACATTCCGTTAAACCTGTTGAAAGCACCGGTATCCCATTCTTCGTAAGCATGCAGTATTACTTCGGTATCGGAGGCAGTATGAAACTGATGTCCTTTAGTCATGAGTTCTTCCTTTAACTCACGGAAATTATAAATTTCGCCATTGAAAATAATAATGTAGTTGTTATCGGTAGTGCTCATGGGCTGGTTTCCGGCATCCGATAAATCGATGATGGAAAGTCTGCGGTGACCCAGGGCAATGTTGCTGTGGCACCAACTACCGGCAGCATCGGGGCCGCGGTGTTTGAGCCTGCTGTTAAACCGCCCGATTAAAGCATCCAAATCAGCTTCCGGTGTAACTTGTTTGGTTATTATTCCTGAAATTCCGCACATGTAATGGAGTAAATTAGATTTTAAGGATATTAATATTAGTGAAGAAACTTAGAGCCAATCCCGATAGCTATCGGGACTGCTATTCCCCACCTATCTCCCTGTAAAGGCTTGCATATTGTTCTGCCACCTGTTGGGGATGAAATCGTTTTACATTTTCAAGTCCCTTCACAATAAGGGAATCTCTTAAATCCTGATTTCGGATAACGGATAATATTCCATTGCGGATTGATTCTATATCGGTCGGATTCACCAACACGGCAGCACCACCTGCAACTTCGGGCATGCTGGAACAGTTGGAGGTGATAACAGATCTCCCGGTTGCCTGCGCTTCCAGAATAGGTAAGCCAAAGCCTTCGAGCAGGGAACAAAAGGTTACTATATCGCATGCACAGTAACAGGCTACGATCTGTTCTTCTGTAAGTCCTATTTTGTTTTCACAATCTATCTGATGTTTTTTTATCAATTCATCCTGATGCTTCTGCAGTTCGCCAACCACCACCAAACGGCAAGGAATACCTTCAAGTGCCGCAAACAGTCGCTCCAGGTTCTTGTTGAATTTGGTACCGATTTGAAGGATCACCGGCCTCTCTGCATCAAAATCTTTGGGAACAAATGTAAACCGTGGCGAAACAAAATCGGGAATAATCCTTATTTTATCGACTTTACAGCGGGCATAACGAATAATTTCTTTTTTGGTGGCATCTGAAATAGCTACCACATAGCGTACCCTCCGTACCGGCAGGTATATCCAGAACAGCCATAGCAGAAAACGGGGAATGCCTTTATATTGCCTCATAAACCCAAGATCGTGGATGGTTAACAGGGTTTTATTTTTTTTAAGAGACAGGGCTATATAATGGATATCGCCGGTAATATGGTTAACAGTCGCCTGTTGGTGGAAGGTAGCAAACCATGTATTGCGTAATCGTTTAAAAATTCCCTGGCTCAAACATGGCATTTTCAGGAGCTCAACGGAGATATCGGCAGGCATATACTGACGTATTTCAGCGAACAGCTTCTCGAAACTCCACATGTGTCCATCGGTCTTCCGGTGGAAATGTATTACTTTCATATAACCATTATTATTTCAATATCGTTTTGAGGTTAAAAACTGCAATTTACAATGATTTTCAAACGGCGATCGTCCTGCTTTGACGAAAAGCTTTCCTTATCCCATATCTATTCAACTCTACCTTCGACGCTGCCAGGACCTGCGGACGCTGGCAGGTCTGTGTACATCCCCCCGCTAAGCGTATCGTCTCGCTAGGCTTGACCCACCGGCTTGCAGCCGAAGAATTTATAAAAATATGGCCGGAGGTCGGTATAATGCGACGTAGCGTGACGCTACGCCGAGCCAGGCTTCTAGCCGATGTCTTATGGCTAGCTCAAGGGCGACTTACTTAGTTTTTCGATCTGTTGCTTTGTCAGTCCGGTTAATTCAACAATTTCGTTGATGGATTTTCCTATTTTGAGAGCATTTAATGCCACTTTCTCAATTCCTTTTTCAATTCCTTTTTCAATTCCTTCCAATACACCTTCTTCTTTGGCAGTGTCCAATGAATTTTTAAGGTCGCGGTAATATTTTAAACTATCTTCGTAAGAGCGCACCTGTTCTGGCGTAAACCGGGCTATCTCTGCTGTCTCAAACAACTTGTCGAATATATGTTCCCTTAATTTATCGGGCACCCTGTCGAGTTTATTCAGGTTTTTGATCACATAGAGCCATTTGTCGAATCTGGTTTCAAGTTCATCTATGGTCTTGTTAAACTTGGGCATCTCCAGATATATAAACGTTAGTTTATCATAAAATACCTTATGAGTATCAATATCGGTCAATTTAACATCATATCTGAATTTCGACAGGTCATGCTTATCCTGTTCAAAAACAAAGTCAAGGATAGCAATGGTATAAACCGCCTGCAGTTCGTAATCCCAATCGGTCCTTTTGGCCTGCTCCCTTATCGGGAAGGTGGAATAGTAAACTGTTCTGTCCTTGAAAAAATTCTGTTTCGATTTTTGAAGTTCTACTATAAATTTTTCTCCTTTTTCGTTTTCGCAATATAAATCGAAGATAGCTTTTCTGTCGGCCTCTGTTGTTCCTAAATATTCAGTTTTCAGATAGGTTATCTGCTTAATGGCACCTTGCTCTTCCTTTAAAAGCTCATTTAAAAAATCTAAAAGCAGATCTTTGTTCAGCTCTTCCCCGAATAGCTTTTTAAATCCGTAATCGGTAAAAGGGTTAATATATTTTTCTGCTAAATATGTCATTGTTATTTTTTGCAAATGTACTCAATCATTCTGAAATTTAGTCTGTTGCTCTGCCGTTTTGACCATAATTTGGCTGTTTAGAATTTGACAGCACGGTTGTGGTTTGCGGACTTCAAGCAAATGTCCCAAATTGTTAGAAAAATTAAATGAAATACTTTTCTGCAAACCGTTATCAATACAGAATATTTTTTTATTGTAAACAATTTGTTTTTTAAGAGAATAGTCGTATTTGTAACATTCAAGTATTAAATATGTTTGTGCAAATAATCAATATAATCTTTTATAGTGTTTACATTGCTAAGGGTTAAACCATTTTTTAACGAATTGTAGCTTATTTCTTTGGTAAAATTTGTGATGAGATAATGAGCTAATTGCTTGAATGTTTTAATATTTCTTATTTCAAATCTTGCTATAAGGACTTTATATAATATATCCTCAAATATTTGTTGAATATACGAAATATCATTGTTTAATAGAGACCCAGGGAATCCGCCGGCTAATAAATATTCGTCGAAAGCCTTTAAAACATTGGCTTTGATGTCCGAAGTAAGTGGCGAAATTTCAATATTTTTATGTTTAATATATTCGCCAAACGAAAATGGGAACAATTCAATTTTTAAATATCTGCCTGTAAGATGTGTCGCCAGTTCCGAACTAAGTAGTTTCGAATTGCTGCCGGTAATGTATATTTTGTAATCTTCATCAAAAATTCTTCTTTACGAAGCGTTCCCAGTTTTATACATTTTGTATTTCATCAATGAAAATATTTTTTGTTGCAGACCTTTTTTTAAAAATTAGCATTAAATTTTGGAAATCTGCTAATTCGAAGTTAAAAAGTCTTTCGTCGTCAAAGTTTATATATAGAAAACCGTTGTAATTATTTGCAATTGATGAAGTAGTGTAGATTTGCCACAACGTCTAATACCTGTTATAACTACTATTTGAGACGTTTCGAGCAATCGTTTATAATTGATATGTCGAGGAGTCCCAATTGATTTTTTTGTAACCATGCTTTTTGGTCGTCAACCACTTGCTCTATAAGTTGTTCAGACACCATTTTATTTTTGTTAATTACATCAATACAAATATATCAAATTTGTTAATTATACTGGCAAAAATATTATACCGATAATTTTATTAATGTAGCCAATCCATTACACAAAAAGGTGTTACGGCGTACGATAGACGCTACGCCGAGCGGGGAAGTGTCTCACTACGCTTGAACCCTCCGGCACAGTCGATAGCCCTGGCAAACTGCTGCCTTACCACTAATTTGCGACTTAGGGGCTACTGCTTACTACTAATTTCTATCTTTGTCAACAATCAATTTCTTCAAAATGCAAACGGACCTCTCTCGTTTCGATAACTCCTGGTACAATCCCGGTGTCGGTTCCCTGAAAAGGACACTCTGGTATTTTATCAATGCATTTATCTTTAAGAAGCACTGGTTGCCTGTTTCTTCTGCTAAATGTGCATTGCTGCGTTTATTCGGGGCAAAGGTGGAAAAAGGGGTAAATATCAAACCCGGCGTAAATATCAAATATCCATGGAAGCTTCAGGTGGGCAGCTATTGCTGGATTGGGGAAGGTGTCTGGATCGATAATCTGGACGAAGTAACCATCGGCGATCATTGTTGTCTGTCTCAGGGCTCCATGCTGTTATGCGGAAACCATAATTACAGGGTGGAAACCTTTGACCTCATCACTGGACCTATTACCCTTGAAAGCGGCGTTTGGATCGGAGCCCGAAGCATCGTTTGTCCGGGTGTTATCTGTAAAAGCCATTCCATATTAGCTGTCGGTTCGGTTGCCACTAAGAATCTGGAGCCTTATGGCATCTACCAGGGAAATCCGGCGGTTTTGAAGAGGAAAAGATTTTAACCCAATGTCATTGCGAGGAGTTACAACGAAGTAATTCTTTAAACAAAAAAATAGAAACTTTATTTTGTAACATCAGGCGACCCAAATAAACCAAATTATTGAAAATAGGGACCGGCCTTCTTTAATATTCATGATTTGAAATGGTCAAAAAAAAATGAGTATACATTAATCTACACTGTTTTTTGATAAGAGCCATCTCCAGGCTTCAACTATTTTAATTTCGTTTTGTTCCACCCTCTTATCCTGATGAAGGTCTATATCGATAATAACTATTAATCCATGTTTTAAATGATGAGTTTCCATGGCCTCTTTTAAGCCATTGTATTCACGGTTATAATTTTCGTTGGTTAAGGAATATACAACCTGAATGGCTTCTATAATTTGCAACCCTTTTTTAATCAAAAAATCACATTCGAAGTTCCCGGAATAATAATACACTTCTTTCCCCCGGCGGAGCAATTCCAGAAAAATGATATTTTCCAATATCCTGCCTTTATTTTCTGAGAAATTAAAACCCAGTCGGTGGATAAACCCCTGATCGATGGCGTATACTTTTTTGGGATTCATAATTTGTTTTTTGACGGAGTAATCAAACTTTTTCAAAAAAAAGAATAAATAGGATTGCTCGTAGTATCCCAGATAATCTTTCACAGAGCTCAAACTTTTGATCCTAGAAATAGATTGAAGGGTTGAATACGAAAAGAGTTTGCCTACGTTGGAAGCAAAATATAACCCAATCTCCTTAATTTCTTTTACCTGACTTAACCGGTAACGCGAAACAATATCGCGGTAAAGAATATCCTGGAAGTATCCATTAATCAGTTCCAGATCGTTTTCCTTAATTACCAAGGGGAAACCTCCTGTTGTGAGATAATGATTAAAGTTTTTTTGTACCAGCGCTTTTTGTTTCGAAGTAACATTTTCCATATCAACACTATTTCCTGTATATCTCAGGTATTCATAGAAAGAGAAAGGAAATAATTCAATAACTTTATTGCGGCCGGTAAGGCTCGTGGAGATTTCAGTGCTTAACAGCCTGGCATTTGAGCCGGTTACAAATACTTTTATCCCCTTTTCGTAAATACGGTTAATAAATTTTTCCCATAACGGAATGTTTTGTATTTCATCAAAGAATAAAATCGGCTCTTTGCCATATATTTCGATATGAAGGTTAAAAATTTCCCCGGTTACGGATACATCAGATGAAATCCTTTCATCATCAAAATTGAAATAGCAATAATCTTCTTCCGCAAGTTTCATTTTTTCTTTGATGAGGTATAAAAGCGAAGACTTTCCGCAGCGCCTGATACCTGAAATTATAACAACCTGTTGGGTACGGATGTACTTGTCCAGATCAATATCGCGTTCGATAAGGTGCTTTTTTTGATTAAAAACTTCTTTCTGGTCCAGTACTATTTCTTTTAGCCGGTCTTTAATCATTTAAAATTAAAGTTATTCGTTAGTAACGAACAAAAATACATATTATCTTTCGTTATAAAGGATAAAAGCTGTCATTAATTCAAAAAAACTCTTATGATAGAGGAAAGCTCCTTAGGAGCGACCTCTTTGTAGCCAATCCATTACACAAAGGGGTTTTGTGGGGTGCGATATCTTTGATCGAAACGGAATGCTGACATCGTCGCTTTGGCGAAATTTTGTTTAATTGCCTTTGGTGTCTTCTTAACGGTGTTTTCGACACTGCCAGGACCTGCGGACGCTGGCAGGTCGTTGTATTAGCAACCTTTGCGCCGGGCCAATACCTTTTCCAAAGCTCCAGAGGAGCGACCTATTTGTAGCCAATCCATTACACAAAGTGGTTTTGTGGCGAGCGATATCTTTGATTGAAATGGAATGACTGACATCGCCGCTTTGGCGAAATTTTGGTTAATTGCCTTTGGTGTCTTCTTAACGGTGTTTTAGACGCTGTCAGGACCTGCGGACGCTGGCAGGTCTTTGTATAACTCACGCTCGACACTGCCAGGACCTGCGGACGCTGGCAGGTCGTTGTATTAGCAACCCTTGCGCCGAGCCGATACCTTTTCCAAAAGCTCCAGAGGAGCGACCTCTTTGTAGCCAATCCATTACACAAAGGGGTTTTGTGGCGTGGGATATCTTTGATCGAAACGGAATGACTGACATCGCCGCTTTGGCGAAATTTGGTTAATTGCCTCCGGTATCTTTTTAACGGTGTTTTCGACACTGCCAGGACCTGCGGACGCTGGCAGGTCGTTGTACAACTCACGCTAATTGACTAAATGGCCGGAGGCCGATAAGATACGACATAGCAGCGAGCATCAGCGGCGTACAATTATTTTTTACTGTATTTTTCTATTAACTTATCCATTAATTTATCGGATAATCTGAATCCTCTATTAACTAGTTTTAAAATTATACTCAGGATATCTTTAATTAATCCTCGCTTATCAGCAAGCACCAGAATACCAATTGTTCCAATAATCTCAATATGCAAAGACTCGGCAATCTTTCTACCTTTTATTTCATCTATGATTAGAACTGAATTATTTATTTCCAATGCTAAAGCAATTGAGCTTGCTTCTCCTTTATCCAATCTTTTTTCAATTTCAGCTTGTTTATCTTTGTTCTTAACTTCCAAAACAACTATCCAATCTGGTAAGTCATTGCCAAACTCATTTTTTACTTCCTTGGTAATGAGTATTTCCTGATATAAATCTTTTAAAAGATTTAACAATCCAAGATTTTGTAATGCAATTAAGCAGCTTGTATCTGAAATAATTATTTTATCCATTCATTACTTTTTCGATGTCATCTATAGACTCACCAAAAATTGAAACACCATATTTTCCAACATTCTCAATAAATTCTCTTTTAGATATTCCAGCTAAATCAGCAGCTTGACCAGAGGATAGTACTCCCTTTTCATAAAGTTGAGCAGCCAATTGCATTTTAACATCTGTATCACTTACCGAATCAGGAATATTTAATGTTAATGTCTTCATAATCATTATAATTTTAGTTTACAAATATACTAAAATATGAACTTCAATATCGCTGCTATCGCCAAACAAATCTTCATATTCAAGCAATTCCTTTAAAAATACAATTTACCTGCTGAGAGGGCTTCGCCGTTCCTCAAAATCGTGTAACCCGACATATATTTCGACTGGCCATGTACTAAACCTCCACGTCCAACACCTGTAACAGCCATTCCATATTAGCTGTCTGTTCTGTTGCCACTAACGACCTGGAGCCTTATGGCATCTATCTGGGAAATCCGGCGGTTTTGAAAAGGGAAAGGTAGAAATGAGGTGAAGTATTTTTAATGTCTATTTCAATTAACCATGATCGAAACGGGATATATACATCGCCGCTTTGGCAAAATTTTGTTTAATTGCCTTTGGTGTCTTCTTAACGGTATTTTCGACACTGCCAGGACCTGCGGACGCTGGCAGGTCGTTGTACAACTCACGCTCGTCGCTGCCAAGACCTGCGGAAGCTGGCAGGTCGTGAATTAGCAACCTTTGCGCCGGGCCGATACCTTTTCCAAAGCTCCAGAGGAGCGACCTCTTTGTAGCCAATCGTTAATGTTAATCGTTTTGTGGCGCGCGATATCTTTGATCGAAGCGGAATGTTGACATCGCCGCTTTGGCGAAATTTGGTTAATTGCCTCCGGTATCTTTTTAACGGTGTTTTCGACACTGCCAGGACCTGCGGACGCTGGCAGGTCGTTGTACAACTCACGCTAGACGCTGCCAGGACCTGCGGACGCTGGAAGGTCGTTGTATTAGCAACCTTTGCTACGCCGGGCCGATACCTTTTCCAAAAGCTCCAGAGGAGCGACCTCTTTGTAGCCAATCGTTAATGTTAATCGTTTTGTGGCGCGCGATATCTTTGATCGAAGCGGAATGTTGACATCGCCGCTTTGGCGAAATTTTGGTTAATTGCTTCCGGTGTCTTCTTAACGGTGTTTTAGACGCTGCCAGGACCTGCGGACGCTGGCAGGTCGTTGTACAACTTTACCTTAGACACTGCCAGGACCTGCGGACGCTGGCAGGTCGTGAATTAGCAACCTTTGCTACGCCGAGCCGATACCATTTCAAAAGCTCCAGAGGAGCGACCTATTTGTAGCCAATCCATTACACAAAAGTGGTTTTGTGGCGAGCGATATCTTTGATCGAAATGGAATGACTGACATCGCCGCTTTGGCGAAATTTTGGTTAATTGCCTTTGGTGTCTTCTTAACGGTGTTTTAGACGCTGCCAGGACCTGCGGACGCTGGCAGGTCGTTGTACAACTCACGCTCGACACTGCCAGGACCTGCGGACGCTGGCAGGTCGTTGTATTAGCAACCTTTGCGCCGGGCCGATACCTTTTCCAAAGCTCCAGAGGAGCGACCTATTTGTAGCCAATCGTTAATGTTAATCGTTTTGTGGCGTGGGATATCTTTGATCGAAACGGAATGCTGACATCGCCGCTTTGGCGAAATTTTGGTTAATTGCCTCCGGTGTCTTTTTAACGGTGTTTTCGACACTGCCAGGACCTGCGGACGCTGGCAGGTCGTTGTATTAGCAACCTTTGCGCCGGGCCAATACCTTTTCCAAAGCTCCAGAGGAGCGACCTATTTGTAGCCAATCCATTACACAAAAGGTGTTTTGTGGCGCGCGATATCTTTGATCGAAACGGAATGTTGACATCGCCGCTTTGGCGAAATTTTGGTTAATTGCCT